>CAMYKB010000020.1 GCA_947258875.1 uncultured Gammaproteobacteria bacterium | reverse complement strand
CGTTGGCTCATGCAGCAGGTGGAAATGGCGCTCTCGCCAGTCACCGCTGGATACACGGAGCCCAGGATTGTTCAACTAATGAAGATCCCGCAATTGAAACTTACGAGTTCGACGAAGATACCTACGTATTGCGGCAGAACAAATGCGTGGACTATGAAGCGCCATTCATTTACGTATTGTTCGGGACGCATACCGTTCTAGTTCAAGACACTGGGGCAACTGAGGAGGCGGAGAAGTTTCCCCTTTATGAAACGGTGCGTGGTCTCGTTGAGAAGCGGAAGTCTGATCAATCCCAGCCGTTAAAAATTCTAGTCATTCATTCTCACAGTCATGGAGATCACAAGGCCGCAGATGCTCAATTCAAGGGCATGCCGCATGTGACACTGGTGGAGCCAAACCAAGACGGCGTCGATGGTTTTTTAGCTTCAGCTGAATCTGGAACTGTCGATCTTGGTAACCGAAAATTGAGCATCTTCCCGATTCCAGGTCACCAGGCTGAAAGTATAGCCGTTTACGATTCCCACACGAAATGGTTGCTAACCGGCGACACCATATATCCCGGAATAATTTCGGTTTTGGATTGGGATGAATATCTGACTAGTCTACAAAAACTGGTGCAATTCGCTTCGAGTCACGAAGTATCTGCGATTCTGGGTTCGCACATTGAGATGTCCAAAGCACCTTCAGTTGTTTACGAACGGGGTACTACCTATCAACCAGAGGAAGCGAGCCTCCTTCTCCCCGTCGAGATATTGAGTGAGGTCAGTGCAGACTTAACTAAGACCCAAGGCAAACGGCAAGAAGTCGTGACTGATACCGTAATCGTCAAGCCAGTGCCATTGCCAGCGAGAGTGTTGATACGGTTTCTAAAGATGTTGGGTGTCGGGTGATCGGCGCGCTGGTACCCAACAAATCGTTGCAGCGGACATTTGACCCGCCACCCATTTTTGCTACAGCAAACAACGGGCGTCGCCTCAAATGCTGCTGAACTCAGGCGTTATGAAACAAAAATGTATAAGTGTCGTATTAATTACAGGAGCTACTACCATTTTAAATGGCTAACAAGCGACTGTGATCCAAAGTCAACCTGTTAAGCCATTTGTTCATTCCAGCATTTTCCATCACGCACCATCGTTCGAGCGTTTCCAGCCAAAGAACTATCCAGGACAGTTATTTTAAATACACCAGGGGTGAATAGCCTGAGTCAAAACCATTTATGGTCAGGATAACACCGGGTTTATTCACCCTACTTAGCAGCCTCTCGCATTCCCCAGTAACTACACTGAAACTAACGTACCGGCCACTGTTCTTGGTACAATTTGATAAACCGAACCGGGAGGCCTGATATGCCACTAACCCTGAAGCAATCACCCAACATGCTGAAACGACTCAAATACGGTGCCTTGTTATTGTGCATTCCAGGCATGACTTACGGCATATCAGCCCATGCGGGCTGGTTCGATCAGGGTAAGGAGCTGCTGGGCGATATACTCGGCCAACCACAAACGCAGACCCTGCTGAGTGATAGCGATATCAGCGCCGGCCTCAAGGAAGCCCTGCGCGTCGGCACCGACAATGTGGTCACGCAACTGGGCCGCAGCGGTGGATTCAACAATGATCCCAGCATTCATATCCCGCTGCCGCAAAACCTGAAAACGGTGAAGACAACACTGGATCAGTTCGGCATGGGTTCCATGATGGGTGATCTGGAACTCAAACTTAATGAAGCCGCCGAGGCCGCAACGCCACGCGCCAAGCAGCTCTTTATTAATGCCATTGCACAAATGACACTGAGTGATGTGCAGGCGCTTTTCAAAGGCCCTGACGATGCTGCAACGCGTTACTTCCAAAACAAGATGTCGCCACAATTGGCGGCGGAGATGCAGCCTATAGTGAACAACAGTCTTGCGGAAGTGGGGGCAGTTCGCAGCTATGATAAGGCCATGGGCAAATACACATCACTACCCTTTGTGCCCGATATCAAGGCCGACCTGACCAATCATGTGGTGCAGAAAGGTATGGAGGGCGTGTTCCATTATCTGGCTATCGAGGAGGCAAAAATCAGGCAGGACCCCGCCCGGAGAACCACCGATTTACTTAAACGGGTATTCGGGCAAAATTGATGGGCGCTTCTAAATCGACCCTCGAAGAGCTGTTACACCAGCAAATCCCTCTCACTAAAGATATGGGTGTGACTGTCGAATCCTATAACGGCGAAGCCGTAACATTGCACGCACCGCTATCCAATAACATAAACCATAAATCCACGGCCTTTGGCGGCAGCCTGTATGCCATCTGCGCGGTAGCAGGCTGGGCATTACTGCACAGCCGATTACAGGAGGCTGGACTGGCAGGGCATATCGTGATTCATAAAGGTGAAATCACCTATCACAAGCCCGTGAAAGGTGACTTTACTATTATGTGTTCGAGTGAATATCCAGAACAGATCAATACGGCACTGGAAGCCTTTCAGGATAAAGGACGCGCGCGGCTTTGGTTAACAGCACACGTTCTTTATAACAACGAAACTGCCGTTGAGTTCAAGGGCAGTTTCGTCATTCACAATTAATGTGTTTCCTGTCTGACATATCTTGATGTTGCAGCCCATCACCCATCACCGTAGCGGTTGCATATTTGGTGTCAACAACGGGTACTTCTACAACATACTCATCACCCGCCCCCTCGATCACGATGCAATCCATTGCATGGTTCTCGTCCAGCTCAACAGGGCAGTTAGCATAAGAGACACCCGTTATAATGAGGCAGGCTGCCAGTACTGAGAACTTTATAAAGGTATGCATGATTCATTCTTCCTTGTTATCTGTTTATGAGTTATCAAATATTCCGTTATGCAGAATTATCATATAATTCGGTTATTTCATGCTGCTGCTATCCTAGGCACTCAAAATATTATTCGCGGTGATTGAGTTACATATAAAATGTGAAATAATTAACAACCAAACATAGCCTTGATTACGCCTATTGCTTGAAATCGAAGCGCTTTAACCCAATATTTGCAGCAACCTCGGATTTACAGGATTTTAAAAATGACCGCACCGGCACATATTGTCTGCCCGCATTGCAGCGCCACTAACCGTGTTGTCGCCTCTAAACTCGGCGATGACCCGAAGTGTGGGAAATGCAAGCAGCCACTGTTCACAGCTCAACCGCTTGAGCTGGACAGCAACAGTTTCCAGCGGCATGTCTCCCGTAACGATATCCCCGTTGTGGTTGACTTCTGGGCGCAGTGGTGCGGGCCTTGCAAGATGATGGCACCCGCATTTGAACAAGCCGCCGCACAACTTGAGCCTGGGGTACGTCTTGCCAAGCTTAATACCGAAACTGAACAGGCTGTAGCTACCCGCTATGGAATTCGTAGTATTCCCACGTTGGTAGTATTTAAAAATGCCCAGGAGGTTGCGCGGCAGGCGGGCGCCATGGATACACGCGGCCTATTGAGCTGGATCAAGAATTATATTTGACGACTTCACAGCCACCAATAGCAGGCGA
Source organism: uncultured Gammaproteobacteria bacterium (assembly GCA_947258875.1). Classification (GTDB taxonomy): domain Bacteria; phylum Pseudomonadota; class Gammaproteobacteria; order CAMYKB01; family CAMYKB01; genus CAMYKB01. The sequence continues at coordinate 59,872 of CAMYKB010000020.1, read as the reverse complement.
CACGCGCTAAAGTTTATCCCGCTGCCCCCCGATAATTAGAGCTACACGGCCAATAGTCATGGTACGGTATGCGTGCGCGGCACTTATATGTAAAAATACACCACTATAACCATGTAAGATATTAGATAACTATCTGGGCATTCCATTTTAATGCGAATCATTATTCCGGCTTTGATACTGATGGTGCTGTGGCTTGTTCTGTCGGGGCACTACACCGTATTGCTAGTGACCTTTGGCATCATCAGTTGTATCGGCGTTGTGGCCCTTGCCCTGCGCCTCGACGTTATTCATTCAGATAAGCATTCGATTGGCATTTTGTTGCGCCTACTAAAATATTTACCCTGGTTCAGTCGTGAGATCCTCCTCTCCAACATTGACGTCGCGAAGCGTATTCTGAGCCCCGCCCTCCCCATTAACCCCAATGTGGTGCGCGTGAATGCCAGTCAGGCGACTGAACTGGGCGTCACTGTATACGCCAACTCCATTACCCTCACTCCGGGTACACTCAGTATCCAGGTCGACGCGAACCAAATCGAAGTCCATTCACTCAACCATGAATCCACCGCGCAACTGAAGCGGGGCGAAATGGACCGGCGTGTCTGTGCACTGGAGCCCCGGAAATAATGTTCGCGATTGCGACACTGGCGTTATTCGTAGTGATGTCGCTGGCACTACTCCGCGGCCTGATAGGCCCGAGCATCTATGATCGTGTTCTGGCACTAAACAGTTTCGGCACAGCCACGGTGCTGTTCATCGCGGTGCTGGGTTTTCTCAGCGGCCGGCCTGATTTCATGGACCTGGCCATGTTGTATGCCCTGATCAACTTCATCGGCACCCTGGCAGTGCTGAAATTCTTCCAGTTCGGCAGCCTCGGAGACACCGCTACAGACGATAACCCTGAGGAGCAACAAAACTGATGGCGGTGCTGGTCGACCTGCTGAGCTGGGTACTGCTGATGGCTGGCAGCTTGTTCTGTGTAACCGGCGGTATCGGCCTGATCAGGCTACCCGATTTCTTCTGCAGGGTGCATGGCGCCAGTGTACTTGATAGCCTCGGCACCATATTGTTGTTATTGGGGCTGATGTTACAGGCCGGCCTGACACTGGTGACCCTCAAATTGATCTTGATATTACTGTTCCTGTTTCTTACCGGACCCACGGCCATGCACGCGCTGGCGCGTGCTGCCTTGCATGGTGGCATGAAACCCGACGTCGCGGCGGACACGGACGAGGTAGCACCATAAACACACTCATCGACATCTTCCTGCTGGCATTGATGGCCGTCTCGGCCATCGCCATCGTACGACTGCGCAGCCTGTTTGCGGCGGTAATGCTGACGAGTATATACAGCCTGTTGAGCGCCAGTTTTTTCCTGACACTGGACGCCGTGGATGTTGCGTTTACCGAAGCCGCTGTCGGCGCAGGCATCACCACCGTGTTGTTTCTCAGCACTTTGGCACTGGTCGGCCGGCATTCACAGGAAAGCCATCACACACGCTGGTTGCCACTGGGCGTGGTCACACTGACCGGCGCGGCATTGATTTACGCAACACTCGATATGCCGCGCTTCGGCGACCCTGCGGCGCCTGTACATCAGCATGTCGCCCCCCGTTATATCGAACAGTCAGCGCAGGAAGTCGGGCCACCCAATATCGTGACATCCGTGCTCGCGAGTTATCGTGGCTATGACACGCTGGGCGAGGTTACCGTGGTGTTTACTGCAGCCATCGGTGTAATGCTCTTGTTGGGGCGCTCTCGTAAAGACAAACAGGATGATGAGCATGAAACGTAATCCTGTGCTGCGCGTGATCACCGATCTCCTGCTGCCGCCGATACTGTTGTTTGCCCTGTACGTACAGTTTCACGGTGATTACGGACCGGGCGGCGGTTTTCAGGCCGGTGTCATCTTCGCCGCCGGCATCATTCTATACGCCCTGGTTTATGGTCTGAAGAAGACGCAACGCGTGTTGCCACCGCAACGTATTCGGGTATTCGTCGCATTAGGAGTATTGCTCTATGCTGGTACCGGTATCGCCGGACTTTTACTGGGGGGCAATTATCTCGACTACAACGTGCTGGGCAGCAACCCGCTGGCAGGCCAGCACCTGGGCATCCTGCTGGTCGAGCTGGGTGTCGGCATCACCGTCGCCGCCGTGATGATTATGGTTTTTTATATGTTTGCCGGTAGAAAATAACGACGCATGGATTTGCTCGGCCTATACAACTACTGGATCGTGATCCTGCTGATGATGGCGGGCTTTTATATCGTGATCTCCTGCGGAAATCTGGTTAAAAAAATTATCGGGCTGAACATTTTTCAGACCTCGGTTTTTATCCTTTTCATCTCCATGGGCAAGGTCAGCGGTGGTACGGCACCTATCCTGGCCGAAGGTATTACTCGATTCTCAAACCCACTGCCACATGTATTAATTCTCACTGCCATTGTGGTTGGTGTTGCCACCACCTCACTGGGACTCGCGATCGTCGTACGCATACACGAGACCTACAACACGGTCAACGAGGACGAGATACACCAGCAGGATGAAGACGCAGAATGATCAACCACCTGCCCATATTGCAAGTCGTCATCCCTCTATTGGTTGCACCGCTTTGCGTATTATTCAGGTCGCCGCGCCTCGTCTGGAGCATCGCAGCACTTACCTGCTGGATCATTCTTGTCATTGCGGGCGTGCTGCTGCATGAAGTGCTGTCTAACGGTGTAATTTCATATGAAATCGGTGGCTGGGCAGCCCCCTGGGGCATCGAATACCGACTCGATGAAGCCAACACCCTGGTGCTACTGATCGTCAGCGGCATCGCAGCGGTCGTTACCAGTTATGCGCGTCTGAGCGTCGAACACGAGATCGCTGAGGATACAATCCCATTATTTTATTCGGCCTGGATGCTCTGTATCACCGGCCTGTTGGGCATCACCGCTACCGGCGACGCCTTTAACGTGTTCGTGTTTCTGGAAATCTCGTCGTTATCAACTTATGCAATGATCGCCATGGGCAAAGATCGGCGCGCGCTGACGGCCTCTTTCCAGTACCTGGTGATGGGCACCATCGGCGCCACCTTCATACTCATCGGCATCGGCCTGATGTACATGATGACCGGCACCCTCAACATGGCCGACCTCGCGCAACGCCTGCCCGCGGTGTCCGATACGCGCACCATACGTGCCGCCGCCGCCTTTCTGACTGTCGGTCTTAGCCTCAAAATCGCACTGCTGCCGCTGCACCTGTGGCTACCCAATGCTTACGCCTATGCACCGTCCGCGGCTACCGCGCTATTGGCCGCAACAGCGACCAAGGTCGCACTCTATGTTGCGCTGCGTTTCATGTTCACGGTACAAGGCGTCGATTTCACCTTCGGACAGATGCGTCTTGACCTGATTTTATTACCTTTGTCTGTGGTTGCTTTGTTGGCGATGTCCATGGTGGCGATCTTCCAAACTAATGTGAAACGCCTGCTGGCTTATTCCAGCGTAGCGCAAATCGGTTACATGACATTAGGGATCAGCATGGCCTCTGCAACAGGTCTCACCGGCAGCATCCTGCACATCTTTAATCATGCGTTGATGAAAGGCGGGTTGTTTCTGGCACTCGGCGCCATCATGTACCGTGTCGGTTCAGTCGAACTGGACAAGCTTGCCGGAATCGCTAAACGCATGCCGTGGACGATGGCCGCGTTCGTTGCAGGTGGCTTAAGCCTCATCGGTGTACCCACGAGCGTCGGTTTTATCAGCAAATGGTATTTAATACTGGCGGCCCTGGAAAAGGGCTGGTGGCCGGTTGTAATGCTTATTGTGTTCACTTCCCTGCTTGCCGTAATTTATATCTGGCGCGTCATCGAGGTCGCTTATTTCCACGCCGCAACAGACGAAAATAGTGGTATCAAAGAAGCGCCCCTGTCATTACTGTTACCCACCTGGCTGTTGATTGGTGCCAGCTACTACTTCGGCATCGACAGCTCACTCAGTACCAGCACCGCGAAACTTGCTGTATTGCGCCTCTGGGGCGGCGGTCTATGATCACAGCGCAGACTGCCATTTTGCTGGCAATTACCATCCCCCTGCTGGCTGGCGTGTTGATCGCCCTCACGGGCAAACACCCAAATCTGCGCGAAGCCGTGACCCTGCTGGCTTCGCTGGCGTTATTGCTCACGGTCAGTAGTTTGTTACCCGCTGTCCTGAATGGACAGCAACCCATCCTGAACTGGATCGAGATGTTGCCCGGCCTAAGCATCCGCTTTCAGGTAGAGCCCCTGGGCATGATGTTCGCCAGCGTGGCGGCCTTGTTGTGGCCTGTCAATTCGTTGTATTCGATTGGTTACATGCGTGGCAATAACGAAAAAAACCAGACGCGCTTCTATATCTGTTTTGCGATCGCAATTGCCAGCGTGATGGGGATCGCCTTCGCCGGCAATCTACTGACACTATTCATATTTTATGAGGCACTCACGCTATCGACCTACCCTCTGGTGACACACAGCGGCAGCGAAAACGCCATGAAGTCGGGACGTGTTTATCTCGGCATACTGATTAGCACCTCGATAGCCTTGTTACTGGTCGCCATCATCTGGACCTGGCAGGTCACTGGCAGCACTGAGTTTACACCCGGCGGTCTCCTCAACGGCAAACTGCAAGGTCCGGCTGTTGGTATCATGTTGTTGTTATATATGTACGGCATCGGTAAGGCCGCGTTGATGCCTATCCATCGCTGGCTGCCGGCTGCGATGGTTGCACCCACCCCGGTCAGCGCATTATTACATGCGGTCGCCGTGGTAAAAGCAGGTGTGTTTACAGTTGTGAAAGTCATCGTCTATATTTTTGGCCTGGATTTGCTACGCAGCGAATCCAGTGCCCAATGGCTCTTGTATGCCGCCGCTTTCACCATCATTGTGGCGTCAGTGATAGCGCTACGGCAGGACAACCTTAAACGACGTCTCGCTTATTCCACCGTCAGTCAACTCGCCTATGTGGTACTGGCGACCGCTATCCTGGCACCGTTGTCTGTCGCCGCCGCCGCCCTGCACATCGTGGCGCATGCCTTTGGCAAGATCACCCTATTCTTCGCTGCCGGCTCAATCTATACCGCTTCCGGGAAAACCATGGTCAGCCAGTTAAACGGTATCGGCTACCGTATGCCGTGGACCATGGGCGCCTTTGCTATCGGCAGCCTGTCGATGATAGGTGTACCTCCGGCAGCGGGCTTTATTAGTAAATGGTATCTTTTGTTGGGCGCTGTTGATGCACAGCAATGGTTTGCCATTGGTATCATAATTATCAGTACACTCTTGAACGCAGCCTATTTCATTCCAATTATCTATGCAGCGTTTTTCAAGACCTCGGATGCAGCCAACACTCACGGTGAATCCCCGTTACCCATGGTGATAGCGCTACTCATCACTGCGTGCCTGACCCTGCTGATGTTTCTGTTTCCGCAAATTCCATTAGCCCTGGCACAACAACTGGCAGGAGTTGGCGCATGAAGCCACAACAGCACTGGCTGGTGAGACCCAAAACCATTCGTCTGTTATGGGCAGTATTAATTGTGATACTTGCACTCACCCTGGTAGCTAATTTTTTCATCCACCAACACGATTATTTCGGTATTGAGGCCGGCTTTGGCTTCTATGCCTGGTATGGATTTATCACCTGCGTCGCCATGGTAGTGATAGCCAAGGTGCTCGGGATTTTCCTCAAGCGCAAGGATAGCTACTATGACGAGTAGCCTGCCACCAGGCTTGATCCTGATCGCAGCCGCGTGTCTGCTGCCTCTGTTGCGCGGCCGCCTGCGCGACGCACTGGTTGTCGCTGCGCCGCTACTATGTTTGTTGGTGGTGTGGCTGGTTCCCGATGGCAGCAATCTCAGCCTGCCGTTTCTGGAGTATGAACTACAACCCCTCGATAGCAGCCGCGCGGGTCGATTATTCGCCACAGTATTCAGTGTCATGGCCTTCGCTGGCGGCGTGTTTGCCCTGCGCCAATCCTCTACCACCGAACTGGCTGCAGCCTATGCCTATGCCGGCAGCGCTATCGGCGTTACCTTTGCAGGTGACCTCATCAGCGTGTTTATCTTCTGGGAACTGATGGCGCTGGGTTCAACTGCGGTATTGTGGGCTGCGGGCAGCAGGGCATCCTATCGGGCCAGTATGCGTTACCTGATGGTGCACCTGTTTGGCGGCGTGGTATTGATGATCGGCATCGTTGCACACATCCACGCCACCTCCTCTATTGCATTCCAGGCCATGCAACCTGACAGCATAGGCACCTGGCTGATGCTGATTGGTTTCCTCATCAATGCCGGCGCACCCCCCTTATCCGCGTGGATCGCCGATGCCTATCCCGAAGCCAGCCCTGGTGGCATGGTTTTTTTATCGGCATTCACGACAAAGACCGCAGTCTATACCTTGTTGGTTGGGTTCCCCGGCGCCGAGATACTCGTCTATGTTGGGCTGTACATGATGATGTACGGGATTATCTATGCGCTGCTGGAAAACGACATGCGCCGCATCCTCGCCTACAGTATTGTTAACCAGGTTGGCTTCATGGTAGCGGGTATCGGCATCGGCACCGAGATGGCCCTCAACGGTGCGGCAGGCCATGCCTTCGCACATATCATCTACAAGGCGTTATTGCTCATGTCAGCGGGCAGCGTGTTATACATGACTGGCAAGCGCAAATGCACTGACCTTGGCGGGCTTTTCCAAAGCATGCCGATCACCGCGCTTTGCGGTATCGTCGGCGCTCTGGCGATTTCCTCTTTTCCGTTTACATCTGGTTTTGTTACCAAATCGATGATCGGCCAGGCCGCGGCCGATCAGCATCTGGCGCTAGTCTGGTTTATAATTACTGCGGCATCCGCTGGTGTGTTCCTGCATGCCGGCATCAAATTTCCGTGGTTCGTGTTTTTTCAGAAAGATTCCGGACTACGCCCGGATGATCCGCCCTGGAATATGCGCATCGCCATGTGGCTCTTTACCTTCCTGTGTATCGCGATAGGTGTCTATCCACAACCACTTTACGCACTACTGCCTTTCCCTGTGAACTACCAACCGTACACCGGTGCACATCTCGTCGCCCAATTCCAGCTATTACTGTTTGCGGGCCTGGCGTTCTTCGTGATGTTGCCACAGATGAAACGTACGCTTACCCTGAGCCTGGATTTCGACTGGTTCTACCGGCGCTTCGGCGCCATTCTGCTGCGTGAATTCACCGGCAAGACCAGTGATGCCCGCAACGACCTGGAAAGACGCGCGCGTGCACGCCTCAAGCGTCTGATCGCTAACCTGTTCCGCCATCATGGGCCGCAAGGTGCGCTGTCGCGCAGCTGGCCGACCGGCAGCATGGTTTTATGGATCGCGATACTGCTGGGCGCTTACCTGATCTTTTACTATATCTAAACAACTCTCTGGTCAGTGCAGGGTTTCCGATATCACAACGTCTGCTTCGGGAACACTCTCACCATCAGCTGAGGCATGATGCAACAACATGCGCCAGCCACCATCGACTAGCCGATAGATATTGGTTGCCAGCAACACGCCTCGCAACTGTCCATCGATAGCAATATTTTCCTTAAGCATGTGAATCGCCAGCTGCTTATCATACGTGACATGATTATCTTCGACTTTGACAGCCAGTTTTTGCTCGGTGGCAAAAATATCACGCCAGCTGCGGCGCACTGATGAACGCCCCGTAATACGCCGACCGCCCGGATGGATACAGACGACGTCATCATCATCTGCCCATACCGCCATCATGGCGTCAATATCGCCATGTTCGAAGGCGCTATAAAATGCCTGCTCAGCTTCTTGGGGTGTCGCAAAAAACCTTCGCTTGATCATCCATGCATCTCCCTACATATCCTGTTTATTATGTTAGGGTATGTGCCTTACACAATGCCAGCAAACAAGGGCTGAATGGAAAATTGGGATGGATAAATGGGAAATATGTCAGAAAAAACCTACAAGATCGCACTCTGTTCACTCGATGAGCTAAACGACCCCGGCACCAGGGGGATCGCACTCGAGGACATTGAAGATGACATATTTGTTGTTCGCAAGGGCGAGCAGGCCTATGCCTATATCAATCGTTGCCCACATACTGGCAGCCCACTGGACTGGTCACCGGATCAATTCCTGGATGAAGACGACACGCATATTATGTGCGCCACGCATATGGCCCTGTTCCAGATCGAAAACGGTCTGTGTATAGCCGGGCCCTGCGTCGACCAGAATCTGACAGCACTGAAAGTACAAATACAGAACGGTATGATCTATCTACTTCCACGGCCCTCATGAAATTGCAGTTAAGGGTCCTCTATTAGCGGTTCACCAGCCACCCACAACATATCAATGGACACCGCGATACGCGCCGAACGACTACGCAAGTGTTACGACAAACTGTGTGCAGTCGATGACATAAGTTTTGATGTCAAAACTGGTAGCACCTGTGCGCTGCTCGGCGCCAACGGCGCCGGCAAGACCACTACACTGGCAATGCTGCTGGGGTTGCTGACACCCACTTCCGGTACCATTACCGTAATGGGTGTCAACATGCTGCAGCATCGCTATGACGCCCTGCCACGCATGAATTATTCCTCTCCCTATGTTGACCTGCCGCAACGCTTAAGCGTGCGCCAGAACCTTAAGGTCTATGGCCGCCTGTATGCTGTGAAGCACCTGAAACAGCGCATCGCTGAACTTACCGAACAAATGGAGCTTGCCCGTTTTATCGACCGCCCCTACCGCAATATGTCCTCGGGACAAAAAACACGTGTGGCGCTGGCCAAGGCCCTGTTGAATAAACCCGAAGTGCTGTTGCTGGACGAACCCACAGCATCGCTCGACCCCGACACCGCCGACCGCATCCGCAGCAAATTACAGGACTATCAAAAACAAACCGGCGCTACTATTTTGCTCGCCTCTCACAACATGCCCGAAGTTGAACGCCTCTGCGATGACGTGCTCATCATGCGCACCGGGAAAATTGTCGACCGCGGCACACCGCAACAACTGATCACCCAATATGGCCGCGCCAATCTTGAAGAAGTGTTCCTTGATGTTGCACGGCATAGAAGACGCGAGGACCATCACGCATGACACGATCAATGATGCGTATTGCTGCAATGATATTGCGCTATACCTACTTATTGCGCAGCTCCTGGCCACGCATTCTTGAGCTGGCCTACTGGCCGACCGTGCAAATGATCATGTGGGGACTGATCACAAAATTCTTCATGGGTCACAGCACATTAGTTGCACAGGCCAGCGGCTTGCTGATATCTGCGGTATTGTTATGGGACGTACTGTTCCGTTCGCAACTGGGTGTAACCTTACCCTTTTATGAAGAACTGTATTCACGCAATCTGGGGCATTTGTTTGTCAGCCCACTCAAACCCTATGAACTGGTGCTGTCACTGATCGGCATCAGTGTGATCCGCACCCTGGTTGGCATCATCCCTGCTGCCTTGCTAGCAATACCACTATACCATTATTCAATTTTTGACCTGGGCCTACCATTGATTGCCTTTTTTATGAACCTGCTGGTTATGGGTTGGGCGATGGGCATCATCATTGCGGGGCTGGTATTGAAATATGGCCTGGGTGCCGAGAGCCTCGCCTGGGTTGCAGTATTTGCGATTGCCCCCATCAGTGGCATCTATTATCCCATTGAGATACTGCCAGGCTGGGCACAGGGCATCGCCGTCGCACTACCTTCCAGTCATGTCTTCGAAGGTATGCGCAGCGTTCTGCTCGATAACAGTTTTTCCACCTACCATTTTCTCATGGCGGCCGGTCTTAACGTCGTCTACATAATTATTGCCATGCTGATATTCCTGAGGATTTTCCAAGTCGCGCGCATACAGGGATTACTGTTAAATATCGGCGAATAAAAATCGCGAGCATTTCGCCCGCCCCGCATCTTTGTCGCTTGTTAGCGTAATTTTGAGAAGCCTGTCTTGTACAAGACATTTTTCGTGGCATTACAAACAGCAACATCTCACCGCATAGTTTCGACTTAAGTGAATACAGGAAGTCCGAAATTAATGATATCCGGATAACACATAACCGGGACATTTTATGGTCCGCAACCAACTTAAAGCCCGCGTGCAAGTCTGGTATGATGACCCGATGATTCAATCCGCTGCCCTCGATAACAGCGCAAGGAACTTGTATGACTAAAAAGAAAGACATGGACACGCTGCACAAGAACGGCCACTACGCCGGCAGCCTGGAGGCCAATGGCAAGGTCTATGACGAAGAATTCGAGGGACTGGTGCGCAATATGTTGGTACGCCTGAGCGAAGACCCACGGCGTGAGGGCCTGGTTAAAACACCGCAACGTGTTGCCAAGGCAATGGATTTCCTCACCAGCGGCTACGAGATGACGGTGGAGGACGTAGTCAGGGACGCCCTCTTCGAAGAGAATTGCGAAGAAATGGTGATCGTCAAGGACGTCGAATTTTACTCTTTATGCGAACACCATATGTTGCCGTTTTTCGGTCACGCCCATGTTGGTTACCTGCCAAATGGTAAGGTGATTGGCCTCAGCAAGATCGCACGCGTGATCGATGTATTTGCGCGCAGGTTACAGGTGCAGGAACGGTTGACCACGCAGATCGCCGAGGGCTTGATGGACATCCTGGGTGCGCATGGCGTGGCGGTTGTCATCGAAGCCAGCCATTTTTGCATGGTGATGCGCGGTGTACAAAAACAGGATAGTCGCACCGTAACCAGTTCAATGCTGGGCACCTTCCGCAACAATGACCGTACCCGCGGCGAGTTCCTGGAACTGATCCGCTAGGGTAAAGATAACCCCGGCAAGATCGCAGCCCATGTGACTAGGCAGCAGCCTTGGTCTGATGCAGATGTGCTATCAACGGGGGCAACACCTCATCCAGTGGCGTGGTACCCGCCATATCTCTAAACTGTTCAAGCAGTGATAAACGTTCCCGTTGTACAGTCCGCCCCAGCGTGACCAAACCAGCCAGGCGCTCATCGTGCGGCATTGCTTCACAGGGGTCCGCGTCGAGGGACTGTTCCATGAGCAACTGATAATGTTCCGCGCCTACCAGTTTCGACACCGACGCAAGTTCGGCTGCAAGTAACTGCAGGTCGTGCAATTTGCCCAACACCTCTTGCGTCGCTTTTAACTGCTTGATTACGGGCTCAGCACCCTCAAGATGTTTACTCAACGGTTCAACCAGATAGCGCAGCTTCTTTGCTGAAATACGCGCCCTGTGCATAGCGGCATCACCCTTGCCTTTTTGGTATGCCTGCATGTGCTTCTGAAACTTATGCGCCTGTTTCTCTATCTTCCCAGCCGCCAGCTCACGAAAAGCAGGCTTGTCACTTGTAACCGCCTTTGCCCTTTGCTTGCCCAGCAGTTCTTTTACCTCATCGAACTGGATCGACAAGCCGTTACGCAGGTGGCGATACTCAGTGCCCAGGCTTTGTCTGATACGCTCATACAGCCACTCATACCCTGGTTGCTCGTCTGGCTGCAACGCACTGCGTTGCTGTTGCAGCCAAAGCAGCTGCACCTCACAGTCACGCGCCCGGTTGGTGGTATCGGCCAGCCGCTTCAGCAGATGGTCGGCCTTCGCCTCCACCTTACTCTTTGGGTACTTGATGTAGGCATTATGCATGGTGCGCAAGCGACGTGTAGCGACACGAAAATCGTGTAGCGCCTCACGATCAACTTTTTTATTTACACGCCGGCAGGCTGCCGAGGCGTCTTTCAGGTATGACTTGACCAATTCGTTAACGGCATTAACCGGTTTTTTCTGCAACAACATGGGCGGACCTTTTATATCAACAGGGTATCAGCGCATTGTCACATGACTCTGCATTTGTGTATACGTGAAGATTCAACGCCGTGATGCCAGGCGGTCGGCTTGCCGGGTGGTTTCTGGCAAACGGTAGCGGGTGGTGCAGGACATCACATAATCGACTGCAGTCTCCAGACTGATCCTGTGGCCAACAGAAATATAAAGCGGCTTGACATGCACCCGCGTTCGCAATACCGCCCCGATGACCTCGTCTTTATCTATCAACGGTACCCACGCACCGCGCACATCGGGAACCTCAGCATGATGACCTATCAGGCGTGATTTCGCGACACCGATTGCGGGAACATCACACAACACACCCAGATGCGCGGCAATACCAAGGCGGCGGGGGTGTGCAATACCCTGGCCATCGCATAGCAACAGATCTGGCTGTGTAGAAATTTTATTCAGTGCGGCGAGCACCGCCGGGGCTTCACGAAACGATAGCAGGCCTGGCACATATGGGAAGCGTGTCGGCTGGCGTGCGATGGCCTGATCCACACCAGCCAGACCCGGGTATGACAGCACCACCACGGCGGCGCGCGTGATACTACCGTTATCCTCGAAACCAACATCTACGCCGGCGACATATTTTACCGGTAGCAGATCATCAACCCTGATCACGCGCTCACGCAAGCGTTCCTGGATAGCGCGCGCCTCTGTCGGCGAGACGTCCCAGCTGTGGATGGATGCAGCCTTCATACCTGACCGAACTGTACCGCATCCCCCAGCCAGCGCTGTATCAATGGTTCAACACATTCCGGGTGCTCTGCCAGCAGGCGTTTGGCAGTCTCCTGTATGCGTGGCAACAATTCCTGATCGCGCACGATATCGGCAATCTGCAACTGCATCAGGCCGGTTTGCCGTGTACCCAACACTTCTCCCGGCCCGCGTAGTTCGAGATCAATACGCGCAATCTCAAAACCGTCGGTGGTTTTACGCATGGCGTCGATGCGTTGTTTCGCGTTAGCAGTCAGCGGTGTGCGATACATAAGCACGCAACTGCTCTCGGTGTTGCCACGACCTACGCGCCCGCGTAGTTGGTGCAGTTGGGCAAGACCCAGACGTTCCGCATTCTCGATAATCATCAGCGAGGCATTGGGCACGTCCACTCCAACCTCGATCACCGTAGTCGCCACCAGCAGGTCGATTCCTGCCTGCGTGAAACGCTGCATCACCTCTTCTTTATCCTGGGGTTTCATGCGTCCGTGCACCAACCCAACCGCCAAATGTGGCAAGGCCTCGGTCAACGAAGCATAGGCGTCTTCGGCAGCCTGACACTGTAATGCCTCGGACTCATCAATCAGGGTGCACACCCAGTAGGCCTGACGGCCCTGCCCGCAGGCACGGCTGACACGCTCCACGACCTCGGCACGACGGTTGTCGGCAATCGCTACTGTTTTTACCGGTGTACGCCCCGGCGGCAGTTCATCAACAACCGAATAATCCAGGTCGGCATATGCGGTCATGGCCAGGGTGCGCGGAATGGGTGTTGCCGTCATGATCAACTGGTGTGGATAACGGCCATCCCTGACACCTTTTTCGCGCAATGCCAGACGCTGATGCACGCCGAAACGGTGCTGCTCATCGATGACCACCAGCGCCAGTGATTTAAAAGTGACATCATCCTGAAACAGGGCGTGAGTACCCACGATGACATTGGCATCACCTGATGCGATCATCTCAAGCATCTCTCGGCGTTGCGCGGCTTTCAACTTACCGGACAGCCAGGCAACCTTGAGGCCAAGAGGTTCCAGCCAGCCGGCAAAACTGCGGTAGTGTTGCTCGGCAAGAATTTCTGTGGGCGCCATCAATGCCGCCTGTAAACCCGCCTCCACCACTTTAAGGCAGGCTGCGGCGGCAACCACTGTCTTCCCCGAACCCACATCTCCCTGCACCAGGCGCAGCATCGGATGTGCCTGGCGGATATCATCCCGCAGCTGTTCGATAACCCGTTGTTGAGCCCCGGTAAGTTCAAACGGCAAGGCCTGCATAAAGCTATCCAACAGTTTATCCGCTACACGTATTACCGGTGCCGACTGCTTACGCAGGCGCGCACGTAATCGCACGAGGCTCAGTTGCTGCGCCAGCAATTCTTCAAAAACCAACCGCCGTTGTGCAGGGTGCCTGACTTCAGTCAGTTGTCCAATGTCTGCATCCGGCGGCGGTCTGTGAATATATTGAAGCGCATCAGCAAGCGCCGGAAACGATGCGCCTGGAAAATAATCATCCGGGATCAATTCAGACAATTCATCGTGATGCGAAGACAACCACTGTAAGGCCTGTGATGTCAGTTTACGCAAGCCGATCTGGTGCACACCCTCGGTAGTGGAATAGATCGGCGTCAGATGCTCTTCGACACCATCGGGTTCATCACTCTGAATAACTCGATATTCCGGATGCACCATTTCCAGGCTGGAGGGGCCACGCCGTGTCTCGCCAAAACAACGTACGCGTGCACCCCGGCACAGATTCTGTTGTTGTGTGGCATTGAAATGGAAAAACCGCAGCGTGATTTGACCGCTACCATCGGCAATACGCACCAGCAAACTACGCCGTCTGCGAAATGCCACTTCAGCATGCATCACGACACCCTCTACCACTACCTCATCTGCCGGACGCAGGCTGCCCATGGGTATGACCCGGGTACGGTCCTGGTAACGAATCGGTAAATGGAACAACAGATCCTGGACACGATCTATACCTAATCTGGCAAGCCGCTCAGCGACACGCGGCCCGACACCGCTCAGTGTTGTGACAGATGGCACCAGCCGCGATCAATCCTGATCGTTGTCTTCAGGCAACTCCATGATCGCATCCATCTCTACCGCCGCGTCTTTCGGCAAAGCCGCAACACCTATCGCCGCGCGTGCCGGATAAGGTTGCCGAAAGTACTCCGCCATAATTTCGTTTACCAATGGAAAATGACCAAGATCAGTTAGGAAAATATTAAGCTTGACGACATCATCGAAATTACCACCGGCTGCCATTGCAACGGCTTGCAAATTATCGAAGACCTGGCGAATCTGCGCCTCCATATCACCCCCTACAAGTTCCATGGTGTGCGGCAGCAATGGGATTTGGCCTGAAACATAAACCGTGTTATTGGTCTTGACGGCTTGCGAGTATGTACCGATAGCCTGTGGAGCGTTGTCGGTCGAGATGATAGAGCGGGGCATCATGATCTCCGAGTTTATGGTAAACGTATATATATTCTGAAACAGACGGTATTAGCAAGCCCGCCCTTTAGCGGACACAGTGTAGCGTGTTAACCCCTGATTCTCATGACCTTGAAGACTTCAGGAATAGCACGCACCACCCGCATGATACGCGCCAGATGCTTACGGTCCTTGACGCTCAATACGAAGGTGATAGTAGTCGTGCTGCCGTCACGTTCCTCAAAAGAAACATTTTCAATATTGGAATTAAGGTCTGCAACCTTGGCCGCAAGGGTTGCCAGAACGCCACGCTGATTAGCGGTTTGCACACGTATGCCCGCTGAAAATTCGTCTGCAGCTTGTTCAGACCATTGCACATCGACCCATTGATCCGGAGTACTCTTGCGACCGGAGACATTGCGGCAGGACTCACGATGCACCACCAGGCCACGCCCGGAACTCATAATACCGACAATGTTATCTCCGGGTATCGGGTTGCAGCATTTTGCCAGACTGACAACCATACCCTCGGTGCCCTTGATGGATAGCGGTACTTTGGCCCCACCCTTGGTAGGACGTGCCTTGTTGCGCTGGCCGGCCGCCTTGTCCGGACTGGCAAGCCGCCGCGCCACTAATTGCGGCATCCGGTCACCCATGCCTATGCTCTCCAGCAGCGAATCCATATCTGCTAACGCCAATTCCTTGAGCAGGCGCTTGATCGGCCGTTTACCCAGGTCTTCCAAGGTTGTCTCGTGCGCTGTTAATGCCTTGTCTAACAAACGCTGGCCCAGTGTTACCGCCTCTTCGCGTTGCAGGTGTTTGAGAAAATGACGAATATTTGAACGCGCCTTTGCTGTCACAACAAAATTTAACCAGGCTGGATTCGGCCTGCCACTAGGCACCGAAATGACCTCGACAGCCTGCCCACTTTCGAGCTCGGAACTCAAGGGTGCCAGGCGACGATCGATCTTTACCGCCACGCAGGTATTGCCGACATCGGAATGCACGGCATAGGCAAAATCGATTGCCGTCGCACCGTGCGGCAACTCCATGATCTCGCCCGCGGGTGTAAACACGTAGACTTCATCCGGAAACAGATCGGCCTTGATGCTTTCCAGAAACTCTAATGAATTGCCGGCACGTTTTTGGATTTCCAGCACATCCCTCAGCCAGCGACGCGCATGCGCCTGTGCCTTGTCACGGTTGTTGTCACCTGTCTTGTACTGCCAGTGGGCAGCAATACCCGATTCCGCCACCCTGTCCATTTCATCGGTGCGTATCTGCGCCTCAATGGGTATACCATGGGGTCCGAACAACACCGTGTGCAGTGACTGATAGCCATTGATCTTTGGAATCGCAATGTAATCCTTGAAACGCCCCGGCACAGGTTTATACAGATTATGGATAACACCTAATACGCGATAACAGGTATCGACACCACTGACGACGATGCGCGTTGCAAACACATCAAACACTTCGGCAAACGACAATTTTTTTTGTCGCATTTTTTTGTAAATACTATAGAGGTTTTTCTCTCGCCCATAGATACGGCTCTCTATTCCAGCCTCCTCAAGACGCCCGCAAATCGTGGTTTCAATCTTATTCATCAACTCCTTGCGATTACCACGCGACTTTCTAACGCTGTTTTCGAGAATCCGGTAACGCATCGGATAAAGCGCCTGAAAACCCAGCGCTTCCAATTCATGGCGCATGCCATTCATACCCAGTCGTTGTGCGATAGGCGCATAGATATCGAGGGTCTCACGAGCAATGCGGCGGCGCTTGTCCGGGCGCATCACGCTCAGGGTACGCATATTGTGCAGGCGATCCGCGAGCTTAACTATGATGACGCGAATATCCTGGACAATAGCCAGCATCATTTTGCGGAAATTCTCGGCCTGCGCCTCGGCTTTGGATTCGAAGGTCAGATGTGTCAGCTTGCTCACACCATCGACAAGTTCAGCAACCTCTTCACCGAATTCACTGGCCAGCTGTTCCTTTGCTGTCGGCGTATCTTCTATAACGTCATGCAGGATGGCAGCAATAATGCTTTTGGCATCGAGGCGCATCTCGGCCATGGTGCGGGCCACGGCCAGAGGGTGGTAGATGTAGGGTTCGCCGGAGAGGCGGGTTTGACCATGATGCGCTTGCGCGCCAAACAGATAGGCGCGGTAGACATCTCTTATATCTTGAGGTTCAAGGTAGGTTTCCAGCAAACTGCACAGGTTGCTGATCAAAAATCGTGTCGAATCACTCGCATTTAACCCGGCAGCGCTCGATGTGTTAACGGCCTCAACCATGGCATCTGCGTAACACCGGTATCAGATATCCGGCTGCTCACTGTCCTGTGCGCTGCTAACGTCCCCGGCAGCAGTGGCGTCGCTGGCATCGATATCGGCCTTACTATCATCAGAAGCTTCCGTTACTGGGGTATCGCTGGCCACAGCGATCATTTCAGCGCCGGCGGCCTCATCAGCCACGATCACTTCATCAAACAAGCTTTCCTCAGGGACCTCATCCATGATTTCGCGGCCAATCTTGTCTTCGGCGATCTCGCGCAGGGCAACCACTGTGGGTTTGTCATTTTCCCAGGCCACCAGGGGTTCCTTGCCCATGGCGAGCTGGCGCGCACGCTTGCTGGCCACCAGCACCAGCTGAAAGCGGTTATCGACTTTATCCAGACAATCTTCGACGGTGACACGCGCCATTACTCTTCTCCTGATATTCCTGAAACCAATTGAGCGGACCTCTAAGAATAGCCGATATTCAAATACTTAGCTAGGGAGCCTCCGATTAATTCCATCCTTAGATCCGTCTACACCGCATCCCTGCGCCATGACTTATGGTCAGCGACCGACCAGGGGCCCTAGATCGGATCAGCGAGCAGTTCCGCCAACAGGTCACTGTGCCTGGCCGCCTGGACGACCTGTGCCTTGCGACGCGCTGTGAGAATAGCCTTGAGATCGTCCAGTGCACGCTCAAAATCGTCGTTGATCACCAGGTAATCGAACTCGGGATAATGGCTCATTTCAGCTATGGCATCATGCATGCGCCGTTCGATCACTTCATCAGGGTCTTGTCCGCGGGCCCGCAAACGTTCTTCCAGGGCCGCCCTCGAGGGGGGCAACACGAATATGGAATGACAATTGGACATCTGTTTGCGTACCTGTTGGGCGCCCTGCCAGTCGATTTCCAGGACCACATCCAGGCCTTTGGCCAACTGCTCCTTGACGCTTTGCTGCGATGTCCCATAGTAATTATCAAAGACGCGCGCATCCTCCAGGAACGCCCCATCCTCGATCATCTGGTGAAAGGCCTCCACGTCAATAAAATGATAATCGATACCATCCTGCTCGCCGGGACGCATGGCACGCGTAGTATGCGATACCGAAACCACGGCGTAGTCCAACCCCTCGATCAGTGCCCTGACCAGGCTTGTCTTGCCCGCCCCCGAAGGCGCGGCCACTATAAATAGTGTTCCGATATACACAGGGAATCCCTCTTAAATCTGCCGCTATGCTGTTGACCCCATCATACCCCGATCCTGCTGCTATGGATAACAGTGGCTAGAACAGCAAAATGTCATACAGCGCGCGAACCACACGGCCACAGACGGTCTATACTTAAAAGTAAGGCGGTTTTCCACGCCCTCACGAAAGAGCACTCCCCAAGGAGGCGCATCATGAGAAGACGACTCTATTTCATGGTCCCAGATACCGCATCGGCAGAACAAATCGAGGATGAGCTGTTGTTGGCGCGTATAGAGGCATCTCACATTCACTTTCTCGCCCGCCGCAACATGGGACTCGGCCAGCTCCACGAAGCCAACATGCTGCAGAAAAGCGATCTGTTGCATAGCATGGGGACGGGTCTGATCGCAGGCGGCCTCACCGGTCTCGTCGGTGGGGTGCTGAGCTATCTATACACCGACCTGGGTAGTCAGCTCGGGCTCAGCACCGTACCCATGCTGGCACTTGCCGGCGCCTTGTTCGGCACCTGGGCGGCAGGTCTGGTAGGTATCAGCATACCCAACTCTAGACTGAAAAGTTTCGAGGAAAAGATCAATCAGGGGCAAATCCTGCTGATGGTCGACGCCCCCAGAGGACGCGTCCATGAAATCACCGAGATGCTCCACAAACACCATCCGGAAGCAGCCGACAAAGGTGTGGAGCCAACGATTCCAGCATTCCCTTGATCTTGCCTACCCGGCGCTCTTTACCATCAGCGCCAATATTCAAGGGTTTTTGCGGGGCCGCGGCGGCGTTATTCTTGTCATGAATAACAATGTTGCCCCGGGTAATCATCTGTAACTGCTCCACAGCCGGTGTACCGGTAGCGCCATCTTCAAACACATTATCGTAAACAAGCTGCCCGCTATCGTTGTCGCTGATTTCGATACGGAACCGGTCAACACCGCCCCCGCCGGCTTGTTGGCCATCGATTACAGTCACCAGGAAGCTGTAGCCATTGTTGTCCTCAGAACCATAATCACCATTTACTGTGCCACGACCCTTAATTTCTGCACGCGCACCCGTCACAAGCAAATACTCGTAATCCGAACTGTGGAAGTTGATCCCCCCCACCTGAAACTCAAGCTGACCCATGGGCACAGTGGCGTGCTTATGGTACTTGGCATTAAAACCGAACCGGGCACGACCACTCTGGTGGACATCGCGTCGGTTGGCGCCAGCCGGCGAATCGAAGATCCCGCCACCGGTAACGAAACCACTGCCCGGGCTTTGCGTATCTGAGTCATCTGAGTCATCTGACGGCAAGTCTTGCACGGTAATGAGTAAGGTATCAGACGCGCTATTGGCAGCGGTGTCGGTCGCTGTCACCAACACCTCTGTAACACCTACAGGATAACTTGCTAACGCAGGCGCAAGGGTAACAGTAACTTCGCCACAGCTATCAACCGCCTCGACGACCGGCACATAGGCAGCACCCGCTGCCGAAGTGGCCTCAAGGACAACATCATCACCCACATTAACGGTGGGTGCCTGGGTATCCTGCACAGTGATTCGCGTGGAAACCGTTGCACTGCCGCCATGGCCATCATCTACTGTCAGACTGAAGGCATGTGTTCCGACACTCAATACTACACTCGGCGATATACCTGTAACTGTTCCAAACGGCCCACTCCACAGGTAGGTCAGGGAGTCTCCATCCGGATCGCTGGACAACGAACCGTCAAATTGCACGCTCGTGCCTTTGCCAGTGCATTCAACGAACTGTTCTGCGCTGATCACCGCGACAGGCACCTGATTATGCGTCACCGTCACAATCCGTGTTTCTGTAGTGACCAAGTCATTGATATCAGTTGCCACTACTTCAATCGTATTCTCGCCATCCACCACAGACAGTTCTGTGCTGAAAGACACCCCACCTGGATTTACGGCCGTAGTTGTTACTGGCTCACCATTAACGGTTACGCTTTTGATGCCTGCATCGTCAATTGCTGTGCCGCTGACAGTCACGTGTGATGAACTCAGGCTAGTCCCGTTCGCTGGCACCCAATCGAGCTGTGGCGGAGCTGCGTCGTAACATACGCTACGCGTGTCACTGGCCGTATTGCCGCTCACATCTGTCGCTACAATCACAACCTCTGTAAGACTATCGCCCGACAAAGAAATGGTGGCCGAGAAAGTGACCTCAAACAGATCGTCAGGGTTGTTGGTCGATGTCAGCACTGCTTCAACACCATTGACACTAACACTGGCTACACCCTGGTCATCGGTAACCACGCCAGTATAGGTCGGCGCGTCGGTATTCACGCACTCACCCGCTGACGGCTGGATAGTACCGAAGACCGGCCCTTCCACATCGACAACCCGGGTAGCACCTGCCTCTACTGTAATATCCAGATCACTGAATTTGGTCTGCGTACCATTAACTGTAGCCCAGGCCGTTACCTGGCAACTACCAGCCAGGCCATCAAAACGTACCCGACCCTGCTGCACATCAAGTTGGTTATTGGCATAAGAGTAAATAGAATAGCCTGAGAGTAACTGATTAGATTCGTCATAGTCCCGACAATTACCGCTCAGGTAAGGCCTGCTCAACACACCACCATCGGCCACCCGATACGTCACTACTACGCTACCCAGGTCGAGCGTCAGGTCCTGGCTCACCGTATCTCCGCCTGCAACATATTGGCCCGCACCAGCATCTTGATAGAGACCCCAATTCAGATATTCGATCGAGTCATCAAGGGCTAATCGTAACGAACCTGAACGGGGGCTCCACTGGCCTTCGCTCACGATCAGGTCAAAGTCGCCACCAAGCAGATCGACCTGGTCTCTCGACCTTCCGCCGATCGATGCGCCCACACCGTGCGCATCGATGTATGCCGATACAGCATCTGCGAGAGATGTGGTGCCCGTGATGTTTAGTTTGCCATTGAGGAATGCCTGGTAGCCTGTGACATCGACCAATTCAGTTGAACCCTGCGTAATGGTCGGAATCCTGTCAGGACTGTATTGCGCATATGGGAAATAATACCGATCATCACCATCGTTCAGGTAAGCCACAGCAGAATAGACTGTGTAAGCCCCGTCTCGCAGACCAGACAATGCATAGTCTGTGGTGTTCGCAATGCCAGTAAAATTTGAACGTGCCACGGAAACTGAATCATAGACGCCGCTTTTTATGATCGACATGTCATAGCGGTCAACATCAACCGGCCCATCCAAATCAAATACACCTGCAACCTTTCCAGAAGGGATTTCGACATGATAGTCGACGCTGATTGTCTCACCTGCAGCCACGCTGACCTTGCGTTCCGGCAAATCATAGCGTGGCCCATCCGCAACAATTTGATAATATGCCTTTAATGTAATGTTCGCAGCGGGTTGCACCACGAATTGATAACTGGATGACACATCATCCACGAAATAGGTACTCGAATTAATGGAAGGAATTAATTCGGGAACAGCTGTAATACCAAACTTATAGACTGGCTGATTGGTCGTGGTGGTTACACTACCCTGTATATATGCCGGGTCTGACAAAACCAAATCTAATGTGCTGGTTGTAAATTCCGTTACCTCAACGGGTTGCTTAGACCAAAACAGGTGATCCCGTCCATCCTCAAGATATGCGGCAGCATCTATCTTATAGGTCTCGATCACTCCTGCCGGGACATCGACCGTTGCCTGGTATTCGGGTGACACTGTGCCGGTGTTCGTCAAATTGGAATGCGCCGTGTACACACCTTGTGTGTTATATACGCGCACGTAGCCGTGTTTAATTATTTCGCTTCCTACCTGCACCTGACCCACCATGGTTGCAGGATTAAGAACTACCTCTTGCGCACTTACAGTATTACAGTGGAATAAGATTACAGACGCGAGCAGAATTTTTCTTAGCGAAATTCTTGATTTACTGGACATAACGTTTAACTCCGTAGCAACATTCAATAACGACTAGACCCCTGGACTCAGCACCAACTCCTGGTACAGGCCTGACTGCTCATCCCCATACTCGATACGCCAAACCATGGGGCCTACAGGATTTGTCGTTTCGTTGCCAAAATAGAATTCATCTGTAAAAAATATGGAGGTTCCCGCTGCCAGCGTTCCGAGCGGGTAAGAGAAATCTGCTTGATAGTTAGCATTTGATTTCTCTAGATACACCACAACATCGCGCAGCTCCCGGCCAGTAAGGTTTTGCGTTTCAACCTGCAAGATCGCCTTGCTCACGCCTTCCACCTCGACCACATCCACCACGCTGAACATGACATTAAAATTACCTGCATAAGCCACTGAGAAAATCTGCGAAAACAACAATAGAGCAGCGCTAAAGATGAGATACTTGTTATTATTCATTGGTCATGGCCTCCTGGCGTTAGAGCGTAGTGACAAAATACTGTCACTTGCGTAACCGCCAATGCGTCAAAGATCCGTTAGCCTTGTAATGGGCTAATCAAAAACCAGTCCCCCTGGTTTGTTCGCAATGCACATGACGCACTCGCGATTACGCTGTTACCACCTTGTCGGCCGGCCGCCAAAATTATTGAGCCGCATTCATCACTCGTTGTACCCCGTCCGTCATGGGCTTGATTTATGTGCCCGCACGGATGTCTCCTTTTACAGAAATATGTGCGACATCCCGAAATTCACCTATCGGCCCTGTCTAAGAAAAATAAAGCCATCTATACCAATGAATAAATTCCGGATGCATAGCGTCAACGGCCATTTCATCCCTTATAAATAGAATTCCCGGGTTCGTTGTCCTCCCGGTGTATATTTGACATGCGGCACAACGCAAGAGATGCATGCCCTGGCGGGTGTATTCATTACACCTGCCTGCACAGACCGCACGAATAGTTATGAGCGGTGAATAATCCCGGCCACAAAAGACCTGCATAACCAAGGATCACCGACTAATCCACGGCGTAATGCTAGAGAGCACTTATACTTTTTGTTTGAGGCTTGAAAAAAAACGCTGACGTAATGCTTAGCAAAAGGAACGGTGCTGCGCAGGCACCAAACTGAGCGGCTCGTTGATGGCGAAATTTATCTATTTAGCGGCTAGCGCAATGAACTAATTGATAATCGTGATAACAGGAATCATCGGCGTGAGGTGCACCCAGGGCAGGCATTCGTGATGTAGTCAAATTAATTGGTCGGAGTGAGAGGATTCGAACCTCCGACCCCTGCCTCCCGAAGGCAGGGCTCTACCAGGCTGAGCTACACTCCGAACACGATACGGCGCACTGAAAATCGATTAGTAGCCGCGATTGATTGAGAATCCCGCCAGCGCGGCAAGCGCTGTTTTATAGTCTGATTCCGGCAGACAGTCCAACTCAGCGATTGCATTGTCGACCACCTGCTGTGCGAGGCGCTCAGTGTAAGCAATGGCTCTCGTGGATTCAATGGCTTCCAGGACATCATCGATCACGTCCAGGCCGCCTTTTTCGATGGCTGACCGCAGCAGCCCGGCCTGCCGCTCATTGCCATTATGCATGGCATAGATCAAGGGCAAGGTTGGTTTGCCTTCGGCCAGATCATCACCTACATTCTTGCCCATTTCGTCTGCCGAGGCACTGTAATCCAGCACATCGTCGATGAGCTGGAAGGCGGTGCCCAAGTGCATGCCGTAGCGGGCCATTGCCTGCTCTACCGTTTTGTCCTTGCCGGCAAGTACCGCACCAAGCTGGGAGGCTGACTCAAACAACTTGGCAGTCTTGGACTGGATGACCTGCATATAACGCGCTTCGGTCGTATCGGCGTCGTGGCAATTCAGCAACTGCAATACCTCTCCCTCGGCGATGGTATTGGTGGCGTGTGACAGAATGTCCATGATCTGCATACTGCCGACCTCGACCATCATTTCAAAGGCGCGTGAATAGAGGAAATCACCCACCAGCACGCTGGCCTCGTTGCCCCACACGGCATTGGCGGTCTCATGGCCGCGTCTTAATTCAGAGGCGTCCACCACATCATCATGCAGCAGGGTCGCGGTATGGATGAATTCGATAATTGCAGCCAGGGTGATGTGCTGCCCACCCCGATAGCCACAGGCACCTGAGGCCAGCAGCACCAATGCCGGGCGCAGGCGCTTACCACCACTACTGACAATATAGTGGCCAAGCTGGTTGATGAGGACCACCTCCGAATGCAGCCGGCGCTGAATCAGCGCATCGACGGCCGCCATGTCCCCGGCGATGAGGCCCTGTATATCCCTTAGCTCCATAAGATTTTATAGCTGGATAAACGGTCTGCGCATGCTAGGGAGGCCGGGCTGGGCCGTCAAGTCATAGATTGACCTTAGGGCTGTATACGGCTAGAATTCCGCCTCATTTTTAGTCCCTCTTCTGGAGATCGAACATGTACGCGGTAATCGCTACTGGTGGAAAGCAATATCGGGTGTCGCAGGGCGACACCATCAAGGTGGAAAAACTCGATGTCTCCGAGGGTGATACGGTGGATTTCGACAAGGTCCTGATGGTCGCTGATGGCGAAAACGTCACCGTCGGCGCACCCTATATCGAGGGCGGCAAGGTCAGTGCACGCATCAAGACCCATGGCCGCGGCAAAAAGATCGAAATCATCAAATTCAAGCGCCGCAAGCACTATCGCCGGCAAATGGGGCACCGCCAGAGCTATACCGAGATCGAAATCACCGCTATCGGCGCATAACGCCCAGCAGACATCGTCAAAGATACAGAATTAGTAGTAGAGGACACCGACAATGGCACATAAGAAAGCAGGCGGCAGCACCCGTAACGGCCGCGACTCAGAATCCAAGCGACTGGGCGTAAAGCGCTACGGTGGCGAACTGGTCCGTGCAGGTAACATCATCGTCCGCCAGCGCGGCACGCGTTTCCACGCGGGTGTGGACGTAGGCTGTGGCAAGGACCATACCCTGTACGCAAAAGCGGACGGGCATGTGGTATTCGAGACCAAAGGCCCCAAAAACCGTAAATTTGTGAGTATCCAGCCGGTCGCGTAACCTACTTTTATATAAATCATTAAAAAAGCCCCGCACCGCCGGGGCTTTTTTAATGCAGAATACGGTCAAGTGAACAGCGTGGAAACTGCCGCAACGCAGTATTGAGACAAAATAGGCGCCCTTAGAGATGAAATTTGTTGATGAAGCCACTATCAAGGTCAAGGCCGGTGACGGGGGGAATGGCTGTGTCAGTTTTCGGCGTGAGAAATTCATTCCCTTCGGCGGACCGAATGGCGGCGATGGCGGCGATGGCGGCGATGTCTTCCTTATCGCCAGCAGCAACCTCAACACCCTGTCTGACTTTCGCCATGCGCGCCAGTTCAAGGCCGGCCGTGGCCAGGACGGCATGGGGCGTGACTGCACCGGCAAGGCCGGTGAGGATCTGCTGATCCCGGTAGCTGTGGGCACCATCGTCAGGGATGCGGATACCGATGAGATCATTGGTGATCTTAAAACCCATGATGAGCGCCTGCTGGTTGCCAAGGGCGGTTATCACGGCATCGGTAACGCCCGCTTTAAAAGCTCCACCAACCGCGCGCCGCGTCAAGCCACCCCCGGTACCCAGGGTGATGAGCGCAACCTGCATCTTGAATTGAAGGTATTGGCTGATGTGGGCCTGCTGGGCCTGCCCAATGCCGGTAAATCGACCCTGATCAGCGCTGTCTCTGCCGCGCGACCCAAAATTGCGGATTACCCCTTCAC
Organism: uncultured Gammaproteobacteria bacterium; assembly: GCA_947258875.1. GTDB lineage: Bacteria > Pseudomonadota > Gammaproteobacteria > CAMYKB01 > CAMYKB01 > CAMYKB01. Next base: position 33,721 of record CAMYKB010000020.1, on the reverse strand, counting down.
CACCCTGCACCCTAATCTCGGGGTCGTCGATCTCGGGCCTGAGCGCAGTTATGTCATGGCCGATATCCCCGGTCTGATCGAAGGCGCCGCCGAGGGCGCTGGCCTTGGCATTCAGTTCCTTAAACATCTGTCACGCACGCGCTTATTATTACATCTGGTCGATATCGCGCCGCTAGACCAAAGCCAGCCTCCTGCCCAGGCGGCCCGCAGCATCATTCATGAGGTGGAGCGCTACAGCCCCGAGCTGGCAGCACGCGAGCGTTGGCTGGTGTGCAATAAAATTGACCTGCTGCCCGAAACTGAACGCCAACAGGCCTGCGATGAACTGGCCAGCGCGCTAGACTGGCAGGGGTCTGTATTTATGATTTCCGGTGTCACCGGAGCCGGCACCAGCGAACTCAGCAACGCCATCATGAACTACCTGGAGACACATGAAGAAGAATCGTCAGCAACTGGGTAAGACCAGGCGCTGGGTCATCAAGATCGGCAGTGCCCTGCTGACCGACGATGGCCGCGGCCTCAATCACCGCGCCATCACCAGCTGGGCGCAGCAGATCGCCTACCTGCGCGAACACGGCAAGGATATCGTGCTGGTTTCTTCCGGTGCGGTAGCCGAAGGCATGAGCCGTTTGGGATGGAAAAAACGCCCGCATGCATTACATGAGCTGCAGGCTGCTGCTGCCGTGGGACAAATGGGGCTGGTGCAACATTATGAAAGCGAGTTCCAGCAGCATGGACTGCACGCCGCGCAGGTACTGCTAACGCACGATGATCTTGCCAACCGCCAACGCTACCTCAATGCACGCAGCACACTACGCAGCCTGTTGTCGTTGGGCGCCATTCCCGTGGTCAACGAAAACGATACCGTGGCCACCGAGGAAATTCGCTTCGGTGATAACGATACTCTTGCCGCACTGGTTGCCAACCTCATTGAAGCCGAGTTGTTGATCATACTGACTGACCAGCAAGGGCTGTTCGACCTCGATCCCCGTATGCATGCTGACGTGCAACTCATCACCGAGGCCGTAGCCGGTGACCCCCGGCTCGATGCCTGCGCAGGCCCCTCCGGCAACCACCTCGGGCGCGGCGGCATGATCACCAAAATCCGCGCCGGCAAACTCGCAGCCCGTTCCGGTTGCGCTACGCTGATCGCTTCAGGCAGGGAGGAAAATGTATTGATGCGCATCAAGGCGGGCGAAGTCACCGGCACGCTGTTGCTGGCCGACAAGGAACCGCTGGCAGCCCGCAAGCAATGGATCGCCAGCCAGCTCAACGCCAAGGGCGTACTTGAACTCGATGCCGGAGCGGCGCGGGTGATCACCGCGTCCGGCAAAAGCCTGTTACCTGTCGGGGTGAAGGCAGTACAGGGGCAGTTTACGCGTGGCGAAGTCGTCACTTGCATCGACAACGACGGCAAGGAGATCGCCCGCGGGCTGGTGAACTACTCTGCCGAAGAAGCCCGCAAACTGATGGGCCAGGCATCGTCCGAGATCGAGAGACTATTAGGTTACGTCGATGAACCCGAACTTATTCATCGTGACAACCTCATCATTATTTAACTGATCATCAGCCAGGGAATTTAAATCCGAAAATACCGGCAGCAAAAAAATGCGCCACCTGTTTGCACGGGTGACGCCAGTCTTTTTACGTCAAGGAGGAACTACTCTAAAACTTTAACTCTACAATCTACTGGTACTACTGAACTCGTTTAGTGCTACTCTAGCCCGGCGTTTCTGCTTCCCCTACGAATGCCGTTTCAGTGAAACTAACGGCGGCAAAAAAACCTTAGCTGTTGAGTATGATCATAGAGCATCAGAGACTGAAGTCACGCGAAACAAGATTGATGGGTGGGAATGACGGATCAGTGGTTATTCCGTGACCGCTACCGCCGTTACAGATCGAAAACGATCATGTGAAACATCACCCTTAAGCTCTGTCGTTGCGAAAACTGCCTGCCATTTATCGCCGTAAACATACCGTTTGTTTCTATCGCCACACGGCACTGGTATTGTTGAAAGCTAACGACAATAAAAAAAGCCCGCTATTAAGCGGGCTCTTTATATGCGTTAATCCGGCGACGACCTAGAGGGCCTTGATGCGCGCATTGAGACGGCTCTTGTGCCTTGCGGCCTTGTTCTTGTGGATCAAGCCCTTGTTGGCACTGGAATCAATCATGGGTACAGCGGCCTTGAACGAAGCCTGCGCCTCATCCTTATTACCTGCATGAATCGCCTTGAGCACCTTCTTGAGACTGGTGCGCATGCGTGAGCGCAGTTCCACGTTATGTGCGCGGCGCTTGACCGCCTGGCGGGCGCGTTTGCGTGCTGAAGCAATGTTAGCCAATTCCGTACTCCAAAAAAACAGTCTGTCTGAGAGGGGGCGTAATATGCGTGGTTTTGCCCTTAAAGTCAATAATCCACGCACAAAAACGCCTTGTCACCCGTAGCAGGTTGCCTGTATCTTGCCCGCCATGAGCAAGACTATTTAAGCGGGCCCGCAAACTGAGCCGCAAACTCCTCAAATCCAGCGCTGTCGTCAGCGCCATGACCCTCATTTCCCGTGTACTTGGGCTGTTGCGCGATGTCGCAATCGCCTTCACCTTCCCGGTAAGCGGCGCGACAGACGCCTTTTTCGTGGCCTTCCGCATCCCCAATCTGTTGCGCCGGCTATTCGCTGAGGGCTCGTTCTCACTGGCGTTTGTGCCGGTTTTATCCCAGTACAAGGAGACCCGCAGCCGCGAGGACCTGCAGGATCTGATCGATCATGTGGCCGGCATGCTCAGCTTGCTGCTGTTTATCATTACGGTGATCGGCGTGATCGCCGCGCCCCTGCTGATCAGTCTGTTCGCGCCGTGGTTTGGTGAGGGCGATGACCGCCATGCACTCGCAACCGGCATGCTGCGCATCACCTTCCCATACATCCTGTTCATTTCCCTGACGGCACTCAGCGGCGGCATACTCAACACTTTCAGCCGTTTCGCGATACCGGCCTTTACGCCGGTACTGTTGAACCTGACCTTGATCGCTGCCGCCCTGTGGCTGGCGCCATTAATGGACGAACCGGTAACCGCGCTGGCCTGGGGCGTATTGATCGCAGGCATCGCCCAACTGGCGTTTCAGTTGCCTTTTCTGCAGCGCCTGGGGCTATTGCCGCGATTGCGCCTGCAAAAAGCCCATGAAGGGGTGCGCCAGATACTCAAATTGATGCTACCGGCACTGTTCGGCTCCTCGGTGGCGCAGCTCAACCTGCTGATCAATACCATCGTCGCCTCTTCATTGATGGTTGGCAGCATCAGTTGGCTGTATTTTTCCGACCGTTTCGTCGAACTGCCGTTGGCATTATTCGGCGTCGCCATCGGCACCGCCATTTTGCCCAAACTGGCACGTGAGCATGCCAGGGCCGCGGGTAACACATTTAATCATACATTGGACTGGGCTATGCGCCTCGCCATTGTCATCAGTATCCCCGCCATGCTGGGGCTGGTACTGCTGGCAGAGCCCATCCTTGCCACGGTGATTCAATACGGCAAATTCACCCTGCGGGATGTACACATGGCCGGTATGAGCCTGATGGCCTATGCCGCAGGACTGCCCGCCTTCATCCTCGTCAAGGTGCTGGCACCCGGCTTTTATTCACGTAAGAACACCCGTACTCCCGTCAAGATCGGCATTATTGCGGTATTCATCAATATCGTACTGACTATATTGATCGTCGTTCCATGGCTGTACTTCGGCATTACCGGCCCACACGCCGGCTTGGCGTTGGCAACCGCGCTGGCGGGTTACTGCAATGCCGGCATGTTGTATTTAATGTTGCGCAGGCAGGGAATCTACGCGCCATTGGCTGGCTGGAAACGCTTATGGCTGCAGGTCGCCGTCAGCGCCTTGCTGATGGTTGCGGCACTGATTTTGCTCAGACCACCCCTGGATTTCTGGTCCGGCGCAGATCTGTGGCAACGTGTCGGCATGCTTACCTGGCTGATTTGCGCCGGTGGCATCAGCTACGCAGTGGGTCTTGCGGTGCTGGGTGTTAGGCCTTCGCACTTCAGCGCACACTGAATGAACCTAGCGGTCCATTCTGACCTATAATTACGCTTTTTTGCGCAGATCCCATGGAATTGATACGCGGCCAATATAATCTACAGCCCCGGCATCGCGGCTGTGTAGCCACCATCGGTAATTTCGATGGCGTACACCTCGGCCATCAGGCGGTACTGGGACAACTCGCTGAGAAGGCCGCAGAAATGCAGTTGCCATCGGTGGCTATCATCTTCGAACCCTATCCGCGCGAATATTTTGCCGGTGATAAAGCGCCGGCACGGCTGACACGCTTCCGCGAAAAACTACAGGTGTTGAGACGTTTTTCAGTAGACCGCGTGTTTTGTCTGCGTTTCGACAACCGCCTGGCAAACACGCCCGCCGAAGCATTTATTGAGCGCCTGCTGATTGATGGCCTGGGCATCAAGTATCTGGTGGTCGGCGATGATTTTCGCTTTGGCAAGGACCGCCGGGGTAATTTTGCCCTGCTGCAGCAGGCCGGCGTGCTACACGGGTTCCAGGTCGTTAACATGCACAGTTTCGTCATCGATGGGCAGCGCGTCAGCAGCACCCTGATACGTGAGGCCTTGCAGCAGGGCAATATGAATACAGCCGAGAAGTACCTCGGCAGGCCGTTTCGCATGAGCGGCAAGGTGATGCATGGCGATAAGCGCGGTCGTAGTATCGGCTTCCCCACGGCCAACCTGCGCGTCTCCCGCCAAGTCTCGCCAGTACGTGGAGTATTTGCGGTCGAGGTATTTGGACTCGACCAGGAACCCTTGCGCGGTGTTGCTAACGTCGGCCGCCGACCCACAGTCAACGGCACACAAAATCGCCTGGAAGTACATTTATTTGATTTCGACGCCACCATTTACAGCCGGCACCTGCACGTCGATCTACTGCACCGCATCCGCGATGAAATGAAATTCGATTCGCTCGATGCGCTGACACAGCAGATTGGGTGTGATGTAAAAGAGGCGAAAGCTTTTTTTGCCAACAAATGACTCCGCAAAGACGCAAAGCTTGAAAAAAGAAGATAAGCTGTCAAAAGACATTATTGCGGCAGCTATAGAGGTACACAGGCACCTGGGGCCGGGGCTACTTGAATCAAGCTATGAAGAATGCCTCAGCAGAGGATTGAGCCTACGCAAGTTCCTTTTGAACGCCAGAAGGCATTACCTGTATCATACAAGGACATTGAGCTGAACTGCGGTTATCGACTCGATATTGTAGTTGATGATCTTGTTATTTTAGAACTCAAACCAACAGAGCTTCTAAAACCTATTCATGAAGCACAATTACTGACACACCTGAAATTATCACGCTTGAAATCGGGTATGCTAATTAATTTTATGTGCCATTGCTAAAAAACGGCATTAAATAGATAGTGAATAACTTATAATCTTTGCGCCTTTGCGCCTTTGCGGTGAAACATTTCGTGACTGACTATAAAGAAACCCTCAATCTGCCCAAAACAGATTTTCCCATGCGCGGCAATCTGGCGAACCGTGAGCCGGCCATGCTGGAACTCTGGGAACAAAGCGGTCTTTATCAAAAGATCCGTGAGGCTTGCGCCGGGCGCCCCAAATTTATACTGCACGACGGCCCGCCTTATGCCAATGGCGATATCCATATCGGCCATGCCGTCAACAAGGTCCTGAAAGATATTATTGTCAGGAGTAAGACCCTGAGTGGTTTCGACGCACCCTATGTACCGGGCTGGGATTGCCATGGTTTGCCGATTGAACTGCAGGTGGAGAAAAAAATCGGTAAGGCCGGCAGTAAGGTCGATGAATTCACCTTCCGCAAGGCCTGTCGCGATTATGCGGCACAGCAGGTCGACGGCCAGCGCCGTGACTTCAAGCGACTGGGTGTGCTGGGCGAGTGGGACAAGCCCTATCTGACGATGGATTATGCGTTTGAAGCCAACATTGTACGTACACTGGGGCGCATCATCGCCAATGGTCACTTGCAACAAGGTTCCAAACCGGTGCATTGGTGTATTGACTGCGGCTCGGCTCTGGCGGAAGCCGAGGTCGAGTATGAAGACAAGACCTCACTGTCTATCGATGTACGTTTTGAGTTGAGTGATAGAGACGCGCTATTGGAAAAATACAATGCACAGGGCGCCAGCGGTCCGGTCTCCATCGTCATCTGGACAACTACACCCTGGACGTTACCCGCGAACCAAGCGGTAGCACTGCACCCGGAGCTTGAATATGTGCTGCTACAAACCGCTGATGAATGCCTGATTCTTGCCGCCGGGCTGCAACAACAGGCGCTCGAGCGTTACGGCATAACCGAGGCCACAGCTATCGGGCAATGCCGTGGCACCGACCTCGAAGGCATGCAACTAAAACACCCGTTTTACGCTCGCCAAGTCCCGGTCATCCTTGGCGAACACGTCACCACCGAAGCCGGTACCGGCGCAGTACACACTGCACCCGGTCACGGCCACGATGACTACATCGCCGGGCTACGCTATGGTTTGCCGGTACACAACCCTGTCGGCGGTAACGGTTGCTTCCTGCCCGATACTGAATTGTTTGCCGGCGAACCGGTACACAAGGCCAACGGACATATCATTGATGTGCTCAAGGAACACGGCACATTACTGGCCGTGGATAAAATCCAGCACAGCTATCCGCATTGCTGGCGGCACAAGACACCGATTATTTTTCGCGCCACACCGCAATGGTTTATCAGCATGCAACAACAAGGCTTACGAAACGACGCCATGCAGGCAATCAAAAATGTGCGTTGGGTCCCCGGCTGGGGCCAGGCCCGTATCGAAACGCGGCAACGTACCTGGGGCACACCGATTCCGCTGTTGGTGCACAAACAAACGCAGGAGCTGCACCCAAACACCGCTGAACTGCTGAAGCAGGTAGCACAACGCATCGAAAAAGAGGGTATCGATGCCTGGTTCAGGCTCACAACAGAAGAACTGCTTGGCGACGAGGCCAGTGACTATGACAAGGTGAGCGATACCCTGGATGTGTGGTTTGACTCCGGTGTGACACATGCTTGTGTCCTGGAGCAACGCAGTGAACTCACCTTCCCGGCCGACCTGTACCTGGAGGGTTCCGACCAACACCGCGGCTGGTTTCAGTCATCGTTACTCACCGGAATTGCCTCGCGTTCGGCTGCACCTTACCAACAAGTGCTCACGCACGGTTTCGCGGTCGATGCCAAGGGACAGAAGATGTCCAAGTCGCGCGGCAATGTGGTGTCGCCGCAAAAGGTCGCCAACAGCCTGGGCGCCGACATCCTGCGCCTGTGGATCGCCGCCACCGATTACAGTGGTGAGATGACCGTCTCCGACGAGATTCTGAAACGCACCGCGGATGCCTATCGCCGTATTCGTAACACCTCACGGTTTTTATTATCGAATCTCAATGGCTTTGATCCGCAGCAACACATGCTACAGCCCGAAGAGATGCTGGCGCTGGACCGCTGGGCAGTGGACCAGACACTGCGACTGCAACAGAAGGTTGTGGCTGCCTATGGTGATTACGGTTTTCATTCTATTTACCAGGACGTGCATAACTTCTGCGCGGTGGAGATGGGCAGCTTTTATCTCGACATCATCAAGGACCGGCAGTACACCACACAATCCGACAGTATCGCACGCCGCTCATGCCAGACCGCGATGTATCACATCCTCGAAGCCATGGTCCGCTGGTTGTCACCTATCCTGTGCTTTACGACTGATGAACTCTGGCAGCACATGCCCGGGGAGCGCGACGAATCAGTACTCCTGAGCACCTGGTATGACGGCCTGTTCTCGCTCGCCGATGATGAGCCGATGAATATCGCCTTCTGGGAGGTGGTGTTGTCACTGGTGGAAGCGGTACGCAAGGAACTGGAAAAATTGCGCGTAGCCGGTACTATCGGCTCACCGCTGGATGCCGAGGTTGAGATTTTTTGTAGTGGCGAAAGCGTCAGCATATTCTCTCAACTCCGAGATGAGTTACGTTTCGTGTTGATTACTTCTGATGCCCGGCTGCTGGATGCACCAATTGACGACATGGTCGAGACCCAACTGAGTAACGGCGAGACGCTACAGATAAAGGTCTCTCCAAGTCCACATAATAAATGTATTCGTTGCTGGCACCACCGTGAAGATGTTGGCAGTAACGCCAAACACCCGGAAATTTGCAGCCGCTGCATTGAAAATATTGATGGTGACGGAGAGCCACGTAATTATGCTTAGGTGGTTATGGTTAAGTGTGGTGGTTGTGGTGGCCGACCAAGTCACTAAAATACTGGCTGACTCACAACTGCAGGAAGGTATCCGGCATCAAGTCATGCCATTTTTCAATATTACCCTGGCCTACAATGAGGGCGCGGCCTTCAGCCTGTTTGCTCAGGCCGGCGGTTGGCAGCGCTGGTTTTTTACCGTGCTCGCCATTGCCATCAGCATCATGATCATCACCTGGCTCAAACGCTTGCCCGTACATGAGAAATGGACGGCTGCGAGTCTGGCGCTGGTATTGGGTGGCGCCATAGGCAACCTCATCGACCGTGTTCTTTACGGACATGTTATCGACTTTATCCAGTGGTATGCCCACTGGGGCAACCAGAACCATTACTGGCCCACATTCAATATCGCCGATTCCGCAATTAGCGTTGGCGCTGCATTGCTGATTATTCATACCCTGTTTTTCCAGAAGCATAGCGACTGAGAATCAGCATGATCATCGAACCCGGTTACAAGGTACGCCTACACTTCATGATCGAACTCGAAGACGGCACTATCGCCGAAAGCACCTTCGACGATGAGCCGGTCGAGGTCGTCATGGGTGCAGGCGATTTTCAGGAAGGACTGGAGCTGGCTTTGTATGGCCTGCAAGCCGGTGACAAACAAACCATCAAGATCGATCCGTTACAGGGTTTTGGATTTCATGATGCCGCAGCCATCCACAACCTGAATCGCAGTGATTTCGCCCCCGACCTAACACTGCAAGCCGGCATGATCATGAGCTTCACCACGCCCGGTGGCGACGAGATACCCGGCGCCATCGTAGCAGTGGGCGATGACAAGGTCGAAGTCGACTTCAACCACCCGCTGGCCGGACATGAACTGACCTTCACTGCACACATCCTTGAAGTCAGCAAACCAGACTGAAACTATTTTTCATCGCAAACGACTCCATGGATGGAGGAGCTAGGGTGGCCAGGAGACAAAACCGAGGGCACAACGATAACCAAGTTAGTGCTTCTGGTTCCTACGATCCCCGTGGCAACCCATACCTGAGCTTCCAGACATGCAGTTATACATTCCCACGCTGGGGCGCGGGAACGAGACAGCCTTTCACCCTGTGACCAATAAAACCATTACATAGCTAGGGAAGCTCTGATTAAGTCATGAACGGTTCCCTAGTGTTTCCTTTGCGTTCCTTGCGCCTTTGCGGTGATAATAATCGTCCGCAAAACAACCAGGTAAATCCATGCAGATTCTACTCGCCAATCCACGCGGTTTTTGTGCCGGTGTTGACCGCGCGATCGAGATTGTTGAACGCGCGCTGGAATTGTTTGGTGCACCAATCTATGTGCGCCACGAGGTCGTGCATAACAAATTCGTAGTAGGCCGGCTGCGCGACATGGGCGCTGTTTTCGTGGATGAACTTGAAGAGGTGCCCGATGACGCCACCGTAATCTTCAGCGCTCACGGGGTTTCGCAGGCAGTGCGCAAGGAAGCGGCGACACGCAGACTCAAGGTGTTCGACGCCACCTGCCCGCTGGTAACCAAGGTGCACCTGGAAGTAGCACGCTACTGCAAGGAAGGCCGCGATACGATATTGATCGGCCACCGCGGCCATCCGGAAGTGGAAGGCACCATGGGTCAGTATGACACCAGCAACGGCGGCGCCATCCATCTGGTGGAATCACCTCAGGATGTGGCCCGACTGGACATCAAAAACCCGGCCAAACCTGCCTTCGTTACCCAGACCACCTTATCGGTCGACGATACCAGTGACGTAATCGATGCGCTGCGCGCCCGCTTTCCCGATATCACTGGCCCACGCAAGAATGACATCTGTTACGCCACCCAAAACCGCCAGGATGCAGTTAAACAACTCGTCGGAAAATGCGACCTGGTACTTGTAGTAGGTTCGCAAACCAGCTCCAACTCCAACCGCCTGCGCGAAATAGCGGAGAAGGCCGGTGTCGAAGCCCACCTGATAGACAGTGCCGGTGAAATCAATACAGACTGGGTGGAAGGCAAACAATGCATTGGCGTTACCGCCGGCGCATCCGCGCCCGAGGTGCTGGTAGAGCAGGTAATTGTTAAATTAAAACAGAGTACGACTGCGGCGATTCAAGAGCACCAAGGCGTGCGCGAAGAAATAGTGTTCAGTTTGCCGAAAGAGTTGCGGGACAGTTAATAGAACCATCACTTTTCAGCCGCGCTTAACAAGGAGTCGCCTTAAACAACCTGTTCCGACGATCACCGCTGCGCGGCTTTCGCCACTCGCAATGAAAACCAGGGCGCCTCACTGCTCTACGTCCGGCGTTCAACCTCCCGACCTGATAGTAACTATTAACAAAAAGCGTCTATGTTCGCCTTGCTAGCGCCAGCAGACAGGATTAACGGGTGTAGTCGCTCCGGTGTGTGCTACGGTTAGCGTCCCGCACTCGGCGTCCGTGAAGGGAGCCGTTGGCACAGCCTGAAGAGTAAATGCTGAGGCTGCAATACCTGTAAAAGTGAGTGTGTAATACCCGTTATCACTGGTGACAGTTCCGACAAATTGGCTAAACGCCTGACAAGCCGCATTATTGTAGGCACCATAACGTGTGAAACAGCGTTCCAGGGCTTGCGAATTCTCCAACAGCGCCTGCTTGCCTTCTTCTCGTTTACTCTTACGCACCTGGTTCTGATAAGTCGGATAAGCGATTGCTGCCAGGATCGCAACAATCACGACAATAATCATGAGCTCAATAAGCGTAAAACCACGCGGCCTTGTATGTATCATTTCCTTTGAACCTCAATTATCCAAACGCAATAGTCGGATTTATGCCAACTATTTGCGAAGCACCCATATTTTGGTAATGCTCACAGTATCGGCTGATTGATCATAACCGGCCTCAAAACCTATCCGTTTACCGGACAGTCGCGACAGCTCACGCTGATAATCAACTGCGTCTTTCGAGTACACCTTAACATCACGACTTAATCGATATCGTTTCTTATCGAGCACGATCGTCATGCTGGCGGCATCAATACCGTTGACGACAACGATCTCTTCATAATTCTCGGCGTAGACATTAGAGGCACCTACTAATATGACGCCTAACACCAAGGACACAAGGTTTTTTCTGGCCTGTTTCCCTATCATTCTCTATCTCCCGGAAATGTACTCATCCGTTTATTTTAGCTGACGCCAGGACTGGCGACCAAACTCGGTGCCACCGCCTGCTTCTGTGGTAACAATGATAGCGCCGCTTGAAGTACTGCTGTACTTGTACTCGATCTCACCTGCGGAAATGATACCGGGTTCGGTAACAATACCCGGCATCTTGCGGCCGGAAACCGGCACCTTGGTGCCATCCGGTAGCGTGACAAAGTCCGCGTCGTTAACCAGGCCATCACCATTCACATCGAATACCGAGTAGGTCAAACGCGCGCCGCTGACGGCATCCAGCTCCATGAGCCAACTGGTGCCACCAAAGGTGCAGGCATCGGCCGAGGGGATGATAGTGGTGAAGATGACCCGGCCGTTACGCAGGATCGGCGAACTGACGACCCGTTCCCCCGCACCATCAACGGCAGACGGTGAGATCAAATCGAGATACCAACCATCCTCGGTGGTGTAATCGATCGTGGTATCGGAAACGACCCGAATATCAAACTCCGTGCCCGACGTCACCGCATCCTGTTCCAGGATGATCGTTTGTGGCTGCAGGTCATTACGCCCACCCACCTGCGTAGCCTGATCGCGAATGCCATAGAAACTTTGCAACGGGTTAGGCGGCGTAACGATATTATCTGTGGTTTCAAAATACTTGCCGGTGCCAAAATACACCATCAACCCACCGTCGGGGTGTAGCCCCACATCGGGCCGCGTGGTAATCGGCTGGCGCAGGGCCGTACCGGTGCAGGGATCCGCATCACAGGCCGTGTACAACGGCTGGGGAGTCATGCCTGATGTAAAGGCCGAACTCCATGAAGCCACACTGGCTCCAGTAAAATCGAATTTCCACATATTACCGTGCAGGTCACCCGCATAGATATAATCAGTGACGCGGTCGCCGTCCACGTCAACCGGGATGGGTGTGGCCAGCCCGTTGGGCTCGGTACTGGAACCTACCCCTGTATCGATCACTTTCAACAAAGCGCCGGTTTCCAGATCGACCACAAACAATTGCGCCTTATGGCTGGTGCTATTGTAACCATTACCAAAAATGGCTATCCATTTGTCGCCAGCATTAACCCGCGCAAAACTCGGCTGACCGATGGTCACACCCAGCTCAGCGTGAGTGAACTCCCACATGACGTTACTGGCGCCGAAACTGCCTGGAGTGGTGATATCCAGTGCGAACACCGCCTTGCCACCGGCACCGGTCGCGCCCAGCAGCACGGATTTCCATGCGTTGCTGAGATAGGCATCACCGGCGCGCGCCGGCGCATCCACAAAATAGGTGTGCGAGTAAGCCGGGGTCGTCAACTCATTCAGCTTGGGGTAGGCCTCGTTGGGCACAAAAGCGAATTTTTCAACGCCGGTGTCGGCATCAAAAGCATGCAGCATGCCATCGTTACCACCCACATAAAGCATCGGAGTACGGGTCTGATATGAAGGTGACGCGCGGAACGTCACATAGCTCGTGCCTTCCGCACCGGAATTTCCAGTAAGCACTGAAAAACCGAAATCAGCCGTGGACACAAAGGCCGGATCTGAATTGATGATATCGCCCAGCACAGTGGTACGGTTACGGAATACACCCCCGTTCTTTTGTTCATTCGTCGCATCGCCACGCAAGTAATTGAGGCGATCGGCACCTAAGGCATCGGCCGAGCTGGTCACCGGGTCTGTATTCAAATAACCTTGTTGCGTGCCTGTGAGATTCGCCCATTCAAAGGTGGCTCCCCCCGTTCCCGGTACAAAGGTGAGTATATTGCGACTGGCAGCCGCCGGAATTAGGGTAGCAGCATCCCATTGCACAGTCCCCACACTGCCATCCGGATTGATGGCGAACGAGAGCAACTGCCCCGTCCAAAATTCACTGTTGAACCTTGCCTGGTAGATCGCGCTATTAGTATCCAGCCGTGTCGAGTTGGTGGAGACCGCCGCCGCAGAAGAGGTACGCGAAGCAATATCGGCTAAGGTAGCCGTCAGGGCATCGGCAAATTGCGCGGGGTTGGCTGCACTTAAAAATCCGCCGTGGCCGTTGACGGCGGCATGCCATAAGTCGTCAATCGTCTCAAGGGGATTGTTGGTATCTGCCGGATTATTCGGGTCCGGCCAGGCCGTGGTACCGGCTTGCAGGCCCGGCCAATCGGCTACCGGATCCAGAGTGCCATTCACGCCCAGCCCCACGGTAAAGCTCACCATATGTTGCCAGAAGGCGTTGTCCTTGGGGTTGGTCGGTACGATATTATCCAGTGGTCCGTTACCAATACCACGCAAGTCGCGGTTCCAGTAATACATGGCGACATCAGCGAGCGTATTATCATAGTTATCCCGGTAGGGATGGTCCGGTGTGTACTGGTAACTTGCGCCTGTTGGGGGCGCAATGCTCGGACCATTGCTGTTATCAACATTGGCACGGGCACCTGCCGTTGAGGCCTCTGTGCTGTTCCAACATCCGTCTGTCATCAGCACTGTATAGCTCTGCCGGCAGGCAAAGTGATCCGCGCTGTTATTAACGCCCGGCTCCTTTCCCCAGGGGCCTTGATTGCTGCTTCGTGAGTAATATTGGCCGGCATCGTCCAATGCGCGCCGCAAGGGTGTGCCACTCGTGGGCATCGGATGTCCGTACAGATCGTCAAAAAAATTGTCGCGGTCGGTACCGGAAAAAGTCCGCACACCCCTGATCAGGGTATCGGTGGTAGCCCCGTCAACGCTGTTATTGGTTTCATTAATAGCACCAAAGCCGACGCGTATATTGCCGCCCTGCTCGGCGAAGGCAAAGCCCGTCCCGGCACGGGCAGTCAGCACGCGCGAGCGGTAATAGGTATACCAGTTGGCAAAGTTCTGTATTTCCTCAGCATAGGTACAACTAGGTGCCGCCGCGCAGTCGCTACGCGCAGCACTACCATTAAAAGGTGCGTTAGCCGCTTGAATCTCAATCTTGGTGTAATCGGCAGGATTGTTCACATCTGCCCCGGTGAATGCGAAGTAGGTCGCCGGGTAGAAAGTCCGTGACTCGTTGTTCTCAGCGGTTTTCGAGATCCAATCAGCAGTCTCTGTGTTATTAACCGTCAGATTACGACAATCATCAAGGGCGCTAGGGGTCGCCGGTGGGTTGTAGGGATTGTGCAGTGCACAGGTAATCACAGCATCCGGGTAAAAAGTCCCGTCGGCTTTCGCCCAGGGTCGGTATGTCAGCGCAGGATTGTAATAAACAGAATTGTTATTTGGCGAACGCGCACGAACACTGAAGATATCGGTGCCATCGAATGTCGGTACAGTATTAGCGTACTCAGAAGTACCGTAGACACCCGCAGGTACGGGAAATGCGTAATTTGTCCGTACCTCATTGTCATTATTCATAATGCCGTTGGGCATTAATTCCCATTGCATTGATCCCGAATCATCCAGGATATACAAGATATTCGGATCGGCCTGTGAGGTCAGAAACAGTGGCACATCACTGACACTCAGCGCCGCCGAAGCGGGGGTCGCCGCCATCAGCGTGACCGCTGACAACAGCATGCTGGAAATAAAATATTTAACTTTGTTTGCTTCGTTCATAGCAAGATCCCTGCTCATCGCTTAACACGTCATCTATCTGCGGTAGTTCGTCTGCAAGATGACTTCGGTTGAATTGTTTAATCCGCCCGCCCGTGCGGTGACCCGATAAAAATGGATTTCGGAAACCGGCGCATCTGCTGCCAGGCTGCCTTTGGGATCAGGCAAAGGCGCCAGATCCTCAATGATGTATTGCGGCTGCACACTCACGTACGGCAATGTTTCGGTGACCGTCTGCCAGCTTGTCGTACCATCCTCCCATCGCGGGGTGCCATCGGATGCCGCCGGCGTGTAATTGCCATAAGTCCCGTTAAAGGGTCCTACCGTAGCGCCCTGCAAGACCGTTTCGCCGGCACGCAGGCCCGATTCGGCGCCCTGTAGTGCAATGTTCACATCGCGCATATTACCGGCCATGCGTTCCTGGATAGTGGTGCTTTGCATGGTGGTCGCGCCGATAATGGTCAGCAATAGTAAAAAGATCAGTGAGATCGTCAGCACCGACCCCCGCTGTCTACTTACACATTGATATTGGTGTTTTATCATTCCTTATTTCCTCTAACCATCACACATTCATCACGGTACGCGATTGCGCACCGTCACCGTGGTAGCAAAGACATTGCGCAGACGACGATCATCGACAGGATCAACTATGGTGCCAAATAATGTCTGGGTTTGCGTATCCAGATCTGCTGTGGACTCATCAACACTGCGCAGCAACAAGGCAATACGGGCGCTGACCACCTGCGTCCAATCCGTCACCGCATTCGCGGTCACATAGCGATCGACCTGACGATCAGCATCGATATCGACACCATAGACAATCTGCATATTCTCCACGCCCTCAATGAGCTCTTCTGATTGTAACGCCGCTGCAGCGCCATTAGAGACAAGCCGCTCCTGAAACAAGGCGGGCCGGCCGCTTGCGCCCTGGCCGATATAGAACACAAACGTTTGCAGACGCATCAACTGCGAATCTCTGCCATAGCTTTGCTCCGGCCCCCAGGTAGGGGTTGCATTGCCGGGCGTGACCGTACCACTATTCGAATGCACTACGTCGAGGCTGCCACCTCCTCCGGTAGGCGTCACATTAGTTACCTGGAAAACTGAAGCCTTTTGGCAATCCGTCAATACTAAAATCTCGCCGATTTCCACCTCTGCCGTATTCTGTACAAAGATTTGTGCGGAATCATTGACGGGATCGGATCGGGGGATCTCGTCGGGGCTGGCAAAGCGCACCACGACTACATCGGTGCCGGGGAGCACCTTATTCACCAGACTGGCTTCCAGGCTGGGTGACCAGTCCGTGGCACTGGCCGACGGAGGCGGGTCAGACGCCGTAATGCTGTAGGTATCCCCAGGGGCAGTACCGTTGGCTTCGAAGCCCAGAATACCGACACCCAAATCGACAGGGAAATTGTTGGGGTTATTAAGGTTATTGTAGAGCGTTGCATCACGCAGACAGCCCAGATAGCCTGCCATGCGTACCCGACGACTGACATAATCGACCGCAAAACGTCCGTTTTCCTGAATACGCGACAAGCCTTCCTGGCTGCGATAACTCATTTTACTGCCTTGAAAGATTTGAATAATACCAATTAACAACAGCATGCTAAGCACTAGCGCGACCATCAACTCGACCAAAGTAAGGCCGTACTGAGATGGGATGGTGTTGCTCTTATGGGGTCGCATAATCATAGTCTTGAAACCATGGTGAACATTTCCGTGTCTCCCCCTTCTTCATCAATCCCTTCGACCGTCGTCCTGACGCGGCTCTTATCCCATTGCACGCTGACGATGATGTAGGTGCCGCCACCGCTACAGGGCAAATTACCATCAACATCACGACAGACACTGCCATCCCCAGCGGGTAATTCGGCTGCCAGGGCGGGCTTCCATTGAGCCAGGTCGGTATCTGCTATAGCCGTACCAGTCGGCAGTGCGCCGCCAACAGCGATATCATATGCCCCTGCTAATGCAGCGCTGCGGTTAGCACGCATTCTGTCGACGATATCGTAGGCGAGGTTGGTCGCCTGCGAACGCAGATAGGCGCTGTGATTGAATTTGAGGGAGTTTGCCTGCATACCCGCCAACCCCAGCAAACCGATGGCCATGATGACCACCGTGATGAGGACCTCGGTGAGGGTGAATCCTTTCGAGGGCGCTCCTGAAAAAGGCCTTGCATATCTTTTCATTGTGTTTTCGTTCCGTATCATCTTACTGCCCTAACAAGCTAACCTGCTCACAGTATGTCTACCAACCTGATTGATGACGACTCTCCTGGCCTGATTGCCAGTGCAGTTAGGTATTGTAAGATCGAAAGTCTGTGTGACGCCTGCACCCACACTCAGATATCCTGTGGACTGGTATTGCAGCTCAGTAATGTCATCAACGCTATCGAAGCTGCTATTGCCACTCAACTCTGCAAACACACGCAGCTCAGTATCTGCAGCTGTAAACGCGTTATTGCCGTCTTCATCAACCCACACACGCCAACCCGGTCCCCACTCATTAGCAGCGTCCGAGCCATCAAGGGCAGTGACGCGGACAGTTGTGCTGCGCTTCACGGCTTCGATCCGCGCGATTGTCAGCGCCGTCACGAAGGTGTTTGCCTGGGTCGTAATCCGGTTGTTCTGGATAATTGTCCTAAACGACGGCACACCCACAGTCACTAAAATACCCGCGACGACCAATGTCACCATCAGCTCGACGAGGGTGAATCCCATACCTTTTTTCATATCAAGAGTTATAACAAGTTCTGTACTGGTGGGTGGCGGCCGCTTGCTCAAGCCGAACAAATAGGCCGACAAACGGTAAGTTCTTGCTAGCTCAGCAAAATACCGCGCTACTGTAAAGTTTTTCGACAGCAGGGCTAAGGGGGAATGGTGCCGATGAGAGGAGTCGAACCTCCGACCTACTGATTACGAATCAGTTGCTCTACCAACTGAGCTACATCGGCATTATTTTTTAGTCTCTTGCTCGCCATCCATGGCGAGACAGGGGAGCAGTATCTCACACCGGCCCCGACTTCCTGTCGGGTCGCTCGCTGTGCTGCGAAGCCCCACCGGGACTTCGGTCACTGCTCGCCCACTGAAGGTTATCGGTACAATTTTGCCATGTGCCGAGTAACGGGCAAGAATTTAGCCGCACAGCCCCCAGGAAATTAAAGCGCGCCTCTTTCGTGAGGCCGCACAGGATAGTCCAAGCCTGCCACCGGCTCAATAGGTGCTGGTATCATTGACCGGGCCACATACCTATTCGCAAACTGCCTTTTCGGTTCGAATCCGGCCAACACGATTAATGATCACTTTACGCGCCTGATTGCCAACACAGACTGTCAGCGTGCCCATCTGCAACGCCCCGTTGGTTTGCCGCACCCAACCGCCAGGCATATACGAAACATACTGGGCTACCGGGGCATTACCTGAAATCGTCACGCCCGCATTAGCAGACGCATTAGTGCTGCGAATAAGTCTCTCCCCCGCTCCAAAATCGCCGTCATTATTGGGATCGGTAAACACCAGCCAGCCTTGCTCGTAGCCCCCAACATTCGCACACTGGACGCCATCTGCACTTTTGCAGAAGGTTACGCGGCTACCGCGCTTGACGGCCTCACTACGCGCAAGATAGAGCACCGTGACTAATTGGTTGGTCTTGGTCACAAGTTTGTTATTGGTGATCACACTACGGAACGCCGGGACCGCCTGGGTTAATAAAATTGTCACGATCGCCAGCGTTATCAGCAATTCCACTAATGTAAAACCACTCGTGCGCCGCATTAGCACCCTCCTTGTCGAATAGGAGGGGGTATTGAAGCACCCGGATTAGGGGAGGGCTGTGAAGTTATTCATGTGGAAATCGTGACAAGCGTCAGCTGCTATGGTTGCCGGGCCATGCTAATAAAGCCGTATCAGAACAGTTGGCAAACCACCGATGATAAGAGCGTTTTCGTGGTACTTTGGCGCAGTGAGCGCGTTTTGTTATCGCGCACTCTGATCAAACCAGGATCAATCTTGACTATAGAGTATCGCTCACAGGCTAAGGTGAGGGTCAGTACACTACATTAGCCTACAAAATTCATTACGATTGCTCGCAGGCGCTAATCGTCTTTACGCACGCGAATAATGACATCTACACCTTCCAGCGCAGTACCCTCGGGTAACTTGGGGAGCTGTTCTATCTTGACGTCCTCGGCCGTGACGTCTTCGAGCATACCGGTCTGAACATTATAGATGTGGTGGTGGGGATGCAGATTGGTGTCGTACACCAGTTTGGCCGGATCAATGACGACTTCGCGTATCAGGGATCGTGATGCGAACAGCCCCAGGGTATTGTACACCGTGGCCTTGGAAACGATCTCGCTGCCCTGGTTGACCATGGCCATCACTAGTTCGGCCGTCACATGCTGCGCACGGCCAAATAACACCTGCCCTATCTCCACACGCTGCTGGGTCGGTGTAATGTCATGACTGCGCAGCAACTCGATGACATCGGCACGGCTACGCGCTGTGTTGTGGGTACTGCTGTTCATAATTTATGCAGTATAACGTTTTTTTAGACAAAGTCTATTGGAGCCATTAACTATTTGTTTTATATTAATAATATCTAATGAATCCGGGGGAGCGCGTAATCTTCCGCTGCGACCGAGGGCGTTC
Organism: uncultured Gammaproteobacteria bacterium; assembly: GCA_947258875.1. Lineage (GTDB taxonomy): Bacteria > Pseudomonadota > Gammaproteobacteria > CAMYKB01 > CAMYKB01 > CAMYKB01. The sequence continues at coordinate 14,116 of CAMYKB010000020.1, read as the reverse complement.
TGCCCAACACCAGGTCGGCCAGCAGACGCGCCGACGGCAGACCCATAACCACGCCATAGCGGAAATGCCCGGCATTCACGAACAGATCTTCGATGTCGGGATGGCCGCCGATAAAGGGTACATTATCGGGCGACCCCGGCCGCAGCCCCGCCCATTGCTGCACCACTTGATGTGTGTCCAGTATCAGCAACATGCGGATTGCAGCCTGCCGCAAGTTGGCCAGCGCGACCGCGGAGGTCTGTTTGTCAAAGCCGACATGCTCTAGTGTGCTGCCCGCAAGAATATGCCCGTCACGACGCGGGATAACATACTGCTCATCGAGCAGCAAGATATGATGTAACAGCCCGGCCTGCGCTTGAAACGCAATCATCTGCCCCTGCACCGGCGTAATCGCAATCGTATCTTTCCCGGGCCACAAACCGGCACTCCAGGCGCCACCGGCTATGACGACCTTGCCGGCTTTGAGCACACCGGTTGCTGTGCGAACACCGCTTGCCCGACCAGCGCTAACCTCAATAGCCGTGACCTCAACACCCTCGCGGCAACTAATACCATGCCGTCGGAGGCTGGCGTTGAGCGCCCTGACCAGACGCGGATTCCGCACCTGCGCGACATCAGGCAACAATAAAGCGCTATAAAATTCATCAGCCAGCGTTGTCTCCAACTGACGTAGCTCCTGCCTGTCTTGCACGCGATGCGCATAACCAGACTGCCGACACCAGGCCGAGCCGGCTTCAATCTCGTCATCATCCAGCACCAGTAATCCCGAAGCCATCCACTCAGGGTCAATACCCGTTTCTTCTTCAAGCTGTGCCGCAAACCTCGGAAATTCAACCTGCCCTGCCGCTGCAAGTCGGTTCACTGCCCTGTTATATCGCCAAGGGTAAAGCGGCGACAGAATGCCGCCCCCTGCCCAGGAAGACTCCATGCCCAACTTACCACGCTCTAACAACTCAACACGGAGTCCCGCCTCATGCAGGCAACGCGCTGTGAGCATGCCAATTAAACCTCCACCGATAATAATGCAGTCATTCATGTTCAATTGGATACCCAGGATATGGCGGGACATTGGAGATCAAGTGCTTGTCACAGTCAGGATATAAGCATTACAAAATACGATACCATGAATCGCGAATGGATCACGCTTGTAAAATCAGTACGTAACGTTAACAATCCCCTATTGATAAATACCAATAAAAACCGGGGTTATCATGGCTAGAAAAGTACGTATAGCCACCTTCAACTGCGAAAACCTGTTTACACGGCACCGTTTCGGCAGCGGCATCAGGGAATCTGATATCACCAAAGAGGGTTGGGATCTTAACCAAAACGGCTTCGTGCGGCTCAAGCCGCGCGCCAAAGAATTGACCGCAAAAACCATCAATGCGCTGAAAGCGGATATCGTCGCCTTACAGGAAGTTGAAGGCATCGCAGCTCTCAAGTCTTTCCGTAACAAATTCCTGGGCGGCTTCAAGGCCTATCCGCATGTTGCGCTCATCGGCGGCAATGATCCGCGCCTTATCGATGTCGCCGTGCTCAGCAAATATCCGATTATACATGCGCGCAGTTACCAACACGTCAAGGAAACACCCCAGAAGCGTAACTTCATCTTTTCGCGCGATTGTCTCGAGGTCGATATCAGTATCTACGGCAAACCCGTCACGCTTTATGTCAATCATTTTAAATCCATGAATGGGCGCCGTGCCGCCACGCGTAGCCGCAGATTGCTGCAGGCGAAAACCGTGCGCCGCATTGTCACTGCACGCTTTGGCGAACAGGCAGGTAACCACCCGTTCATCATCCTCGGCGACCTCAACGATTATCCCAGGACCGATGAACAAGGCGCTTCCGCCATAACGCTATTGGCAAACTGGGATCAGGTCGAGAATGTCGTCGCACGACTGCCCGAGGATGAACGTTGGACACACTATTACGCGCATAAAGACAGCTACAGCCAACTCGATTATATGTTGGTTTCAAACAGTCTCTGCAGCAGGATAAAACGCGTGCATATCGAGCGCCGCGGCTTGCCAGGCCGGGCGCGGCGCTTTATCGGGGCACGCCTCAAGGGCGTCGGAAAAAGCAACCCCAAGGCCTCGGATCATTGCCCGCTTGTGGTGGAGCTCGAAATCTGAGCAGAAAATAGCACTCTGGTCACTTAATAGACTATTATCTTGGTAATGCAGATGCGAAGCGCACACGATCGGCGCAGGTGGGGCCCACCCCCTGGTTACCCGTTCTTCGACAGTAGCAATATCCTGGTCCGGGAGGATCGCCGCCGCGCCCCTGATCGCCGGGTTAGTGGTATCGAGGTATCCTGGAAACACTCTCAGGAACTGGAAACGCTGGTGGGCGAGCAACCAGGTCTGGACCACAGCCCTCCGGACATAGCTGACCAGGGTTCGTCTGTAAACCGTCTGCTGCTCAACCACAAGAACACCGTCATCAACCTGACGGAAGACGGAGGCCCCATGTTACTCGGGCGTACCCACAGTGCCGACATCAGACTTGGTACCACCTATGCCTCACGCGTTCACTTGCGTATTGAGTTTGTCGATGGACAACCCATGCTCACGGACGTGAGCAAGAATGGCACCTATATACTCACCGACGACAACCGATACTTGTATCTGTCCAAACGCAAAATGCCATTAAGCGGAAGCGGTATGCTGGGTTTCGGACTGCCGCCTGCTGACCCGCGCGCCGATACCATCCAGTTCACGTGTCTGTAGCAAACCACTTCGCAACTATCATCTTAGGATCGCCTGTCACAGCGTTCTGGCTCGCATACTCTTTTATCCCGCAGCGTCAGGTCTTAAATTTCAAAAACTTTGCGCGCCACCAACCAGCCTGGGTTTTTGTGATGCCCATCACGCCGCTCGATTGCTGCGTTCCCGATTCACGTCAATAATTAAACCCTCGGAGCAGCAAGCAGCACTAGCCATGGACACAGACAATAAGCATGAGCGACGCCTCGGCGGACCGCCGCCGCATTTTCCCTTCTTTGATAGCGACAACAACTTGGTGCGTAAGGACCGTCGCAGCAGCCAATCAAATGAACAGCTCGAGACTATGGCTCACCCTACGCCTCCCGGCGATATACACATCGAAAAGACTGCCGACGCATTCAATACATCACCGAAAATAGCACACACGTTAATACTGAATATCCACAACCAGTTCTATACGCTCACGAAAGAAAACTGCCCTAAAGTCATTGGCCGCATGTCTGGTGTCGATTTCTTTTTTAACAATATCTATGTTTCACGCACGCATGCGCGCATTGAATTCATTGATGATGCGCCAGTTATTATCGACCAGAGTCGCAACGGTACTTTTATCTCCATACAGGGGCAACCGCGAATACACTTAATCAATAACCGATATAACCTGCATGACCGCGGCACACTGTCTCTCGGTGCTGCAGATCCGGAACAGCAAGGAGAAACCATTCAGTTTTCTTGCAAATGAAACCCATTTTAACATCCTACAAACCAGTCCAAGCTTCACATAAATTTATTATTCGGAGCAAATAACTCGCGCGGTTGATAGAAGGTAAACCCAAAATACGCGTATTATTGAATACGCAATGGATGAGGACGCTATGGGTTCAGGAAAACGACATGATAGGCGCAGCGGTAAACTGGCACCGGCATTTCCTTTTATTGACAGTAACGGTGTTTTAGTAAAAACAGACCGCCGACGTGTACCAGGCATCGAAGCAGAAGGAATAGAGGTCGACTGGCAAAACAGCATCGCTCACGATACATTTCCGGCACCACAATATCAGCAAGACTACGAGCAAGCTCCGGGGACTGCAGTCGCAGCAGCTGTAACCAGCCTGCTGCTTACACACGATAATGACGCGGTCACCCTCGACCCAGGCATAGGCCAGATTGAGATCGGCCGCGCCGTGAAATCCAGCCTCACACTCAGCGGTGCATTTACGTCGCGCCTCCATTTGCGCTTCGAATTCGTTGAAGGACAACTAATCGTGAGCGACTTGAGCAAAAATGGCACCTATATTCACACCAGTCGAAACGAACGTCTTTATCTACGTAATAACTTGATGGCATTGAATGGTAGCGGGGTGCTGGGTCTTGGCGTACCACCAACGGAACCTCATGCAGAGATCTTGAGGTTCACTTGTCTTTAGACGCACAGACAGATGTCTAACGACCAGCAGTAGCAACTCGCACACAAAATATCAAAAATTTGGAGCGGGTGAACGGAATCGAACCGTCATCTCTAGCTTGGGAAGCTAGGGTAATAACCGTTATACGACACCCGCGTAAGGCAGCTATTAATAGCATTATAGCTTAGCAAAATGTAGCGATTCCTGTTCCACCCTCTGTTGTTGTAAAATAACAAGCCAATAACCGTAACACGCAGCATCACTATGAACATCATCTTGAACGGACAACAAACAACGCTCCCGGACGCCATTACTGCAGCCGAGCTAATCCTCCTACTGGAGCTTGGTGAAAAGCGCCTCGCCATGGAGGTTAATGAAGAAATCGTGCCTCGCAGTAGCTTCAGTAAACACAGGTTTCACCCCGGTGACCGGGTAGAAATCGTACATGCCATAGGTGGCGGGTAAGTAGTTCATTAGGAAACCAGCCGCTCATCGACAACAACCAACCCAGCCCCGCTATTAAGCGTATAATGCACAGCCCAATTACACACGAGCCCTGATCCAATGTCAGCCAATGCAGAGACCATTACCCCGCAGGATGATCCCCTGGTTATCGCCGGAACCAGCTACCATTCACGCCTGCTGGTCGGCAGCGGCAAATATAAAGACCTGGAAGAAACGCGGCTGGCAACCGAGGCCAGTGGCGCTGAGATCATCACTGTAGCCATTCGCCGCACCAATATTGGCCAGGACCCCGATCAACCCAATTTGCTGGATGTGGTCTCCTCCGACCGATACACCATCCTGCCCAACACAGCCGGATGTTACACGGTTGAAGACGCCGTACGTACCTGTCGGTTAGCGCGTGAACTGCTCGATGGTCATAAACTGGTCAAGCTTGAAGTGTTAGGCGACGAAAAAACACTGTTTCCGGACATTACCGCAACCCTTGAAGCCGCCGATATCCTGGTCAAGGAGGATTTCGACGTCATGGTCTATACCAATGACGACCCGATTATCGCTAAACGCCTGGAAGAGCTGGGTTGTGTTGCGGTCATGCCCCTGGCTGCGCCAATTGGCTCCGGGCTGGGTATACGCAACCCGTATAACATACTCACCATCGTCGAAAACGCCAATATCCCGATCCTGGTTGACGCCGGTGTCGGTACCGCCTCGGATGCCGCTATTGCCATGGAGCTGGGCTGTGACGGTGTCCTCATGAATACCGCTATTGCTGCCGCACAAAACCCCGTGCTCATGGCCTCGGCGATGCAAAAGGCCATTGAAGCTGGCCGCCAAGCCTTTCTCGCCGGACGTATGCCGCGCAAGCGTTATGCGTCGGCGTCTTCGCCGATCGATGGCACATTTTTCTAATTAAATCAGTGCATAGCGTAATAATTATTTTATTCGCGAACCGCGAACAATAACGAATTAACGGCATACCTCTTAATTAATCCTTCGCAATCCTGCGAAAAATTCTCACCTAAATGACAGACACAAGTCGACACCGCACTATCCGTAGCTTTGTGCGCCGCGAGGGTCGGCTCACCGCCGGACAGCAACGCGCCCTGAACGAGCTCTGGCCTCATTTCGGCATCGATATAGAGGCTAAAAAACTCGATCTGGCAACGATATTTGGCCGATCTGTACCGATCGTCCTGGAAATTGGATTTGGCAACGGCGCCTCACTCGCCACCATGGCCGCAGCCGCGCCGGAAAAAGACTTCATTGGCATCGAGGTACACCGCCCCGGTGTTGGTCACCTGCTACAGCTCATCGAAGAGCAGGCCCTCAGCAACCTGCGCGTCATCAGTGACGATGCCGTTGAAGTACTGAAAAAGACCATCCCCGACGCCAGCCTTGACACCCTGCTGCTATTGTTCCCCGATCCCTGGCACAAAAAACGCCACCACAAACGCCGCATCGTACAACCCGGCTTCATCAGCTTATTGGCACAGAAAATCAAACCCGGTGGCACCCTGCACATGGCTACCGACTGGCAGAACTATGCCGAACACATGCTGGCAGTCATGAAAGCATCGCCCGACTTCCGTAACCTGTCAGCCGATGGTGGTTATCTCCCGCGGCCGGATTATCGTCCGTTGACCAAATTCGAACAGCGGGGTCAACGATTGGGGCATGAGGTGTATGATTTGATTTATCGGCGGAACTAACTATCGATGAGCAACGGCGTTTGCAAATCATCTTGTATCGGTCCGCTCAGACTGATACCCAGCCTGCTAGTACTTACCAACGATGTTTACAAACCAGCCCTTGTTGTCAAAGCTGAGGTTGGCCGGATCGCTGGTATTCACCAGGTTGTCACTGAATTCGGTGAAGTTATATCCGACACCCAATTTAAGATTGTCTCCGATGTGGCGGTAGACACCCACCAGCGCACCCTGCAAATCATCATCGGTCTCACTAACACCCAACCAGCGGTATTCCAGCAGCGCATCCCAGCGCTTGATGAAATGGTAACGCAGTCCCAGGGTGGCGAGCGTAGTTTCTGTCTGGAACCAGTCACCGCTGGCACGTTCGGCGCGCACTTCACCGAGCTTGTAACCCAACTTGCCGCCAACGTCGAAATATTGGTTGATGCTATAGATACTTTCGATCGAGAACACCTGTGCGCGCTCGTCGGTATCCAGCGGCACCTGCGCTGCGCTCGGCAGATCATACAAATAAGTGTATTTACCGAGCAGATTTAGTCTGTCGTTGTTGACCGGCCGGTAGGCAACACCCACACCCGCCTCGATAAAGCGTGCATCCGTATCACCGGTGTTAGTGTTTTCTGTATCGGAGAGGCTGAGCTTACCCAGCATCGTAAAATCATCACTCGCCTTGTAGCTGACATCATTGGTCGTCAACCACTGCTCGGTTTCCAGTAGCGGAGACTTGTCGCGGCGATACTCCAATTTACCACCGGCGCGGCTACGGTCACCTCGATAATTTGCACTAACGGTCGCCGCGTCACGTTCTACATCACCAGAGACATCATCTTCCAGGTTGCTCGACTGCAGGGATGCGCCCACGCTCAATTGCTTGCTCAGTGCATAATCAAGACCAAACACGTTGGTAACACCATTTAGCCGGTCGGCATCAGTGAACTGGTTTTCATGATAAACATTCAGCTGGTTGCTAAGCCCAACACGTTGACCCACCGTAGCCACTCCGCGGCTACCGTTGGTGTTATCCGGCGACAAGGTGTAGGTGCCATATACCGTGTGGCGGTCATTGAGTCGGTAATCAGCACCAATATTGGCTGCGTCACCACGATCACCGGTACTGAGCTCACCACGCAGGGCCAGGGTATCACTGACCCGCACTTGTGTTCCTAAAGTATAAAGATCGTTATCTTCATAGGCCTCGTTGTTATCAATGGTTGTTTGTACAATGCCATAGACATTAACATTCGGGTTAACGTCATAGCCCAGCTTGACTGCGCCCAAAGTGGCTTCTTCTTGCGGATTAATCTGAGATTCGGTATTAAGATGACGTACTTCGGCACCCATACTGAGTTTATCGCCGATACGGTAATCGCCCTGTATGCTATAGGCCTGTTCAGTTCGGGTATCTGTCGCCGTGATCTGCTCTACCTCGCTGCCACGTGCCGACAGGGTTAAGTCGTCGTTTGTTTTCCAGCTCACCTCAGCACCGTACTCGGTACTCTCGGTACCGTTATCCAGGCGCGCACTGGAGAAACCGGCCTCACGGTCCTTAAACCAGGCCGCCGCAGTACCCTGCTGACGTCCATCGCTGACTTCAGCAAAATTGACTCGGGTTTCCACACCAACGGCGGAACCCTCGGTAGCAGTAATACCCGCAGTATTCAGCGGATTATCTGCCGGATTGAATTCAGCGAAGGTCAAGCCACCATCCGTGGAGACGAAACCCGAGGTAGTCTGGCGTGCCTCGCTCTCGGCATATTCCACCTTAACGTACGTACCCTTATTGAGCCGTGCCGTGACATCTACACCGCGTAACTCATAATCGGTTGCGCCATCACGATTCTCATGTACATAAGTACCACCAACCGCGAGATGATCTCCAGCCCAGCCCTTGCCACGCGCTCCATAGCTAAGATTATCCGCATCAAAGTTGTCGGGCACATATTCATAATCGACCAGCAGGAAAACGTCATTACCGTCCAACGGTGTGTCTTTAATAATAGAGGGTGAAGCCTGCTGGGCGATCTGCGTCAAGGGCCGTCTAAGAATGATACGACCCTGCAAATCATCGACTTCGTAGTCGCGCCCGGCCTCCAGCGTAATCGTCTCTACTACACGCAAGGTGTCGCGTTCACGCACTTCCACCTGCACTTTTTCCGAACCCTGAACGATGTCGGTGTTCTTGAGGTAATACAGGCTACCCCCGGTGGCGGCAAACTCATTATGCGTCAGCAGGCTTTGAGCTTCAGATACAAAGGTATTGAGCTCAGTACGGTGTTCACCAAAACTGGTCAAGGAAGTGCCGCGATGCTGATACTTCGCGCCATACAAACTCCGGTTGTACTGACTGAACTCGTTACCGGTCACGTTAGTATTGTAGTTACCCCACAAGGCCTGCGACTTGTCCCAGTCAACGCGCACATAGAACTTACCTTGACTGTCGGTATCATCAATAACCGTTGAGTCATCGCCGTACACCGGGTAGAAGCGATCCGGATCCAGGCGGCGGAACACACTGCGTGGGTCTTTCTTGTGCAGATTCTTAAAGATGTCTTCGATATCGTCTTCTTCGGTATCCATCTGCGCCGTGATCAGGTATTTACCCTGGATCTTGCCTTTCAGATAGAACGCCAGACGACCATCGACAAACACACTACCGTCGAAACGCTCGTCATCGATAGTGGGCTCGATACTGCCACTGACGTTATTCTCGCCTACTGTGAGGTCGGCCAGGCCAACCATAAACATGTATTTACCCGAAACGTCTACAGCGAGTTGCTGTATCACTGAACCGCTTTCCTCATTCTTGAGCTCGAGGGTGTAGATATGACGTCCAACAGGCAGGTATTCCTCAACGACAAACTTGCCATCGACATCCACGGGCACTGTATTAGTATTAACCGCCAGACTTGTGCCCTCTGGAAGGTCGGCGCCGTATAGACGTACACGACTGCCACGGATCAGTATGGTCTGCCGGGCAAGGTTATTCTGGCCAAGAATTTCCAGCCGTTGTTCCAGTTCACGTTCCGCTCTGCTGGTTTCGGTATTGCCCTGCTGTGGCGAACGTGCATTGTCAATCGATTCACGGACAACGTGTAACACGCGAGGCGCGGTTTCATCCATGCGTCCGGTTTTGTCATAGACCCGCAAAATATAAAGCAAGTCATCACCGGTACGTAACCGACCACCCACCTGCAGATAACCATCCCAGGCGATACGCTCATCAAACTGTTCACTGTTACCAACCAGGCGGGTTACCGGTTTCACCAGATCGATATCATCGGCCTCATAAATGAGTAATTCCCAGCGCTCGATGAAGGCTTTGTAATTGCTATAAAGACTGAAATGGACGGGGTCATTGCGCTCGCCTTCCAGCAATTCCAGGTCACCGCTTGCAGTCACATCGAGACGCGGATCGATTACCGCTGGATCTTCGGTGATCCAGACCACGCCACCATTGGGCAATTGGGCGCGACTATTGAGCTCAGCAGACACCCCACCGGTCAACATCGTGGCTGACGTCGGCTGTTGCGGATCAATCACTTCTATCTGGTAGCCCACACCTTGGTCGCACACTGGATCTGCACAAGCAGTACTACGTGTATAGTCTTTCAAGACCATTTCAAGCGGAGCATCATCTGCTGCATTCGCACTAGCAAACATCAAACCTAGCGCAAGACCCAAACCGGCACGCCAGTTACTTGACACCTGAGGCGCTGAACCGATTTCCAGGCTGAAATCAGGCGTCGGTGTGATTGTGACGTGCTTCATCATTTCCTTACCTAAAATATCTTCAAGAGCACGGTACAGATGTACTGCCCGCATACTGCTGTTACCACTGCCTTCAATTCTGATATGCGCCGCTCGGTAGCTGCGGATCGCAGCACTGATTTTCTTCAGCGCATCACCGTTAACAGCTTCAAGGGTGTCTTTGCCAATCCCGAAGAACATGTCATCGAGACGCACGCTCACCATTTTCTCCGGCAGACGCACACCGAAGTTAAGCTTGTTCATTAAGGATGAACTCAGGCGAATCACGCGCGGATTCTCTGTTGTGAACTCAGCACCCTTCGGCAGAGTTGCAGGATCGGCCTTGAGAATAAAATTACGGCCACGCTCTGCACGCCCCGGGTCGACATCCGCCAGGTGATAGCGGCCATGGGCATCGGTCTCAATCAGCAGGCCGGTAACCGTTGCCAAGCGTACACCCGGAATACCCTGCTCATGCACGCCGTAGTTGGTGATGGTGATCACCTGCGTGTAGCCCTGCGAATTCCATTCGAGGCTGCGCTCAACAACCAGATCCTGTCCGGTGAGGCCACGCGCCATGTCACCATGATGCTCACTGCGCACTTGCCCATTGGCATCGAGTATCAGACGTGCGCCTTGCGCTGTGGTCAGCACGAGGTCAGACATGGCTGCTTCGCGAACATCAGCACGAATCACTAGGCGATGGTTCTGTGGGCTGTCCGCGAGGTTGCGACGCCCCGTCAGTTCACCCAGATCGATACCACGCACCAGTGGCGAACTGCGATCGGGCACGGCAATCGGACCATTACCTCTATCGACAGTTGTACTGTTGGGGATATAGATCGACTCATCCAGGCCGCCTTGTATATGTATACCGCTGGCATCAGCGTTGTCCTGCCAGCCATCGCCATCACGATCATTAAAGACCTTGCCGATGATTGTGGTCTTGCCCAGCAGCGGATCGGCAACCACCTCTACGGTCGCGGTCGCGGTGTTACCCACTTCAACATTACTTATGAATGGTGTTACGCGGTTAACACGATCACCATTGCCAGTACCCGCACCAATGCGCGCTATGTAACTGAGCTTGACAGTCTCACCCGGACCAAGCGACAACGGCCCAAAGACCACCGGCCGAACGCCCGAGGCGCCTACGGTGTCATCGATAACATCGTCCGCTGTACCGAACAAGCCATCGGTACCGGCACGCGCCAGGCGTACAGAACCCTCGGCGTATTTAAAGCCGGCTGGCGCAGTATCCCTTAGCTCGACGCCGTTAAGTGTTGCTGTTGATGTGTTCTCTACCGTTACGGTATAACGCACCATGTCACCCACGGAGGCTTCACGCTTGTTGGCGGTCTTGCTCAGCAACACTGCTCCGACTGCCGGTGGATCCAGCGGAATGTCGTTGTTAATAAGATCACCGCTGGTAGCCACGAAGCGGAACGCCAGGTAATACGTAGCCGTCGCCTGGCCATTAAGATCATTCAGCGTATCGGACAACGGATCTGGGGCCGTAGTCGGCGGGATCAGCGTCGAGACAAAGCTGTAATTCACTGGCGGTGTCACTTCTATGACATAACTCGCCGCACCAGCCAGCAACCATGCGTAGCTGCCATCGGCACCCGTGACTTCTTCATAGGCCAGCGGTTCGCCGTTATCGAGCACAGCATTGTTATTCAAGTCCTGATAGATCGACACGGTAGCGCCTGCTATGGGTGCACCGGTAATCGAGTCATAGACCACACCTGCCGGGTCAATGTATGGGAAATCAGCAACAAACGCCTGATTTGGGACGACATCGATGACTCGACTGCCACCCTCTACAGCAGCTGTCGGCGCCGTTACCTGGACCTGCACCAGGCCGGCAGGTACATTGCTGAAGCTGTAACTGCCGTCCGCAGCCGTGTTCGTCGTTGCAATCACAACGTCGTCAGCAGTGCCGAACAGACCATCCGGGCCAGCAGCAACCAGGCTCACCGGGACACCGGCATAAGCCTCACCGGCATCTACGTTGGTATCGCGATCAATGTCGTCAAATACACTACCTGCAATGTTGCCGGTAGTGTTAATGATCAATTCGTCGGCGGAGGCATCCGTACTACTATTGCCGGCCGCATCAGTCGCGGTCGCCGACACATCATATGTGCCATCAACCAGGGCATTTGTAACATCTATGCTCCAGGTGCCGTCCGGGTTAACCGTCGCGGTGTAATCGACACCATTGACGGTAACAATTACGGTCGCATTCGGATCATCGACCGTGCCGGTCAATGTCGGTGTAGTATCGCTCGTTGTTAACGGGTCAATCGTTACCACTGGCGCTGTCGTGTCAACAATCAAATCGTCTGTAGTAGCATCGACACCACTATTACCGGCAATATCAGTCGCTGTTGCCACAACCTGATAAGTACCATCAGCCAGGACCGGGCTGATGCTGTTATCAGCCAACGTCCAGGTGCCGTCACCATTATTTACAGCGGTGTAATCGACACCACTCACGGTGACCACCACAGTTGCCGCAGGATCATCTACTGTACCGGTCAGTTGCGGGCTGCCGTCACTTGTTACTAACGGATCGACCGTAACCACCGGCGCAGCCGTATCAACAATCAGCTCATCAGCGCTGATATCGATGCCACTGTTTCCAGCTGTATTTGTAGCGGTCGCGGTAACGCTGTATATGCCATCTACCAAGGCATCAGTGACATCAACGGTCCAGGTGCCGTCCGGGTTAACCGTCGCGGTGTAATCGACACCATTGACGGTAACGATCACAACCGTATTCGGATCATCAACCGTACCCGTTAATGTCGGCGTATTATCGCTCGTCGTGAGGCTGTCTACGGTCACTACCGGTACCACTGTATTGACTACCAACTCGTCAACGGAAGTATCGGTGCCCACGTTACCAGCCGCATCGGTTGTGGTGACCGACACATCATAAGTGCCATCCACCAACGCATCTGTAATGTCCACTGTCCAGGTGCCATCCGGATTCACCGTCGCGATGTAGTCAACGCCATTGACGGTCACCACCACGGTGGCACTCGGGTCATCAACCGTGCCCGTTAATGTCGGGGTGGTATCGCTCGTCGTCAGCGGATCAATCGTGACTATCGGTGCAACAGTATCAACCACCAGTTCGTTGGTGGTGCTGTCAACGCCGCTTGTACCGGCCAGATTTGTGGCGCTAGCCGTTACGTCGTAATTACCATCCAACAGTGCATTGGTGACATCAACGGTCCAGGTGCCATCCGGATTAACGGTCGCGGTGTAATCGACACCATTGACAGTAACCACCACGGTCGCGCTCGGGTCATCAACGGTGCCCGTCAATGTTGGCGTAGGATCACTGGTGATCAACGGATCAACTGTGACCACCGGCGCTGCCGTATTGACGATAAGTTCGTCAATTGAAGTATCCGTACCTACATTACCAGCAGGATCTGTGGCAGTCGCTGATACATCGTAAGTTCCGTCAGCCAGCACATTGGTGATATCCGCCACCCAGGTGCCATCCGGATTCACCGTCGCGATGTAATTAAAGCCATCAACGTCGACAACCACTGTCGCCGTCGGATCGTCAACGGTTCCTGTCAGTTGCGGCGTATTATCAGCAGTCGCGAGATTGTCGATAGCAACAACCGGACCAGCCGTATCCAGGGTCACATTTGATGAATCATTTATAATATTAGTTGCTGCATCTGCTGTTTCCGCTGTTACGGTTACCGAACCATCCGCAAGAGCGCTGATGTCCACACCGGATACTGTCCAACTACCATCAGCAGCAGCCGTCGTCGTAACCGTTACAGTACTTGTACCGTCGGTAAAGGTTAATGTCACTGTTTCACCAGCATTCACACCTGTTGTAATACCGCTCACGCTAACAGCCGTCGCTTCAGTAGCGTTAACAACACCATCACCTGCAACAGGCGTAGTAATAATTATTGTACCGGTGTCGTCGTCGGTGTTGGTCACGCTGACGTCGGCGGTGTCGGCATCGGTCAGGCCGTCGTAGGCCACATCGGTACTGGCCGGATCGCCCACCGTCACGGTG
>CAMYKB010000019.1:62565-84510 GCA_947258875.1 uncultured Gammaproteobacteria bacterium | reverse complement strand
CATCAACTTGATATCATCGAACATGCAATCGACGCACTCTATTCTTATCTGAATAGAAAAATGAACCAACAAAAAAATACTGAACGACTATTACGCAAGTCTGAAATATTGGGCGATCAATTCAACCATCGGCAGATTGCTCTTCTAGGTCATGCTTTAAGACATCCTGAATTTATATACACGTTCGAGAGTCATACCAGACTGCACGCACAGATTTATACAGACTCGCTGAATTAAATTTTTTGGAACAGAAAAAACGCGGCCGCGCGTTTATTTTTATCGCCCCAAGTGACTTGCATCAACGCCTGGAAAAATAAATGACAAATAAACAGCGACACAGAGACATTAGTTACCCCGGCCGTTCCGTGGTCATGAGTACCGGCGCGATGGTTGCGACCAGTCAGCCGATGGCGACGCAGGCGGCACTGGACATTCTGCGGAAGGGCGGCAACGCGATGGATGCGGCGATTGCCGCCAGCGCGACACTGTGTGTGACCGAACCACAAGCCACAGGGATCGGGGGCGATTGCTTTATTCTGTATCACGACGCACAGATGAATGCCTTGCATGGCCTCAACGGTAGTGGCCGCGCACCCGCCAGGGCTAGTGTTGAAGAGTATCGTTCACGCGGCTTTAGCGCGATGCCTGAACGAGGCGTATTGAGTGTCACCGTACCCGGTGCGGTACATGCCTGGGACACAGCACTCGAGCGATTCGGTCGCATGGATTTAAAGGATGTCCTACAGGCGGCGATTCATTATGCCGAAGATGGCTACGCCGTCTCGCCCATAGTAGCGGGTTGCTGGAAACAGGATGAAGACTTGCTTGCAGCAAATGAATCTGCGCGCAAAGCATTACTGATCAATGGCAAGGCACCGGCTTGTGGAAGCCGTTATCAGCAGCCGCAACTGGCGCGTTCATTGCGGCTCATCGCTGCACAGGGTGCGGCCGCCTTCTACAAAGGCAGCATTGCGGAACAGATCGTGCACTACAGCAAACAGCACGACGGCCTGTTGGCGATGGATGATTTCGCCGAGCATACATCGGACTGGGTGAATCCGATTGCAACAGATTACAAGGGGCTGCGCGTTTTTGAGATCCCGCCAAACGGCCAGGGTATCACCGCCCTGATGACCCTTAATATTCTCGAACAGGCCGACTTGGTGAAGATGCCTCATCTTGGCGTGGATCATATTCACACCCTCAGCGAAGCCTTCCGTCTTGCAACCGCGGAGCGCAATCGCTTTATCTGCGACCCGGATTTCAATGACATTCCGATCGATACCTTGTTATCTAAATCATTCGCACAACAGCAGTGGACGCGCATCAACGCTTCGAAGCTAGCGGAGCATCCCGTGACTTCCGGTTTACCGAACCACAAGGACACGGTATATCTCACAGTCGTGGATGAACAACGCAATGTCGCTTCCCTTATTAACAGCGTGTTCTATCAATGGGGCAGCGGCGTAGTCGCCGGTGACACCGGCATCGTGCTGCAAAATCGCGGTTCCGGATTCGTGCTGGATGAAAATCATGCCAATTGCATTGCGCCGCGCAAACGCCCCATGCACACCATCATCCCGGCCATGGTCTATAAAAACGATCAGCCCGTCCTTTCATTCGGCGTGATGGGCGGGCATTACCAGGCCTTAGGGCAATGTTATGTATTAAGCAACTGGCTGGACTACGATATGGACCTGCAAGAGGCGGTGGATGCGCCACGCTTCATGCCAGAGGGCAACAGCCTGTTCGTTGAAAAACGCATCCCACAGAAGACCCGCGAAGCACTCTCACGACGAGGC
This sequence comes from uncultured Gammaproteobacteria bacterium, assembly GCA_947258875.1. GTDB lineage: Bacteria > Pseudomonadota > Gammaproteobacteria > CAMYKB01 > CAMYKB01 > CAMYKB01. Next base: position 82,708 of record CAMYKB010000019.1, on the reverse strand, counting down.
CATGATGTGATCGAAACCGCAATCCCTATGGGCGGCGCGCAGTGCGTCCAAATTGATTGGCTCAATGGCGTGCTGCAGGCGGCCTCTGATCCGCGTAAGGACGGCTGCGCCCTGGGTTATTAAAATGAGGAGATGTCTGTTCTATAGCTTCTGTGTTGCTGAGTGAAATTTTATAGCCCGCAATAGCTAGTGTTTGCCTGAGGTGCCTCCGATTCAATTAGTCTGCCAGACAGGTTTGCGCGAGGGCACTCCTGGCATGACACACTGGTTAAGATTCGAACCCGACAACATAGAAAAATTCGGCACCCTGGAGGCGCAAAATATCACGGCGTCATCAGGCATCCGCGCAACTACGATGGCAAGGTGTTTTATGAAGGCGAACCGGGCATCGTTATCGGCAAAACCTGCAAACAAGTCAGTCAAGAGGAGGCCTCGGATTACATCTTCGGTTATACCTGTATCAATGATGTCACGGCTTTCGGCCTGTTGAAAAAAGACCCCCGCATTTGACCAGTGGACGCGCGCCAAGGGTTTCGACACCTTCGGCGTATCCGCCCCGGTCGTTGCAACCGTGCTCGACCCCAGCACAGTGGTGATCAAGGCACTGCTGAATGGACGCGAGCACCAGAGCTATCCTGCCAACGACATGATCTTTAATCCCTACCAGATCGTGAGCGCGCTATCACACAATATGACCCTGCTGGCCGGTGACGTAATCGCCTGCGGTACATCGTTGGGCATCCTGTCGATAAATACTGGCAGCACAGTTGAAGTGAACATTGAGGGCACCGGCAGTTTGCTCAATTCATTCGAATAAACCACTTTCGATTGATAAATGCGCAAGTTAGCGGGCAGGTTTGCGGTAATCTCTAATTATTAATTTTATAAATTCCACCTATTGAAAATTTTTTTTGTGTTTATTAAACCGATACCTGCTAAGGTTTTCCATCCAATAATAACAACCTGGGTGGCTGAGACCGGAAGTAATTTGTCACACTAAAACTCATAACGACATAACAACCACAAGCAGACCACCAGGTCCGGAGGAAGAACGTATGAGGATTACCCGCATTTACTGGCTGTTTTCCGCCATGTCGCTCGTTTTTACGGGCGCGTTCACATCAACAGCCTATGCCGAAGGCTGGCAACCCAAAAAACCTGTTGAATTTGTCATCATGGCCGGTAAAGGCGGTGGCGCTGACAAGATGGCGCGCCTGATGCAAACCATCATCGAGAAACATCAGCTATCGTCCAAACCCTTCATCCCGGTCAACAAACCGGGTGGTTCAGGCGCTGAATCACTGATTTATCTCAAGCAGAAAAAAGGCAACGATCATGTGATTATGGTGACTCTCAACAGCTTCTACACCACTCCGCTGCGTCAACCGGACCTGGATGTCGACATTTCCACCTTTACGCCCATTGGGCGCATGGCCGAAGATACCTTCCTGTTATGGGTGCATGCAGATACTCCCATCAAGAGTGTCGATGATTTCGTCAAGGCCGTCAAAGCCAAGGGCGGAGACTGGATCATGGCCGGCACCGGCAAGGGCCAGGAAGACGAGCTATTGACCAATTTCCTGAACATTGCCTATGACCTGAACATGAAATACGTGCCCTATAAGGGTGGTGGCCGCGTCGCCAAAGAACTAGCCGGCAAACATGCCGACTCCACGGTCAACAACCCTTCAGAGCAACTGGGTTTCTATGAAGCCGGTAACACCCGCCCACTGGCCGCCTTCACACCACAGCGTCTTGATCTGTTCAAGGATGCCCCGACCTTCAAGGAACTTGGCAAGAACTTTGTTTACTTCATGCAACGCAGTGTTGTTGGCGCTCCCGGCATGAGCAAGGAGGCCGAGGCCTATTATCGTGATGTGTTCGCAAGGGTCTATGCATCCGAGGAATGGCAACAATACATGAAGAAAAAGAGCCTGCAAGGCGGCTTCCTCACCGGCGACAAATTAAAGACCTATTGGGCAGGCGAAAAGGCCAACCATAAAATCATGTTGAAGGATATCGGCGAAATCAAATAACCCATACGTCAATAAACCTGTCACTACGCTTTTATAGAGAAAGGATTATTACGTATGCGGACAGCTGATCTCGTCATGGCGATTGCCATGGCGTTCTTGTCCATCGCCTTGATGTGGAAAAGCGCGGAACTGCCTATCGGCTGGATCCCTGAAGAGGGTCCAGGCGGTGGCGCCTTTCCATTCTGGCTCTCCACGGGGATGCTGGTGTGTTCGATCTGGATTATCCTGCGCTGGATCCGGCGCACTAGTCCGCCTTCGCGCTCCAGCGAACCCTACATGGACAAGGGTTCGCTGGTGCTGTTCCTTATAGGTGCCGGCGCCTTGACGGCTATGGTAGGTTCCATTCACATCATCGGTGTGTATGGCGCCATTCCACTGTTCCTGATTTTTTATATGCGCGTCATCGGCAATCACTCATGGCTGATGACGACTTGCCTCGCGGTGATTACACCGGTCGTCACATTTTTCTTTTTCGAGATTGCCCTCAAAATCACCCTGCCCAAAGGATTAACAGAACCCCTGTTTTATCCCTTGTATGACATGTTCCTCTGAGTGGCAAGCTGGAGACAGCATTGAATAATAACGGCGCTCGCTAATGGATATTCTCGCACTGCTTGCCGACGGCTTTTGGGTCGCCCTGCAACCGCAAAACCTGCTATTGGTGGTACTCGGCGTGACCGTAGGTCTGTTCATCGGCGCGATGCCAGGATTGGGTTCGGTAAATGGCGTCGCCATCCTGCTGCCCATGACGTTCCTGGTGCCGCCGACCGGCGCCATCATTTTCCTTGGCGCGATCTACTATGGCGCGATGTATGGCGGTGCCATCAGCTCGATCATGCTGGGCATCCCGGGTGCCTCGACAGCAGTAGCCACAACCTTCGATGGGCGGCCCATGGCCCTACAGGGGAACGCCGACCGCGCACTGGTGACTGCGGCAATAGCCTCGTTCATTGGGGGTACGATCTCTGTATTACTGTTCACTTTCTTTGCGCCGCCACTAGCCAATGTTGCACTGGCATTCAGCTCACCGGAAGAATTTTCACTCATGCTGCTGGCCTTCGCGACCTTCATCGGTCTGGGCGGCGACGACATCCCCAAAACATTGTTTTCAATCTGCATCGGCCTGGTGATGAGTTCCGTGGGCCTGGATCTTATCAGCGGACAGCCACGCATGATCTTTTTCGGTTTACCAGGTTTCTTCCATGGCATTCATTTCCTGGTACTGGCAATCGGCATCTATGGCATCGGCGAAATCCTGTGGACTGTGGAAAGCAGTAAAGGCGGAATGAAGCTGTCGCAAGCCACCCTTACACTGCGACGCATCATCCAGGGTATTAAAACCACCAAGGAAACGTTCAAAGCCACGGTTATGGGTTCTTTTCTGGGCTATTTCGTGGGCATCCTGCCAGCCGCAGGCGCTACACCGGGCTCATTGATGGCTTATGGTGTTGCCAAGAGCCTGTCGAAGAACCCAGAAACCTTCGGGAAAGGCAATCCCAATGGCGTCGCGGCACCTGAAGCGGCCAATAATGCCGCCAGTACCGGTTCGATGCTGCCAATGCTGACGCTGGGTATCCCAGGCTCGCCCACCACGGCCATCTTGCTGGGCGGCATGGTGATCTGGGGGCTGGAACCCGGGCCCATGTTATTCGTGGAGCACAAGAGTTTTGTCTGGGGGCTGATCGCCAGCCTCTATGTCGCGAACCTGTTTGCGCTATTGATCAATGTTGCCTTTATACCGGCCTTTGTCTGGGTGCTTAAATTGCCTTTCACCATTCTTGCCCCAATCATTTTCATACTCTGCATTGTCGGCGGTTACGCTCCAACACAGGATATGCATGATGTGTGGCTGATGCTGATCTTTGGTGTCGTGGCCTACCTGATGCGCAAGCTCGACTACCCAATGGCGCCTGCGGTACTCGCCATAGTGCTGGGTCCGTTGGCGGAAACCTCATTGCGCCAGTCACTGCTGATTTCCGATGGCTCGTTCAGTGTATTTTTTGACAGGCCCATAGCCTGCGTATTTATGATTATTGCCATAGCGTTGTTTGCATTACCTGTGCTGAATCTCATTAAAAAACGCCTGATGCACAAAACACATGGTTGAGCGCCTAAACTCATTTAACGCAAACCCAGGATCATTGGAGTAGTAACTCGATGCCACAATTAACCACCGTCATGGAATTATTAAACACCGGCGAAGATGGAGCTGCGGCCATTGACGCGCCAGGACGCAACACCCTTACCTATCAGGGTCTGCGCCAGCATATCGCGCGCACCGTTGCCGCATTGAATGCACTGGGTATCGGGCGCAACGAGCGCGTCGCCATCGTCTTACCGAACGGCGCGGAGATGGCATCAGCATTCGTCTCGATAGCAGCCGGCGCGACCACAGCCCCCCTCAATCCCGCCTACCGCCAGGAGGAATTTGAGTTTTATCTCGAAGACCTCAATGCCAAGGCGCTGGTCGTGGAACAAGGCAGCGAATCACCTGCCATTCTGGCCGCACAGAAGCTGGGCATACCTCGGCTGGAGATCGTGGTAAGCGAAGACATGCCCGCAGGCGTGTTCGAGTTTGCGCCCGGTGCAACGATCGCCGCACTGCCCACGGCCCAGGGCGGCATAGCCAAAACCGATGACATCGCACTGCTACTTCACACCTCAGGAACCACGTCGCGGCCCAAGATCGTACCGTTGACACATGCCAATATCTGCGCCTCAGCACAACACATTATCACCACCCTGTCGCTAACGCCTGATGACGCTTGTCTCAACATCATGCCGCTGTTCCACATTCACGGATTAATCGCCGCTATTCTTTCATCGCTGGGTGCCGGCGCACGCGTATTCTGTACGCCGGGCTTCAATGCCCTCAAGTTCTTCCCCTGGATGGATGAAGCCAGGCCTACCTGGTACACCGCGGTACCCACCATGCACCAAACCATATTGACACGTGCCGCACGCAGTAAGGATGTTATCGCCGCTTCACCACTACGCTTTATCCGTTCTGCGTCTTCATCACTGCCACCGCAAGTGATGAACGAACTGGAGTCAGTTTTTAATGCACCGGTGATCGAAGCTTATGCCATGACCGAAGCCGCGCATCAAATGACCTGCAACCCACTGCCGCCGGGTGAGCGTAAACCCGGCACGGTCGGGATTGCCGCCGGCCCAGAAGTGGCGATCATGAATGAGACGGGTGAGTTACTCCCCACCGGTGAAGTGGGCGAGATTGTCATTCGGGGCCCGAATGTCACCCCCGGTTATGAAAACAATCCCAAAGCGAATGCTGAAAATTTCACCAACGGCTGGTTTCGCACCGGCGACCAGGGAGTGATGGATGGAGACAAATACGTCAGCATCACCGGTCGATTGAAAGAGATCATTAACCGCGGCGGCGAGAAAATTTCACCACGTGAAGTCGACGAAGTATTGTTGGACCACCCCGCCGTGCAACAGGTAGTCACCTTCGCCATGCCACACAAAAAACTCGGTGAAGAAGTAGCCGCCGCAGTAGTATTACGCGAAGGCGCGAGCGCCACAGAAAAGGATATTCGTGGCTTTGCATCCGCGCACCTGGCGGATTTCAAGGTGCCACGTAAAGTGCTGTTCCTGGATGAAATCCCCAAAGGTGCAACGGGAAAACTGCAACGCATCGGTCTGGCCGAAAAACTGGGGCTAAGCGCATGAAGATTTGTATATATGGTGCCGGTGCTATCGGCGGTTATCTGGGCGTACAACTCGCGCTCGCGGGTGAAGATGTGACACTCATCGCTCGCGGCCCGCACCTTGAAGCGATGCAAAACAACGGCCTCAAGTTGCTTATTGATGATGAGGAACACATTGCACACCCCAAATGCACCAATAACCCTGCCGAGGCAGGGCCGCAGGATTATGTGATCGTTACCCTGAAGGCGCATTCCGTTCCCGGCATCGCCGATCAGATGACGCCTTTGTTAGGCCCGGATACCGCGATCGTCACCGCCGTGAATGGCGTGCCCTGGTGGTACTTCTACAAACTCGACGGCCCCTGGGAAAACCATGTACTGGAAAGCGTTGATCCGGGTGGTAAACAATGGAACACGCTCGGCCCGGAACGCGCCATCGGTTGTGTCGTGTACCCAGCCTGCGAAGTCCCCGAACCGGGAGTCATAGAACATATTAGTGGCAACCGCTTTACCTTGGGCGAGCCCAGCGGCGAAAAAACTGAACGCGCCACCAGGCTCAGCAAGTCACTGATCAACGCCGGATTCAAGGCGCCAGTACGCCGCATTCGCGATGAAATCTGGATCAAACTGTGGGGCAACCTGTGCTTTAATCCCATCAGCGCCCTGACACATGCCACGCTTGAACAAATCGCAAACGATGAGGCCACGCGCGCAATCGCTCGCGCCATGATGCAGGAAGGCCAATCGATAGGTGAAAAACTTGGTGTACGCTTCGGCGTGGACATCGAGAAACGTATTGATGGCGCCGGGGCAGTGGGCGCACATAAAACCTCCATGCTGCAGGACCTGGAACGTGGCCGCCCTATGGAGATCGACGCCCTGGTAACGGCCGTGCAAGAAATGGGGCGCCTGCTCGATATCGAGACACCCGCCATTGACACTGTTCTGGCACTGGTGCAACAACGCGCCCGTATTGCCGGTTGTTATTAAGCGGACTGTCATTGCCGCCCGTCAATTAAACGGGCTGACGAGGTCGTATACTATTTTGATATTAAGTGATGCTGCACATTGTTCTCAGGAGGACTGAAATGTCACTCAAGGATATTCTCGTCTACGTCAACAACAGCAAGGCGTGTCCGAAGCGGATTGATGCCGCCATGCAACTTGCACGCAAGCATAATACTCATCTATTTGGATTATATGTACTGCCCTGGATCACGCTGCCACCCAGGCCATATGCAGCTGCTGTGGCTACACCTGAAGATATCGATGATCACATCACCGCCGCGCGCAAGCATGCAGATGATATGCGTGCGCATTTTATCTCCGCCGCCGATGCTATGGGCGTTTCCTGCGAATGGCAAACCGTGGAGGGTGAGCTGGCCGAGAGCATCAACCTACATGCCCGCTATGTTGACCTGGTGATGATCGGCCAAGCCGAGGACGATGATCCCTTTTCAGTGACACGTGGCTTTGTGGATCGCGTCCTCATGGAATGCGGTCGGCCGGTGCTTATCATTCCCAACCACGGCAAGTATAACGCCGTAGCAAAACGTGTGTTAATTGCCTGGAACACCAGCCGGGAAGCTGTGCGCGCGCTGAACGACGCCCTACCCTTGCTATCAGCTGCGGACAAAATCGACGTATTGAGTATCGGCAAACCTGAAAAAGACTCAAGCTACCACGAAACCAATAGCAATAACATCTGCGCCCACTTGCTACGCCATGGCTTACAAGCTGAGGCCTTCCACACCGATGGTGACAAACACAACGTCGGCAAAGACTTGTGCACGCACGCCAGCAACCGGGACATCGATCTAATCGTGATGGGCGCTTACGGACATTCCCGATTCAGAGAAATCGTACTCGGCGGCGCTACCAAATACCTGCTGACCCAGATGACTATACCGGCACTGATGTCGCACTGATTATGCATTTTACAAATCAATATTCCCAATAACCGTGACAAAAGACAGCAGGATCTTTGTTTTCAGTATTGGTATCATAATTCCTTCACGCAGAATCCCCCACGTTCAAGCTTACTAGAACATATCACTTCTGAGCTCTGCGCAGTTCTCGCAGAGGCCAATCCATTCATGCATATCCACAGCACTCCATGCTGACGATGTCTTGATTGGCCGCTATCTACGTCACTCGCCAACAACAGAGTAGACACAAGTAAGAGATTTCATGCATACGACTGGAACATGTTGAATATTTGAATTGGCAATATCTCACACTATTAATGTGAATAGCAGAATAGCGAGGTGAGCGTTAATCAACAATATTTGTGCTATACACAGGTTACAAACATGCCTTAGTCGATTACCGGGAGTACGACATGAACCCTTACTGGGAACACAGGGGCTACCCGTGGGAATATGATCCAGGTCCACCGAAAAACCGACGCTGGTTAAGATTGTTTGCTGAAACCCCTAATTATCGCGCCTTGGGAAAACAGGCGCTTGGACGTGAAAAATTTCGCTGGCATTTCGGTCCGATGTTTTATCGCGGACGACTGCAGGATAATTCCGTCAAGGTCCTGATCATCGGTCAGGAAGGTGCGCAGGACGAGTCCCTCTCGCATCGTTCATTTACGGGCGGCACCGGCGCCAGAATGCAACACTTCCTCAATCACATCGGCATTAGCAAATCCTATCTTTTTCTAAACACCTTCGTTTACCCTATCCATGGTCAATATGGCTCGTCGCTGAAGTGGCTGGCACAACACCCTGACTCCCCGATTGTCCAGCACCGCCATGAAATATTTGATTACGTACTAGAAAGGAACGATGTCCAGCTCATTGTTGCTGTCGGTAATGCCGCCAAGGAGAGCGTGGTCACTTGGGTAAAATCCCGCGGCGGCAGTTGCACCCTGGGCGCCAGAAACATAAGCCGATGCACCGCGAGCAACCTGGATCCGTCTACCCATATCGTTGGCGTAAAGCATCCGGGTGGCGCAGGCAAGGGAGGCGCAGTCACAGCGATCATCAAGGATTTCAAACGCGCGATACGGCAAATCAGACAATGGACGGAGGAAGATCCGAACTGGCTGCCACCCGATTCATCAGGCTCACGTCATTTTAATGAAGCGTACGAGTACAAAAGCGCAGCTATTCCGTTTCGTGATTTTAGCTATGGCTTTCCGACGCGATTGGGCCGCGGCGGCACATCGAGCAACAGGAAAGATAATCAACGATCCATACAGATATTTTCCGCGGACGGGAAATACAACGGACGTGGCTCCTCATTAGATTACAAACACGAGGGAGGAGGCAGCCGCCGCGGCTATGAGCAGGAGCCGGGTGATGTGCCATATGAACCCCCTAAAATCAGTTATCGCGATTTTGATAAAGGACCCGGCCGCAGCTTTGCCCGATTATTTATGGGTGGTCGACCCGGTCTTGAGTGGCCCGACTTCAATGCCTTGGGAGCCAAGTCACATTTGTCGCTAGGCCAGGGCCCCATCTATCGCGGCCAGCCAAATGACGCCAATATCATCGTGCTGGCCGACCAACAGTCGCATGATGATCTCTTCACGGCTCGCGCCTTGACGGGAGACAGTGGCCAGCGGATGCAGGGTTTTTTCAAGGCGATGGGTATTGTCAATAAATACATCATACTGCGGGTCTTGCCTATCAATACCCTTGATATGACGCGCAACCAGGCACGCAAGCTGATTAACAATCCGCAGACACGAAAAGTGTATCAGGCGTTTATCGATAAGCTAAGGCAGCGCAATAAAAATGTGCAGTTAATACTTACCTTTGGCCCGCTTTCAAAAGAATTAATCAACAACCTGGATACTGGAAACATGTCCATGGTGAACCTGAAGGCCTGGAACCAGAGAGGTGCACGCCGGGACTGGGAGAATAAATTACAGACTATAAGTCATATTAATTATAAGAAGGAGATCACCAATCCAGACTTTGTGTTTGATGGTAGCAGGGAGCAAATACCCCGCATCGACCTCCCCTTTGGCATGCTGAGATGGATGGGCAGTTCTGGTGACCGTGGCAGCCAGCCTATAGATAAGAAAACCCGCCGTCCATCACCTGACTACTTTAAACTTTATATGCCGAATTGGGCTTTTTCGCTACAACCTGAAGCCTTATCTGAATTTGAACAAGACGCCATAGATTCAGCCCTATAACTACAAGACTTACCTTAACCGCTTCATCGTCAAGCCATACGTTTATGCATGTGAATGACCAGGCGACCTAAATAGAGAACAGCACAATGCTCAGAGGACGTTATAAAGGTATAACAAATCATTATCGGCTGGATTTACGTGTCGATATCGGCACCGTAGCCGCCATGAACAGAATCAGTGGCGACATTTTCACAATCGACACCAGCCAGAACGAGACTTTTCTGGCATCTTTCATTACACCGCGTGCAGTAATGAGCCATGTTGTAACAGCGGACACTATCATCGCTACAGATATTATCTCGCTGGCCAACCCTGATTATGGGGGCGGCCATCTGCGCATTACCCAATCAAGGGATAACACATTCAGTATTGACCTAAATCTCAGCCGACCGGCAGATGCGACAACCCATAACTGGGTTTTCAATCTACAGCGTACCTGTGATGAAATGCGCGATATCCGCATCAATACTTATGTCACCCCCAACCTACTCCCCCCGGATTCACCAGCATTACAGCCTGTACACGAACCAGGCAATGGTGCAGCTGGGCCCGTTGTTACCCTCTCGAGCGCATTACGACAAACTGGGATTCGGGTTGAGATCTCACCTTCGGTTTCACTCCCACTAGAAGTTTCAGGCCAGGACGAGGCCTGGAGTGATGCCGAATTGCATCAAGCCCTGCAGGAATTGCATGTAGATAATGCATCGATTAACGGGCAACAATGGCCTTTGAACCTGCTGATTACCACTCGCTCCGACCGACCACGTGTGCTCGGCGTAATGTTTGAAACAGGCGCACAAGATATGGGGCGTGCGGCAGCCATTTTTTATAAGGCCATAGAGGAACATGACAAGGTCGCCCACCAACCTGAAGCCTTTGCCCGGGAGTATCTTTTTACCTGCGCGCATGAAATTGGACACATGTTAGGGTTGCCCCATGCCTGGGAACCACTTGGCAGTGTAGGTTCACCTGAACGCAGTCGCTCAACTCTCACCTTCATGGCCTACCCCCATCTCTACACCCGCGGCTATCGGCGATTCTATCGGGCGTTCCATTTTCGATACCGCGAAGAAGAGCGCTTGCACATTGATCATGCTGCTTGGCCAGCGATTTGCCCTGCAAGGGCATCAGCTTTTTCCGGAACCGACGCGTTGCTGATGGGGCCCCTGGCCGGCTTTCCTAACCCTGTTCCTGTTACTAAAGAAGCTCACTCAAGTACAACCCTTGGGCTGGAATTACGTGCTACGGGTGAATCAAGATATCAATTTGCCGAACCAATACACCTTGAAGTCAAACTAGTAAATCGCTCAAGGCAACGAACTTTTATTCCTGGAGACGCGCTCGATGCTGAGGGCGGTCGCTTGAGCATATATATCAAGCACCTAAATGGGTCAAAGCGTTATCAGGCATTTCACCCTATCATTCTGCGTGAACTGCGAGACCACGGCATGTTTCTCACCCCAAAACAGGATCATACGGGTAGATCAATGTACGCCAGCTATAACACGGTTGATATTACCGTAGGCAAGAGTGGTTTCACTTTCTCAGAACCTGGCCGCTACGAAGTGCGGGCAGCAACCCGACTACTGGATAACAGACCTGTCTGGAGTAAGCCAATTACCATCGAGATAGCAGCACCAGACGCTCGTCTTGCATCAATCTCACATGACCTGTTTTCACCCGCAATCGGCCGTGCGTTGATGTTTGGTGGTGACCCGGAAGGCGCGGAGCTGGCACGTTTACGCGAAATTGTGGAAAGCGGCGAACCCAGGGGACTGGTGCCTTGGGCCGCATTACGTTTGGGAGAGTCGATGGCGCGGTCGTTTAAGCGCATTAACCGCAAAGGCACAGTCTCGGCTAAACCGCAACAAGCATGCTTTTGGTTGGAAAAAGCCCTGCTTGGAGAAAAGGATTTCAAAACTTTCCCGAACATATTGCGTTCAAATCTACTCAAGCTCAGAGCATCCTGTTATGCCCATTCGGGGCTACGAGACAAGGCCAGTAACTCCTTAAAAGAATTAAGAAGTTTCATCCAGGAAACGGTTCCGACCAATCTGAAATTGCAAAACAAGCTAATTTCTGAGGCGCGGCGTTTACAAACACGCCTATCCATTGAGAACTAACTCATGAATATCGCAACAAAAATTTACGCGAACGCAACTAATATCACCCGATGCAAGACACATCCACGCCTTCCAGTTGGGGTATTGGTGGTTGCATTAATCCTAGTGCTCGCAGGATGCGCCCAGCTCAATCCGGCAAACGAAATCGCAGCCTCGTCAGCAACAACCTTTCTATACGAAGAAACCGACGAGGCGCTGGATGAAGAACACGAGTTTGCCGAATTCCAGGAAACCAACAAACAACCTTTTATTCTTCTTGGGACGCTGATTCTGCCTGATAACACTGCTGCCAAAGGCGGCCTGTTGGTTGAAGACGGAATTATTCAGAACCTGTGGCACGGAGACATCCCTGATTCCATCGCAGATGACTTAGATGTATCGCTCAGCCAGGTCACCACCATAAATACCAACGGCATCATTTTGCCCGGCCTTGTCGACTTACATAACCACGTGGCTTATAACTTCCTGCCTCTATGGGACAGCGGGCAAAGCTGGCCGAATCGTTATAAATGGGCCAAGGCGACAGCCTATAAACATGCCGTATCGGAACCCTATGGCGACGCCAAGCGTGCAGCGGGTTTGATTGATGAGATGAACAAGTACGGCGAAGTCCGTGCCCTGGTCGGCGGCACTACGAGCATCCTCGGCGCAGCACCTTCGGCTGGCACCGGTATCCTGGTGCGTAATATCGACCAAAAAACTCTGGGGCAAGACAGTATGCGAACCTGGGTAGGCTCTGTATTGGAATTTGGCTGCAGCCGCGGTAAGCCGCGATGCCCGCAACAAAGCAATAAAATTGGAAAACTAAAGACACAGTTTGATAGCGGTAAGTTGCAGTCCATTGTTTTTCATGTCGCAGAAGGCGTTGATGCGGAATCGAAAGCTGAATTTGACTGGTTTGTAGACAATGACATGTTAATTGAGCAGGCCCTTGTCACTCATGGCACTGCCCTAGGCAGCACTGAATTTTTACGCATGGGACAAGCCGGCATGGGGTTGCTCTGGTCGCCGCGCAGCAACATCGAACTCTACGGAAAAACTACCGACGTAAAAGCGGCACGACGTGCCGGCGTTAGGATCGCACTGGCACCGGACTGGAGCCCATCGGGCAGCGACAACTTACTAGCTGAGCTGCGTTACGCAGCACGCTACAATCGGGACAAACTTGATGGTTTATTCACCGCGCAGGAACTTGTGACAATGGTTACCTCGATACCGGCAGAGCTAGCGGGTAAGGGCAGTTTTTTAGGCAAACTCGAAGAGACGTTCACGGCAGATTTACTCGTCCTGGAACAAATCAAAAATGATCCCTATGAATCTATTATTGCATCTGATGAGCGCCACGTCCGCCTTGTTACGATCAATGGCGTCGCACTCTATGGCTGGCCGTCCTGGCTTAAACGACTTGGCAAAACCGATGATTATGAGTTGATTAGTGTACGTGGCCGTTTACGCGCCCTGGATGTTACTGTACCCGCGGCAACTGGCGTCAGAAAAGGAACCCAGAGCTTCGAAATGATTCGCTCACGCTTGCAGGAAGCCTATGCGCCTTATGGTGAACTCCCGGGCCTGACTGCTAATGACCCCTGAAGATCGCATTGCATAGTATTCCAGACGCCCTTAGCTGTTTAAGTCAGAGTCGCGTACAATACCGGGCTTTTAGCTATGGTGGCCGCAAAAGTCTGTCGTGTACAAACTCGCTGAACAACGCCTTTCCCGCATAATCAATTCGTGCGGCTCGCATATCCTTGGTGGCGGGCGTATAGGCCTCGAAAAGGAATCACTACGCGTCAACCCACAGGGCAAGATTGCACAGACGCCTCATCCTGCTGCACTCGGCTCGGCACTGACACATCCCTATATAACAACCGATTACTCTGAGGCACTGATAGAGTTGATTACACCACCATTGGATGACGTTAGGCAGACACTGGAATTTCTGCGTAATACGCATCGGTTTGTGTATGACACTCTCGAAGACGAAATCCTGTGGGCCACCAGCATGCCCTGCGTGGTGGAGGGCGGCAAGAACATACCTATCGCACAATACGGCAACTCCAATGCAGGCATGATGAAGACGGTTTACCGACGTGGCCTGGGGTACCGTTATGGACGCACCATGCAGGTTATTGCAGGCGTACACTTTAATTATTCATTCTCCGATACCTTCTGGGAAATATATCAGGACCTCGAACAGGTGAATCAAGTGTCGCAGGACTTCATCTCCGAGTCCTATTTTGGTCTGATCCGCAACCTGCAACGCTTTGGCTGGTTGATACCATATCTATTCGGCGCATCACCCGCGGTGTGCAAATCATTTCTGGGCGGCAAACCGACAGCCATGCCTGAATTCGACTCAGGCACCTATTATGAACCTTACGCCACCTCGCTGCGTATGGGTGACATCGGCTATACCAATGTCAAGGAAAGTGAAACCGGCATCAAGGCCAACTACGACAACCTGTATGCCTATATTGAAAGCCTGACATGCGCCATTGAAACTCCCTGTCCTGAATACAGCAGGATGGGTGTCGTAGCAAATGGTGAATACCGGCAGCTCAACGCCAACATCCTGCAGATTGAGAACGAATACTACAGCACCGTGCGTCCCAAGCAGGTCTTGCAGGATGATGAAAAACCAACACTGGCGCTGAAGAAACGTGGCGTACAATATATCGAACTGCGATCACTGGATGTTAACGCCTATGACCCCCTGGGCATCAATCAACGACAACTGTTTTTTCTTGAGGCCCTAATTACGTTTTGCCTGCTGCACCAGAGTCCCTTGATTAGTGCACTGGAACGCGTTGCGATAGACCAAAACCAAAGCGCCGCCGCCCACCGTGGCCGTGATCCTGCCTTACAATTGATTCGCGACAATCATGACATTGAACTGCGCGAGTGGGGCCTGGAAATCTGTGACGCCATGCAGGGGATATGCGAGTTACTGGATCGTGAACAACCCGGTACACCTTTCAGCGATACACTATCCTACCAACAGGAAAAATTGCGTGACCCGAGCCGTACACCCTCGGCGCGCATGCTGACCGAGATGCATGAGTCCGGGGAGCCCTTTTTCCACTTTGCCAAGCGCATGTCGGAGCAGCACCACAGCTTCTTCATCAACCCACCCCTCGAGGACGACGTTCGGCGCCTGTACAGTGAACTGGCTGAATCATCAATACAACAACAACTCGCGATCGAGGCAGCGGACGACATCTCTTTCGAAACCTATCTTCAGCAATATTTCGCCCAGCAGTGAGCCTGGTCGGTGTGTCGCACCATTGTCGGAATTCTTGACACTTGTTGATTTGCTGCGCCGCGACAGAATTTCTCATTAACATCAATGAGATAGCGATATTTATCAGAGAGTAGGGGCGAAAAAACAGCCCAACAGGCGTCGGAAAACCTTACGGCATGGCTCGATGAAATCTCACATGATAGCTAATAACTGTTTGTTTTTACTTAAAATTATTTATCATGGCACGACCCGTGCTATATATTTATAAAAGGCATAAATTTTTTTGCTGTTCAATCAGCAAATCAGCCTACATAAGATTACCAGTCATTTAAATGGAGATGTACATAATGGAATTTCATCGGACGAAACTGTTCACCCTGGTATTATTAGGCCTGTCACTGCTGCCAGGCAGCGCATTTGCAACACTGACACTCGGCATTTCCGACACCATCGACACACTGGTCTTTGTAGAAGACGGTGGCATTAACGATGCCAGCAGCGAGAACGGTGTGCTGACCTATATTGGGGGTAGCGAACTGGACGGATGGATCACTTCGGTCAATACCGGCATCACCTACCCTGCTGCCGGTAGCCCAGAAGCTCCGTTGCTGCACCTCAATTCAGTCGATGTTTCCTCCAGCAGTAACGGTTCCCTCATTGTCGCGCTGTCTGAAACAGGGTTCACCGGATCACCAGGCGATCATATTTTCGATTTTAATGTCGGTGGTGTGCTGGGCGCTGGAGGCAATCTGACCCTGGAGGCATGGATGGGCACCGGCCTGTTCGGCCTGGATACCCTGCTCGGCTCATTTAACTTCGCAGATTCAGGCAGCTTCAGTAATTCGCTGTACAACCTAACGACTGCAGCAGATGATTACTCTCTGACAATTATTGCATATATCGATCACACGCTGTTTGGCGTCAGCTCTTTTGATGCAGAGATCAGCGTGCCGGAGCCCGGAACCTTGGCACTGTTTGGATTGGGCCTGCTTGGTCTTGGGTTTGTGAAACGCCGTAGACGTACATAAAGTTCCAAGCTGTCTGACGTATAAAAAAGCCCCACCGCAAGCTGGGGCTTTTTTACGTCCAGCGGTTACGCAAACAGTTAATCCAGCTTATTAACTGCGCCTATAATTGCGCGCAGATCACGTTCCCAGCGATCAAGCACCGGCGTCAGTCCATCTTCCGAATACATAGTTTTGAAGACCGCTGGATTTGCAGTAAAAACTATCGTCTGCTCACCTTCAGCGTACAACGAGATTTTTTGTGGTAGGTATGGGATCAGCCGGGGATAAGCTGCAGTTAGCTGTTTTACCTCTTCAGGCTTACCGAAGAACACAATCCGGTATTTATCGGTCTGATAGCCCATAGTGGTGAGCCCAATATCCACACGCTGAACACGTGCAATCGTATAACCCTGTTCACGGATGGCCTGCTGCAGCGCCAGCATGGTCTCCGGAAATGATTGATTCGAGCGCGCCATGAACAGGTCTTCTGCAGACACGGGGGAGGCACAAGCAATTCCTAGCCACCACAGGCACACCAACATAATACGCTTCACAAACTAGCCTCCTCTAGCAATCCCTCATAGAGCTGCAGCATCTCCTTGCAATACTTATCCAGCTCCGCATTATTAAACAATTGACTCAGGCGCAACGGGTTAATAGTCATCAGTAAAACCTTACCCTCATGCTCAACTACCGTCACCCGGCATGGCAAGAACATACCGACACGCGGGTCTATCGCCAACACCTTATTCAGAAAACTGAAATTACAGAAATAGATAATATGTTGTTTGCTGTTTTCATGGCCTTCAGCAACCAGCCCCTTATCCAACGATTGTTCACGGATCAGGCGGAAATTCTCCCCGACTATCGTCTGCCTTAATGCTTCAACCGTATCCTCAAAACTACTGGACGATTCAACGACCAGGACAGCATCATCGCTACGACCGGGCTTGTGTTCTGGCTGCTCTCCACCAAAACTGCGGATATATCGAATAACATCATCAATATCCTGCTGTGAGAGCCCCTGCTCAAGAAAAGACCCCATGGGCGTGCCTTCACGCCCATGCATCAGGGTTTGTCGAATCATCTGGTCAGAGGCGGCCGCCTGAAATCCTGAATTATTAAGGGCAGGCGCAATAATCGGCAAGTCACGCGGTCGCGAAAAGGTCACACCGGTGCCGCTGCCCCCCTCGCCGTGTTTGCCATGGCAGGCGGCACAATACTGTTGATAGAGGAGCCCCCCGTGAGTGACATCTCCCTTGGCTTGCCAGGTAGAGGAGAAAACAACAGGCTCATGTTCGGACCAACCGCGAATGTGCGCGATAATTGCGCTCACCTCGTCTTCACTAAGCTGGTCGAACGCCGGCATCACACGCCCGGGGCGACCCAGACGTATCGTCTTGCGAAAGTAATCATCATCAGCACCGGCGAGAAAGGATGGCAAAGACAACGGTACACCAACACCGCCCTTACCGTTCTCTCCATGACAGACTGCACAATGCGCATCATACAGGGCCGCGCCGGAAGCTCCGGCCTGTGACTGAAATATCATATAAACTATTAAGATTGCTGTTAAAATTCGCATTATCATTGGCACCGTTAATATTCTGTCTGCATCATACGTGCCAGCCTGCCTGCAGCCTTGATATGTGTCAACCAGCTGCCCTAGGGCCACCTCAGCTCAGTCCTTGTTCACGATAACGCACGCTTGTCGGCGTTTATCAACAACTTATCCATGACATTTGAAGTAAGATGAAAAAGCGGGCATAGTTATAAATTCTTACTCAGCTCCTGACGTACCCCGTTCCAGCTAGCAAGGGAAACAGGTTATGCAAGAAAACCCGCCCCAATCCGCAGCGCCCGGACAAACGCCCACACCCAAGCCGCGTCCGGTACAGGCAATCGTGCTGCATTATCAAGACCAGCGAATTGAACTGACGCCCGGCAGCCCTGTATTTTATCTCGGTCGGCGATCAAATTCCGATATGATCATCAACCAGAAGTATGCCTCGCGTAATCATGCCCGAATTGAATGCCGAGACGATAGTTTCGTATTGATAGATCAGAGCAAAAATGGCTCTTTCGTTAAAACCCTCGACGGCGTCGAACATCACCTACTCATGGATGAAATTGCGCTGCAGGACAGCGGCTTCATCAGCCTCGGTTGTCCGGTCGAACAGGACAATCCCCATCTGATTTCGTTTTTCTGCCTGTAGGCCAGGCGCCTGAGCGCGACCACCCGGTCTCACCCGCATAATCGCTAAACACCTGCTACCATAGCCAACACCCGGCAGGATCACTGTTTCGTGCTGACGTAAACCGGCCAGGGCTAAACAACCAGGGAATCTCTGGTTAATACAGAACGAGCGGAACTGAGAATCAAAATCGCCAGATCCAAGGCACGAATTTCAGTCAATAACCCGGCTATTGTCAGGATTCACAACGCTGATGCTGGCGATTTTGGACACAGAGCCCGCCGGTCATGAATTTATCAAAGGCGCACAAGACCGTACATAATCATCATACATTGTTTCCATGTCTGATTTTTTACTCTGGCAATATCTTGCTGTTGGTGTGATATTCATCTGGACCGGGTTTGTCCGGGCGGGCCTGGGTTTTGGCGGCGCCGCACTAGGCCTGCCTTTTCTGTTGCTGGTGGAAAACGACCCACTGCTGTTTCTGCCTCTCATCGGCCTGCATTTATTGTTTTTTTCCAGCCTCACCATTGGCCCCAGGCTGAAAAATGTCGACTGGCGCTTCATGCTCAAGTCGTTGGCAATCATCATCATCCCGAAATTCATCGGCATCCTAGGCCTGCTCAGCCTGCCAGCCAAGCTAATGACCGCCATCGTATTCACAATCACCTTTATCTACGGCATCACTTACGTTTTCGACTACAACTTCAAGAGCAATAACAAATGGGGTGATCGCGCCCTGCTGGCACTAGGTGGTTACATCAGCGGCACATCCCTGGTTGGCGCACCATTAATCGTGGCGGTCTACACGCGTTACGTACGGAAGGAACAGCTACGCGATACGTTACTGTCACTGTGGTTCATTCTGGTGTGCCTGAAAATGTCAGCGTTCATCGCCAGTGGCATCGATCTGCAACTCAAACAAAACCTGTGGCTGATACCCATGGCCACCATCGGCCACGTACTCGGACTGCGCTGGCACGATCACCTGCAAAGCGGCAATGCCGGGCATTTTAAACGCATCATGGGGCTGGTATTAATCGTGGTTACCACAATCGGCCTGATGCAGGTGCTCCTGACTGCCTGAGAAACAGCCCAATGATTTTATTAACTTGACATATCAAATGACGCTATATTGATTAATTATTCTTAACCACAAATATATCAGTCCCCAACTATCCCCTGTTCTAATATAAATTTTGACCCCCCATGTGATAGTTAGTTGTATATGAATAAGGGAAATGTAATAGAAGTTCTGCAGAAAGTTGCGTTCAAGTCAGTCCAAACAGACCTCTATCAAGAACGACAAATTAGCAACCCACCTGATTACCTGCTGCGGAAATGGGAAGACGTTTATCGCCCAAACAGGACGGGCTTCGATAAAAAGTTTACAAAAAATGAGCTAAAGCAGATGAATTGCTTTACAGATTTCTTCTTGGCGCTCGTAGATAGCTTTCCTGTGGAATCTGGTGAGCTATTGTAGGATTCATACTGGAATAGTGTATGCGAATACACCGGCGAACGCTTACGAGATTTCGAAAAAAATGGCGAAGACAACCTGGTGAGTAGCTAACAACAGCATCAACCAGTACCTAACACACCCCAAATTAACGAAACTGGCAGCAAATGGGGTTTTAAGTCGCTGCTGTCCCACTAACGCGGCATTTCCGCGTTAGTGGGACAGCAATGGGTTTTAAGTATAAAAATATATACGACTTTA
>CAMYKB010000019.1:0-62484 GCA_947258875.1 uncultured Gammaproteobacteria bacterium | reverse complement strand
TGGAAGTGACAAACGTGACCCAGACCGGCGATCAGGTGATACTCGAATTCTCTAAGGCAATACTCGTCAAGACCATGGACGGCGCCGTTGATAAAACCCAGTGGCGTCAGGCTGGCAATGTCACAGTAGAGAATGCCGAGATCGAGGGTGAGCTGTCAGCCACTGCCTGCGTGGTGGAGACAGCCGACCTGATCGACAATAGTTATATCTACCGCGATATGGTGCAGCTACCTTTCAGGACCAAGGGCTCAGTTGGTTTTGAAGTGAAATTCAAGGGTAGTAATGCAACTTTGGTCGTAATGGGTGAACAGATCGAGCTGACGCTTTACGATATACCTAAGTACATCAAACACATCGCAGGCGATTAGTCGGTTACCCCGTCACTTGTTGACTTCTTCGAGTAGCAGTGATTTACCGGTCATCGCCTCTGGCTGCGACAACCCCATGAGTTGCAGCAATGTGGGGGCAACGCTACTCAAACCCGCACCGGTGGCCAGGTGCCAGCTCGACTTGTCCATCAGCAGGCAGGGTACCGGATACAAGGTGTGCTGCGTATGCGGTTGCCCACTAACAGGGTCTATCATCTCATCACAATTACCGTGATCGGCAGTCAGCAGTACTGAAACGTGATTTTCTTCGGCGGCTTCGAGGACGCGCCCAGCCTCAAGGTCGAGCGTTTCCACCGCCTTGATAATGGCATCATGTACCGCCGTATGACCCACCATATCGCCATTGGCAAAATTGACAACGATGAATGCGTACTCCTCATTGTTCAACGCCTTGATCACCTCATCGGCAACTTCCCTGGCGCTCATCTCCGGCTTCAGATCATAGGTCGCCACCTTGGGTGACGGGATCATGACGCGATCCTCATTCTCGTAGGGGGTTTCGCGGCCGCCATTTATAAAGAAAGTGACATGTGGGTATTTCTCAGTTTCGGAACAATGAAATTGACGCAATCCAGCTTCACTTACAATCGCCCCGATGGTGGATTCGGGACGTTCGGGCAAAAAGGCAATGGGGCAAGGATAGCCGGAATCGAATTCCGTCATGGTAGTAATGCTTACAGGGTGAAAATTACCACGATCGAAGCCGTTGAATTCGTGCACCGCCAATGCCTTGGTCAGTTGACGTGGACGGTCATTACGGAAGTTAAAGAAGATCACACTGTCTTCCGCGCTTATTGCTTCAGCATCCGGCAGAATAGTCGGCAGAATAAATTCATCGCCCAGGCCATCGGCATAAGCCGCATCAATTGCGGCTGTCGCATTTTGTGCTTTTCCACCTTTTAATTTCACCAGCGCGCGCCAAGCTTTTTCAGTACGATCCCAGCGCTTGTCACGATCCATGGCGTAATAACGCCCCATCACAGTCGCGATCGCGCCACCCGCCTCGTATAAGTCATGTTCAAGGCCAGGCAAAAATTGTTTGGCACACTGTGGCGCAGTATCGCGGCCATCTGTAATCATATGCACCAGCGGACGAACTTCGCGCTGCTTGCATAAATCAATCAGTGAGGACAGATGACGAAGGTGTGAATGCACGCCGCCATCAGACACCAAGCCAATCAGGTGCAGCGGACGTTTGGTATCGCGCGCCTTCCTGATCGCGTAGGTAAATGCCTGATTTTCATAAAAACTTCCGTCTTCGATTGCGTCATCGATACGCACCAGGTCCTGACGCACGATGCTGCCGCAACCCAGGGTGATATGGCCAACCTCTGAGTTACCCATTTGCCCTGACGGCAGGCCAACTGCTGCACCTGAGGCCTCGAGAACGGTATGCGGGTAACGCGAAAAATAATCATCGAGCCGCGGCGTACGCGCCTCATAAATACCGTTATTCGTTTTGCCGGGATTGAGACCGAAGCCATCGAGAATGACGAGCATTGCCCGTCGGCGTAGTACCGTCTTTTCTGCGTGTGTCATGAAATATTCTGGATTCTGGATAATGAGTCGCCCTGATAATCGGGCGCTATTCTAGCGGTTCACTTGCACAAAAACATCTTTTCGCGGCCGATAGAGACAAAAAACCATGATAAATACAATCCAGCTCAAGAAATTCAGGTCTTTCCCGCGATCTCACTTGCCATCACCACTACTACCATCATTTTCCGTATCAGCCTGCTCTTGCTGCTCAATAGCATCCAGTTCGGCGTCCATTTCATCGTCTGACATGGGCTGGAAATCGTCACCCGCAACCTGTTGCTGTGGGTCATTAGCGATATCCTGTGTCACCTCCTCATCCCGCCTGCCCTTGATCACCATGCGCGAGAAAATCAGTCCGATCTCAAACAACAGCCACACCGGGATCGCCAACAGGATCTGTGACACCACATCGGGCGGCGTCAACACCATGCCAATCACGAAGGCGCCGACAATCACGTAGGGGCGCTTCTTGGCAAGGGCCTCGGGGGTCGTCATCCCCAGCACCACCAGTACCACCGTCACGATGGGCACTTCAAAAGCGATACCGAAAGCCAGAAATATCATGAGCACAAAATCGAGGTAACGGCTGATGTCGGTCATCACCGCCACACCCTCAGGGGCAGTGCCGATAAAAAACTGGAACATCAAGGGGAAAACCACGAAATAGGCAAACGCCATGCCGACGTAGAACAACATCGTACTGGAAAACATAATCGGCGTAACCAGGCGGCGCTCATGCTTGTACAAACCCGGCGCTACAAAGGCCCACGCCTGGTACAGGATAAACGGTATCGCCAACACCACCGCCAGCATCAATACCAGCTTGAACGGGATCAGGAACGTGGATGCCACCTCAGTGGCAATCATCGAACTGCCCTCGGGAAGATGCCGGGTGAGTGGCCCGGCGAGCAAGCTGTAAAGCCGGTTGGCAAACGGAAACAGACAAACAAACACGGCAAGCACTGCCAACACCACACGTAACAGGCGGTCACGCAACTCGATCAGGTGATGGATAAAACCTTCTTCCTTTTGCGCCTCTGCGCTGTCAGGTTTAATCTGCATTTTTAGGAGAAGTAGTTGCACTCGCAGCAGGTGCCGCCTTGTCGCCTGCTGTTTCAGATGGCTGCGGCTTGCTGGCTATCTGGTCTTCGATGGACTTTACCAGGTAATCCGTCTCTTCTAATTCGGCTTTGACTTCATTGTGGGTATCTTTGAGAATATTTTTGAGTTCCGAGATCTCGCTTTGCTGTTTGCCCAACAACTCTTTGAGCTCTTCCGATTGTATCTCGCGCTCGATATCGGAACGTACATTGTTGATAAAACGCCGCGCCTTGCCAACCCACAATCCCGCCTGACGCGCAACGCCCGGCAAACGCTCGGGACCCACCACCAACAAGGCGACGACCCCAATAACGATGATTTCTACAAATCCGATATCGAACATGGCAACAACACATTACGGTCAGCGTGGCCAACCAGGCCCATCAAACTTTGTCGTTTTCTTTATGTTCAACCTCGGCATCGATCACCCGGCCCTGCTTGTCCTCGACAGGCTTGTCATTGGCCTCACCATCCTTTACGGACTTCTTGAAATTCTTGATGGCTGATCCCAGGTCACCACCGATGTTACGCAGCTTCTTGGTGCCAAACAGCAAAATAATAATCGCCAAAATAATTAATAATGATAAAGGACTAATACCACCGAAACCCATAGTCGTTCTCCACTCAGTTAATCAATACATCATGCCTTGTCGGCACGCTGCGCTTTTTCTTCAAGACCAGACAAACCAAAACGTCTATCCAGTTCAGCCAACACTGCGTCGGGACTTAAATCCCGATCGACCAGCATCACCAGGCAATGAAACCACAAATCAGCAACCTCACTGATAATGCGCTCCGATTCACCGTCTTTGGCTGCCATCACCGTCTCGGTCGCCTCTTCACCAATCTTCTTGAGAATGGCGTCCTGCCCCTTGGCATAGAGGCTCGCGACATACGAACTGCCCGGATCAGCCTGTTTGCGAACTTCAAGCACGTCGGCCAGACGTCGCAGAATATCACTATCGCTGCTCATTCATTTATCCTGTGCCGCCGAGACGTAAATCTCCTTAGGGTCTTTCAAGACAGGCTCCACCTCAACCCAACGCTGCTCCTGTAGCTGATAGAAAAAGCAGTTGTGCCTACCCGTATGACAAGCGATACCGCCTTTTTGCTCAACTTCTAACAGAATAACGTCTTTATCGCAGTCAACGCGCATATCCTTGACCACTTGCACATGGCCGGAGCTCTCTCCCTTATGCCACAGCTTTTGCCGCGACCGTGACCAGTAGACCGCCTCGCCCTGCTCCACCGTCAACCGCAAGGCCTGACGATTCATCCAGGCCACCATCAGCACCTTAGCAGTCTTAGCCTCCTGGGCGATGACTGGCACCAGCCCGTCGGCCGTCCAGCGGATTTCATCAAGCCATTGTTCTGACATGGAAATTAATCTGCGAAATGTAGCAATGAATCAAGAAGGTAAGTTTACCACAGGTGTTATGGAGAGAGCCTGGCCAGAACCCTCTGCAGCTCTACTGTGAGCGAGAGATTTTGTTCGAAAACAAGGCGCGGCGCATGGATTAATACATGAACATCGGAAAAAGCGCCACAACGCCGTTATCGGATAAAAGATCCGCTTAGAGGCGCATTTCGATGCCGTGCTTGGCCATATATTCCTTGGCCTCATGGATCGTATATTCACCAAAATGGAAGATACTCGCAGCCAATACCGCATCGGCCCTGCCCTTGGTAACACCTTCAACCAGGTGGTCAAGGGTACCCACGCCACCCGAGGCGATCACCGGGACAGTCACCGCATCGTTGATCGCGCGTGTTAACTGCAGATCAAAACCGATCTTGGTACCGTCACGGTCCATACTGGTCAAGAGGATCTCACCAGCGCCATAGGCCTCCATTTTCCGTGCCCAGTCGATGGCATCGAGACCGGTCGGCTTACGTCCGCCATGGGTGAAAATTTCCCAGCGATGAGGCTCACCTTCTGCACTGACCTTCTTGGCATCGATAGACACCACGATACATTGCGAGCCAACCTTTTCTGATGCCTCTTTTACGAATTCCGGATTAAATACTGCAGCAGTATTGATACCCACCTTATCAGCGCCTGCATTCAACATGCGGCGAATATCATCAACGGTGCGGATGCCCCCACCGACGGTCAACGGAATGAACACCTGTGACGCAACGTCTTCAACAACGTGCACTATAGTTTCGCGATCATCTGAACTCGCAGTGATATCAAGAAAGGTGATTTCGTCTGCGCCTTCGGCATCATAACGTTTGGCGATCTCAACCGGGTCACCGGCATCACGAATATCGACAAACTTTACACCCTTGACCACACGGCCATTATCGACATCAAGACAGGGGATAATTCGTACAGCGAGTGGCATAGCGATCCCGTATTTTAATTCAATGTTCTGTGCATAGAGATATTGGCCTCGCTGGAGGTAATCCATGGACCTGACACATTACTCATGGCGCTGAATGAACTTATGATTGCACTGAAAATTCGTCGGAATATTTCTGCGCTTCTTCCAGGCTAATGGTGCCCTCATACAAGGCGCGACCGATGATGACGCCCTCGATACCCTCTTCTTCTACGGCGCACAGAGCCTTTATATCATCCATATTAGTAACGCCACCGGATGCAATCACCGGTATATGGATGGATTGTGCGAGTTTAACCGTGGCCTCTACATTAACACCACTCATCATGCCGTCGCGGCTGATATCGGTATAGACAATCGCAGCCACACCATCACTTTCAAAATGTTGCGCTATGTCGATCACATCATGACGTGAAAGTTTCGACCAACCATCGATCGCCACCTTGCCGTCCTTGGCATCGAGACCCACAATGATATGACCGGGGAATTGCAGGCATAGGTCATTTACAAAATGCGGTGCGCTGACGGCCTTGGTGCCAATAATCGTGTACTGTACGCCGGCCTCGAGGTAGGCCTGCACCGTATCCGCATCACGAATGCCTCCACCAATTTGTATCGGCACCTCCGGATTGGCTGTCGCTATTCGCTCGATGATAGCGGCATTTTTAGGTTCACCGGAAACAGCGCCATCGAGATCGACGATATGAATACGTCGCGCGCCCGCTTCAATCCAACGTGTAGCCACCGCCACTGGGTCGTCGGAAAACACAGTCTCGTCTTCCATGCGTCCTTGCCGCAAACGCACGCATTTACCGCCTTTAAGATCAATTGCCGGGATAAGTAACATCAGGATATTCTCCTCGCACCGCAATCATAAAATCAAGCCTCGCCATTCCAACGAGTGAAATTCTCAAGTAACCGCAAACCTGCCGCCGCACTTTTTTCCGGATGACACTGGATAGCAAATACGTTGTCACGCGCGATGGCTGAAGTAAAGCGTATACCATACTCAGTTTCACCTACCAGTAAATCCGGGCCCTCAGGTTCTAAATAATAACTGTGCACGAAATAAAAACGACTGTTTTGCGCGATCCCGCCCCACAGAGGATGATCGCGGGTTTGAGTAACTTCATTCCAACCCATGTGCGGAATTTTATAATGAACTTCGTCATCCGGGCTATTTAACACATCAGCAAAATTACTGACCTTGCCAGGAAATATGTTTAAGCATTCGGTGCCATTATTTTCAGCACTGGATTCAACCAACACCTGCATACCCATACAAATACCCAAAAAGGGCTTGAGCTCTACCGCCTCACGCACCGCCAGATCCAGTCCAGATTCTATAAGAGCACGCATACAATCGCGCGCTGCACCCTGACCCGGAAATACAACTCGATCTGCCTGCAGCACCTCACGGGCATCGGACGTCACCTGCACGCGCGCCTTGCCCTGAGCAACATACTCAAGCGCTTTGGCGACGGAACGTAAATTGCCCATGCCATAATCAATGACTGCTATGTTATTCATGATTCAGTGCGATTAGAAAACAGGTATAAAGAAACCCGGCGGTTTGATGGTTATAGGGCGCCTTTTGTAGAGGGCAAGACACCTTTCATACGCGGATCTAGCTCCACAGCCATACGCAAGGCTCGACCAAAGGCCTTGAAAATGGTTTCAGCGATATGATGAGCGTTGGCGCCACGAAGGTTATCGATGTGCAAGGTCGCTTGTGCATGATTGATAAAACCCTGAAAAAATTCATGCAACAAGTCTACATCGAATTCACCCACATGTGATCGCGGATAACCGACATGGTATTCAAGGCCCGGGCGTCCGGAAAAGTCGATTACTACGCGTGACAGTGCTTCATCGAGTGGCACATAGGCATGCCCATATCGGCGAATGCCTTTTTTGTCAGCCAGCGCCTGCTTGAAAGCTTGCCCCAGGGAGATACCGATATCCTCAACAGTGTGGTGCGCATCGATATGCAAATCACCCTTGGCTACAACATTGATATCGATCATGCCATGACGCGCGACCTGATCAAGCATGTGATCAAGAAAAGGCAAGCCTGTCTGGAAATCGGATGTACCAGCACCATCCAGATTGATGCTGACACGAATCTGGGTTTCGAGTGTATTACGCTCAACTGCGGCGTTACGTTGTGACATGGTTTCGTGCTTGGGTGTAATTCTTAGCGGTAAGCATACACTGTGTCTGCCGTTTTGAACATCAGGCCGCCACCTGCAACCAGAACGTCACCGGCCCGTCGTTGACCAAATGCACCTTCATATCGCTGCCAAAACGTCCGCATGCGACATCAGCATGCATCTGCCTGGCCATGTCCTGCAGATAGCCAAACAGGTGTTCACCTTGCTGCGGCTCTGCAGCAGGCGTAAAACTGGGCCGCATCCCCTTTCGCGTGTCGGCTGCAAGCGTAAACTGTGGCACCAGCAGCAAACCGCCGCCGGTATCACTAAGGCTTAGATTCATGCGTTGCGACTCATCCGGGAACAATCGGTAACCGAGTATTCGCTGCAACAAACGCTTGGCCTGTTGCTCTGTGTCACCCTGCTCAACTGCAACCAGAGCCAGCACACCCGCACCAATCGCGGCTATGGTTTCACTGTCGACTTCAACATGCGCCTGGGTAACGCGCTGTAGCAAGACGATCATGCCAGATATCTGGCCATCTCATCCGTTGCCCTAATCAGCGCATCGACGATCCCGGGCTCAATTGCCGAATGACCTGCTGCTGGAATGATGTTAAGCGTCGCCTGCGGCCATGCTGCATGCAAGGCGAACGCCTGGTCGACAGGACAAATGGCATCATAACGTCCATGCACGATAAATCCAGGGATATCACGCAAGCGATGAGCATCATTAAGGATCTGGTTTGGCGCCATGAAACTGTTATTAATAAAGTAGTGGCACTCGATGCGCGCCATACTCAAGGCGATATGCGGGTCGCTGAAGTGTTCCACGATACTCGGCTTCGGAATATGCGTCGCAGTACGGCCTTCCCACATCGACCATGCCTTGGCCGTCGCCATGCGTGCCAACTCATCATCACCGGTTAGGCGTTGGTAATACGCCTCAACCAGATTGCCGCGCTCGGCTTCTGGTATCGGCGCCACAAAGTCCTGCCAGTAATCAGGGAACAGGCGGCTGGCCCCCTGTTGGTAAAACCAGCGTATATCCTGCTCACGGCACAGAAATATCCCACGCAGAACCAGCCCCAGTAGGCGTTGGGGATAGCTCTCGGCATACACCAAACCCAGGGTCGAGCCCCAGGAACCGCCGAAGACCACCCAGCGTTCAACATTGAGGTGTTCACGTATGGCCTCGATATCGGCGACCAGGTTAGCCGTGGCATTGCCTGCCAGTTCGGCATGCGGCCGTGATTGGCCACAGCCACGCTGATCAAATAAGATAATTCGATAGCGCTCAGGATCGAAAAAACGCCGGTGGTAAGGTTCGCATCCCGCGCCGGGCCCGCCGTGCAGGAAAATAACCGGCACGCCATCCGGGTTACCGCATTCCTCGATGTAAAGTGTATGCACAGCATCGACTGGCAGCACCTCAGAACTATTGGGCGAGATGGCTGGATACAACGTGCGCAATGTCATTCCAGACCCGGAAGAGTTTGAGGGTGATCCGGCCTGTTTGTTAGTAACCCGCCAACCAACAAGCGAAGTCTTTGCAACATCATGATAATTATATATATTTATTGATTTTACGTAATACTACGTAGGACGTTTCCTACAAAATTTAGTGTGGTATCTTACACAAAAAACGTCAAATAACTGGCTGTAAAACCTATCTGCTTTGTCCATAATTACAACCACTCAAGGAGGAGGTACAGGGACACCTGATAGGGGCAGCGATATACGGACTGTATCACTACCTGTCAGTCGAAGGAACGGATCCAGCAAGGATTAAGGATATCTCAACT
The DNA here is from genome assembly GCA_947258875.1 of uncultured Gammaproteobacteria bacterium. Taxonomy (GTDB): domain Bacteria; phylum Pseudomonadota; class Gammaproteobacteria; order CAMYKB01; family CAMYKB01; genus CAMYKB01. Next base: position 53,152 of record CAMYKB010000019.1, on the reverse strand, counting down.
TATTGGATCTAAAGGTCTTCACCAGGAGCGGCCGTACAGGACATGGTCAGTGAAGTCTCAGGGATAGATAAACCAACAGCGTCTATGGAATAGACCTGGAGGGAAGAAGTAATTAGGGACTCGACGTTTCATACCCCCTACGCCAGAAATGGCAAAACCCCGGCCCATGGGCGCCGGGGTTTTTTTATGCCCGCGACGGGCTCCGGACTTGCATCACAACAAGCTTGCGCTTTATCGTGCGCTTCATGAGTAGCCAAATCACACCCCCCAAATCATTGCTGAGGCACATCGGCAAGGCCATTGCCGATTACAGCATGATTCGCAACGGCGACCGTATCCTGCTGGGCCTCTCCGGTGGCAAGGATTCACTGAGCCTACTGCACAGCCTGCTGCATCTGCAACGCCACGCACCAGTTGATTTTGAAGTGGGTGTCGTCACGGTCGACCCGCAATCCGGCAGCTTCGATCCATCACCTTTAATACCTTATGTCGAATCATTGGGCCTGCAGTATTACTACCGGCGCGAACCCATCATGCAGCTCGCCACAGAACATATGGATGACAATGGTTCTTACTGCGCATTTTGCTCACGTATGAAGCGGGGCATTATGTACGGCACCGCACGCGAGGCAGGTTATAACGTGCTGGCACTGGCGCAACATCTCGATGATCTGGCGGAGAGTTTTCTCATGTCGGCATTTCACGGCGGCAAACTCAACACCATGAAAGCCCACTATCAAATCGACGCCGGCGATCTGCGGGTCATACGACCTCTGGTTTATGTGCGTGAAACCCAGACACTAGCCTTTGCACAGGATAATGCCTTGCCTGTTATCATGGAAAATTGTCCGGCCTGTTTTGAGATGCCGACACAGCGGCAACACATGAAGGAATTATTGCAGGCCGAGCAACGCAACAATTCGCGCATTTATCAAAATCTGTTATCGGCAATGCGCCCACTTATGTCCAGGGGCCTGCCCCCCGATACAGAGATCTGCGCCAAAGCTGCCGGTCAGTAGTAACGCGTTAATATTGAAGTGTCATGTCCGGCATAACGTGGCGTGTTGGGGAAGTATGAAAACTAGCGGCAAACTGAAAACAAAAATCCGTGACAAGTTGACTGTCGCCATACTGCGCGGCCTTTCGTTACTGCCCTTGCCAGTGAATCATGCCGTCGGTGCCTGCATAGGCCTGCTGGTTTACCTGTTCCCTTCTGACTTCAAGCGCGTTACACGCATCAATATCGCGACGTGCTTTCCTGACAAACCGCGCCTTTGGCAACAGCAATTAGTACGCCGCAACCTCATAGAGACCGGCAAAGGACTGACCGAGGCAGGCTATATCTGGTGGTCGAAACCCGAACGCATAACGCAACTGGTCAAACAGACCACGGGCAAGGAATTACTCGATAGCGCCATGGCTGAGCAAAAAGGGGCGTTGTACGTGGTGCCCCACCTTGGCTGTTGGGAAATGTGCGGCATGTATGTCGCAACGCTATACCCCATGAGCAGCCTCTACCGGCCCAGCGGTATCGAGTCACTCGACGAGGTCATCCGCCAGGCCCGCCAATCCACGGGCGCCACCCTGGTGCCCACCGATACGCGTGGCGTAAAGCTGTTACTCAAGGCGCTCAATGAAGGCCAGTGCGTCGGCATACTACCCGACCAGGTGCCGCAGGCAGGAACCGGTGTCTTCGCGCCACTCTTCGGCGTGCCCGCGTATACCATGGTGCTGCTGACGCGCCTCGCCGCCAAGCACAAGACCCCGGTCATCTTTTCTTATGCCGAACGACTGCCGCATGGTCAGGGTTATCACATTCATTTTATCAAGGCTGCGGAAGGTATCCACGACAAGGACCAGGTGATCGCTGCCACTGCAACCAATCAGGGCGTTGAGACTTTGATCAGGGAATGTCCTGAACAGTATTCCTGGAGCTACAAACGCTTCAAACGTCAGCCTGAAGGCAGTCGGGATCCGTATTCGCCTCAATAAGCAGGGGGCTCACCCTCAGGGCGGGTCTTGAAATATTTCAGGGTCCACAAATACTGCTCGGGCGCGATGCGAATCAGGTCTTCGAGCGCCTCGTTGATGCGCCTCGCGTCCCGCACTTCATCACCGGATGGAAAATCATCCAGCGCTGGCAACAGATGACACTCGTAGCGGCACGCTTCGCCATTAAAGATCGTGATACAAGGAATCACCGCCGCTTTACCTATCTTGGCAAGCCTGCCCATGGTGGTCAGCGTCGCCTTGGGCGTATTGAAAAACGGCACAAACACCGAATGCTCGATACCGAGATCCTCATCCGGCAAATAAAATAGATACTCGCCACGTTTCAGCGCCCGTGAATAAGCCATCATACCGGTGTCACGCTCGAAGACACGGCCTTTAAAACGGCAACGACCACGCGCGATCAACCAGTCGACAATCGGATTTTTCGCGGCATTGTATGGCCCTATCAAAGGGTAGCCCTTGCGCAGCATCATTGAGGGACCAAAGTCCAACGCTACGCAGTGCGCGGCCATGACAATCACATTACGGCCCTCGCGGCGACATTCAGCGATATATTCCTCACCCAGCAGCGCTGTTTGTTTGAGCAGGCGTTTATGACTTGAAAACCACAACTGCCCGTAATCGAGCATACTCAGACCCATCACCTGAAATAACCTGCGGGCACGTTGTTCGCGTTCATCCTGCGTCCACCCTGGGAAACACAGTTCCATATTGGTAAGCACGATATGGCGGCGTTTGTGATTACGCCGATAGACGCTATTACCGATAGTCTTGCCCAGGCGCGCGCGTATACGGACAGGCAGCAGCGACAATAACCAGATCAGGCCCATACCGAGCCAGACAGGCCAGTGACGCGGGTGCAGAAAACTGCGTTGAAACGGCGGTACACCGCTGGATAGTGCGTCAGCCAAAATCTATTCCTTCAATCGGCTGGCGGCAACTGCTTTTCGAGTCGCCGCTTGAAGACCTGCATTTCCTTGGCCGCCTGCTTGTCGCCATGCTCTTCGGCGACTGCAATGCCCGAGGTGTAGGCATCGAGAGCCTGCTGAATATCGGCACAAGCCGTCAACGCCTTGCCCAGCGCTTTCCATGCAGCGGAGTACTTGGGATCGTGTTCCACGGCCTTACGCAGGTGCTCCACGGCATGCTGCGGTTTATCCATTTTCAAAAATGCCGAGCCCAGCGTAAAACGCAGCATGGCATTGTCCTGCCCACTCTCCAACATTTTTTCAAAATTATCGATCAGGCTCATATCACCACTTTCCAGAAGCATTCTTTCTATAGTTTAACCGCAAAATGAAACCCCGTTTTGATAACATTGTGTTGCTCATAGAAACGATGCGCATTGAGGCGTTGCAGTCCGGAGTCCAGATGCAGCTCTTTACACCCATGCCCCTTTGCATGACGAACAAGCCAGTCCAACATCTGTTTACCATAGCCTTTGGAACGTTGCCCTGAATCCGTAACCAGGTCGTCGACATACAAGAAACGGCCCCAGGCAAGATTTGAGATAATGCGAAATCCCGCTACGGTATGAACAATCCCACTATCCTGTAAATACGCCAGCCTGTAGCCTTCCTGCATTTGTTGCGTCGCACGCTCCACGAATATCTCTTCTGTCAAATGTGGTCGCAATTGCGCCATCACCGGATAGCAGGCCGCTATTTCATCTGTATTGACTGCAAGCGCTACCTCGGGCATTGGTTCGCTAAACCTTCATGCCGACTAGCATGGCTTGATTACGAAATCCACGCGTTGTATCGCCTACCCTGGCCTCTTCCCGATACACCAGTACACGCAGAGGTGAGAACAGTTGTAGCAATTCATTAGCCGCCAGACGAAAATCTTTATTCTTCGGGCCAATATCATCAACGGTGTCGCGGATAAAGGTTTGATAGAACAGCAGGCCTTTGGGTTTCAAGGCAGCCACCAGTGCCGGTACCGTCGGACGATGCAGAAAATGCGCAACCACGATCGCATCAAAACTCGCTGCCCCAGGAGGATTGTTTTCAACGTCCCTGGATTCCGCCTTGAGCGGCAAACCCTTGGACACGGCATACTCCTGCAACTTCCTGATCGCCTGCGGCGAGATGTCCCAGGCGAGTGTCTGTAATCCATGCTCTGCAAGAAAACTGGCATTACCCCCCAGACCACAGGCGAGATCAAGCGCAGCACCTACTGGTGGCAGTAAGTGAGCATTTTCCGTCAGCACCTGTGCGACGCGGGCATCCTCTACACGCGCCTCGCGGTAGCGCTCGTTCCATTTTTCAACCAGGATCGACATCAGGACCGTACACTCAAATGCCACTCATCAACGCCGCCAGAATGCAGGTGTTAACACGACCAATAAGGTGAAGATTTCCAGACGACCCAGTAGCATCGAGACACAAAGCACAGCCTTGGCAAAATCGCTGATGCCCGCATAATTGGTGGCGACATCGCCAAGCCCCGGGCCAAGATTATTGAGAGTTGCCGCCACAGCAGAGAAGGCGGTGACCTGGTCCAGGCCGGCAGCCATCAACAGCAACATCATGATAACAAACACCGCGATATAGGCCGAGAAAAATCCCCATACCGCCTCAATCACGCGTTCTTCCATGGGTTTGTTTCCAACTTTCACCGCGATCTGCGCATTGGGATGAATAAGACGCATCAACTCGCGCGCACCTTGTTTGAACAACAACAAAACACGAATCACCTTCATACCGCCGCCGGTAGATCCAGCGCAACCCCCGATAAAACTGATAAACAGCAACAATATGGGCAGGAACCCAGGCCATGCATGGTACTGCGCCGTGGTAAACCCGGTAGTCGTACCGATCGAGACCGCCTGGAATACCCCATGATGCACATCTGTACCGAAATGGCCGAAGGTCCTGGTGAAATACAGATACACCACCGTGACCACGGCCACTACGGCCAACACCGTTATATAGGCTCGAAACTCCGGATCCACGAAATAGGGTTTAAGCCGGATGCTGCGCCACGCCATAAAGTGTAATCCGAAATTGGCGCCCGATAACAACATAAACACAATCGCCACCGTCTCGATCAGCGGGCTATTGAAATACCCCATGCTGGCATCGTGCGTGGAGAAACCGCCGATTGCCACTGTTGCGAAACTGTGCGAAACGGCATCGAAGAGACTCATCCCTGCCATCCAGTAGGCGAGCGCACAAATTGCGGTGAGCGTGAGATAGATATACCACAACGCCTTGGCGGTCTCGGCAATACGCGGAGTAAGTTTCTTATCCTTGACCGGGCCAGGCGTTTCCGCCCTATAGAGCTGCATGCCGCCGACACCCAGCATAGGCAGAATCGCCACTGCGATCACGATGATTCCGATACCACCCATCCACTGCAACAACTGGCGATAGAAGAGAATGGCCCTGGGCAAATCGTCCAGGCCGGTAATGACCGTGGCACCGGTAGTGGTTAAGCCCGAGATTGATTCAAAAATGGCGTCAACGACCGATACCGAAGGCTGCTCAGAGATGATCAACGGGATTGAACCAAACGAACCCAGCACCGCCCAGAACATAACCACCACGATAAAACCATCTCGCAACCGCAGGTCGCGGTTGGCACGAAGTACCGGCAACCACAGCGCAAGACCCGTAGCGAACGTAACACCGAATCCATAAACGAACGGTTTGATTGCATCTTCATCGTACCACCAGGCAACTACAGCCGATGGCAGCATGGTCAAGCTGAATAACATAAGCAGCAGCCCAACAATGCGTTGAATAACGGTATAATTCATAAAATCTAAAGAAAGGTGACGCCGACCTGGAACAGTTTCTCGACCTCGGAGATGCGTTTCTTATTGGTCAAAAACATAATGATATGATCTTCGGATTCGATAACCGTATCATGGTGAGGAACCACGACTTCGTAATCGCGCACAATCGCGCCAATGGTCGTACCCACCGGCAGGTTGACATCCTCGATGGCACGGCCGACCACCTTGGAAGTATTTTTATCGCCATGAGCAATAGCCTCGATAGCTTCAGCCGCGCCGCGCCGTAGCGAATGCACCGCCACCACATCACCACGCCTTACGTGAGTCAGCAAGGTACCGATCGTGACCTGTTCCGGTGAGATGGCAATATCGATAATGCCGCTCTCGACCAGATCCACATAACTCGGCCGATTGATCAGCGACATGACCTTACGCGCACCCAGCCGCTTGGCCAACATAGCAGAAAGTATATTCGCCTCGTCGTCATTGGTGACTGCACAAAACACATCCGTGTTCTCGATATTTTCCTCCAGCAATAATTCCTGATCAGCGGCGTCACCACATAGCACAATCGCGCGATCCAGTGTCTCCGACAAGTATTTGGCACGTTGCTTGTTGCGCTCAATAATCTTGACCTGATACTTCTGCTCCAGCGCTTGTGCTAAATGCATACCGATATTACCGCCACCGGCAAGCAAGACGCGTTTATAAGGCTTATCTAGCTTGCGCAGCTCGCTGGTCACGCGTTCGATATTGTTGTCAGCTGCAATAAAGAACACTTCGTCGTCCGGCTCGATGACGGTACGACCTTCAGGCTTGATCGACGCGCCCCGACGAAAAATTGCCACCACCCGCATCGGCACATTCGGCATATGCTCACTCAGTGTGCGCAACTCGTGCCCCACCAGTGCACCACCATAATAGGCACGCGCTGCTACCAGCTGTACCTTGCTATCGGCAAAATCCAGAACTTGAAGGGCACCCGGGTGCTCGATCAGTCGTTGCACGTATTGCGACACCAGCAACTCCGGACTGATCAACACATCGATCGGCAAGGCCTCCTGCATAAATAATTTTTTGTACTGCAGGTATTCACTGGCGCGCACACGCGCAATCTTGGTAGGGGTATGAAACAGGGTGTAGGCCACCTGGCAGGCGATCATATTGGTCTCGTCGCTATTGGTCAGCGCAATCACCATATTGGCATCGGCGGCACCCGCTTGTTCCAGCACTGTTGGGTGCGACGCATGACCTACTACGGTACTTAAATCCGCCCTGTCCTGTATCTCCTGAAGGATTTCGGCACGCAGATCGACCACAGTAATATCATTGGCTTCGCGCGCCAGACTGTATGCGAGTGAACCGCCGACCTGTCCGGAGCCGAGAATAATAATTTTCATGTATTGTTATACTTCTTTTGGGTTAATGCCCAACGCACGTAGTTTACGATAGAGATGCGTGCGCTCCATCCCCACGCGCTGCGATAGTTTGGTCACGCTACCCTGCGCATTTTTCAATTGATGCAGTAGATAATTCCGTTCAAAGGCCTCACGCGCTTCTCGCAACGGCAACTCAAACACGCTATGTTGCCATTGGGACTGCTCATCCGGACGCACGCTCGGATCACCCAGCGCAGCATTCACTTCTTCTGAGTCTATTTCATCACCGATACCCAGTATCAACAGGCGCTGCACCAAGTTACGCAGCTCACGAATATTGCCAGGCCATGAATAATGTTTCAGCCGGTTTTGCGCGGAAATCGAGAAATGGCGGTAGGTAAATCCTTCGCGCGAACAGTAGTAATCGACATAATAATTCAATAGCTCAGGGATATCTTCTGTATGTTCGCGTAACGGCGGTACATGTAACGGCACAACATTCAAGCGATAAAACAGGTCTTCGCGAAATCGCTCGGCCTTGACGTCTTCCTGCAGGTCGCGGCAAGTAGCGGCTATAACGCGAACATCAAGGTCCTGCACCTGAACACCGCCAACGTGCATGTAATTGCTGGCCTCGAAGGCGTTTACCAACAACCCCTGTACCTGCAAATCCAGATCAGCCACCTCGTCCATGAACAGCACACCACCATTTGCCTGGTCGAGCAGACCCTGGTTGGTCTGCTCGCCCGTCTCGCGACCAAACAGCTCCGCCGAAACATTGTCACTGGCAAGTGACGCTGCGCCCAGATTGACGAATGCTTGTTCACGGCGCGCACTCAGGCTGTGAATGTAACGCGCAGTCGTCTGCTTACCAGCACCCGGCTCACCGGTTATTAACAACCAGGTGTCATGTTCGGCCAGTCGTTTGGCCTGCTCACGCAACTGTTGCATGATTTCACTCGAACCAATGGGCTCTCGCACGACCGAGGTCTGGTGTTTCAGACCTACATTCTCCTTGCGTAATTGATCGGCCTCCAGGGCGCGGCGTACACACAATAGTAGCTTGGCCAGCGTCAGCGGCTTTTCAATAAAATCATAAGCGCCAAGACGAGTGGCCTGGACCGCCGTTTCAACCGTACCATGGCCCGACATCATGATAACCGGGCAAGCCAGGCTGCCGGACTCCTGCCAATCTTTCAACAGGCTGATACCATCCTCACCCGGCATCCAGATATCCAGCAGCACCAGGTCGGGACGTCGTTGGCTGCGCTTGTCGCGTGCTTCTGCAGCACTCTCTGCCACATCGACCTCATAAGCCTCATCTTCCAGGATCTCTTGCACCAGGTCACGGATCGCCGGTTCATCATCGACGACAAGAATATATTGGCCAGTCATGCCGCATCCCCCCTCATTTGCACAACACGACCGCTGGCTTCCGCGTTCAGTTGCAATAAACGTATGTGTATCACCGCACCACCAGCAGCAGCATTTTCAGCCCATACATTACCATTATGTTCCTCGACGATTTTCTTCACGATAGCCAATCCCAGGCCATTACCTTTAATTTTGTCCGTCACGTAGGGCTCAAATAAGCGGTCCATGATATCTTCCGGTATACCCGGACCATTATCCGTGACAGTGATTTCAACCAAATCATGCGCGTTTTCCTGTGCACAGCATTGGCTACTAACAGTCAGTTTACCCTGCTCACTGCCCTCAAGGGCTTCCAAAGAATTCTTGATCAGATTGTGCAATAACTGCCGGATCCGCACCGGGTCCGCCTCGATTCGTGGCGACGCTTCATCGAGATCAAGCATCAGCTGCGTGCTGCTAACATTGCCCCGATAAAGTTCCACAACATCAGCTATCAATTTATTGATATCCACGGAGACCAACTCAACCTCTGGGGAACGCGCGTAATCACTGAAGGCATTGACCATGGTTTTCATGGATTCAACTTGTTCGACTATCGTATGTGTTCCACGGTCAAGTATCACTGCGGCATCGGGTTCCAGTTGTTTTAGCAGTTTCTTGCGCAGCCGTTCGGCTGAAAGCTGTATCGGGGTTAGCGGATTTTTGATTTCATGCGCAAGACGGCGCGCCGCCTCACCCCATGCCGCATTACGCTGCGCCTGGATCAACGCGGTAATGTCATCAAAGAAAATCACGTAGCCGCCCGCCATGCCGGCACGCACTGGCAAATTGGTGCCACGGCAGATCAACGTCTTGCGGCCACTGGGTGTCACCACAACCAACTGCTCCTGCCAGTCAGAATCCGCTTGCCTGAAGGCAGGCTCAAGTTTTCGGTAAAGCGACTTCAATATCGGTTCGCCATGTAACACATCGTGGAGGGTGTAACCCACATAGGCGTTTAAATCAACGCCCAGAATATGATTGGCTGCCGCGTTGACCGTACGTAACACAAAGGTCTGATCAAGGCTGATCACTCCGGATGATAAATGCTGCAGGATGGTCTCCAGATAGGCGCGCTGTCCCTCGACCATGCGTTGACTACTCTCGGCTGCGTCACGAGATACAGCCAGATACTCGGTCATCTGGTTAAACGACATCACCAGCTTACCCAGATCATCCTTGCTCCCCACCGGTAGTTTCTTATGATATTCCCCAGCAGCCACCGCCTTGGTGCCTTCCGCCAACTCGCGTATCGGCGCCATTAATCGGCGTGATGAAACAAATGACGCCCACACCGCGAACAATACACCTAACAGCAATACCAGCGACAACGTCAGAGTGAAACTCTGCTTCAACGGGGTACGCAAATACACCAATTCGTTGTATTTACCGAAGGCCTCCTCCACGTTGCTTGCCAGCGTATTAATCCGCTCGGTCACCGGGTAAAGCACTTGCAACACTCGGATTTCGGTATTTTCCTGGCTCGCAGGCACTGGCAACACCAGACGTATCGTTAGCCCGGAATCTTTGATGGGATCGAGACCCGTATAGATTTCACCCTGTGACACCAGCCGCAGGATAGTCTGACCTGGCATACGCGGCACCACGGCACTTGATATCTCGCCGCTGGTGGCGATGATGCGGCTATTGGCGCCAAACAGGGTAATCTCTGTGGCGCCACTGGAATTGAGCAGGTCATTCAATGTCAACGCCGCAAGCGGGTCTGGCACATCGGAAAGCACCTTACTCATTGACGACGTCTGTTGGCGCAATTCGCGCACATAAAGATCCAGCGAAGAACGACTCAGGTCGAGCGCATCACGCAAGGCGCTCTCCACGCGCACGTCAAACCAACTGTCAATACCTCGCTCCAGTAACTTGATTGAAAAACCGTAAACGATACCCGCAGGTATCAACGCGAGTACTACAAACACCAGCATCATGCGCATTGTCAGCAACGAACCGGGTTGGCGCTTCACGACTTGTGCGACAAGCCTGAACAAGTTGATAGCGATAAGGATAAACAGCAGTAGCAACAGCAGGCTGTTCAATACCAGCAGAGGTATGTACAAGCGCCCAAAAGAGGTGACGTTCTGAGTGGCATCACTCATCAAATAGAGCGACCCCATCAGCAATCCAAACAGGGCCAGTATGGGTAACAGCCCTCTGGATATCTTTCTCAGGGCATTGGCCATGTATACCAGTCCGAAGCAAGACGCCAGGCAGAAGATACATAACCCCTGGCACGCAGTGGTAACGGCAATTCATCCAGCACCAGACGCACCCGGGCACGCACCACATAGTCGCTATCAGGCGTCAACAATGCTGCATCCAGCAGCGGCAGGTTTTCGATCAAACCCAGGTATTCCAGTGCGGATTGCAGGTCGGGGAAGGTTTGTTGTGAGCCGGCATTGACATTCACCGTCACATACTGGCGGCTGAGAGCATGGTAGCCCAATTTATATCGCTGTTCGAGACTGGCGACCTGCTCATTCCACCACCAGCCTCGTTCTTGCTGCACCTCGATATTCATTTCGAATACCAGCGCCACACCATTTTTCAGTGCGTCGCGCACGCTTGCATCGAATACATAATTAACTATTGCATCGAGCTGATAGACCTCATCTACCATACGCGTCTCAGCGCTGACGATGCGGATATAACTATCACTGGAAGCAACGGCATAGGGAACAAGCAGGGCACACAACAACAACGGAAAGACTATCCGTGAGACAGTGAATCTGGTGCCTGGCACGTGCTCGTGTTTCACATTACCCAGCCTTTGCAAGCCATTATTGTTTTACCAGACGCGCATAGTAGAACCCATCCATAACATACTCGCCTGGTAGTATCTGCAATCCCCATTCATGCGTCTCATGCCATTGAATCTCCGGCATTGCCAGATGCGCATCATCCTGTTCCTCTACAAATCGCTGTATCAGCACGTCGTTTTCCTCTGGCAATACAGAACAGGTGCAATACAAGAGCATACCGCCGGGAGCCAACAACGGCCATAGCGCCTGCAATATTTGCTGCTGGCGTCTACATAATTCAGCAATATCTGCGGCTTTTTTCAACACCTTGATATCTGGATGACGACGAATCACGCCCGTTGCGGAGCAGGGCGCATCCAGCAGAATACGGTGATACTGTCTGCTATCCCACCATTCATCAGGCTTCCCCGCGTCGGCCTGCATCACAACCGCCTGTACCCCAACACGCTCTAGCGTGTCGCGCAAACGCGGAATGCGCGCCGCATCAATTTCGATGGCCGTCACCTCAATGTCCTCTACACTCTCCAGCAGCTGCGCTGTCTTGCCGCCCGGAGCAGCGCAGGCGTCCAGTACCCGCATGCCCGTTTTGCAGGCAAGCAAGGGTGTCGCCAGCTGCGCCGCCGCATCCTGGACACTCACCACACCTTCAGCAAAACCAGGCAAATGTTGCACATCACGTGGCCTCTCCAAGACTACGGCAGAGCCAAGCTGTGGGTGTTGTTTTGCACTGATGCCCGCCTCGTGCAGCAGTTGCAGGTACGCTGTAGTGGTTGTCTTACGCGCATTAATGCGTAACGTCATCGGTGCGCGCGCATTATTGGCCTCGCAGATATCCTGCCAGTTCTGTGGATAAGCCTTTTGCAACAACGACAACAACCAACCGGGATGTGAATACCGTGCGGCAGGCTTACGGTCGACCTGCTGCAACAGTGCATCGGCAGTGCGCAGAAATTGACGTAATACCCCATTAACCAGCCCTTTGGCCCAGGACTTACCGAGCATGGCCGTTACGGCCACGGTAGCATGCACTGCTGCATGTTCGGGTATTCGCATATAAATGAGTTGATACAATCCTATACGCAGCAGGCACTCGACATCGGTATCTTTTGCTCTGAGCGGCTTATCCAGCAACAGCCCGAGCAATGCAGATAAACGGTGCTGCCAACGCAGGCTGCCATAGCAGAGCTCGTGGATCAGCGCCTGTTCTCGCGAATCTTCAACGGAAGATCGCAGCAATGCTGACGACAGTGACTCACCCCTCTGCAGGACACGCACCAGGACCTCCACTGCAAGCGTCCTGGCATCAGCGTCTGTACGGGTGGCTTGGCGTTTAACCATCAGGGAGTTGCGCGCGCAGGTATTGGCATACAGATCAAACGTTGAAACATACCGATGTCATGTCATGCGCATTGACAAAATCCTTCGCGGCCAGTGGCTTGCCACCAGGCAATTGCAGGCGCGTGATACGTAACACACCGTCACCAGTGGCAACGTCAATACCGTGCTGCGACGCAGCGATCACGCAGCCGGCCGGCTTATTGACCTTTACACAGCTCTGCTCGCCCAGGGCATGTGCATCCCAAACCCGCAAGTTATTACCCTGGTAAGGCGTGTATGCCACCGGCCATGGATTAAATGCGCGAACTTGCCGTGCCAGCTGCGGCGCCGGTTGCGCCCAGTCGAGTACAGCTTCAGCTTTTTGCAACTTGTTTGCATAGGTTGCCAACGCCGGATCCTGAGGCTCAGCAGTGACATGATTCGCCACCAGCCGCTCAATAGCTTCGATCACCGCGTCAGCCCCCAGTGCAGCGAGGCGATCGTGCAGTGTACTGGCGGTATCGGCCGCTTCAATCGGGCATTCTTTTTTCAACAACATGTCGCCTGTATCGAGCCCGGCTGCCATTTGCATGATAGTGACACCAGACCTGTCATCGCCGGCCAGAATTGCGCGTTGTATTGGCGCAGCACCGCGCCATCGTGGCAGCAGCGAAGCATGAATATTGATACAACCCAGCCGCGGAATATCGAGCACCGCTTGCGGCAGGATTAACCCATAGGCCGCCACTACCATCAAATCCGGTTTCAGATCTGCCAGTTGCTGGCGGGCATCGTCGGATTTAAATGAATCGGGCTGATAAACAGCGATACCCCGTTGTTGCGCAAACAACTTAACGGGACTGGCCTGTAATTTACGCCCACGGCCCGCCGGCCTGTCAGGCTGGGTATAGACGGCAAGCAGACGATGACGCGAATCGGCGAGTGCGCGCAGTGCATGCGCGGCAAAATCGGGCGTTCCCGCAAAAATTAAACGTAATTCGCCTGGCATCTTGGATAGCGTGAGCAAGTGAGGGGCGCATCTACGATACGCGAATATAGGTCAGCGCAGTCAGATCGCTCGTTTGTCCTTCTGAGGACTGGGTCCATCCTCAAGTTTTTGCTGTTTTTCCAACTTCTTGCGGATGCGCTGACGCTTGAGCGGCGACAGGTAATCAACGAATAGCTTGCCATTGAGGTGGTCTATTTCGTGCTGAACACACACCGCCAACAGATCATCTGCATCCATTTCGAAGGGCTCACCCTCACGATTTAGCGCCCTGACCCTGATTTTCTCTGCGCGTTGCACCGTCTCGAAGTAACCCGGAACTGAGAGACAGCCCTCCTCCATTTCTTCTTCCCCCTCGGCCGACAGTATTTCAGGGTTTATCAAGCACAACGGTTGATTTTTTTCAGTGGAAATATCGATCACGATGATCTGCTGCTGAATGTTGACCTGGTTAGCCGCAAGGCCGATCCCGGGGGCCGCATACATGGTTTCGAACATGTTATCGACCGTTTGTCGGACATCATCGTCCACTTGCGCCACCGGCAGCGCTTGTTTGCGCAAGCGTGGATCAGGAAAGTGTAAAATGTCTAATAATGCCATAGCGTTAGCCAATTAATTCTGTGCATTGATGCAGGTATTTCTGCTAAGGTTATGAACCTATTATAAACTCTTGATAATAAAACGCTTGAGTAGGTGCCTTTTTTGGCTAAACTAGCACAAACCACGAGATAAAAGGGAACCCGAATGTTCGCCCGTAGATTCCGTCCGCAGAATTTCACCGTACTCGTCGTTACATGCATTCTAACGTTTTTGTCCTCAGGATGCGCCTGGTTGCCGGGAGCGGCACCCACAGCGTCCCCGGCGGACGAGACACAACGTGTGCCCGTGGCGCCACCCCCGGCGCCGGTTTCAGCACCCGCACCAGCACCCATTCAACTAAAAGCAACCGCCCCAGAGACCTATGTGGTCAAATCGGGCGACACGCTGTGGGACATTTCCAGCCGCTATTTACGCGATCCCTGGTACTGGCCGGAAATCTGGCAGGTGAACCCGCAAGTCCATAACCCGCACCTCATCTACCCGGGCGATGTACTCAATATCGTATATGTAGACGGGCGCCCCAGGATTCAAGTCGGCGGCGGCCCGCGTCTTAGCCCTCGCATCCGAGCTGAACAGCTGGAAGCCGAGGACTTAAGCATACCCATCGGCGCCATCCAACAGTTCCTGGTACGCCCGCGCGTAGTGACCGAGGAACAACTACAGAACGCACCCTATATCGTTGGCGCCAGGGATAACCGCATCATTTACGGTAATGGCGACCGTGTCTATGTGCGCGGCCTTGAAGAATCCGCCACTGGCATCCACAGCATATACCGACCCGGTGAGAAATTGCTGGACCCAATCACCGGTGAAATGCTCGGCTATGAAGCGATCCACACGGCTGACGGCGAGATCAAGCGCGTCGGGGACCCGGCCACTGTCGATGTTGAGAATGCCAATCGTGAAACCCTGCGCGGCGACAGGTTGATGCCCCTGGAAAATAACCAGGACCGCGTCTTCATCCCGCATGCGCCTTCTAAACCGGTATCCGGGTACATAATTTCATTATTTGATGCCGTCAGCCAAATCGGTAGTTACCAGATTGCGGTACTCAACCTCGGCGAACGCGATGGCATTGAAAAGGGCCATGTATTTGCATCCATGCAGGCTGGCAGCACCGTCAAAGACCCCTACGGCAAGAGCGGCAACGAGAAGGTAAAACTTCCGGATGAGCGTTCCGGTACACTGATGGTATTCCGCACCTTCGAGAAAGTCAGTTATGCATTGGTTATGGAGGCTGAACGCGCCATCCATCTCAATGATGTGGTGACCAACCCTTAATATTAAGATGAAATACTAACACCCCCGGAGCCGATAGGGCTTCGGGGACATCCATGACAGATCTCCGGACAATCCGTCCCTTGAACCTTGGTACGGCGATTACACAACACTAATGAGCGAACTCGAGTGCTGGCTAAAGCTGTGCCATACACCCGGTATTGGAGGCGCCCGCTTGCTGCGGTTGCTCCATCGTTTTGGCACCGCAGTTTCCATCCTTGATGCCTCTGACAATGACCTGCAACACGCCGGGCTCGCGACAGACACGATACGGTTACTGCACGATGTAGACCCAAAGGCCATCGAACGCGATATCGAATGGGCCGAACAACCCGGCCACAACATCCTGATGTTGGCCGACGCAGCTTATCCGCAACTCCTTCGGGAAATCGGCTCACCGCCGCCTGTGCTCTATGTCAACGGCCATTGCGAACATCTCAGCGACCCACAGCTTGCGATGGTAGGAAGCCGTAGTCCCTCAGCGGGTGGACGCGAATCTGCCTATGAATTCGCACACCAACTGGCAACCGCCGGTCTGGGCATAACCAGTGGCCTGGCGCTAGGTGTGGATGGCGCCAGTCATGAAGGTGCGTTGGCGGCAAGCGGGCTGACCATCGCGGTCGCCGCAACGGGGATGGATCGCATCTATCCCGCCAAACACCGCGATCTGGCGTATAAAATCATCGAAAATGGCGCGATCATCTCCGAATTCCCGATCGGCACGCAACCCAAGCCCGACAACTTCCCGCGCCGCAACCGCATCATCAGTGGCCTCAGCCTGGGTACACTGGTGGTTGAAGCCGCCCGCAAAAGCGGCTCCTTAATCACTGCCCGCTATGCCGTGGAGCAGGCCCGCGAGGTGTTTGCTATCCCAGGCTCGATCCACAACCCGATGACCAAAGGCTGTCATCAACTGATCCGTGAAGGCGCTAAACTGGTAGAAACGGCTGAGGACGTCCTGGTGGAGCTCACCACTGCACTGGATTTCACGCTGCTGACACCCTCGCCCGCTGACGCGGTCTCCAGCCCCACAAACGCTGCCCTTGATGACGATTACCTGAGACTGTTGGAAGCGCTCGGCTATGACCCCACGTCGATTGATGTCATTGTTGAACGCAGTGGATTGACCGCGGAGGCAGTTTCCTCCATGCTGCTCATATTGGAACTCAAGGGGCTTGTCGTCACCGGCTCGGCTGGCTTATATACCCGGACCGCAACGTAACAACCAGATGAAAGAAACCATAATTGAAGTATTGATGTATCTCTTCGAGAGTTACATGGACGAAGAACAGGACATCGACCTCGACCATGAAATCCTGCAATCCAAGCTTCTCGATGCAGGATTCCACCATGAACAGATCGAAAACGCTTTTGACTGGCTGGAAGGCCTGGCGGAACTCCAAGATAACCGCCGCGACAGCAGCCCGGTTAGCAAGACCGTGCGCGTCTACCATGAAACCGAAACATCGCGCCTGGATGAAGAATCACGTGGTTTCCTGATGTTCCTGGAACAAATCGGCGTGCTCGACACCACGACCCGCGAACTGGTCATTGACCGGGTCATGGCGCTGGACAGTGACGATATCGACCTTGAGCAGGTCAAATGGGTCATCATGATGGTGCTATTCAACCAACCAGGTGAGCCAATGAGTTATACCTGGCTTGAAAATCTTGTCATGGAAGATACACCTCACTATTTACATTAGCGCCTCGCGGCCTGTATAAATGGCCACCTTCAGTCTCAACAAATATAGAAGCCAGCTGAATGGGCAAGAATCTGGTCATCGTAGAATCGCCTGCCAAAGGCAAGACCATCAAAAAATATCTGGGTAAGGATTTCGAGGTCCTTGCTTCTTATGGTCATGTCCGTGATCTGGTGCCTAAAGAAGGCGCTGTAGATACCGAGCATGGCTTCGCCATGAAGTATCAGGCAATCGAGAAAAACGAAAAGCACGTTGCCAATATCGAGAAACTTCTGAAAAAAGCCGACGCCCTGTATCTGGCCACTGACCCGGACCGCGAGGGGGAGGCCATCTCCTGGCACCTTTTTGAACTTCTTAAAGAAAAGAAACTGCTCAAAGACAAATCCGTGTACCGGGTTGTGTTCCACGAAATCACCAAGAAGGCAGTTAACGACGCCATCGCCAACCCGCGCGAGCTGGCAGCACCCCTGATCAACGCACAACAGGCGCGGCGTGCACTGGATTATCTGGTGGGCTTTAATCTGTCGCCCCTATTGTGGAAAAAAATCAAGCGCGGCTTGTCTGCAGGGCGTGTACAAAGCCCGGCACTGCGCATGATTGTTGAGCGCGAAGAAGAGATCGAGAAATTCACGGCGCGCGAATACTGGACCATCGAGGCCGACCTAAATAAGGATCAGCAGGCATTTCTTGGCAAATTGAATATCTACCAGGGCAACAAGCTTGACCAGTTTGATATCAACAATGACAAGGACGCCAACACGGCACGCGAATCACTGCTCAGCGCCGCCAACGGCAAGCTGGTGGTCGCCAAAATCGAAAAGAAACAGCGCAAACGCAATCCGACTGCGCCGTTTACCACCTCGACCATGCAACAGGAAGCGGTGCGCAAACTTGGCTTCTCCGCGCAACGCGCCATGCGCGTGGCACAACAGCTGTATGAAGGCGTGGATCTGGGGTCCGGACCGGTCGGCCTGATCACCTATATGCGTACCGACTCGGTGACACTGGCAAACGAGGCGTTGGACGAAATCCGCCGCTACATCACCGAGCGCTATGGCAAAGACAAACTGCCGGAGCAGGTCCGCACTTTCAAGACCAAGTCAAAGAACGCACAGGAGGCTCATGAAGCCATCCGCCCGACCTCTGCCTTTAATGCGCCTGATGACATCAAGTCACACTTGAGTCGCGATCAGCTCAAGCTGTACAGCTTGATCTGGAAACGCACTATAGCCTGCCAAATGATCCATGCCACCCTGGATACCGTGGCGGCCGATCTGGCTTGTGGTGACAACGACAACCTGTTCCGCGCCACCGGTTCATCGATACGCGAGCCAGGTTTCATGAGCATCTACCAGGAAGACACCGACGACGCCAAAAAGACAGATGATGACCAACGCATGCTTCCACAACTGGAAGAAGGCGAAACAGTTAATCTGGAAGAGATTCGCGCAGAACAACACTTCACCGAACCACCGCCACGTTACTCCGAAGCCAGCCTGGTCAAAACACTCGAAGAATATGGCATCGGTCGGCCATCGACCTATGCGAGCATCATCTCCACGTTAACCTCGCGAGAATACGCCGAGCTGGAAAACCGCCGCTTTCACCCCACCGATATGGGCCGCGTGGTCAATCGCTTCCTGACACAGCATTTCACGCGCTATGTCGATTACGATTTCACCGCAGAGCTCGAGAACGAACTGGACGAGATCTCGCGTGGTGAACGCGATTGGGTGCCGCTATTGAAAGCCTTCTGGGACCCCTTCAAGGCACTGGTTGATGACAAGGAAGAAAATGTTACCCGCGAAGAGGCGGTACAGGCACGCGATCTCGGCACCGATCCCAAGAGCGGCCGCCCCATGTCGGTACGCATGGGACGCTACGGTCCCTTCGTGCAAATCGGCACCCGCGACGACGAAGATAAGCCCAAGTTCGCCGGCTTGCGCCCTGGCCAGAAGATGGACGCCATCACCCACGAAGAGGCGCTGGAACTGTTCAAGCTGCCGCGCAATCTCGGGGAGACCGCCGATGGTGAAGCAGTGCAGGCCAACATCGGGCGTTTCGGGCCCTATGTCAAATACGGCAAAAAATACGTCTCCATGAAGGAGGACGATCCCTACACTATCACCTTGGAGCGCGCGCTCGAGCTCATAGAGCAGAAAAAGATCGATGATGCCAACAAGATCATCAAGCAGTTCGAAGGCTCTGAAATCCAGGTACTCAATGGCCGTTACGGTCCCTATGTCACCGACGGCAAGAAAAACGCCAAGATCCCCAAGGACCAGGAACCGGCTGAGCTCACACTGGCACAATGCGAACAAATGATCGAAGAAGCACCGGAACGCAAGGGCCGCCGTGGCGCCGCCAAAAAGAAACAGGCCGCACCCAAGAAAAAGACTGCAACGAAAAAGAAAAAAGCCGCGCCCAAGAAGAAAAAGGCTGTAGCGAAAAAGAAGAAAGCCGCGCCTAAGAAGAAAAAGGCTGCCCCAAAAAAGAAAAAAGCCGCTGACTGATCATCACCGCGGGCGATGCCGTTCCAGCGCATAAGTACTATTTTCCATGCCTGACCACAACCTGATCACAGCGGCAGCATTAGCGGTGCGACAGGGCGGGATCATCGCCTATCCTACTGAAGCCGTATTTGGCCTGGGTTGCCTACCGCAGAACCTGCAAGCCGTGCAACGCATACTGGAACTCAAACAACGCCCTGTAGAGAAGGGACTAATTCTGATCGCAGCAGACTGCTCACAGTTGGAACCTTATCTTGGCGTTATCGATGCAAACATCCGCCAGCAGGTCGAGGCCAGCTGGCCCGGTCCGGTTACCTGGCTCATGCCTGCGGCCGATACTGTCTCTGAATTACTGCGTGGCGCACACGACAGCATCGCTGTGCGCGTGACTGCACATCCGGTTGCAGCCGAACTCTGCCATCTGGCCGGCAGCGCGCTGGTCTCGACCAGCGCTAACATCGCAGGTCGTGACCCAGCACGCAGCATTGAAGAGGTTAAGCAACAATTTGGCGAACAACTTGACTATATCCTCGATGGCAGCGTTACCGCCGATGGCAAACCCAGCGAAATCCGCGATGCCATTTCCGGTAGAATCATACGACCCGGCCCATATACACATCCATCATGAGCGATACACATAACATCGATATCAACGCCGTCAAGGCCTACTTGCAGGAGCTACAAGACAGTATTTGTCAGTCGATTGCCCGAGAGGATGGCAAGGCCAACTTTGCTGAAGACCAGTGGCAACGTGAAGAAGGCGGTGGCGGGCGCAGCCGGGTACTCAGTAATGGCGCTGTATTTGAACAAGCCGGCGTGGGCTTTTCACATGTCATGGGCGGGAAACTACCGCCGTCGGCAACCGCACATCGGCCTGAACTTGCAGGCCGAAGCTTTCAGGCGATGGGGGTGTCGCTGGTGTTCCACCCACACAATCCTTACATTCCCACTACCCACTGCAATGTGCGTTTTTTTGTCGCCGAAAAAGAAAATGAAGTACCGGTATGGTGGTTTGGCGGTGGTTTCGACCTCACACCCTATTATGGTTTTGAAGAAGACTGTCTCCACTGGCACCGCATCGCCAGAGAGGCCTGCGACCCTTTCGGCAAGGATGTCTATCCACGCTTCAAACAATGGTGTGATGAATATTTTTATTTAAAGCATCGCCAGGAACCGCGCGGCATTGGCGGCCTGTTCTTCGACGACCTGAATGAATGGGACTTTCAAACCTGCTTCCGCTTTCTGCAAAGCGTGGGCGATAATTTCCTGCACGCTTATCTGCCGATCGTGCAACAGCGTAAACACATGGATTACGGCGAACGTCAACGCCAGTTCCAGTTATATCGTCGCGGACGCTATGTGGAATTCAACCTGGTCTATGACCGTGGCACTCTGTTCGGATTACAATCCGGCGGCCGCACTGAATCCATTCTTATGTCACTGCCACCACTGGTGCGCTGGGAATACAACTGGCAACCCGAAGCGGCCAGTCCGGAGGCGCAACTCTACGACAGCTTCCTGAAACCCCGCGACTGGCGCTGAGGGCATGTTTCAACAGAGCAAACCCTGGACGGCCATTCCAAGATTCAATAGCCTGAAACATAGAATCGACTAGCAGGCGTTTGCAGGCGTATCTTGCTTTAGTAGAGCTTCCACAATAGGGCATTGATGCGCATTTTTGCCGGCACGGCATGCGCCGATTAATTGACTGAGCGTATCGTGCAATGCTTGTAAATCTCTAATCTGGCCTTCAATTTTATCGCGCTTTTTTTCTGCACGCTTGCGGACGTCGCGACAATGCCCCTCACCAAGCTCTAACAGTTCAGCAATTTCATGCAAGCTAAATCCCAATTGCTGTGCACGTTTTATAAATTTAATGTGTTCAACGGCTCTTACTGGGTACTTGCGAAACCCCTGCTGCGGCTTAACCGGTTCTTCGATTAATCCTATCCGCTGATAATAACGAATGCTCTCAACATTGACTCCTGCCGCCTCTGCCAAGCGGCCGATAGTCAATTCAGACTGGCTTGCTTTGCTCATTTTCTTAATCTTCCGCTTGACTCCGTAGGCGAGTACGGAGTTTACACTCTTTGCATCAACAATCAAATTGAGGACCCAACCATGCAGTGGATCACCCGACTCTTCGATAAAACGGGCGCCCTGGGCAGCCTAACCGCCGCCATGGGTTGTGCCTCCTGTTTCCCCGCATTGGGATCATTAGGCGCCGCTTTAGGCTTGGGCTTTTTGGCACAATATGAAGGTATTTTTATTAATACCCTGCTACCTGTCTTTGCTGCGATCGCACTTGCCGCAAATGTATCCTCAGGTTTCTCACATAAAATCTGGTATCGCGGCCTGGCAGGTATTGCTGGACCAACCATGGTGTTACTCACCCTGTATCCGTTGTGGACTTATCACTGGAGCACCTATTTACTCTATGTCGGCATCGCAATGATGCTCATTGTTTCTATATGGGACATCATTTCACCGCCACGCAAAGTTTGCAGTAGTCGCGAAGCACCACAAGCCAAACAAGTTCAGAAAATTCCGACTCAAGAGCATTAGAATGAAAGCTATCAACATACAAATCACTGGCATGAGTTGTGATCATTGCGCACAAAATGCAGAAGATGCTTTGAATGCGTTGGATGGTGTCAGCGCATCCGTTTCTTTTGCGAAAGGCATGGCAACGGTTGAGACACAGGATCATATTGATACCAGCCAATTACTAAAAGCCATCGAAGCCAAAGGCTATGGCGCCACACTAGTGAATAGTGATGATGATATGACTACAAGCGATAGCAGCAACGGAATGCACGTTGCTATTGTGGGCACCGGGTCTGGCGCCTTTGCCGCAGCCCTAAAAGCCGTGGAACAAGGCGCGACAGTAAGCATCATTGAAGGCGCAGATATCATAGGCGGAACTTGTGTTAATGTCGGCTGCGTCCCCTCCAAAATTTTTATCCGTGGCGCGCACATTGCGCATCTTCAAGGTCACCATAACTTTAACGGCTTGCCGCTGAATACACCAAATATTGATCGTCGAGCCATGGTGGATCAACAGCAGGAATGGGTCGAAAAACTGCGTTATGCAAAATATGAAAACATACTGAAAAGCAATCCGAGTATTAATTTATTGCGCGGGATGGCACGTTTCAAGGATGCCAGCACCTTGGTTGTGCGCAAATCAGACGACAATGAAACAGAGATACACGCTGATCGTATATTACTGGCTGTGGGTGCCCACGCAGCAATACCCGATATTGAAGGATTAAAAGATACGCCCTACTGGACTTCAACAGAAGCACTCATTACTGAATCCGTTCCGGAACATTTAATTGTACTCGGCGCATCGGTCGTTGCATTGGAGCTGGCGCAGGCATTTCGACATCTGGGTGCCGAGGTAACGATACTGGCGCGCAGCACTCTCTTATCTAAAGAAGACTCCGACATCGGTCAAGGATTGGTGCAGGTATTTGAAGACGAAGGCATCAAGATCATGCTCAGCACCTTAGCGGATTCGGTGACTCACGATGGCCAAGTTTTTTCCCTCAAAACCAACCACGGCAAGGTAAAGGGTGATCAATTACTAATTGCCACCGGTCGTATGCCGAATACCGCTGCACTGGATCTGGACAAGGCGGGCGTGAAAACTGATATGCGCGGGAGCATCATTATAGATGACCATCTGCGCAGCAGCACTGAAAATATATATGCGGCCGGTGATTGTACCAACCAGCCACAATATGTTTATGTTGCAGCGGCAGCAGGCACTCGAGCCGCCATTAATATGATGGGGGGTGATGCAACACTCGATTTATCCGTAATGCCTGCAGTGGTGTTTACTAATCCTCAGGTCGGTACGGTTGGGTTGACGGAGCTACAGGCCAAAAATCAGGGGCTGGACGTTGACAGCCGTAAACTGGATGTGGAAAACGTACCCCGTGCTCTGGCAAATATGGACACGCGCGGCTTTATCAAGTTGGTAGCGGAAAAAGAAAGCGGCCGCATTGTGGGTTGTCAGGTTTTAGCAAATGAAGCTGGCGAAATTATCCAAACGGCGGCGCTGGCAATTAGCAACCGCATGACTATTCAGGAACTGGCGAATCAACTATTTCCATACCTGACAATGGTGGAAGGATTAAAACTAACCGCCCAGACTTTCAGTAAAGATGTGAAGCAATTGTCTTGTTGCGCAGGCTAGGCATCCGATCGTTACTCTTGGGCTCACTTGCGCTGATTTAGGCCCATTCTGTGTACACACCATCCTTCCCCCGACCAATAACAAGCCCCGCAACCCTCAGTAGGAGCCGGGCCTGACGCTCAAGGTTGTACTTGTGATGGGAAGCTATCGCTCAATGCGCGACACCCTCACCTAACAGACGTAGCCCCAATGTACCTGCATTGGTCTCGGCGACCAACAAAACCTCAACTTGTCCCGCAGTGGTTGGCGTGAACGTAATCCTCAAATCCAGAAATCCGCCAGCTTCGATCTGATACCGGTTAGTCGCTGATGCTCCGGTGAAACTAAATCCTGTGTCAGCGCGCATAACGCTACCTGGAGGCGCTTTAATCGCCAATGAACGAACAATCAATGGTGAGCGTCCTTTAGAATTAATTGACGCGACATGCGTTTCATCGTAACCCACCTCAACATTTCCAAAATTGTACATTGGCGGAAACCACTCTCCCTCAGCTTGGGAAGGCACCAATTGTGCAGACAGGTCTACATGCACGTACGGCGTCTGCATGCTGTTGGTACGAAACTCGAGCCAGGCTGAGCGCTCGGTATCCCCGCCCTCGATGGTGAAGAACCGTCCACCAATCGTTAATGCTTCACCCGGGTCAAGTCGTAAAGGTGCCCGATTTGCCAGCTCGGTCTCAGAGAGCACTTCCCCCCTGTATTCGAAACGAGGGCTGAACTCGCGCACATATTGCCCACCCCATGTGAGCTCATTGATGAACACAGGAATATTGCCTTCATTGCGAACAAACCCGAACTGATCAGGCATCAAGGTAACTACGTCAACGATGGCATTGTCGAAGCGGACATCTCGCTTGGACAAGGTTGTGCGCGGTCTGCGTATGCGGCGCACGAGCCCACCAAAGCGAGGCCATGCCACGGCGAAGTGACCTTCGCTTTCAAAGCCCATTTTCCAATTGACCCGACTGCCATCATAGCTATCGCCCTTTACCTCCACATCAAGCGCCTGGATCTCATCTATTTCTCCAAAGTTGAAGAATTCGGGAGACACGAAGGTCATGTCCGCCTCCATAGGTGCGATTAAATTTAAATTCGCCACATCATCGGGTGTAAAAAACCATTCACGATCTGCGCGCCGGACATCACTACGCAGATTGACTTCAATATTGGAGCCGGAATCCAATATTGAACTAAAAGGCCTGACTACGCTGGGCCCCGTGATCAATGTCCCACTCATATCCCATCGAGTTCGGCCTTCATGGTCGCCCTCAATAGTGCTTTCCATCGTCCAGAGGAGACTGGTCTTATTCGACGCCGAAGCACCATCGATGTCGACACTGATACCAACCGGCTCCGATGTCACCAATGACGATCTCGGGTAATGACCTCGAGTCCTGTAAGGTATATCCAACCAGAAGCTCATGCGCTCCATTTGATCATGGTATGCGGTGCATCCGTATGAACGCATGAAGCCGTCCACCTCGCCGCACACGTTTTGCCCTGGCGCCTCCCATTCCCTGCTCAGGGAGCACGGATCGTCCACAATGATCTTCCCAAAAGAATGTTGCAGGCCCAGGCCACCTATAGTGACCCTTGTGAAGTTCACGTCCATCTGCGTAGAATCCCAGGCCAGCAGCGTGTAGTAGATCTTGATTTTATAGGCGTTGTAACTGCGTTCCACGTCGTTCGCACCTATCCCACCGCGTGCCACGAGTTCCACCTGTCCACCTTCACATGAGCGATCGTGCCTGACGTCATCGAGTCGGATACTGAGGGATGAAACTTCATGTGGCTCGCCATCCAGGAATTCAAGCCGGAATCCCCGAACCATCGGGATATAGCTGCCGCAGTGAAACGGGAGTGGTTCACAAGCCCTGGTCTCCAGATTGCGTCCGTCGTTAGGGCCATACCACACTGTCTCCACGGCGCCTTGTCGAACCGCGGCCGGGGGCAGGGGCTCGTGCCAGATGCGGTAGATGAGTTGCAGTTCGAGGATAGTGTATTCCGGGTGCTCGAATCTCAACTCCACAGAGCTGATCGCCCCATTTTGATCACGAACCCCGATAAGGCCCCTAACAGAATTTGCATTTACAGTTCTATAAGCCTGTGCTGTAAATATCTCCTCACCATCACGGTTGCGAGCGATTAGCTGAACATGTTCTGGATTGATGATGCGATGATCCTCCCCCAGGAAGCCGAACTCCAGACCGACAGCCCGCTGCGGGACCACAAAATCAATAATGAGTGGTGGTCGCGGTTGTGCGGGGTCGGGCATGCACCCCTCTTCCACACAATTATAGATTACCTTCTGTAACACCTGCGCCGAACCACTGTCCCTGGTGTATACACTCGCCAGCATGATCGTTGGAATGGAAGTGGGCCGCACTGTGCGTAAAGAAAACTCAATATGCGGGATATTGTTTGGGGAGGATCCCACTTGAAACATATCCCAAGAAACTTTACGTGCCGGGGTACTGGAAGACCCATCCAAATCAGCACCTACTACTGTCGCTAGGGATGAACAGAACTCATTGCAGAAGACGGTCTCTAGAGTCGTTTCATCACTACCACTGCCAATGGCGCCGGTTGCGGGCACTACAGCATCCCACCATCCAAAGCGATTTACCCCTAGGTAATGAGAACAGGCGTTTCCCAACAGCCCCCTACCAGTGGTACCACTCCCAGTGACGGTATCACCCATCAATGTAGAAATATTTTTAGTATTCTGAATGCTTTTGGCCACATCCCGCAGCCGCGCATCCGTCCTCACACCAGCATTGGCAGCAATCTCGGGTGCGCCCCTGAACAAGGTATCGTCGGAGACCTCAAGCCTTGGCACGCGCGCCAAATCGGGAAGCAGGAAGCGGGGCTGGCGAGTTTTCTTACGGCCGTCATTGTGACTCTTAGCCATAGAGATTTCTCCTTAAATTGGAGTACTGCAAGCCAGTGCCTCGACCGTACCCCTATCAAGCTTCCTATTAATTTTATTTTTAGTATTGGTTATCTTGACGCATACGAGCGGATGGAGTCTAACTATTGAATTAAGACCTGGGATTGATATTGCAAATATCCTAAAATTGAAAAATCCCTATTTTTCTAAATAGCACAACGTGCCCTTATTTTCGTTGATACGCATCAACTAGAGACAGAGTACTTATTAAATAACTGCTAATATTTTGTTAAAAATACAGTAACTCTGAGTATTTCTATATGCTCGATATATATTATTAATTGTCATGACAACAAAAACAGAATAGGCCATTTTCTGCAGATCGAAATATATCAGCTTCTAGCGCAATATTTTTTTGAACAGGTTCGAGTCATTTCCAGGTTAAACCAACAATAGCCATGTGCAATAAAAAATGCCCGGCATAACCGGGCATTTTTTATTGCACTGTCAGTGTAGCTTACTTGTTACCGCCGCACTTGCCTTCGCCACATTTACCTTCCATCTTGGTCTTGTCACCTTCAGACTTGGCCTTGTCGCCGCCGCATTTACCTTCGCCACACTTACCTTCGGCCATACCCTTGGCCTTGTCGCCGCCGCATTTGCCTTCGGCCATACCCTTGGCCTTGTCGCCGCGGCCTTGTCGCCGCCGCATTTGCCTTCACCACACTTGCCTTCGGCCATACCCTTGGCCTTGTCGCCGCCGCATTTGCCTTCACCACACTTGCCTTCGGCACCTTTTTCGCCTTTCATGCTGCCGCCGCATTTACCTTCTCCGCATTTACCTTCGGCGTCTTTACCGGCCACCATGTAACCGCTGGAAAGATCGGTCATGCCAAAAGGGTTCTGCTCTGCATTGGCTGCAGGGATGGTGGCCAACGAGCCCAATAAGGCAGCGCCTACGGCTGCGGCAATAGGTTTGATAGTCGGTTTCTTACTCATTTGTTACTCTCCTAGGGGGTCAATAAACCAGTTGTTAAACTCTTCACACCCCCTTATACGGGGGCCAAAATAATATGGATGCAGGATTTTGCTCTGATCCGGGTAAATCAGGGAACCCCTGATTAATTCATGCACTGTTGCTCGTCAGCGACGGCATAATTCGATATTCTCTTTTTATAGACATCCAGCCTCGTTTTCTATTAACAGCCTCACAGGACAGACTATGCCGACCCAATCAGAACGCTATCCCACCAGTCGTCTGCGGCGAATGCGCAAAGATACCTTCTCGCGAAGGTTGATGCGAGAGACGCGCCTGTCTGTGGACGACCTGATTTACCCGGTGTTCGTCCTCGAGGGTCAATCCAGCCGTGAGGCCGTAGCCTCGATGCCCGGCATCGAACGCCTGAGCATCGATGAACTACTGAAAGAAGCTGAAATACTCATGGAATATGACATTCCAGCCGTGGCTTTGTTCCCGGTGACGCCGGAGGGGCAAAAATCCCTTGATGCCCGTGAGGCCTATAACCCTGAGGGCCTGGCACAACGGGCGGTACGCGCGCTCAAGGCGCGTTTCCCGGAATTGGGCGTGATTACCGATGTGGCGTTGGATCCTTTCACCTCGCACGGCCAGGACGGCCTGCTGGATAACGATGGCTATGTGATGAACGACGAAACCGTTGAAGTGCTGGTAAGGCAGGCGCTGTCACACGCCGAAGCGGGCGCCGACGTAGTCGCGCCCTCGGACATGATGGACGGCCGCATCGGCGCCATCCGTCAGGCGCTGGAAGGCGCGGGGCATATCCATACCCGCATTCTCGCTTATGCGGCCAAGTACGCCTCCAGCTTCTATGGCCCATTCCGTGACGCGGTAGGCTCCGCCGCTAACCTGGGCACGGGTGATAAGTACAGCTACCAGATGGATCCCGCCAACAGCAATGAAGCGCTGCGCGAGGTGGCACTCGACCTACAGGAAGGCGCTGATATGGTGCTGATCAAGCCGGGCCTGCCCTACCTGGATATCGTGCAGCGCATCAAGGACGAATTCCAGGCACCCACCTTTGTATACCAGGTGAGCGGCGAGTACGCCATGCTCAAGGCCGCGGCCGTTAACGGCTGGCTGGATGAACGCGCCTGTGTACTCGAAGCGCTCACATCCATGAAGCGCGCTGGGGCTGACGGCATTCTCACTTATTTCGCCAAAGACGTCGCGAAATGGCTAAAACAAGGGTGACAGACCGCCAGCCAGGCACTTCCCTGCCACCCATCGCTCGCGGCTGACAACCATGGACCGTTACGCCGTGATGGGCAACCCGATTGCCCATAGCCTGTCACCCCGCATCCATCGTCAGTTCGCCGAGCAATGCGGGCAATCGCTCAGTTATGAGGCGATCCTGGTCGAAACCGACGGTTTCGCCGCTGCTGTGGACGAGTTTCAGGCGAATGGCGGCAAAGGCCTCAATATCACCCTGCCGTTCAAGCTGCAGGCCTTTGCGCTGGCAGACGAGCGCAGCCCTCGGGCCGAACGGGCCGGCGCGGTCAACACCCTGGTGTTGCGCGACGACGGCAGCCGCTACGGCGACAATACCGATGGTGCAGGGCTGTTACGCGACCTGGCGGACAATCACGGCATTATGCTGAGGGGTGAAAATATCCTCATCCTGGGCGCCGGCGGCGCCGTGCGCGGCGCCTTGGAACCCTTGCTGTCGGCACATCCGCAACGCCTGGTCATTGCCAATCGCACCGTGAGCCGCGCTGAGTCCCTGGTAGACGACTTCAGCGCTTTAGGTCCACTCGAGGCCGTCAGTTTCGAGGCGCTGGCCGGGCAAGGCTTCAGCCTCATCGTCAACGGCACTGCCGCCGGGGTCAGCGGCCAAGTACCACCTATTCCGGACGACGTATTGCTTCCCGGGGGCACTTGCTATGACATGTTCTATGCCAGCGAAGCCACCGCCTTCGTTCGCTGGGGGCAAGCACACGGCGCCAGCAAGACACTCGACGGCCTGGGGATGCTGGTGGAGCAGGCGGCGGAATCCTTTTTCATCTGGCGCGGCCTACGGCCGAAAACCCACCAGGTAATTGAATCGTTACAATTTGTGAAATAACCCAAACTGTGAAGCGATACGCGCTCACTGCTTGTCCAAATACGTACTATAGTTAGCAACAACGCTATATCATTAGAATAAATCTAGCATCACTGGTAGCCACACAGGCCTGCCAGGCGATATTGAGTAAACCCTGTTGGAGAATTATGAAATGAAAAACAAAATAATTGCTACCGGACTGGCCGCTGCTGTGATGACCACAGGTTGGGGCTGTACTACGCTTGATCCCTACACACGTGAGGAAAAAACCAGCAAATCCACCTACGGCGCCGCCATCGGCGCAGTCGCAGGCGCCGCTATCGGCTACCTCACAGCCAAGGATAAAGACCGCCATGACCGCCAGAAGTCTATTCTCATCGGCGCAGGCGTCGGTGGCCTAACCGGTGCGGGCGTCGGTTACTACATGGATAAACAGGAAGCAGAACTGCGCCAGCGCCTTGAAGGTTCAGGTGTCAGCGTCACCCGTGCCGGTGACGATCTGATCCTCAACATGCCCGGCAATATCACCTTCCCCACCGGCCAGTCCTCCCTGAACACCGGCTTTTACTCGGTATTGGATTCTGTCGCACTGGTGTTAAAGAAATACGACAAGACCGCGATCGAGATCGCGGGTCACACCGACAGTGTTGGCTCTGACAGCATGAATCAGGGCTTATCAGAACGGCGCGCCGCCAGCGTCTCCAATTACCTTGCAGGTCAAGGCGTGCAGAGCATTCGCCTCAATGCCATCGGTTTTGGTGAAAGCCGCCCGATCGCTGACAACAACACCGACAGTGGCCGTTCCGCCAACCGTCGCGTTGAGTTGACCCTGATCCCGGTCACGCAAGGTTAAGCGAACATTTCAGCAATACCAAAAAAGCGCCGGGTGATAACCCGGCGCTTTTTTATGCCTACGACCTAAGAGCCTAACTTATGCTGCCGCGCGACACGCACATAATGCGCAGCAGAATACTCAAGGTAGGCGCGCTCTTTATCACTAAGGGGTCTTAGCTTCTTCACCGGGCTACCCATCCATAGATAACCTCCCTCAATGATTTTACCTGGAGGCACCAGGCTGCCCGCAGCAAGCATAGCACCTGATTTGACGACCGCGCCATCGAGCACAATTGCGCCTATACCAATTAAACAGCAATCCTCAAGCGTACAAGCATGCAGCATCACAGCATGACCCACCGTAACATCATCACCAATAATCAACGGCCTGCCGCCCGGCGTATATTCACTATCGTGCGTCACATGCAGCACCGAACCATCCTGGATATTGCTGCGCGCGCCGATTTCAATACGTTGCACATCGCCACGCAGCACCGCCATTGGCCATACCGAGCTGTCCTCACCAATCACCACATCACCGACAACCAGGGCTTGTTCATCCACTAACACTGAAGCATGTATCTGCGGCAAGTTTTGCAGGTATGCACGAATTGTCATCTATTCACCACCCATATCAAGACTGGTTATGAGGCTGCGGACTGTTGCGATGGCTAACATCATTGATAGCTATCAAGTTGGCGTTACATGGAGTCGATGGTATTCTCAATTCTCAGTTTCACTATAACAAAACAATAAAAACTGCCAAGACATACCTTACTTAGGGAACATCAGTTTTCATGAAATATATAGCGTTGAGCCTTGTATTGGCAGGGCTGTTACTGCTTGCGTATTCGCTTAAGCATATACGTAAGCTATGCCTTGCTGTTTATGTTGGGTTATTGCCTGTTTGCTGCGCACCTGTGGCGGACCGATATACGCATCATCGACACTCTACTGGCGTTCTATTTCCTCGCCGGCGGTATCTTCATTATGCTCGTCGTTAAGATGAGCATTGCCAGCATGAACAATGCTAAGCGTATCGCCTCAGTAGAAAGGCACAATGCCACTCATGATGAATTAACCAGCCTGCCTAACAGGGGTCTGCTGCATACACGCATCGAACACGCCCTGACACACGCCAAACAAACCGACGGCCAAGTAGCAGTATTGTTACTGGACCTTGACAGATTCAAGGAAATCAACGATACGCTGGGACATCATACCGGTGACCTGGTACTACAACAAATCGCGCCTCGCCTGCGCGAGACAGCTCGCGATAGCGACACTGTTGCACGCTTGGGAGGCGATGAATTTTGCATCATCATGCCGGCAACAGATCTCAATGCCGCCGGAATTTTATCGGAAAGAATTATTGAGACAATGCAACACCCCATACAGGTTCATCAACATACACTGAAGGTTGGCGCCAGTATTGGTATATCCCATTACCCACGGCATGCGAAGGATACAGATACCTTACTGCGACATGCAGATGTGGCCATGTATACCGCGAAGCGCAAGAATACCGGGTACGCCGTTTACGACGCGGAAAATGACAAGTACTCTTTACGGCGACTGCAGCTCACTAATGAACTTGAAGACGCAATAAAACACGACAGACTGGAATTACATTATCAACCGATCATTTCGATCAATGATATACAGATCCTGCACATCGAAGCCCTGGCGCGCTGGCCTCGCAGTAACATTGAAGTAGTCCTTCCCGATGACTTTATCCCAATCGCAGAACGCTCGGGATTGATTCACAAACTGACGCGCTGGGTACTTAATAAAGCCACCAGGCAATTATCCGAGTGGGGCGGTCTGGGTATCACCTGCCGGATCTCAATCAACATATCGAGCAGTGACTTACAACAACCCGGCTTTGTCGAAGAAGTAAAGGAACTGCTATCAAAGCGTAGGGTAACGGCAGATCGCCTCATTTTCGAAATCACAGAAAGCAGCATGATGCGCGACTACGAACAAACTCATACTGTGCTAAATAAATTACACAATTTGGGCATTACATTGGCGATAGATGATTTTGGCACAGGCTATTCCTCACTTGCCCACCTTAAGCACCTGCCGACCAACCTCATCAAGATTGATCAATCCTTCGTTGTTGATATGACGGAGGATGAGAACGATGCCGTAATCGTTCGCTCCACTATCGACCTGGCTCATAACATGGGCAAGAAAGTGGTCGCCGAAGGCGTGCATAGCCGTGAAGTTATGGATATTCTGGAAATACTCGGCTGCGATATGGCGCAGGGCTTCCATATTGCACGCCCCATGCCAGCCTCAGAACTTCCTGCCTGGTTATCCGCGCTCAAGGAGAACCGTATCGATTTGAGAACCCGCCCTGTTCGGCGCGCCGAAGACAACCTGCAGCCAGCGCGCCTAAAGAACTCCTGAACGGACCAAGAATCACTTTTCCCAGACGCACTGATATTGCAAAACTATTTATGCTATAAGCGATATCAGACAGTAATTTGTTTTAGATTCCATGGATAATAATCAACTTCTCAAAACAGAACTCTGCAGCGCGGTGCTTGACGTAATCGGCGCCCTTGTGGTTGTCATGGATGCGCAAGGGCAAATTGTTATATTCAACAAAGCATGCGAGAAATTGACTGAATACACATTCGCTGAAGTTGAAAACAAGGCACCATGGGAATTATTTGTTACCTCCGAAGAAGCTGACAAAGTCAAATCAGTTTTCGGTGAACTAACAGCGGGTAACTTCCCGAGCAATCATATCAACTACTGGCTAACCAAGTCCGGTGAACAACGGTTAATCGAGTGGTCAAACACATGCATAACCCATGATGACGGTTCCATCGCCTATGTTATTGGAACGGGCATAGATATCACAGAACGCAAGGACGCCGAAGACAAGCTAATACTATCCAAGAAAAATCTCGAGAAACTCGTAAGTGAACGCACACTCAAACTTCGGAAAACTAACAAAATTCTGGAGCAGCTGGTGCGTCGCGACAGTTTGACGGGTCTTAATAACCGCCGTCATTTCGATTCAACGCTCGCCAAAGAAGTCAGGCGTAGCACCCGTGAAAAAACACCACTCACCCTGATGATATGTGATATCGATTTTTTCAAAAGCTACAATGATGAATACGGACATATTGAAGGCGACAAGTGCCTGAAAGAAATCGCCCGGTTGCTGAAAGACCAGTTTCACCGCGCATCCGACTTCGTGGCGCGTTACGGAGGTGAAGAATTTGTCATCATCCTGCCAGGCACACCAACAAAAGAAGCCGGAGAACTTGCTGATAATTTACTCAGGGCAACCTGGGAAGCCAATATCGCAACCAATGCATCATCCATAGCCGACAGGGTAACCATCAGCATCGGAATCACCACAATAAATCACGGTGCTGTAGTCGAAGCTGCTGAAATTCTCCATGCTGCAGATACCGCACTCTACGACGCCAAAGAAAGCGGTCGAAATCGAGTTGTACAATGCACTATAGAACCGTGAGCACCAGTAGGATGCATATAATGCGAACCCTCTAATCTGACCAGGTCTGCGGGTAGGCGTGAGGCCCGCGACAACAGGCATTGAGGTTTGGGTTGAACTCGTCGGAATTCAGCGCATCGTCACTAGTTCTTCTGAACTAGTGGGGTGAATCGCCACAGTGTCATCAAAATCCTTTTTGCAAGCGCCCATACGTATCGCCACCGCGAAGCCCTGTAGCATCTCGTCGCTGCCGGGGCCGATGATATGACAACCGACTATTTTTTCCCTGGATCCGACAGTAACCAGCTTCATCGCGGTCTTGACCTTGCGTTCGGTGAAGGCATGGTACATAGAAGTAAAGCGTGTCTGGTAAACCTTGACAGCCTCGCCGTGCTGTTCACGCGCCTCACCTTCGGTTAAACCAACACTACCGATCGGTGGGTGACTGAAAATAACCGTCGGGATGTTTTCATATTCCAAGCGCCTTTCAGGCTGACCACCAAATAAACGGTCGCCCAATCTGCGTCCGGCCGCTATAGCCACAGGCGTCAAAGCAGACTGACCGGTAATATCCCCCAAGGCATAAACACCTTTCACCTGTGTATTCTGATAAGCGTCGACCGGAATGTACCCCATGTTGTCCACCCGTATCCCGGCGGAGGCCAGATCCAAGCCGGCCGTATTCGGTGTGCGGCCGATGGCCCAGATGACGGCATCCAGACCTTCCGTAAGCTGGCCCTGGTCGCACACCAACGTCAGCGCGCCATCGCCCTGCTTTTCGACATGACTCACCTGAGTACGCGGGAAAATATTGATGCCGTCTTCAAGCATTTCCTCCATGAGGGCCTCGCGCAGCATGGCATCGAAGCTACGCAGCAAGTGCTCCTTACGCAGATACAGGCTCACCTCACTGCCCAGGGCATTGAGCACACCGGCGACCTCAACGGCGATATAACCCGCCCCCACAACAGCAACACGCCCGGGGCGTTTTTCCAAAGCAAAAAAACCGTCAGAGGTGATACCCAGCTCGGCACCAGAAATATCCGGTACTACCGGGCTACCGCCCGTCGCAATAACGATATGTTCGGCGGAATAACGTTCGCCTTCCACTTCGATGGTATGACTGTCGACAAACCGCGCATAACCCACAATCTCATCCACGTCGGCGTCGCCCAGATAGGTGTGATACCAATCATTAATGCCGCGGATATAGTCCTCGCGCTTTTCAACCAGCGCCGTCCAGTCGAAACCGTTACGGCTTATATCAAAACCGTAATCACCCGCCTCATCGAGTATGTGCGCCAGCGTGCCCCCATACCACATCACCTTTTTCGGCACACAGCCGACATTGACGCAAGTACCGCCCAGTTTATGGGCTTCGACAACTGCGCATTTTGCGCCATACTTGGAGGCGCGTTCGGCGACCGACAGGCCACCACTACCACCACCAATAGCAATCAGGTCATAATGTTTCGGCATACACCCTTTACCGGCTAGTTACGTGAACCGCAACTTTAACGCAGATCATTTATATTTGCTTGATCCAGACCAATTCGTAATGTTTTTGACTCTTCACGTTTGTATTCAGGACCACAGGTTCTTTGATTCACGGCGATGATAGACCACTTGAAACAATACGCACTATTAATACGCCTTGATCGCCCGATCGGTATCTTGCTGCTGTTGTGGCCTACCTTATGGGCGTTATGGATTGCCGCCGAAGGGCTTCCTGACCCTCTGGTATTGTTTGTGTTCATCAGCGGCGTAGTGTTGATGCGCTCCGCCGGCTGCGCCATCAACGATTATGCTGATCGCGATATCGACCCTCATGTCGAACGCACCCGCAACCGACCCGTCGCCGCCGGCAGGATCAGCCCACGAGAAGCGCTCGCCGTGTTTGTGCTACTCAGCCTCAGCGCCTTCGCGTTGGTGCTCCTGATGAACAAACTCACGATCATGATGGCCTTTGTCGGGGCTGCACTGGCGGCCTCCTATCCTTTCATGAAACGCTTTCATTACTTGCCGCAGGTGCATCTTGGCGCGGCCTTTGGCTGGTCGGTACCGATGGCCTATGCGGCACAGATCAATGCGACACCGCCCGTGGCATGGTTATTGTTCATCGCTACCGTGCTGTGGGCAACGGCCTACGACACCATGTACGCCATGGCGGACCGCGAAGACGATCTCAAAATCGGTGTCAAATCCACCGCCATCCTGTTTGGAGACGCCGACCGTATCATCATCGGCATGATTCAAGGCCTATTGCTGGTCGACCTGCTGTTGGTGGGGCGCCGCGCCGAACTGGGACTCTATTACTACCTCGGCCTCATCATTGCTGCGGGCTTTGCGGTCTACCAGCAGTGGCTAATCAAGGATCGCGACCCCGGGCGATGCTTCCGCGCCTTTCTCAATAATAACTATTTCGGCATGGCCGTTTTTGGCGGGCTGTTGTTGCACTATGTGATGAACTAAATCACTGCTGCACAACTCAGAGGATTATAACGCCACGTAATAGCAAAGTCGGGGCTGGCCTGCAGACCACAACGCAACAGGACGTACTGGAAAAACCGTTAGCGAATCATGACAGCATCGACCCGGCTGCCGGGCGCCGTTGGTCAGGTATTTTGATGGTATCACTGCTGTTGCACCTAACCGCCCTATTACTCATCAGCCGCACTGAGCTGCCTCCCAAGACCCGCAAACATACCGGGCCCTCCGTCACGCTAACACTGCTTGACACAACAGACACCCACGAACCGCGGGACGATAACAAGACCGATCGTACAGTCCCCATACGCAGCGAATCACCGCGTGTACAGTCTGGGCCTCCGGCAAAAACAGATAGCCCCGCGACAGCTGTTACCCGGCCGTTGATACTAGAACTGTATGACCCACCACTAAATGTCATCCGTGAACACAGCCAGTATAAGCCTGTGCAGGAAACACTGCGACAACAACGCTGGCTCAATGCACCGAGCATCATGCACGGTGAGGCCCCGGATGTGTGGCAGGATAATTCCGCGGAACGACTGCTGGGCAGCGATGCGCCCTTGGGTGGTAAGCGGCTGCTGACATTAAAAACCAAGCGCTCAGTTGACTTTATGGCCAAGCTCACAGAGGCCTGCGGAAGAGACGTGCATAGCGTTCAGCGTGAGGAAATGGAACGCCTGGCACTCGCCGGTCATGATTTCCAGGTATTGGATATCCGTATGATGCTATGCCAGTAAGTTAAAGAACCTCTGGTCAAGTAGCACGCGCGCAGCACCATACCTCGACGGTTTGCACACCCGCCTTGCGCAACACCCTTGCCAGTTCATTAACGGTCGCGGCAGTGGTCACGACATCATCGACAATAGCGACATGCCCGGCTAAGAACTGCTCACACACAGCAAACGCACCGCGGATATTGTTATGCCGTTCCCGGGCAGGCAACGCCATTTGTGGCGCTGTTGGCATGACACGTCGCACACTTTTACAATCGATAGGCACTCCCAAACACCGCGCTATGGGCCGCGCCAATTCCAATGCCTGATTGAATCCACGCTCACGCATTCTCTTGGCATGCAACGGCACCGGGATGATGCAATCAGGCAAGCTATCCACGCTGTCTGCCAGCGACTCCGCCATCCATTCACCCAAAAAACGCCCGTGATTAAGTCGGCCATTGAATTTGAAGTGCTGAATGATGTGGTCTACGGGCGGATCATAGCTGAAGGACGCCACACAACGGTCATAACCTGGTGGTTTGCGCAGACAGGCCCCACATAGGGCCTCGTGGCTCAGGCTCAAAGGCATGGCACAGCGCACGCACACCGGGCCAGTGACTGGTAAACTCTGCAGACAATCAGCACACAGATCATAACCCTGAGT
This sequence comes from uncultured Gammaproteobacteria bacterium, assembly GCA_947258875.1. Lineage (GTDB taxonomy): Bacteria > Pseudomonadota > Gammaproteobacteria > CAMYKB01 > CAMYKB01 > CAMYKB01. Next base: position 15,061 of record CAMYKB010000019.1, on the reverse strand, counting down.
TCCCGGTGCCTGGCAAATCAGACACGTCGCGGGAAACAGTACGGAATGGGCATTTTTTAGCCAGTTGTATACCATATACCTCCTTGTGAGTTGACAGCTTATCCACTCCAGATAGACTTTGCCGACATTCCAACCAGCTTCAGCACCCAGAGAGCCGCAACATGACCACAGCCAGTACAGCCCGCTACGACTGGTCGCTACAAGAGATCGAAACACTATTCGATCTGCCGTTCAGTGATCTTTTGCACAAGGCGCATACCCTTCACCGCAGCTGCCACAACCCAAATGCGGTACAGATCAGCACCCTATTATCGATCAAGACCGGCGCCTGCCCTGAAGACTGCGCCTATTGCCCGCAAAGTGCCAAACACGAAACTGAACTTGAGCGTGAACGCCTGCTGCCACTGGACGAGGTCTTGGAAAACGCACGCGCCGCCAAGGCCAAGGGTGCCAGCCGTTTCTGCATGGGAGCCGCCTGGCGCAACCCTACCGATAAGAACCTCGACAAGGTGATTGAGATGATCCAGGCTGTCAAAGACGAGGGACTGGAGACCTGTGTCACGCTCGGTATGCTCACGCCACAACAAGCGCAGCGCCTGCAGGATGCAGGGCTGGACTATTACAACCACAACCTCGATACCTCACCCGAGTTCTATGGGGAAATCATCACCACGCGCACCTACCAGGAGCGTATTGATACACTCGGTTACGTGCGCAATGCGGGTATTAATGTGTGCTCTGGCGGCATACTGGGTATGGGTGAACAACGCCGCGATCGCGCGCGCCTGTTGCAACAGTTAGCCAACCTACCCAAACATCCGGAGTCGGTACCCATCAATATGCTGGTGCAAGTCAAAGGCACGCCGCTGCACGGCACGGACGAACTCGACCCTCTCGAATTTGTGCGCACGATTGCGGTCGCGCGCATCCTCATGCCCCATTCATTCGTGCGCCTGTCTGCCGGACGTACCGACATGAGTGATGAGACCCAGGCGCTGTGTTTCTTTGCCGGAGCGAATTCCATCTTCTATGGCGAGACCCTGCTTACCACGCCCAACCCGGAACAGCAGCACGACCGCGCTTTATTCGATAAACTCGGCATCGAGCCACTGGATGTCAACGCGCCTGCCGCAGCGAACTTATCCAACACGGCCTGAGTTGTGAAATACCTCGATTGAAGGACCTACACCCAGCCCTCGTCAGGCGCCGCGCCGAACATCTATACCGTTCACGGCGCATTTCCGATGGCCCACAACAACCCGTGATGATCATCGATGGTCGCGAGGTCATCAGTTTTTGCAGCAACGATTATCTAGGCCTGGCGAACCACCCCGAGGTTATTGCCGCTTTCAAACAGGGCGCTGAGGAGTACGGCGTTGGCAGCGGCGCGGCACACCTGGTCAATGGCCACACGCGTGCACATCACGAACTGGAAGAAGAACTCGCAGAGTTTACGGGACGCCAACGAGCATTATTATTTTCCACCGGTTATATGGCTAATCTGGGTGTCGTTTCAACACTGCTTAAGCGCGGCGACACCGTGTTTGAAGACCGACTCAATCATGCGTCGCTGCTGGATGCAGGCCTGTTAAGCGGTGCCCGCCTACAACGTTATCAACACTGCGATACAACAGAACTTGCCGACAAACTGGTCAACAGTAAAGCCCAGCAAAAGCTCATCCTCACCGATGGCGTATTTAGTATGGACGGTGACCTCGCACCAGTTGCAAAGCTTGTCCGCATTGCTAAGCAACATGATTCCGGGTTGATGGTGGATGATGCGCATGGCCTGGGTGTGCTCGGTAACACGGGGGCCGGTACGCTTGAGCACTGCGCCTTGTCTGCATCCGAGGTCCCGGTATTGATGGCGACACTGGGTAAGGCCTGCGGCACCGCGGGAGCGTTTGTAGCAGGCAGCGAAGATCTGATCGAGACACTCATCCAGAATGCGCGCAGTTATATCTATACTACGGCCAGCCCTCCCGCCATTGCGGTAGCAACACGCAAGAGCCTACAACTTTTACAAAGTGAAAGCTGGCGACGGCAAAAACTTTCGACCTTGATCTGCTCCTTCCGTCAGGGCGCCGAACAACGCAAGCTGCCAGTGATGGATTCACAGACAGCTATCCAACCGCTCATGATTGGCGATACTGCAACTGCTGCGCAGCTCAGCGATACCTTGTTCGAACATGGCATCTTGGTGACCGCTATTCGTCCGCCTACGGTCCCCGCCGGCACTGCACGCCTGCGTATCACCTTGTCCACAAGTCATGATGAGTCACATGTCGAACGGCTACTCGATACACTCGACAATCTTATGCTGAAAATCTGATGATGCTGACACAGGAATGTGTCGCCAAATATTGGCGAAATGTTATTTTCTGTGAAATGCAGGCTCATTAGCAGCAAATTGGCTTGCTGCATTGCTGACTAGCCGTTATGTTCTGCGACTTACAATCACTCGTATGACAACCTGAGGGGGAATAACGATGGGTATGATGCAAGAATTCAAGGATTTTGCCATTAAGGGCAATGCTGTCGACATGGCTGTCGGTATTATCATTGGCGCCGCATTCGGCAAGGTCGTCAGTTCGCTCGTGAAAGACATTATCATGCCTCCGATCGGCAAAATCATGGGCGGCGTTGACTTCACCGGGCTGTTCATCAACCTCGGGGAAGGCACCTTTGCAACCCTGGAAGAAGCCAGTAAGGCCGGTGCGCCAACCCTTAACTATGGTAATTTTATCCAGATCGTGATCGACTTCCTGATCGTCGCCTTTGCCATTTTCATGGTGGTCAAAGCCATGAACAAAATGAAGAAGAAGGAAGAGGAAGCCCCGGCGGAGCCGCCAAAGCCCTCCGAAGAGGTATTACTGCTCCAGGAAATCCGTGATTCCCTGAAAAAGTAAAATAAAATAAATAAGTATCAACAGTGCCGGCATCATGCCGGCACTGTTGTTTACAACAAACCCCTTTCCGCAAACGACACGGTTTTATCGCCCACTACAATATGGTCCAGCACACGCACATCGATCAACGCCAGCGCGTCCGTTAAGCGTTGCGTAATCTGCTCGTCGGCGCGACTGGGTTCCGCCACACCCGAAGGGTGGTTATGGGCAAAGATTACGGCGGCGGCATTGTGATGCAGCGCGCGCTTGACGATTTCACGCGGATGCACGCTGGCGCCATCTATGGTGCCGCGAAACAACTCTTCAAATTCAATGATGCGGTGTCGGTTATCGAGAAACAGGCAGGCGAAAACCTCGGCATGATAATCCCGCATACGCAGCAGCAGGTAATCGCGGGTATCCGCCGGACTGACCAGGGCGTCACCACGACTTACAACTTCGAAGAGATGACGGCGTCCCATCTCCAGCACAGCCTGCAATTGGGCAAACTTGGCCTTGCCTAACCCTCTGGCAGAGCAAAAAGCGGGCTGATCGGCACTCAACAAGGGGCGCAAGCCTCCAAACATACTTAGTAATTCGCGCGCCAGGTCGACCGCTGTTTTGCCAGCCACGCCGGTGCGTAAGAATATGGCAAGCAACTCGGCATCTGAAAGCGCCTGCGGCCCGCGGCTGAGTAGTTTTTCACGCGGCCGTTCATCCACCGGCCAATCGGTAATCGCCATTCACCCCCCTATTGTTAGTTGACTTACTTTATCTGGCTGAAGGGGTGAAATCTGTGAAAAATTCATGACCTGTCTGTGACGCGATTCCTGAACCTCTGATAGACTTTGTGCATGAGCAGCTTGCAGCACAAAAATATCCTGTTGGGCATCACCGGCGGCATCGCCGCCTACAAGAGTGCCGAACTTACTCGCCGCCTTAAAGACGAAGGCGCGGATGTGCGTGTTGTCATGACACAAGCCGCGACCGAATTTGTTACACCGCTAACCTTCCAGGCATTGTCCGGCAACCCGGTACACACCAGCCTGCTGGACCCAGAGGCCGAAGCCGCCATGGGACACATCGAACTGGCGCGCTGGGCTGATGCGGTACTGATCGCACCTGCCAGTGCAAATTTTATGGGCAAACTGGCGCAAGGCAGGGCTGACGACCTGTTATCGACGCTGTGTCTTGCAACTGAGGCGCCGCTGGCCCTGGCGCCTGCCATGAACCGCGCCATGTGGAGCAACGCCGCCACCCAGGAAAATGCTGCATTGTTAGTGGCACGGGATATTGTCTTGTTCGGACCGGCTTCGGGCAGCCAGGCCTGTGGTGAGATTGGTGACGGCCGCATGCTGGAACCCGCTGACCTCGTGGCCGCACTGCGCAACCTGTTCAAGCAAGGTGAGCTGGCAGGCCTGAACCTGATGATTACTGCGGGGCCCACTCGCGAACCCCTGGATCCGGTGCGCTACATCACTAATCGCAGCTCCGGCCGGATGGGCTTTGCACTGGCACAGGCCGCCTCTGAAGCCGGCGCAAGGGTCACGTTGATCAGCGGGCCTGTTATGTTGGAAACCCCGGAAGGCGTGCGGCGCATCAATGTGGATAGCGCGCAGGAAATGTACGATGCGGTGATGACACGCATCACCAGGCAGCACATCTTCATTGGTTGTGCTGCGGTTGCAGACTATCGCCCAGTGACAATGTCACCACAGAAGATAAAAAAATCTGCTGCGCAGATCACTCTCGAAATGGTGCGTAACCCCGACATTCTGGCTGAGGTTGCCGCCTTGGGAACACTGCCCTTTACGCTGGGTTTTGCGGCCGAAACACAAGATCTCCTTGACCATGCTCGATGCAAACTCGAGGGCAAGAAATTGGACATGATTGCAGCCAATAACGTCGCATCCGGCAGGGGCGGTTTCGACAGCAAGCAGAACGCCCTCGAAGTGATGTGGCGGGGCGGGCAGACCTCATTACCCATGACCAGCAAACATAAACTCGCGCGCCAGCTGATCGCCATACTGGCGGCGCATTACAGCGAACAGCATCCGCACAGCAACATAATTGAAATCAATAATGCAAAAAATCGAAGTCAAGATCCTGGATAAACGCATCGGCACGGATATACCTTTACCTGAATACGCCACCAGCGGCTCTGCCGGGCTTGATTTACGGGCTTGCCTGGAAACGGCCATCACGCTCGAGCCTGGTATGACGGAATTGATCCCTACCGGCATGGCTATTCATATAGGTGATCCCGGCCTGGCAGCCACCATCCTGCCGCGCTCGGGACTGGGGCATAAGCATGGTATCGTACTCGGTAATCTGGTTGGGCTGATTGATTCGGATTATCAGGGCCAGTTATATGTCTCCTGCTGGAACAGGGGCGACCAACCCTTCACTATCGAAATCGGTGAGCGCATCGCACAACTGGTGTTCGTTCCAGTGGTGCAGGCTGATTTTGAGATTGTCGATGAATTTGATAACAGCGCCCGCGGCGAAGGTGGCTTTGGCCATTCCGGGCGCCACTGAACTCTAACCTTAACTTAGCGATATACCATGACACTTACTCACGATATTTTTCGCGCTTACGATATTCGCGGCGTCGTCGATACCGCGTTAAGCACCGATGTGGTACGCCAGATTGGTCAGGCATTGGCCACGCTGTATCCCAATTCCCGCCGCGTGGCCGTCGGTCGCGATGGCCGCTTGTCCAGTCCTGAACTGGCTGCGGCATTGTGTGAAGGACTGATGGCGGCGGGTTGTACGGCGATTGATATCGGCGAGGTGCCGACACCGGTACTGTACTATGCGGCCCAACACCTGGAGACCGGTGCCGGCATCATGATCACCGGCAGCCATAACCCGCCGGAATACAACGGCATCAAGATGGTCATGGATGGTAAAACCCTGTACGGCGACATGATCCAGGAAATCTATAGCTGCATCGTGGACGGCGCGTTGACGACAGGCACAGGTCGGCTTGAAAAGATCGAACTGGGACAAACCTATGTCGAGCGCATTACCTCAGACGTCAAACTGGCGAGGCCCCTGAAGATCGCCATCGACTGCGGCAACGGCGTTGCCGGTCCACTCGCCACGCAATTATTCACGGCCTTGGGTTGTGAACTGACCACGCTGTATTGCGACATCGACGGCAATTTCCCCAACCATCACCCTAACCCCAGCGTGCCCGCGAACCTCAGCGACGTCATAGCGGCTGTCATTGATAACGGGCTAGACCTCGGACTCGCCTTCGATGGCGACGGCGATCGCGTGGGTGTCATCGACAATCACGGCAACGTCATCTGGCCCGACAGGCAAATGATGCTGTACGCCATTGACGTATTGTCGCGCAATCCTGGTGCGGAGATCATCTATGACGTCAAATCATCGCGGCACCTGCATGACGTCATAGAACAATATGGCGGCAAGGCCAGCATTTGGAAAACCGGGCATTCCTTCATTAAGGCCAAGATGAAGGAAACCGGCGCATTACTGGCTGGTGAAATGAGTGGGCACATCTTTTTTAAGGAACGCTGGTATGGTTTTGATGATGGCCTGTATGCCGCTGCGCGCCTACTGGAGATTTTGTCAAATGACGAGCGCGCCGTCAGCGAGATATTTGCAGCACTACCCGACGCTATTAACACGCCTGAATTGAATGTGCACTTCGATAAGGATGGCGCACAGCATGCCTTCATCGAAAAATTCGTGGCCGACGCCAATTTCAGTGACGGCAAGGTCACGGACATCGACGGTATACGGGTCGATTTCCCTCATGGCTGGGGACTGGTGCGGGCCTCGAATACCACGCCGAGCCTGGTCATCCGTTTCGAGGCCGATGATGAGACAGAACTGGAACGCATTAAGGATGTGTTCCGCGAGCAGATCCATGCGGTTGATAACAGCATCGGTTTACCGTTTTAGCCGAGACCTGTTAACACCATGAACACTATCGACAAGAATATAGCCCATGTCCTGATCGAGGCGCTGCCCTATATCCAGCGCTTCACAGGCAAAACCATTGTCATCAAATATGGCGGCAACGCTATGGTTGACGATGCCCTCAAGAACAGCTTCGCCCAGGATATCGTGCTGCTCAAACACGTCGGTATCAATCCGGTAGTGGTGCATGGCGGCGGCCCGCAGATTGGCAAACTTCTGGAGCAACTCGGCAAGGAAAGCAAATTTATTGAAGGCATGCGTGTCACTGACAGCGAGACCATGGATGTCGTCGAGATGGTGCTGGGCGGCCTGGTTAACAAGGACATCGTCAATCTGATCAATCGCCATGGCGGCCGTGCGGTCGGCCTTACCGGCAAGGATGGCGGGCTGATACACGCAAAACGCCTGACCATCAGTCGCAAGACGCCTGAGCTGGATGTGCCGGAGATTATCGACCTGGGCCATGTAGGCGAGGTCGCCAGCATCGATCCTTCACTGGTGAGCCGCCTGGAGCAGGATGATTTCATTCCCGTGATCGCCCCTATCGGCGTCGGCGAGGACGGTGGTTCCTATAACATCAACGCCGACCTCGTCGCCGGCAAGATGGCGACTGTACTACAAGCCGAGAAACTCATTCTGCTCACCAATACCCGGGGTATTCTGGACAAACAGGACGCGCTGCTGACTGGCCTGCAACGTGCTGAGATAGATAAATTGATAATGGAAGGCACGATTCACGGTGGCATGCTACCTAAAATTGGCTGCGCTCTCGATGCAGTGCAGTCAGGCGTCAAGACCGCACATATTATCGACGGTCGTGTCGAACACGCATTGCTACTGGAATTATTTACCGACAGGGGTGTTGGCACTTTGATCAAGGCCTAGCCTAGGGAGCCAGCTTGAGCTTGAGCTTGCCTTGCGCCTTGAGGGCCTGTAATTCACGAAAACGCGCCAGGTCGCTATCAAAGGATCTCTGAATTGCCATTCGCTGGCGACGCTTTTTATCAATGAAAATACTCGTGTGTTTGATACGTTCATTGATATCTGCCAGCTTTTCTTCGACCCAGCCGGGAACCGGCTTGACTTCTGTCAGGTAACCCTTGCGCTTTGCGGCAAGCCCCAGGCGCTTTTCCTTAAACTCTTCCAGACGTTTTTCAGTGATGAGGATATTGGAGTCAATGATCGATAACCACTCGTCGCGGGCAATCAACAGGTCTCTTTCTGTTGTGAAGGTCTGTAGTAACGTGTAATCACGTTTTGCCTCACGCGCCTCCTCCGCCAGCCTGGTCTCCTCTGCCTGACGTTGCAGTTTTTCCTTTGCCACTTCTTCGGCAGTTTTCTCGCGATCAACCTTATTTAGCGTAGTTCCTTGTTTGTTGATGACCTCATGACCGCGCTTTTTTGACTGCTCAGGCGGCACATGATCACTGTAATGCACATTTCCCTGCTCATCGACCCAGCGATAAAGCTCAGCGCTCGCGATCTCAGCCGAGATCAGGCAGCTTGCAGCTATTAACCACACAATCTGGATACGACAAAAACTCATGAATCTATTTCGTTACTCCATAGTTGTGTAACACAGCAGAGAAAATTTCTCTCCCCTAACCAAAGAGGCCGGGCATACGTCGGATACTATCGTGGCTTGCGCGCCACCACCCGCCTCTCATTCTTATGATTCGAACCTCATCCACCGCTCGAGTTCCTGAAGATATCACCGAATCTGGTTCAGTTTCATCACCTCATCGCGTGATATATTCACGAATTGCGGGCGCAGACACCCTGGATCTCACACCGGATTGCGCCGCGAGACCAGAAAATACTTAACTAGTGGCATTATTAGCCCGATGGTTGGCACTAAAGAACGGACGCCAGCATCTGCAACCAAAACTCTTTATGTGCTACGTAGCAGCACGGCACAGCGGGATAAGGCGTCCAGCTCAGGCGTCTACACCATACTCCAGGCGGTAGTCTTCAATAGCGTCCACCAGCGACGCTAGCGACGATTCCTTCCTCACATAGGCGAGCAGGTCATCCATGTTGACGATACTGATAACCTGCATGCCATAGTCCTGCTCGACTTCCTGAATTGCCGATAACTCACTCTTGCCGCGCTCCTGCCGGTTGAGCGATATGGCAACTCCCACAGGCTCTGCCTCGGCGGATGAGATGATCTTGACAGCCCCACGAATCGCCAGCCCTGCCGTAATCACATCGTCAATAATCAATACCCGCCCTTGCAGGGGCGCACCGATAATATTGCCTCCCTCTCCATGTGTTTTGGCCTCCTTACGATTAAAGGCATAAGGAACGTCCATCCCAAACTCATCGAAAAACGCAATGGCGGTCGCAGCAACCAGCGGGATACCCTTGTAGGCGGGGCCAAACAGCATATCGAATGCAATACCGGAGTCCTGTATAGCACGCGCATAAAAACGCCCCAACCTGGATAACGCTCCGCCACTGTTAAAACGGCCAGCATTGAAGAAATAGGGGCTGACACGGCCCGATTTCAGCGTAAATTCGCCAAAGCGGAGCACGTCCTGCTGGATCGCAAATTCCAGAAATTCGTCTTTGTAGCTCATCTCGCCCCTCTAACCACAGAATCAGGCACAGTTAATGCGCGCATGCTAAAGTAGAAACCGGTTTTGAACAACGATAATCGCACAACCTCCGAATGAACCATACTGCAATCATCTCACTGGCCGGGATTGGCCTGATGGCCTCTGTCTGCCAATGGCTGGCCTGGCGCGTCAAACTGCCAGCCATCCTGTTCCTCTTGTTAACGGGCATTCTTGCCGGTCCGGTCACGGGCTGGTTACAACCTGACCTGCTGTTTGGCGACCTGTTATTCCCCATGGTGTCACTGTCGGTCGCCCTGATTCTGTTCGAGGGCAGCCTGACACTCAAGCTGGAAGAGATCCGCGGTGTGGGTGAGGTAGTGCGCAAACTGCTCACCACCGGCCTGCTGATCACCTGGCTGGTCGGCACCCTGGCCACCCACTGGCTGTTGGGCTTCAGCCTGTCGCTGTCTTTTCTGTTCGGCGCGGTCATCGTCGTCACAGGACCGACTGTCATTGTGCCCATGCTGCGTACCGTCAGACCTAATGCGAGAATTGCTAATATCCTGCGCTGGGAGGGCATCATCATCGACCCCTTCGGTGCCCTGCTCGCCGTGCTGGTATTTGAGTTCATTGTCTCCAGCACCACTACAGGCGGTGGCCTCGGTCACGTCATAGGAATTTTCAGCCTAACGCTGATCACAGGCACCGTCATCGGTGCCTGTTGTGGCTATCTTTTTGGCTTGTTGCTACGCCACCATATGCTTCCCGAGTACCTGCATAATGTCGCCACATTGTCTCTGGTACTGGCTGTGTATGCCTTCTCCAATACCATCGCCGAAGAGTCCGGGCTGCTGGCGGTCACTATCACCGGTGCCTGGTTGGGCAATATGCGGCAAGTCGATACTGAAGACATCCTCAACTTCAAGGAAAGTCTGAGTGTGTTGCTAATATCCGGCCTCTTCATCATCCTGGCGGCACGTGTCGAGTTCAGCCAGATCATTACCTTAGGCTGGGGTGCACTAGGTGTATTACTCGCAATCCAGTTCATCGCCCGACCATTGAAGGTGTTCACCTCAACACTGGGTTCATCGCTGAACTGGCGGGAACGCGCACTCATAGGCTGGATCGCACCGCGCGGCATCGTTGCCGCAGCCATCTCGGCGTTATTCGCCATTCGCCTGGAAACCCTGGGCTTTGAACAAGCGCCATTAATTGTACCGTTAACCTTCATTATCATCATTGGCACAGTGGTCCTGCAAAGCGCCACTGCCAGGCCACTCGCGCATCTGCTCAAAGTCGCCGAACCTGCCACCAAGGGCCTATTAATCATCGGCGCCAACAAGGTGGCGCGCGCCATTGCCAAAGCATTAAGGGAACAAGGCTTTGATACCATCCTGGTCGATACTTATTGGGAAAATATCCGCGAGGCGCGCATGGAAGGCTTGCGAACATTTTATGGCAACCCGGTTTCAGATCACGCTGACCGCCAGCTTGAACTGGTAGGCATCGGCCGCATGCTGGGGTTATCACCGCATAAAGAACTGAACCTGTTATCGATACTGCGTTACCAGCGCGAGTTTGGTAAAAACGCGGTGTATCGCCTGTCGGTCGCGGCAGATGACAACAAGGCCAGTAAGACCAGCGTTACCACCCAACAGGGCGGCCGTGTGTTGTTCGATGACGAAATGACCTATCCCAAACTGGCAGGACTGGTTTCCAGGGGTGCTGAGATTCGCGCCACTACCCTGGGCGACGAATTCAGCTTCGAAGATTACAGGGAAAAACATGGCCGCAATGCCATCCCTTTGTTTGCCCTGAACACAAAGGGTGAACTGCGTATCTTCGTGGCCGACGACAAACTCAAGCCCGCCAGCGGCTGGACAATCATGAGTATTATCAGGCCCAGGGAGGGTAAATCTGAAAAATCGATAACCAAACCCAGTAATGGTAAGCCCGCCGACAAGAGCAGCGCATCAAAATCGCTGCCTTGACGGCAGCACCGTGCCCTGCGAGCAGCTCTTAATATACAGTATCTTCAACTAGCAGTTAATCATAGGCCAGCTTGCTGATGTGGCCACCGGACACAAGGAAACCGACATGCGGGTAATCACCGTTAACGTCAATGGCATACGCGCTGCTGCCCGCAAGGGCTTCTTCGAGTGGCTCAAAAAACAGGATGCCGACGTTTTCTGCATACAGGAAACCAAGGCCCAGGAACACCAACTCGAAGACGAGATGTTCTGGCCACAGGGTTACTACAGTTATTATCATGACGCCGAGAAAAAGGGTTACAGCGGCGTCGCGATTTATTGCCGGCAGGAACCTGATGAAGTAATCACGGGTATGGGTTGCGATGAGTTCGACCGTGAGGGCCGTTATATCGAGGCACGTTTTGATAAATTATCCATAATTTCCCTATATGCCCCCTCTGGCTCGTCCGGAGAACATCGCCAGGCCTCCAAGGACCGGTTTCTGGATTACTTTCTGCCACACCTTAAGTCCCTCAAGCGCAAACGCCGTGAATACATCATTTGCGGTGACTGGAACATCGCACACAAACAAATTGATTTAAAAAACTGGAAGGGCAACCAGAAAAATTCCGGCTTTCTGCCACACGAACGCGCCTGGATGGATAGCTTGTTTGGCGATCTGAAATACAACGATGCCTTCCGCGAGATCAATCAGGAACCCGATCAGTACACCTGGTGGTCAAACCGCGGCCAGGCCTGGGACAAGAATGTCGGATGGCGGATCGATTACCAGGTCACCAGTCCTAAACTGAAAGGCAAGGTGAAGTCCGTATCGATTTATAAAGATGAACGCTTCTCCGATCATGCGCCATTGATAATGGATTACGACTTACAACCGTAAGCCGGCGTATACAGTGGATGCACACAAACAAATCAGCCTGCTCGAGAGCATCGAACTCTATGCCGACCGGCGCCTGTGGGTCATCTTTTTATTAGGCTTCTCCAGCGGCTTTCCGTGGGTGCTCACCGGCTCGGCCATGACGGCCTGGTTGCAGGAAACAGGGCTGTCGCGTTCCTCGATTGGTCTGTTTGGCCTCATCGCCAGCGCCTACTTCGCCAATTTTTTATGGTCTCCATTTCTCGATCGCGTACGCCTGCCACTTACACGTCGTCTTGGCCAACGTAAAAGCTGGATAATACTCATGCAGGGGCTGATCCTGCTCGGCACGCTGGCCATTAGCCAAACCGGTCCCGGTATCAGCATTATACTCACCGCTGCGTTTGCGTTATCCATCGCCATTGCTTCCGCGACGCAGGACATTGCTGTTGATGCCTACCGCATTGAGATTATCGGTGCGCACGAGGAAGAAAAAATCCCCGCCGGTTCCGCGATGGCCACCAGCGGCTGGTGGACCGGTTACAGCCTGCCGGGCGCGGTCGCATTCTGGTTATCCGATCCGGCTTATGGAGGCTGGTCCTGGGGGGAAGTCTATACCGCGCTCAGCCTGATTCTTGTTTTACTGATGGTGGTGGTGCTGTTTATCAAAGAACCTGCCAGCAACCGTGAAGCAGAACAACAACAGCGCGAACAACACTACCTGCACCTGTTGGGCGATCACCACACGGCATGGGAACGTTTCCTGGCCTGGTTTGCGGTTACCCTTATTGAACCGTTACGCGAATTCTTTACACGTAATGGCGTCAAGCTTGCGCTGGCCATTTTGAGTTTCATATTCCTGTTCAAAATCGGCGAGGCCTTCCTGGGGCGCATGTCGATCGTGTTCTACAAAGAAATTGGTTTCAGCAATGCCGACATCGGCACCTATTCCAAATTCATTGGCTGGTGGGTAACTATCATTTTTGCTGTTACGGGCAGTCTTTTTAATGCACGTTTTGGCATCGTGCGCGGCCTGATGATTGGCGGTATCGCCATGGCATGTTCAAATCTCATGTTTGCCTGGATTGCCGCCACCGGCCCGGACAAAACTCTCCTGCTCGCCACCATCATCATCGACAACTTCACCACCGCATTCTCGACCGTCACCTTTGTTGCCTTCATTTCCTACCTGACCCATCGCACCTATACCGCAACCCAATACGCCCTCATGGCGTCCTTAGGCAACCTGGGTCGCACGACCCTGTCTTCCGCCAGTGGCGCATTAGTCGATTACCTGAATGGAAACTGGACCTTGTTTTTCATCATCACCGCGTTGATGGTAATACCCAGCCTGATTCTTTTACTGCGCATCGGCAAGTATATTGATCGCTGACCGTATTGCAGACCCCTGCAATGGATGCCGTATTCCCTGTTATTGATATTGCGGTATTTTCTGCGCAGGGTCGCATATAAATCAGTAAGTTATTGCTGGATTTGCTGTGCTACATATTGCACAATCCACATAAAACAACATGGCAATTTTGCCATCCATTTGTAGTTTTATACAATCAAAATCCGAGCAAAAAAAGCATCATTAAATGAACAAGGTTGTTGTATTCGGAAAGCCAGGAGGTGGAAAGTCAACGCTGAGTAGAAAGCTTTCTGCTGAAACAGGTATCAAGCTATGTGCGTTGGATTTAATAGAGTATAAGAAAAATGGTGAGCGTGTTTCGCCTGAAGAGTATTCAAAAAAACATGCCGATTTGATAGTCACTGACAACTGGATAATTGAAGGACTTGGTTCATTAGAATCTTTTTGGTTGCGTCTTGATGCCGCAGATACTCTCATTTACGTTGATTTACCGTATTATGTTCACTACTGGTGGGTTACTAAGAGGCTACTAAAGAGTTTTTTTGTAAAACCGGAAGGATGGCCTGAAGGTAGTTCGGTTTTGATAGGGACATTGGCAAGCTGGAAATATCTGCGGTTATCTCCCAACTTCTGGACTCCTGAGTTGTTCGAGAAAATTCAGTTTCATGCTAAAGGTAAAGATATTTATAGAATTACATCAGTTAAAGAAATTAATAATTTTGCTAAGCAATTCGGCTATACTGGTGTTCGCATATGACACATACAAAGCCCCCTGGAGTCAATAGGCAATAAGGTTTTAAAAGCGGCGTTAGCTGCTTTTCTCTGTCAGATTAAATCCCACTTTCTGGCTTGATTTCAACAACAGGGTCAGGCCGCATGGCTCACCGGGCGGCCTGAATCCAAAGACGTTTTTACAGCGATGAACTGAGTGTCATTTGATTCAAAAACCGAAATCCCCAACAGGATGAATGGACCAAAGATCTTGGGCATGTCAACATCAACGGTGTTGAAACGGCCCCTCCGAGAAAGGCAGCCTGGCGAGGAATTGATCTTCCATACGCATCGAGGTATAGAATTTACAGGCAAAGCGTTCAGGAAAACGCTTAAGAAACACAAGATAACGCCGCGTGTTAACCGATTGGGCTATTGTATCGATAACGGCCATATGGAATCATATTTCCATAGCCTTAAAGCGGAACAGATTAGAGACAGAAAATTTAACACAACGCGTGAATTAAGGTCTGCTTTGAACAGGCACATCAATCACTTTTATAACAAAAAGCGATCGCATTCAGGAATTGGTTATTATTCACCCCTGGAAGGGGAAGATCGTTCGTCGCCGCGATGCGGCTCATCTCGGCTCAGCTTTGTCGTTAGCTCTCTAAAGGCACCTCTATTTTGAAGCAAAGAGTAATGGGATTTGACCTAGCAAGAGCCTT
>CAMYKB010000018.1 GCA_947258875.1 uncultured Gammaproteobacteria bacterium | reverse complement strand
TTTTGAACAGCGGCGTTATTTGCCGCTGGCCCCGGAGGGGCGGAGCACAGGGAAGTGCGGAGTAATCCTTCCGGGCGCGCCATCAGTAAAAATCATAACACGCCGAACTCGTGTAGCCGTTATCCTGACAGTGTTTGTCCCCAATTTTCCAAACTATCTTTTGACCGAAGGGTTTTGAGGTCAACCAAGTGCCTCGGCGTGAATTCCTAAAAAGAGCCTTTTTCGAAATGCCGTATACTCTAGATAAAAATAGTGAAAAGAGTGCTAGCGGCAATCTGTATTTTTTCTCTAAACAGTAAAACGGGCGACCTTGCGGCCGCCCGTTTTACTTGCTACTGCACACTAACTCAGTATCGCATTGGTCTTATCAGTCTGAATCCCAACGTGACCACCAGTATGATGATCCGGTGTAGCCTTGATTCGGATCGCTCTCCTTCCATTCCTTGTTATGGCAGCTGAAGCAGGATGGGCCTATATCTCCGGTAAGGTCGCTGCCGTGGCAGCTAGTGCAGCCGTTGCTGTACGGGTAGTCCTTACCTGACTTATGCAAGAAGCCGTCCTCAGAATCAGTGTGATCCGAAGGTGTCGGGCTACTTGTCTGCGGAGCATCTTCCCTCCATTCCTTGTTATGGCAGGAGAAGCAGGACGGACCAATACCACCAGTGAGATCGACTCCGTGACAGCTGGTGCAGCCGTTGCTGTACGGATAGTCCTTACCTGTTTTATGCAGGAAGCCGTTCTCTGAGTCAGTATGCCCCGGAGGCAATTGGCTGCCTGGCGGTGGGGCATCTTCATTCCACTCCTCTCCGTGACAGGTGTAGCAGGATGGTGCAGTTCCACCTGTCAGGTCGGAACCATGACAGCTTGCACAGCTGTTGCTGTATGGATAGTCCTTGCCTGACTTGTGATAGCAGCCGTCTTCCTTGTCGGTGTGATCACCCGGCGGTGAGAACATGCAACCCTCGATGGGTGGGGGTAATGGAGTCCCCACGGACATGAGGTAGCTTGCAATCGCATTGATCTCATCAGCTGTCAGGGTGCTGAGGAAGCCCATGTTGCCGACATTGCCAATGATGGCGTTGTTGATACGAATCGCATCCGCGCCTGCCTTGGTGCTGTTGGCACCGGCACCATGGCAACCTGCACAATTGGTATCATACAGGGTCGCGCCGTCCGGTGGAGTACCCGGTGGTGGTGGCGGTGGCGCCAGTGAGATGAGGTAATCCGCGATGGCGGTGACCTCATCGGCTGTCAGGGTGCTGAGGAAACCCATGTTGCCAACATTGCCAGTGATGGCGTTGTTGATGCGGGTGGCATCCGCGCCCACCTTGGTGCTGTTGGCACCGGCACCATGGCAACCTGCACAATTGGTATCATACAGGGCCGCGCCGTCCGGTGGAGTACCCGGCGGTGGTGGCGGTGGCGCCAGCGAGATGAGGTAATCCGCGATGGCGGTGACCTCCGCGGCTGTCAGGGTGCTGAGGAAACCCATGTTGCCAACATTGCCAGTGATGGCGTTGTTGATGCGGGTGGCATCCGCGCCCACCTTGGTACTGTTGGCACCGGCACCATGGCAACCTGCACAATTGGTATCATACAGGGCCGCGCCGTCCAGGGGCCCGGTATCCACAACGGTCACTGTGGCCGACGCGCTCGCCGTCAGACCGTCATTGTCGGTCACGGTCAAGGTGACCACATAGCTGCCTGCGGTAGTATAGCTGTGCAGTATCGTGGCTCCGGTACCTGTGTTGCCATCACCGAAATTCCAGGCGTAACTGACAATATCGCAGTCGGGATCGGCAGAGGCAGAACCGTCAAAGGCGATGTTACTGCCAGCCGAACCGCTGTAGTTACCCGCGGTATCGCCACCGGCGTTGGCCACTGGTGCGGTGGTGCCGGTGCTGGCGATATTCGCCGTGGTCGTTGCAGTGCCGCTCAGGCCAATGTTGTCCTGCACGGTTAATGTGACATTGTACAAGCCGCATTGTCCGTAACTATTGGTCGGCATGACGCCTGTGCCCGCCATGCCATCACCGAAGTCCCATTGATAACTCAGGGCGTCACCTTCCGGGTCCGATGAGGCAGAACCGTTAAACTGCACGGGCGTACCGACTTGACCCGTTACCGCCGGACCGGCGTCTGCTGTTGGTGGAGTATTCGGTGTATCCGTAAGGAATACTTTGAATGTTGTTGAACTCGAATTGCCGTCGTTGTCTGAGACGGTCAGTGTCGCAGTAATTGTCGCCTGAAAAGATAATGTATAGGTATAGGTTGGGTTGGCCTCCGTGCTGGTTCCGCCATCACCAAAGGCCCAGAGGTAGGACACAATGGTACCGTCTGGGTCTGTTGATCCTGCGCTGCTGAACGTAACCGAACTGCCGATCAGGACCACATAAGGCCCGTTTGGATTCGCGATCGGTGGTTCGCCTGCGCCCGGACAACCCGGGTTATTCGGATCCACATAGTCCGCGAGATTGGTCGGGGCATTGAGCGCGTCGACATAGTTTGCGCAGCTATAGGCCGGCATGGTCAGCGTCGCAGCGGCAGCTTCCAGGTCGTTACTGACACTGTCGCTGTCAGAATCCAAGGTGCCTATGTTAGCTGCATTGTAGTTGTTGAGACGATAGTCTTCGCCATAGGGTGTCCTTGCCCCTCCACCTGCGAAATTAAAGTGACACAAGCCGCAGCTATCAAGTCGGGTGCCAGCTGTACTATAGGTGGTGTTGAACTCATCTAAATACGTTTGAAAGGCGAATGCAGGCGGAGCAACCATCAGCCCTGCCAGAATAATTAAGGTCGCGGTTACCATTATACGCCGCAAGAAGCGATTCGAACTGATCATGGTGTACCCCCAAGCCTGGAAGTGAATTTTTGCTTATAGCAAGAATATGAGGGTATCGTAAGATAGTGAAAAAGAGTGTTATTGCGCTAGATCAATTTTCCAGGTTTTTTTGATCGTTGCAGCCCATACAGGGCGAATGTGGATGCGATGGA
Organism: uncultured Gammaproteobacteria bacterium; assembly: GCA_947258875.1. Taxonomy (GTDB): domain Bacteria; phylum Pseudomonadota; class Gammaproteobacteria; order CAMYKB01; family CAMYKB01; genus CAMYKB01. The sequence continues at coordinate 34,090 of CAMYKB010000018.1, read as the reverse complement.
CCTCGAGTCAGCCCTTGGAGCATACGCAGAAACAGTGAGTGAGCCACAGCAGGGTTCACATCCCTCCTGATAGCGGACAACGTACTACTAGCCACAATTAACATATCAAATATATTTATATAATATAAAATTTACTTCTGAAACAATCAGACGGCTTGGCGAAATATTGCGAAAGAGAAGAATTTAGAGAGTGGCGTTATTTGTTGAAAAAAACGGTCGGTCGCAAAAAACTTAACCCGGGGATAAAGTATCGAGGTCGGGATATCACCATAGAGCATGCCTCTGCCAGTGGCGCCAACGCAGCCCTGTGGAATCACCAGGTGACCTCCGCCAACTTGCGATGTATACCAGTCCAACGTTGGTGGTCCAGCCTGAAGCCCAACCGAGGGGAGTGATCAAGTTGTGTTTGTCGTGTCAGAATGGAACAGTAGCGATTGATGATTTTGGCGGTAATATAGGCACGCACTTTGCGCCCGGACGCGTGGATTTGACTGCCGACCTTTCGGATGACCATCCCGTTAGTATCAAGTGGGAGCATCAGAACGAATCGTTGGTGTGCTCAAATTGTCATTTTGTTCATGGCGGCTGTTTTCATTTGATCTGCTTTTTTTGAGAGATTTGTTGAATGCGCAAGCTGTCACGATGTACACAATGCGGCCATCTTCCGAATCTGTTGAGGATGTCTATGCAGGGGTCCGAGATGTGCCTTTATTGTCATGGAAAGTAATAGCGCAATTAGGGAATCCCCTGATTAAGTCGTGCGCGGTTGATGTGTGTCCAAAAGCATCTACTCATCCCACTCAGACTTAACCAATGGTCCCCAAATATTTACCCAACTGCTGTTTCTTGCTTTAATAGGATTTCTCAAATGCCATTGACGAGTTACTGAGGCCTGAAAATGTTACTTAGAGTGTTGCTCTTGTGTGTTATCGCATCGGTTTTTTTACACGTTCCCTGGGTGTACGCAGAGCAGGTGGATGAGGGTATGTCGGCATTTAATGCGGGCGACTATCAGAAGGCACAAACCATCTGGACCGAGTCAGCTGAACAAGGTGATGTATCCGCACAAATCAACCTGGGTGCAATGCATGCAAAAGGATTAGGCGTTGTCAAAAACCGTTCAGAAGCGTTGAAGTGGTTAGAAATGGCGGTGGAGCAAGGCAGTGCCGAAGCCATGTTTAATCTGGGGAAGCTTTACGAGACTCAATACAGAGACGCTCAGGCTGATCACGAGTTATCGTTCAAGTGGTACATGAGCGCTGCGGAAGATGGTTACGTTGGCGCGCAGTATGCGGTCGGTGTCAAGTATTTCAAGGGCCAGGGTGTCGCAACCGACTATGTTTCGGCTTATGCCTGGATGGATGTGGCAACCCGGCGTGGCCAGGAATCCGCGAAAAATTATCGCGACCTGATCGGTGATGTTCTCAGTGTTGAGGATCTGAATAAAGCCAAACAATCCGCCGAGGCACTGATGACTCGTTTTGAAACCCGCTAGTCGTCGTTCTCACTAAACTCTCCTGCCGTTATATACAATCTGCGTTATACATTGAAAATGCGCGCCTGGGTGCAACGCAACTGCAGGCTTTCAAGCTATATTAATCATCCGATTTCTCAGCGGTCCCCTTTTTTTCTTGCAGAGGGTTTGACAGTAACCTGTAGCCTATTTTTAAAAGCATCCGATATAGGCCCCAGACGAACACAAGAAAAAACGGTAAATAAGGGACCAGCGGCTCGAGGATATCCATCATCGGGCAAGGCTCCGTGAGACCGCTATATCAACTTCTACAAACAATAATGGCGAGGTGGTTTATTCTACGATGACTTCGGCGTCTTCGATAATGACTTCATAGCGATAGCCGTAGCCAAAATCCTTGTCCAGTGTTAACACACCGTTAACCAGGACCACGTCTCCAATCTTTGCACTACTGTCAGTCGTAACCGTTAAATCCTTGTCGCCACTACCATCAGCAATATGAAGCCAGTTCTTGTTGAGCACCTCGGCATTGTACTTGACCACTTTTCCACGGACGACAATAGGCTTTCCATTTAGCGCTTGTTGCTCTTCCAGAATTTCGGCGATGGTGTTGCCGTTGTCGGCTTTTTTGATGCCGCTTACAGGCGTTTGCTTGGCTTGACGGATTGAGCTGTGTGGATCCATCACGCTCTTTTGGGATTCCGCTTGATCGGTAATAAATCCGGGAACAAAGTAGATGAGTTCAAAATCGCGGCCAAATGCTTTACTTTGAAAATTTGTCATCGGCATCTGGGTGCTGATGGCGATCATGCTGCCGATGCTGAGAGCGGTCACCGGCCCCGCCGCCCACAACTTCTCTTTTCCGGTATCCAGTTGAACATAGGTGTAGCCCCCGGCATCCTTGGTTTCCACAACGGTGCCGTAGATTTTGTCGCCGGTGTTGGTTAGCGCTTCGGGTTGGGCCTGGCTGAGGGGCATGTAAACGGATAACAGGCAAACGATACTGGCGAGTAAAAACTTTGTTGCTAGGCGGGTGTTCACGTTGCGTACTCCACGGGGTAGGTTGATTTAAGAAACGTCCGGTCGGAATAGGGGTCTGCAATGGATTTTACCCTGCGCGGTAGGAGGGAACAACAGGTACTTACAAACCTGATCCGGAGGGCTGTGTAACGCGCTGCTGGCGATTTATCCTGCCAGAGATCACATCACATGGCAGGACAGGCATAAATCGGTTGGTGTGGATCCAACCGTCAAATTGCCGGTTGCGGTACAGGCCGCTTCAGCAGGCAGTTGCAGTGATGCAGCAGTGACGCGACTGACATCGGTTTCGTGACAGGTAATACAGGTTACCTCGCCGTTTTCCAGTTGTACCCGGTTATCTAAGCGGGCCGGGTCAACATACGAACCCAGTTCCGGTCGTGCGTACTCGGAATAACGCATGCCAACGGGATGGTCGCTATTGGTATGGCCCGTGAAGCGAAGAGCTGTGTCGGTGGATTTAAGCGTTATTGCCTGGCCACGACTGCCATCGTGACAACGCATGCACTGGTAGGATATGCTGGTAATTGGCAATTGAGATCCCTGTATACTTGCATGCGCTTCGCGTCCAAGTACGAAATCCTTGAGTGCATCTGCAAAGCCACCGGCAGTTGCATTGCTCATGGTGCTGACAATTACTAAACCGGCCCCCATTACAGATTGTACAATCTTAAAGTACTTCACAGCATTCCTCCGGAAGTCCCTCGACCATGGCCTTGCGGCGACAGGCAGGTAACTTTGCGCCCCGGTTTTTCAACCGGTTAGCCCTTGTCACGAAATAAGGTTTCTGAGCTCTATATCGGCCTGGCGTCTTGAAACTTGAATTCTAGCAGAGTAATCAGCGAAATAATGAATGTTTCTGGTGAGATTTTTGGGAGTGGAAGTATTTGTAGCGGTAAATTGAATCCAGGCCATGGCAGTCGGCACACACGAAGGCACGAGTGTCGGTAAGCCGCAAGAAGCTGTTTTGTGTATCACCTTCACTATTGTAACCTGGGCCGGCCGCGGTGGCTCCGGCCCGCCACTGATGCGGGTCGTGACAGCTTGGGCAACTGATGATCCCGGTTTTCGAGGCTTCGCCATTGTTGTCGAAAACCGGTAAATGGGCCTGGGCCTGCGGCCGCAAGGCCTCACGCGACGGTCCTGACCAAACATGGACATCGGGTGGGTGCGATGTTGCTGCAGGCACCTTGTTGGCGGCGATACTGTTTTTGCTATGGCAGCTTAGGCACAAACGTTCATTGCGGTTTTGTCCGCGCGAAGTCTCCTGCGCCCACAAGCGGAACGAATCACTGGCGTTGTGGATACTGTGGCATTGACCGCAGACCCCGGACTCGGTGACCGTCTGTCGTTTGGTGTTGGTCGCCCTGGGTTGGGATACGGACATATCATGATCCGTTTTCAGCACGGTTTGTTGGCGTGTATGACAACGGATACAGAGCTCGCTGTTCTCTCCGGCGCTCACGCGCAGGAAGCTGGTGTTTGCATCACCCTCAACCTTTTTACCAGAGCCGGCGAGGCTGTTCATGTCAGCGGGATCCCACTGATGCGGATCGTGACAAGTGGTGCAGTCGATCTTGCCCTGTTTGGATCTTTCAATGCTGCCGGGTTTGAACAGGGGTAACGATGGATCCTTCATGTGATCAGCTAGTTCAATGCCAATTGGGTGGCTGAAATCTCCGGTGAGCTTCTTCTTGGCCGTACCACCATCGCGGTGACAACTGGTGCACAGTTTTTCGACAGGCGCCTCACCGCTCCCGGTGTCGCGTGCCCACAGGAATGCGCCCTTGGTTTGATGGGGCTGGTGGCAGTTGCTGCATGGCCCCGCTTTTGATTTGCCATTTATTGATAAGTCCTTGGCGCCATGCTTCGAGTGCTTGACAATGCTTTTATCGGCATGGCAATTGATACACAGCTCGCTGTTGCCATGGTCCGCAATTCGCAGGAAGCTCGAACCAGCGTCACCCTCGACATCGGTCTTGGCGAGCGTACTGTCAGGTGACCAGCGGTGCGGATCGTGGCAGGTGCCACAACCGATCTCCTGGCCGCCGGACAACGAGTGACCGCGTTCATCATAAAGCGGTAATGGCTGGGGTGCTTTTAAGCCGAGTGGTGCGGGAAAACGGCTCACCCATTTGTCTAGTGTTGCCTTGATTCCAATGTTGTCGATGGAAACGCCTACGGGATGACTGTGCTGATCGATGGCTTTCTCTTTTGCGATGCCGTCAGGATTGTGGCAACTCACACAGTTGGCTGCAGCTGGTTCGATGCCGGGCGGCAGCTTGCGCGCCCACATGCGCGGTCCTAAGCCGTTGTGCACATGGTGGCAACTGCCACAAATACCGGCCTGGCTGGGTTTCTGGTTCAAGGCATTGACCGAGTCGGGAGCAGTTTCGGTTAGGTCATGTTCGCTGCCGACGATATATAACTGCTGCTTATGGCAGGTTCTGCAGAGCTTAGAGTCCTGGTTATTGCGGATGCGTAAAAAACTGTTGCTGGCATCACCCTCAGTCTCGGAACTGACCGACTGCAGGGTTTGGTTCGGGTCCCACTGGTGTGCATCATGGCAGCTGGCGCAGGTCACTGAGCCGTTAGCTGCGTTATCAAACTTAACACCATCGAGACTGAACCCTGGAAGTTTGATGTTTTCTCCGGCCTTACCCATAGCAAAGCCAACCGGGTGACTGTATTCGCCAACACCGTGTTTTGATGCCAGGCCTTTTTTACTATGGCAACTGAGACACACTGCAGCCATCGGTTCGGTATTAGGGGGCAGCTTCCTCGCCCACATCTTTGGGCCTTCGCCGTCGTGCGGCAGATGACAGGCGCTACAAGTGCCGCCTTTATCGACCGTTTCGCCCCGTATATTTACGGCCTGACGATTGCTCAAACGCATATCGTGTTTGCCACCGGCCACCTGTTGTTGTTTATTGTGGCAGCTGCGGCATAACTGCGAGTCTTTATTGTCTTTAACCAGGATGCCGTGCTGGGTCTTCGAATCGTGCGGGCTGTGACAGGTTTGGCAGATCAACTGTCCTTTGCTTCCCTGCTTAGCGCCCGCTGTTAACAGCGTTTCCGGAATTTTGGCTTGCCGTGGAACAATATTGACTGGATGCGTTTTCTTCGCAGCAGCTTGCGTAAGGTCTGATGCATGACGGTCTTCGTGGCAGTTGCGACACAGCTGTGAGTCCAGGTTTTCGGTCACCAGGATCTTTTCTTTAGACGCGGCGCCATGGGCGCTGTGGCAGCTCTGGCAGGTGACGGTATTGTCGTTGCTCAACTGCGCGCGCGTGGTTTCCAGAAATCCCGGGCGCACCACGGGTTTTTCTTTAATCGGATGATTACCTTGCGCCGGGCCGGTGGTTTTCTCCTTGTGACAGGCCTGGCACAGCTCGCCGTCACGGCTGCGCACGCGCATGAAAATAGGTGAATCCTTGGCGGACCAGTCGATGCCGTGAGCCGTGTGGCAGGTACCACAATAGACTTTTCCATCGTCGTTCAGCGGAAACAGGTTTTTTCCATCAACGATGGGAATCTGAATGTGTTCGGAGGGTTTCTGTCCGATCGGGTGGGTGTGTTGATTTTGTTTCCACAGGAAGCGCGATTCCAGAACAAAGCCGTCATGACAAGATAAGCACATGCGTTCTGTGCTGGACACGTCCTGGCGGCCGCTTTTTTCAACCGGCTTGGGATCGTAGGCGATCAACGGCGTCACGTCATCACGTTTGAATTCAGTCAGCCACATGATGTGACACAGCGCACACTCACGCTTCGCCGAAGGCAGGCGCGGCGCGGCGTCAGCGGGGGTGCCAACAATCAATAGCAGGCCGATAAAGCAGATGAATAAGTGTGCGAGGTGTCGGTATCTCTGATAGCAAGTCATGGTTGCAGTGCGAATACGGAGACTTTGTTTTTGAGCATTTCGACGACGTATAACTGTTGCCTGTCGTCCACCGCAATACCAGCGGGAGTGTCAAATGGGTAGGGTTTACCGCTCTTGCCGAGTACATACAGAAACTGTCCGGAATTTGCGAAAACCTGAATAAGATTCATATAACTATCGGAGACATAAAACCGGCCATCGTGGTCAACCGCAACCCCTTTAGGGCGGAACAACTGGCCTGGTAACACACCCCAGTCACCGACCACCAACGAGAGACTACCTGAGGAATTGAATACCTGAACCCGGGTATTCAGCACATCGACCACCGCCACACGGTCGTCGTTCAGTCGAGTTATGCTCGCCGGATAACGGAACTGACCGGTATTGAAACCGTTGCCGCCCCATTCCCGTAGCAGACGCCCATCGGGTGCCATGACGACGACTTTGTGGCTGGTATTTTCGGTAACATATAGCTGTTTTCCGTCAGGGGAAACGGCGATGTCGATCGGCCGTATGAGGCCTTTTTTGCTACGGGTTACGATGCTGCGTTTGAATCCACCGTTTTGATCAAAGACCTGGATGCGGTGATTGCCGCTGTCCGCCACATAGACGTTTCCAGCGGCGACCGTTATGCCCACCGGGCTTTCGAAATGACCGTGTTCGTTACCCTGTCCTCCGAATTGGAAACGGTATTTGCCATTTCGGTCAAAGGTAACAATACGGTGGTTACCGCCATCGACCACATATACGTGGCGTGAATCGGTGGCGACGTCACTGGGTAGTGACAGCGGGCCGGCCGCCCCTCCAACCAGTTCCCTCAATGGCTTTACATGCTGTGTGGGGATGGAGGGGGCTGTGTTACCGATCGAATATGTTGTCAGCGATAATATAATTACCAGAATACGTGACATGGTTTTATTGTGTCGATGCATCTGCATCCCCACCCGGAGAGGGTGCAGTCTTGCGCCACCAGGCCCTGGGTTTCGTGGTTTCTTCATTGCTGATTTCTTCCTTGTGCTGCTCGCCGACCAGGGATTGCGTGTCAGGTAAGGATAACTCGCTGTCAAACAGTCTGGGAAGATAAAATTCACGGTATTTGTCAACGATGCCAATCAGGTTAAGGTTGGTGACATCAAAGAGTCTTTGCTCGGAAAAACCGAGTTCCCGGAAGGGTAGAAAGCTTTCCTGCTCCTGCGTATGACAGCGTGAACAAAAACGACCCTTGGGGCTGACCAGGGTATGAAAGCGTTTCTTCAGTGCTTCCCGGTCCTGATCCGACAGCGATTCACGTATTTGCAGAAATTCCTGTACCTCATCCAGGTCTTCAGTGATTTCCAGTAACCGTTGTTCATCGCCATCGCCTGCATAGACAACGATCTTGGAGTAGAGATCATCGGTCTCGACCAGAAAGCCGGTATCTGCATCATTACTGGTTCCAAATGGTGGCCCCGTGACGTCGATGCCCGAATAATTGAGCCACTTAAAGCGGTACTGTTCTTCCGGCACTTTGCGTGGATCGGTATGGCAAGTCATGCAACCGATGAACTGAGTGTGCATATTAAGCAGGGTTCGAACCATTTGCTGTTTAGAATGCGGATAGTCACCGTGGCAATAGAAGCAAACCTGTTTTTTCCCCAGATTGACCAGGTCCTGTTCCGGCTCGTTGTGAAAGTGGCGCATACGCTCCGTGAAACGTTGCTCCTTTAACTGCTTTAACAGTTGTGGCCGGTCGTCGCTAGTGCGTGAAAAACCAAGGTGATCGGCGAGGGTGACAGTCATTTCGAATAACAATGCCAGTATGATGGTGCCCAGAATAAACGTGGTCAAAAAACTGATCACCGGATGCCCGCGGCGTAGGCCACTGATGCTGAAGGGATCATTGTGGAAGGCGTCGGGGATTTTCGCTTTGTGATCTATGATGACCAGCATTGCAATACCAAGCAGCACGAACAGCAGCACCGTCAGGACGATGAAGAAAAACAATTCGTTGCTGATCTGATGCATCGCTTCAATACTCCGTGATAATCAACCACATCGCAAAGAGCCCAAACAGGGTCCAGCAAAACACCAGAAACAGCGTGCTGTAAGCAATGATCTTCTGTACGGGTGTCAGTGGTTTCATCATGATTCGGGTTCTTCACTGATCTGAATGCCGACCTGTGTTGCAATGGTCTCTTCACTCGCATTCAGCTCGCGCGCTTCCAGGATATCCATGAGGTAGGCGCGTTCCTCCGGCAGTTCCACCAGGTTGCGTAAATACTCCAGGAAGTGTTCTTCGATCTGGTGTTCGCGGGTGATTTTGCCGGTGAGGAAGGTCCACTGCATTGGGAAACGCCCGGGGGCGAGGTGAACGTTGTACCAGTGCCAGAATGCAATGACCAATAGTGCCAGCAGTGCTTCGTGCGGATGTGACAGGCGCATCATTTCCTGGAAATTGGCGGCGATATCGACCGGCAGTACCGCAGCCCAGAATTCGGGGAATAGGAATGACGATCCGGATATGATCATGACCATGTTACCGAAAGCGGCAGCAAAATAATGGATCTTCTGCTTGTACATGAATTTATCCATTTCCGGCCGCTGATTACGGGTGCCTGTGAAATATAAGATATCTTCTTTGAAGTCTCTGACGTCTTTCAGAGTTGGAATAATGGTGCGTCGCCATTCAAAGCGGCTCCCCATCATTTGCTGAATGGGCCCGAGTGTGATGGTGACTATGTGGTACAGCATGCTGAAAATCATTACGCCGGCCAAGGTGCGGTGGATGACCCTCGATACATCGACGCCGCCAATAATGCTGTTCAGCGGCTGTGCCCAAAAGTGATCGAAAAATGCGATTGGTAATCCGGTGAAGGCCAGCGTCAGAAAAGTTACAAAAGTCAGCATATGTTGAATACGGATGTGGATCGAATAACGCGGGAGATCGCCGATCGGGTTGGAGACCACGTTTTTGTATAGCATCACGCGATCGTCCGGCATTGCCGCAATCACGTTTTCGATATCACTGCGCTCCTTATCGCTCACCTTGTTGATGTGCATGGAGGTCTCAAGAATAGCTGCTGCCTCGGTGGAAAGTTTCATGTATTGTGCATGCCTCCGTCAGATAATCCGATTGCGTCCGCGTTTTGAACGGCGCCACCAGGAAGAACCGCTGTGCAGACGCCAACCTACACCGTCACGGCGGCGGCCTATGGTTTCCAACATCGCCAAAGAAACGAGCAGTACGATGACAACATTGCCTACCCAGTTGTAGGTGATTTCGGCGTAATAGCGAAACGGGCTGTCTTGTGGATCGTCGGTTGGGTGTGGATCCAACGCCGCGTAATTCTCATTGGCATAGGTGTGACAGCGCTTGCAGGTTTTTGCTTTATTTTCAGAGCTTACTGGTGACTGCGGATCCCGGGAGGGACGAATAAAGTGTGCATTGAGATAATAATTTTCGTTGTCGACGTGGCAGTCCAGGCAGTTTGCCGCCTTGCGGAAGCCGTAGCGTGTGATCTTGCCGTGAAAACTTTCGTTATAGGATTCCACGGCGTCACGGTATTTTCGGCCCAGTTCCCGGCCTTCCTCCTTAGCGGCTTTCATGTGACGTTGCACCAGGCGTTCATCACCATGGCAAGATGAACACAAGGCGACGATTTCTTCCGATGAGCGTTTCACTTCACGGATGCGACGACTGGTGTGTTTGTACCAGTTCTCGACGAATTTATTGTCTTCGTGACAAATGACGCAGCGCGCCACGATGCGTGGTGGTGGTCCCTGTTCATCGGGATTGTAAATCGGGTTTCGATGGCAAGTTACGCAGTAGGGTTTATCCGCGTCATGCCCTTCAGCGAGTTTCTCGCGCCCGTGTGTGCTGCGTTGATATTGCTCCGCAATGGGTTTGTGGCTGAACGGTTTGCCGGTGGCGGGGTTCTTGATGGAATGGCACTCCGTATCACAGGTGACACCGGTCTTGACCTCCCGGTGAGGGAGTTGTTTGATGTAGGTATGACAGTCGGTGCAGGGAACGTTGCGGTGCACGGTGGAACCGAACACATGTGGCATGACATAGTAGGTGCGGCGCGTACCTTCGTCCGTGATGCGGCCCATTTTCGGATATTTGTGGCACAGTAAACAGCCTTCGTCATCCTCGAAGGCGAGGCCGCTGTCAGTAAACATCAAACATGCGACGACAGCCAACCACCACGTTTTCCTTGTTTTCGGTATGCGGACCATGATTTGGCCTTGTTGTTTTGGTATGGAACTAACCGTCTATGGAGATTATGATGTCGTGGCCATGTCTCCATTGATTTATATCAATACAATTGTTGATCATCCTAACACAAGATGTGGTTATAGCTATGTTTATAAAGGATATTTCAAGCTTCGGGACATGTCAGCATGAATGCTGAAACCTTGCTGCGCACAAAGACAATTAACCGCATTGTCTGGATGATGATTTTCCTGGTGGTTTCTGCCATTTTCGCCTGGTCCGAGTGGGGCAATGCTCCGCAGAGTGCTGTGGGCTGGTTTCTGGCGACCAGTTTATGGTCAGCGGTTTGCGGTATAGGTTATTCGGTGTGCGACTGGTGGGTGGTCTACCGCCGGGGCTGAACAGCTGGCGATGCCTAGTCTCCAGCACGCATATCGAGCTGTGACGGCATGATGTTGTAAGCCAGATTGCACATAGGGCGCCTTACCCGATTTTTCCTGACAACCAAGTCCTTGGTGCCAGTATGTGGGCTAATGCCAACCGCGTCGTCTTCCTTGTGGTGATAGGATTTCTGGACTAGACTGATACACATAATGTGTTTTTGGTAAGTAGATAATCCTATAATATATTGTAATGAATGTCGTCACCTGTCCAGGAAGGAGCGGCTCGAGTGAAAACGACGCCTGTTAAGTCCGAACCGGAAAGAGAGATTCGCAAAGTTTGTATCTGGTGTATTGCGACGGCAGTTGCTGTGATACCGTTGTTGATACTTATCTGGTTCCTGATTTTCGCCGAATAAATTTACGGCGCGCAAGTCTAGCAGCGTAGCGGTATAACGCCACGTTTAACCTGCACCCTTGCTGTTTGATGCTGAAACACACGAGCATCGCCTCCTGAGCAGCTATAACAGTGCCTTTTGATATAGATCAACGTTGTCGTGAGTGCCGATAGGCAATAATCGTCTCAGCAGTGCGATCAACAACAGTGGCGTGATCTATGAATCAATGTTTTCGAAGATCCCTTGTTACTATCGCTGCAGTTATGGCATTGACAGGGTTTCCGGAACCAGCGCCAGCTGGTGACGAGCTTAACTGCGTCTTATGCCATAAGCATAGGGGATTGAGCCGCATTGATGAAAACGGGAAATTCAGATTATTTTATCTCAATCAGGAATTATTTGACGCCGGGCCGCATCGCCGCAACAAGTGCAAGGACTGTCACTCCGATATCGATCGTATCCCGCACAAACCCGCGAAGAAAGTGACTTGTACACAGCAATGTCACATTGTTGAACCGTCAGGTAATGTCAAGTTTTCGCACCAGTCGATTGCAGACACATTGGCTACCAGTGTGCACAGCAGCCTGGATGCCGAAGGCAATCCGAAGCCTCATCATGAGGACTATCCAGGCTGTAAAGACTGCCATGACCAGCCGCTTTATCGGCCGCTGTCCGTGTATAAGGGAGAAGTAAAACCGGGGATCACGGCGCGCGCCATCAGCCGTTGCAAGAGTTGTCATACCAGTGGCGATTTCGCGGAGGATTTCTATGAGCATGTGACCTCGCGTTTGCACAAGACCCGTTTCCCGATGGAAACCATAGAGGTTTGCGCCAAGTGTCATCAGGATCCTGATTTTCGCGAGCGGCATGAGCTCGATGATGTGGTGACAACTTATAAGCAGACTTTTCACGGCAAATTAATTGCGCTGGGTTCGGAACGCACCCCCGACTGCCTCGATTGTCATGTTGTGCCGGGAGAAAACACCCATCTGATCGAAGCGCAGGACCAACCGACTTCATCCGTGAATAAGGCCAATCTCAGTGCGACCTGCCGGACTTCCGACTGTCATGAAAAGGCCGGAGCCATGCTCGCCGGTTTCCAGACCCATGTCACGTATGACCGGGATAAATATCCCCTGCAGTTTTACATGTTGATGTTCTTCAAGGCGTTGATGGCTGTGGTGCTGTATTTTTTCCTGACACTGATCTTCTTGGAGCTGCTACGCCGCCTGTTCCCACGCTTCGCATTTTTCAAGGATAAGGAAGGCAATACTCCGCACCATCGAATCCGCAATAAGAAGCCCGAGGCCTGACGGAGGCGTAGTTATGGCGAAATATGACCCGATTGTTTATAAAGGCGGCAAGCGCTATTTCTACCGATTTTCGGCGCATCAACGTGTACAGCACGTGATCCTGTTCAGCTCGGTGCTGACCCTGGCGCTGACCGGCTTTCCGCTGCGCCATGCAGAAGAGCCCTGGGCCAAACCTCTGTATGACTTTATGGGTGGCACGGAGCTTGCGCCGCTGATTCACCGCGCGGCAGGCACGGTGTTACTGGGCCTGTTTGTCTACCATACGATTTACTGGCTGGCATTGTTTATCAAAAATGACCTGGGCGGTCTGAAACAGCAAGGACGGCTTACATTTGGCAGCGGAGTGAAGGCTTTTTTTACCCAGGAGATGGTGCCGAACAAAAAAGATTTCTTCGATATCCTGCATGTGTGGAAGTACCTGTTGTACTTCACGAACAGGCCGCCACGTCACGATCGCATGTCGTGGCGTGAGAAGTTCGATTATTTCGCGCCTTACTGGGGTATACCGATACTCGGTCCGGCCGGTGTGCTGCTTTGGTGGCGGGACGAAATAACGCATTTTCTGCCGGGGATTGTGCTCAACGCTGCTTACATCATGCATACCGACGAGGCCCTGCTCGCGGTGTTGTTCCTGTTCTTCGTGCATTGGTACAACGTGCATTATGCGCCCGAGAAGTTTCCGGCCGCGACGGTATGGCTGACGGGTTATCTCACTGAAGACGAAATGATTCACGAGCACTACGCACAGTATGTGAAAATCATGATCGAAGCCGGGTTGGAGGATGAAGTCAAGCCGCAACATTTCGCCGGAGAGGAGTACGACTGGTGAGATTTTTCAAGCGCCTGATTTTTAAGCTGTACGTGCTGTTTCTGATGGCATTTACAATTTGGTACGGTTATTTCATGTTTCCCCTGATTTTCGGTTTCGAGGGCAAAGAGGCCGCATCTACGTCATTGCTGGAGTTGGGCGGCGCCGAAATCGAAACCGAAGAAGAACGGATGTTTGCGAAATTGATCAAGGAACAAACGCAGACCAGTAGAACGGATCTTGGTTATAAGCTGATCGAACAGCCTTACATTGAAGGTAGGTTTCACCATATTGGTTTCGAGTTGCAGGAGGATCAGGCGAGTATCTGTGTACGCTGCCATGGTAATGTGCCCCACGACGAGTCCAGGGAAATACGCAGTTTTTTGAACATGCACGCATTTTACCTAGCCTGCGAGACCTGTCATGTTGCTGAAGACGACGGGACAGACAGGCAATATCGCTGGTACAACAAAGACAACGGCGAGGTGGTGCCAAACCCTGTTGCCTTTCGCGATATAGAGGAGTCATACCGTACCGAGTCAGCGAGCTTCTATCCGACATATGGGAACTACGGGGCCAAAATATCACCGGGTAAGGAGCAGGGTGGCGCGTTTGCGTTTATTCACGGTACCAAGGAAATGGCATTTGTCGAACGTTTTATCAGTGAACAGGATCGCCTGGGGCCGGAACAGAAATCGCAGATGAAGCAGGTGATTCACCGCAAGGTCAGCAGTGATCCGATCGTTTGTAAGGAATGCCATAATGAAACAGATCAGTATCTTCCCTACGCAGAATTGGGTTATCCACGCACACGCGTGGGGGAACTGACCGATACTTCGGTTGTGAACATGATTCTTAAGTACAAGGAATTCTATATACCGAGCTTTTTGTCACCGGGTACCAATGACGAGGGAAAATAACAACGGCAATGGCTTTTCAATCACCGTATAGCCGATGACGTATTGTTGAAGGGAACGTTAGCTGAATAGGAGTCGTCATGCAGAAGATTTGTCTGGTAATCGTTCTGTTGCTACCAGTTATAGGAATGGCTGACTGGACGCTTAAGCAGAGTGACGATGGACACTGGATTACCAGCACTACGCCCGATGGGCACGAGCTGATTGTCGTCCATAACGAGGCCAGGCAGACACACTTTCTGTTGGTGCTTGCAGTGAGCCGGCCGGTGCCGGCCGCGCCTTCACAGATCAGTCTGACTATTGATCGTGGACCATTAATCCAGAGCACACTGACCCTGCTGGAGCAACGTCGTGATAGCCGCTTGTTCAGGATTGAACTGGACAGCGAACAAAAAGCGCTATATATCGCGCGCATGATCGCTGGACTGAATCTGCGTATCTGGTTCGGTGAGCATGCCAAAGCGAGTGATAAGCTGCAATTTTCACTACTGGGGTTCACTGCGGCGTTTAACGATCTGCTGATCGCCGGCAGGGTGGGTAAACTGGATCCGGTGTGGCTGATCGAACAGCATCGCGAAAAGGAGTTGGGCTGTTATTATACGGCCAATCTGTTCGTGGCCGCCATGCAGGAACGGGTCAATGGTTATAACGCTGCACAAACCCGACAGCGCCTGCCGCGCAGCGGCCACCAGGCGGTGGATGACATGATCCCCATGATTGTGTCCCAGGTCTATTCAGTGCCGGCATCAAAACTGCCGATTGAACCCCGGGGTGACAAATTCGCCATTTTTGAGGAATGCATGAACAACTGAGGGCGGGTGTATACAGGCGTTATTTCTCGTGGCAGTTAGTGCAGATCTGCTGCATACGCAGACGGTATTTTTCGCCGGCGCCTTTGGCGGCGGCCGCATTTTTTATTAAACCTTTCTCATGGGCATTGTGGCAGGTGCCGCAAAACACCTTGCCGGTGGTCGGGTCGAGGGGCAGGGCGATGTTGTTCTTTGCTTCCATCTCTAGCATGTGTTTTTTCATCGCCTCGGAGGGCACCGACAGATGCTCGGTACGTTGTCTGTCCTTGTAGGACTCGGCAAACATGAAGCGGCCACCGGGATGAGGCACCCATAAATGACAACCAGTGCACACTTTAGCAAGATCATTTTCAACATTAAAATCCACTTCCCGGATGGATTTTCCGGTCTTTAACTTCACCTCTGTTTCATGGCATAGCAGGCATGTGGCGTTGCGTACTTTACCGTCATCGCTAATCTGGTCGTGCGGGTTAATGCGCTGATAGGACTTGGCGTCATGGCAGCGGAAGCACAGATCGGTGCGATGGCTAAAAGGCGCCCCGCGAAGAAAACCAGGGTTGCTGAATTGTTCGCCGCGTCTGTTTTTCAGGCACTGGGCCTTGAGATCATGGCAACTTATACAGGCCAGCTTTCCCTGTTGCAGTGACTGACGATAGGCCTCAGGCATGCGCTTGAGCATGCCGCTATCGGGCTTGACGTCCGAGATATGAATATAGGCATGCACCGGCAGCGGACCATGACAATTGGCGCACAGTGCTTCGCTGTTAGTGTTGCGCAAGGCTGGCGTTCCCGGCGCCGGCTTGCCTGTATGGCAACTCATACAGGCCTGCTCCTGCCAGTGTGGGTTGGGGATATCTTCAGCCTTTAGACGTCCCTCCTTGATCCATTGCGGGATCAGCTCGGGCTGCTCCAGGAAGCTTAACGCTGCGGGATTTTTATCGGCATACAAGGGCTTGTTGCCTGCAATCAGCGCAAGCAGTGCGCTGAGGCTGATGCAGTAAAGCCAGGTCTTCACCGCTAGCCGCCCCCCCCACCACCGTAGGAGAAATTCATATGCTGCTCGCCATGACAACTCAAGGTACAACTCCCTGCGAATCGGCCATTATCAACGAACTGTATTTGATCGCCGCCCATGCCCCCCATTCCCATGGCGGAAACCACTGAGGTGTCAAAATTGATCAGATGGCTGTTATTGGTGCTGTTGCCCTGGGTGTTGCTGATGCCGTGCGGGTCGTGGCAGACATTGCAGGGGGTCCTTTCTCCGACAATGTGCTTATCATGCAGACTGAAACTTTGATCGCCGAGGATACTGTTGCGGTCGTGACAACCATAACACAGGGCATAATTGGAAGCGCTTTCCGAGCTGTTGTCCTGAGTCTCGTATTGTCTGACCAGGATCGGCTCGTAGGCTGAACCGTGCGGACCCTCAGGGCCTGAACCACCAGCACTGACAGCAGCATTGCTATTATGGCAGTCGCTACACCCGATGGTACTGGCGGTGGTCAGCGGCGTGATCAGGCTTGGAACGTCAGGATTGACGCCTGATCCTGCGACCGGATGAAAGGAGGGATTAGCCGTCTGGAATTCCAGGCGGGTATTGGTCTGGGTAATCTGCCGAGGTGTTAGCGGTGCCGGTTTGTTGGTGCTGTCACCATGACAACGGAAACACAGCTGATAGGTCTGCGTAATAGGTTCAACATTGACCCCGGTAATATCCACACCTGGAATTGCATTGAGTGCACCGGTAGCGGGATCCATGCCCGCACGCGCTGCGTGCGGATTATGACAATCGACACATTCGACATGCCGATTGTTGACGATATTGGCTTCGGTCGGATCGTGTACTCCAGTAGAGTCGGTCAGCGGGTGGGCGGAGAACTGGCCAACAACCGACATGATGTCCTGGGATGCAACGTTGCCGTTATGACAGGCCGCACAGTTGTTCTCCTCTGCCGCGAAATGCAGCAGACGTTCGCCACTGCCTGCGGAGTGTGGTTGATGACAGTTTTCACAGCCGTTATCGCCGACGGTGTTCCATTCCGTTGTAGTCCAGGGATCTACTCCTTGCCCATTCCATGTCTTGCCGGAAAGATTGTGCGGTGTACCGTTCCAGCCGGTTTTCTGGTGGCAGGTGGTGCACAGCTGAGAGGCGATGGCGGGCTTGACCAGGAACTTGCCGTTACTGTTATCGTGCGGCTCGTGACAGCTGGTGCATTGCAGCATGCCACTGTCGTCCAGACGCACGGGTCCGCTCAGGGAGCTCGGGTCTACATACTCCCCGCTACTGCTGATACTGGTCGAATACACAAAGGAGATCGGGTGATCATCAGACAGATCGGTGCTCAGATTCGTTGCGCCAGTCGGTATGGTGGTAACACCGCCTGCCATGGTGATATCGCTGGTTCGACTGAGAATATCACCCAGCGCGATGGTACCGTCGTGGCAACTCAAACACAGAATAGACGAACCGGTGGGTTGTCCGGGGTTGGCGATAGCCGTGGTGCTTGAATAGGGGATATAGGTACTGCCGGGCTGGCGCCGGTTCCACAGCGCTGCGGCGGCCGAGGCGCTGTGCGGAGTATGGCAGAAAATACAGATCTGCGGTTCACTCGTGGCTTTCACTGTTCCCGGACCGGAAACGGAAAGGTTATGTTTGGTAGTTGCGATTTGCGCATGGGCCGCGTTCATCATCAACAGCAGTAACAGCGTTAACCATTGGAGCTTCATGGGTTACCCCCAATATAACGGAAGACCTGCACGCGCTGATTGTGTGAATCAGCAATATAAATAGTATCGTCAGGTGCGATAAAAATTCCAGTAGGCAACCAGAACTGGCCGGCACCGTGCCCTTGTTCGCCCAGGTGCAGTAACAGGGCGCCCGTTCTGTCGAATACCTGGAATGCGTGGAACATCGAATCGACGACATAGACGTGACCGGCGCGGTCCGTGGCCACACCCTTGGGGCGTGCCAGTTTGCCGGATGCATCACCGGGTTGACCGAACTGGCCGAGTGGCAACTCATCCGGATAGAACAGTTGAATGCGGAAATTGAGAGAATCGGTGATCAACAGCGGACCCTGTGAATCCAGCCATGCCGCGGTGGGGAAGTTGAATTCACTGACCCCGCTGCCGCGTTTGCCAAATTGTTTAATCAGGCTTCCCGAGGGCGAATAAATTTTGATGTTATGTTCGGCGGCGTCAACCACGTAAAGGCGTTGGTTGGCAGCATCAAATGCTAGTCCGGTAGGTTGTTTAAGGCCGCTGTCCGATACCAAAGGTGAAAGGTGCTTGTCTCCTGGCGCAGCCGAATATATCTGCCCAAACCCTGAATCGCTCACATACACACGGTTGCCGGGGCCGATAGCCAGCCCCACTGGTGACGACAGGGGTAAATTTTTTTCCCGTTGCAGTAGTTTGTATTTACCTTTGCTCAGGTCAAAGCGGTGCACCCCCTTGGCGCCGGGGTCGGCAACATAAATTCGATCCTCGGCATCGGCGGCCACCGCCATCGGTCTTATCAGCCGGTCGCTGGTGGGTCCGCTGATGAATTCGCCGAGTCTGGCCCAGAGCGATTTCTTAATGCCCACGTCCGCGGCGCTGGAAATACTTTTGATATATTGAATCCGCGCTAGTGCCGGCGCTTCAGGCCAAACCGGTTGCGCTTCGCCGGCTGCATCAAGCGGTGGTGATGAGGCGCAGCCGCTGAGCAACAACTGTGCAAGCACAAGGGCGATAACTGCGTAGTGAATGTTGAAAAGTTGTTTCATTAGAATGTCCGTATCAACTGCGCTCTGATTTTGTTGTTTTCCCGTTCGTTGTCACCTTGTCGCTCGTTAATATGTTCGGCGCGCACGGAAAACAGTAGGCGCCGGTAGCGCCAGTCGAGACCGATACTTTCAGCAATACGACGCCGGATAAGGCTTCCGCCTATGTCTTCTTCATAGTCCGCTTCTGCCCGCAAGGTGGTGCGTAACCAGGGCCGTGATGTGAAGCGGATAATCGCCTGGGAGAGATCCACGTCTTCGACCGAATTCTCGTTTTCCCTAAATTCACGGCGTCCGGTGATGCGCAGCTTGGAGGCACGCGGTAACAGGGTTTCTATGTAAGCAAGATAATTTTCGCGGGTAAAGGGTGAAATACCTTGGTCCTGCTCTTCATAGCTCGCTTCGCCGCCGACTAACCAGCCGCTGAGAAAGGGGTATTCAACGCGTACGCCCGCCAGAATATTTTCAGAAGTATTCAGTGGAGTCGTCGCCGCGCCACTTACCACCGTCTGTGAAGAGTCGCGGTACTGTGCAAACAGTTCATGAAAACGGTAGAACCTGAGATTCAGAAAATAGCTTTGATTGAAAGTGTCAAACTCGAAGGTGCCGCCGGTTTGGTACTGGTAGTCGACGCTCACCGTTTCACCATCAAGGATGTTACCACCGATAAGGCGCTGAATTTCGGTGTTGGAACCCACGGTTATAACCCGGTAATCGAGGTTTTCAACGAAGGTCTGCGTGCTGGCCAGGTTGGTGACGACGATGCTGCTGGAAATGACGAAGTCCTGTTGCAGGCTGACCGCTGTGGTGCCCGCCAGGGTGATGTTCTCGTCAATCACCAGCGCTGTACCCTGATTGCTGGACTGATCGGTGCGGTCATAAAGCAGTGACATACCCAGGTGTAGTGAGCCGTTTGGGATGTCCCGATTGTAACCGGCCACGACGAGCGAGCCGTATCGGCTGCGGTCAAGTCCGCTGGTATCCTGAACTTCATCTTCACCATGAATATCCATACTGCCGTGCAGCCCGTGCTCGGGTTCATAGGCTGCGCCAATGGTGGCCGAATGATTGGTGGTATCGGCGTCGCTACGGTCACTGTTTTGAAACCTGTATTGGTAAAAAGAGCGCGTGCTTTTGTTGTGATTCCAGCGCAAATCGGTACTGTAACGCGAGCTTTTGACGTCGATTGAAGGGTTTTGCAATTGTTCGGTTTCCTGGTCGTTATAGGTAAACGACTGAATCAATTGCAGCTGCCTGTTATCACCAAAATAATTACTGGCATCGACACCGGTGCTGCGTGTTGTCGTCGAAGTCTGTTGAATTGGAAGTCCCAGGCTGCCGCTGGCTGAAACGGCTTCTGATGTGAGAAATGACAGCCGCACAGAATTACCTCGGCCATATGATTTCTGTGCGCTGATCTGTGCCTGATCGGTGGTCTGGTCGATGCTGGTGTCAAATCCGGAGCCATCAGTTTCAACGCGGGACGCCTCCATGGTTACTGTTACGGGTAGCAGGGGCTGCCTTAGGGTGGCATTAAAACCGTAGCGGGTATTTTCCGTGAGAAAGCGTCCTGACAGGCTGGTAGAGACCGATGGATTGCTGCGGTCATAGTAGAGCGTAAAGGGGTAGAGCTTGCCTTCGAGGAAGTGGAGTCGTGCGGTCAGGTTGTACAGAATGTCCTGCGAGCTGCTATCACCCTGGTCGGATTCGAAATCCTGTTGTATAAACAGCAGCCCGCCACCCAGATCCATATTCAGCAGATTGGGGTGATAGGCATAGCTGTGTGTCAGCACATAAATTTCCTGCTCATAGGTTGGGCGGGTCTGATGAGTTTCGTCACCACCAATCCGGTCCTGGCGGTAGTCATCGTAGATGTAGCGGGCCGCCACATTGCCCTCCACACCGGTTAATTCGAAAGCTCGGATGTCCGCTGATTGCGCGCACAATTCCAGCGGTGACAGGGTGATAAGCAGGCCCAGACTGTATACACAAGCAGTCCGGTAACGGGCTGTCGCTTTAGTGTCATGGCTCTGTATTGAATACAAGACACTCACCCTGTTCGCAATATTTGCAGCCGATTAAGCTCGCCAGAATATCTAACACGCAAGCTGGTATCGGTTTCCGGGTCTTGTTCAACTACAAAAGTTGGGTCTACCGCGATATCAACTATACTCTGGCGCGGCCATACACAGCGGTTATTGTGTTGCACTCGGGGAGGCAGTGCCTGAAACTGAATAATCCATGCCCTCCTTTTTTCCAAAGCCGAACACGACTACCTTATTCACTCCGAACTGGCTTGCAATCAGCACAACATATTCCAGATTGAACCCCGGTTCCGCATAAGACTGGAAATATTCCAGGTTGTCGTAATCGATAATAATGTCAGTAGGCAGATTGATATTACCGCGTTTGTCGCCTGACTGGCTGAAAACCATCAAAGGTGTGCCGTCCTGGTTCAGTATCTGGACGTTTTCAAAAGCGGCATCGACTACGTACAGGTGGCCATAGCGGTCAACGCTGATGCCCTTGGGGCGAGCGAAATGACCGATACTGTCGCCAATACTGCCATAACTGCGTATAAACTGCCCGTCGAGTGTGTATTTTTGTATGCGGAAGTTACCGGTGTCACTGATATAGAGCTCATTGCCAGGTCCTAGCGCCAGATTGGTGGGCTGGAACAGCTCATCATCACCGGAACCCGCCTTGCCGAAAGAAAACAGGAGTTCCCCAGTAACCTTGTTCAATACCTGGATTTGATGGTGATACATATCGGTGACATACAACCGATCACCAATGGGTAAGGCGTCGGCGGGTTTGAATTGATCGACAGCACCCAGGGCGCGTACGAATTTATCATTGCGATCGAAGATCAGGATCTGGTTGCGCTCAGTGTCAGTGATGTATTTGCTGCCATCGACATCAACGGTTATATTAATCGGTTTTTTCATGGCGCCACCGGCTGAGCCTCGAATAAAATCGGTGCGGCGTTGCTTGAGGTCATAAATGCCATATCCGGAGCCACGGGTGTCGACCACATAGATTTTTCCGTCAAATAATGCCACGCCGTAGGGCTTTTGTACCAGGTGATCGCCGACGGTTTCTTTGCCGACAATGAAATTCTTTAAACCGGAACTGTCTTTCACCAGGTCTCCGGGCGAAGAAAAACGTGTTAGGTACTGCAGTCTGGGCGGATCGGGTGGCGCTGGATAAAATAGTTCGGTCTGCTCTTCGGGGGGCGGCGTGGTGGCGCAGCCGGCCAGAAGTGAGAAACCAATAACGGTAGCTATCCAGTAGATTCGTTTTGTGAAAAATTCATAAAGGCAGGTTACGAGATTGATAGGCATTGTGAAATTCGGTGTTTGTTTTTGTGCGTCTTATGATACTCCCTCCCGCCCCGTTGGCATAGCCGTCGGGGCGGGGAGCTTTAGGTATTACTTGTTGTGGCAAGTCAGGCAGAGCGCACTTCCTGCTTTGGAGACTTTCAGGAAGGGTTCGCCAGCGGGGCCAGGTACGACGAAGTTGTTATGCACGTCGTGGCATGATGAGCACTGTACCTTGTCAGCGGGCAACAGCATTGCAGAAACGGTGCCGCTACGTGTCTTACCGTCAGTGGCGCCTGTGCCGATTTCCACAGTGGTCGCTGTCGGATCGTGCAGACCAGGATCAGTGACCGCTAGTGCGGCGTCATACAGAATCGATATCGGGTGATCATCGGTCAGATCGTCACCAGCACCGACGGCGGAATTACCCGACATCACTATTGTTCCCGTCGTAGCACCACCAAACGCATCCATTGCAGTCGTACCATCATGGCAGGACAGACACAGCTTGGAGGATCCGGTCGGCTGTGCGTCCTGGGTAGCATCCATTGTGGGAGTGTTATACATAGCGAAGGTTTGTTGCGTTAAGTAATGATTCCAGAGTGGAGCTTCGCTAACGCCTGTATCGGAATTATGCGGGGTATGGCATACCACACAAATTTCACCGCCGGAAAAGCCACTGAGCGAAAAATCATGGGCTGTATTGACAATGGTCCCCGCAACAGCCTGGCCTGCCATAAGTCCTAGCGCGGCAAGCAAGGTAGATACAAGCATCCCTGTTGTTTTTCTTAATCGTTTCATGGTGATCACCTCCAACTTAAGTAGGATTAAGAGCGAGTATGAGACTGACTGGCTCTTAAATGTATAACTGAATAACTGTAAAACCTTGGCTCCTTAGTTAACTGTAGTTTAATGGTTGATTGCAAGATAACTCAATCAGCTAATTTCTTACTTATAATAGTCTATAAGATGAGCTAATAGAACATTGATATAGATCAATTAAAGCGATTTTGATGCCGATATATTATATCTAAAAAAGTACCGTAACTATCAGAAATATAAATAAAAACATGTTTTTTGAGGCCTGAAATTATTTTGTCTGCTTCGATCAACAAAAGCGGCTGGGATTTATGGTCTGCGTGTTGCTTTTATTGAGCCTCTGTTGGTTACTAATACTGCTGTATTCAGGAATGAGTATGAGGTGCAGAAATAGGGGTATCGGCAACCTGTAATGTGCCTCATTGTACTAAATATCTTATCTCATGAACGAACATCTGAGTTTTAGTAGTGATTTATTTTCTGCCAGGCAGTCGTTGGCGGGTAAGCTGGATGAGATGAGATTGAGTGTCGGGTGGCGGCGATCCAGCGCAGCCGGCCAGGCAAGGTCCATGATAAAGGGAGTAGCTGTCTATGAACGAATATTTCTTGATTCAGCATTTGATGCTGAATCGTGCGAATTGATGTCAGTACCCCGGTTCAGTATACTTTTATGATCGATTTTTCAGAATTACCTCGGCGCGGGCACCGAGGTAAACATAAGCACCTAAGCCAACCAGCAGGCCGATAGCGGTTGCCATCATCGCAACCGCGTTGCTGAGATACTCTGGTGAACCCAGTACCGACTTGAACATCAACAACAGTGACTCGATGGATACTGCAATGAGTATCGCTGCAATGAATCTGGTAATGGTCCTTCGCGTTGAGCTGTGTCGGTAAACATCCTTATGCATCAGTACTTCCTCTTCCAGTATGGTTTTTCCCAGGTCAAAGATTGCCAGTGCCAGGGTAAGGAAAATGATAATTCCGAAGGGCTTTAAATGAAGATCACTCGCCTGTTCGCTCTGCAGCAAGGAGCTGATTTCCACAGCCGCAGAATAAAGCAGGATACCGACCACGAAAAACAAACCGATGACAATTAGCGAGTAGATGCCCAGAAAGAACGGCTGAAACCTTTTGCGGCGCGTATCACCCATGAGGAATTCGATGGCATCTGCTAGATCGATGTCGATGACCAATATGCCTAGCAATGAGTTGTCGTCATTAAGGCAGCGAATCGCCGAAGAGATGCATAAGTTATGACTATCGCTTGATAGGTAGGGGTCGGTGACGATGACGCTGTCACTGTCTTTTGCCAGTTTATAGTAGGGGCGATGACTACGATCGGCTCCCAGGCCTTTGGGGGGTCGTTTGTTGTGAATATTGCGGCAGGAAATATTATGGCTTGTTTGTACACCTAGGTCATCCAGGGTGAATATCAGGTTGAGGAAGGGGTAATTCTTCTGCAGCCATTGCATAGAGCTGATCAGCGCATCTTCGTTCCTGATCAGGCGATGATCATGAACGCCGGTAACAATCGATGCCATCAGTTCATGAATAGTATCGCGGTACTGATGGTAACTTTCGAGTGCACTGATATAGTTCATGTCTACTCCAGAAATCACATTTCCAGCAGATGTTAGTGCAGAAATCAGGACGATCCGTGATTAGCTTACGGTTAACTGTAAAAGTGCATACTTTGTGCCAGATCTGTAGTTGCCGCGCGAGTGCCGGTATCCCGGATTGCTGGCGTGAGGAGGTTTTCAGGTTTAATTCGGCTTGGCCGAATAACGCACTAGTATTTTATTTAGTCAAACCGGCACCCCTTGGGTACTACCACGATACCTTTGTCGGAAACAGCAAACCGCGACCGGTCTTTCTCTGTATCGTAGCCGATTTTTTCAAAGGCTGGGATTTCCACGCACTTGTCCACGATGCAGTTGCGCAGCATGGCACCGTCACCCACGCGCGCGCCATCGAACAGCAGGCTGTTTTCCACCATGGCTTCATCGCCCACGTACACGTCCGCGAACAGGACGCTGTGTTGCACGCTGCCGCCGGCGATTACGGTGCCACCAGCAATAATCGAATTGATGAAAAACCCTTCGTTACCGGATTGTCCGGGCACGGTGCGGGCAGGGGGATGTTGGCGCGCATAGGAACGGATGGGCCAGTTGCTTTGATAAAGGTTCAAGGGCGGCACGGGTTTTAGCAGATCCATGTTGGCTTTATAAAAGGCGTCAATCGTTCCAACATCTCGCCAGTAACGGTCCGGAGTAACCCGACCCTCGCTGCCGCCAAAATGGTGAGCGTAAACCTTGTGTGACTTTGTAAGTTCCAGCAGCAGGTCCTTGCCGAAGTCATGGCTGGAGTTTGTGTTTTCATGATCCTCACGCAATACCTGGATCAGCAGGTTTGTGGAAAACACATAGATACCCATGGAGGCTAGTGCCTTGTCGGGATTGCCGGGGATACACATGGGTTTTTCCGGTTTTTCTTCAAAGGCGGTAATGCGTTGGGTATCGTCCACCTGCATGATACCAAAGTCCTTAGCTGCCTCCAGGCGGACTTCCATACAAGCCACGGTGACATCGGCAGCGTTTTCCCTGTGGGTGTTGAGCATGGCGGCGTAATCCATACGGTAGATATGGTCGCCGGAAAGAATAACCACCTGTTCGGCGCCGCTGCGTTCCACAAGATATAGATTCTGATGAATGGCATCGGCGGTGCCGGCATACCAGTGTTCACCATGGCGCATTTGTGGGGGTACGGGCGTTATGTATTCACCCAGTTCCGGATTGAAAATGGACCAGCCGTCACGCAAGTGCTTCTGTAGAGAATGGGATTTGTATTGCGTGAGTACCAGGACTTTGCGCAAACCGGAATGCAGGCAGTTGGTCAGCGTGAAATCGATGATGCGGTATTTGCCGCCGAAGGGAACAGCCGGTTTGGCGCGGTCCGAGGTCAGCGGCTGCAGGCGTGAACCCACACCGCCGGCAAGTATGAAAGTAAGTGTATTTTCAGGCATGTCGTGGTCGCAATTTAGTGTCCATAAAACAAAGACTGTAGTGCACGGCGCAGTATTGCGCCTGTGTAGTGCATTAGAGTCAGCAAGCCCCGTGCCGGGGCGGTCAACGCATGGTGAAACCGGTTGCGATTGCCGAAAAAACAGCAGCAAAGGGTAAGCGCTTTGATTTTGCATGTGCATTGGTTTGCACCGTTTTGGTGAACGCGCGGAGTAATGCCGGCAAAAACGGTGCAGAAGCCGGTCCACCTAAAAGCTTTCCTGCATTGGGCGAATGCCACACAAGCGATTGTTTTACAAAGATTGGTCGAAACAATTCGCCTGCTTGGCACAGACATTGCTCTAGTAATTAGTGCTGAAGAAACAGAGGTGGAAATTACAGGGTGCGCGTACTAATCGTGTTTGACCGTCATGAACGAGTCAGTTTTTTGCAGGAGATCCTGCAGGATGATGGCCATATCGTAACCGGTGATGTCTCGGTGGATGAAGACCTGCTCCGTGCAATCGTCCTGCAACAACCTGATGTGGTGATGGTGGATTTGCAGAACCCCAGCCGGCGCGCCCTTGAAAGCATCGGAAAGGTTAACCGGGAGGTTCCACGACCCATCGTGATGTTTACGGCGGATGGCAGCAAGCACAGCATCAGCGTGGCCGTAGAGGCCGGTATTTCGGCCTATATAGTGGATGGGTTGTACGAGCGGCAGCTCAATCCTCTCCTGGAGATTGCGGTCGCGCGGTTCCGGAAGATGCAGGGTCTGCAAGACGAACTGCAAAAAACCAGGCAGTCACTGAATGATCGGAAAGTGATTGACCGGGCGAAAGGCATGCTGATGAACAAACGGGGCATGAGTGAAGGCAAAGCTTATAAGGCTCTTCGCGACATGGCCATGGGGCAGAATCAGAGAATAGTGGATGTGGCTAACAGTCTGATCGCCTCCGCCAAGCTACTGGGCTAATCGACACAATAATAGATCGGTAGCAGGAATTGCAGTAATCGAAACAGTACCCAAGGGCGGGTGCTGGAGATACAAAAAGGCCCGGTCAGAGCCGACCGGTGCGTGGACAAAGGCGTCCATTTCCGCAGGTATTGCACTTGTGCGGGAGTGGGCGCCTTTTTGTTTGGGTGAATGAAATGTCAGCGACGGCAGAAAAATTGCGTAGCGAAACGCCATTTATACCGCCATGGGGGCGGCCCTTGGTGATTGTGGGTACCGGCCCAGTCGGAATGCGCGTTGCCCATGAGGTGCTGCAACGTAATTCGTATCAATCCATTGTGCTCTATGGTGGCGAACCTTGGGAGGCCTATAACCGCGTGCGCCTGTCTTCAGTGCTTTCGGGTGAGGCCAGTCTGGAGTCTATCCAAAACCCGCTTACGGTCACCGGTGAGTCCACTGTGGTACAGCGCCATAACTGCCCAATTACAAGCATCGATAGAATGAATCGTGTAGTGCTGGACGAGCACGGTCGTGAGCAGCCCTATACTGATCTGGTACTCGCTACAGGTTCCTCTCCGCATATTCCGAATATTCCCGGGCTCGATAAGGCGGGTGTCTTCACTTTCCGCGACCTCAACGATACCCAGCGCCTGATGGCGCGTCGCATCAAAAGCCGCCGCACTGTGGTGCTGGGTGCTGGTCTGTTGGGTCTGGAGGCTGCAAAAGGCCTGCAACGCGCGAACACAGAAGTCATCGTGGTGGACCACGCGCCCACGCTGATGGCCCGGCAGCTGGATGAAGAAGCGGGCGAACGCCTGCGTGAACATGTACTGAGCCTTGGTATACAGACGTTGCTGATGCAAGGCATTAGCGAGGTGCTGGGTGATGGGAAGCTTGCGGGTATTCGTTTGCGCAACGGCCGGGAAATCGCCTGTGACACCCTGGTGATCGCCACGGGTATTAAACCCAATATTCAACTGGCGTTGGGCGCGGGCATTGCCGTAGGGCGCGGCATCAAGGTGGATGACCAGATGCGTAGCAGTGACCCACATGTGTTTGCTGTAGGAGAGTGTGCAGAACACCGCGGCAAGCTGTACGGCCAGGTGGCGCCGGGCCTGGAGCAGGCTGCGGTGCTTGCCCACAGTCTAACGGGTGGCGACAGCCGTTATAGCGGTTCTCTGTCGGCAACGAAATTAAAAGTAGTGGGCGTATCGGTGTTCAGCATGGGGCGAACCGGCCTGGATGAATCAGGCAGTCAGCTACGTAGTGAAATATACCGCGACAGTACAGGAACATCTTATAAAAAAGTGCTGCTCGACCGCGGGCGCCTGGTGGGTGCCATGGCTGTGGGCGAATGGCCGGATTTGGCCCGGGTACAAGAGTCCATTAACAAGCAGCGGCACATCTGGCCCTGGCAGCTTAGGCGCTTCATGACCACGGGACGTTTGTGGGCGGAAAAAGAGGCCGAGCAGGTCACTCAGTGGCCGGCCAACGCCACGGTATGTCAATGCATAGGCGTTACCCGTGGCGCGCTCAGTCTGGCCATTGGTAACGGTTGCCAAAATGCAGAGGCGTTGGCCCGTTGTACCGGTGCTTCCACGGTGTGTGGTTCATGCAAGCCTTTATTGAATGAGCTTCTGGGTGGCAGTACGCCCATAGAAGCGGAAAAAGGCAGTGGGGCACTGACCTGGGCCGCTGCCTTCAGCCTCGTGTTGGCCCTGGTTTTCCTCGTCATGCCCAACATTCCCTATGCCGATTCCGTGCAGTGGTCGCTGCGCTGGGACATGCTCTGGCGTGATGCACTTTTGAAACAAACGACTGGTTTTACGCTACTGGGACTGGGTGTCTTTGTCAGTTTGATTAGCCTGCGTAAACGCATCAAGAAATTTTCCCTTGGCAGCTTCGCCGGCTGGCGCGTAGTGCACGTGCTTAGCGGTGTAATGGTAGCGGCAATCCTGATTGCCCATACCGGGTTGCGCCTCGGGTACAACCTCAATCTGATGCTCATGCTGTCCTTTGTGGGTCTGATGCTGGTGGGTGCTGTGGCCGCCGGCGCTATCGGCCTGCAACACCGTTTGCCCGGCAAGTGGGTTCGCCGGACCCGGGAGCTGTCACAGCAGTTGCACATCTGGCTCTTATGGCCGTTGCCGGCTTTGTTGGGATTCCATGTCTTTAAGACCTACTGGTTCTGAAGAACATGGCAACGGCAAGCACAACAGCTCAGCACAAGCTGTGGGTGATTTGGTTACTGATGATATTGGGTTTGATCGCAGGATTGGCGTACACCATGTTTAAAAGCGATGACAAGACAATGTTTATGCCCGGCCCCTTGAGTCCGGGGCATCACCAGATCGGCCAGGCTTGTGACAGCTGTCACACCGATGCCTTGGGTGGTGGTGAAGTGATTCAACAGGCGTGTGTGGATTGTCATGGAGAAGACCGCAAGAAACCCCATGATTCTCACCCGGCCAGCAAATTTACAGATCCACGCAACGCTGACCGTCTTGAAAAGATTGAGGCCACGAACTGTATCACGTGCCACACCGAACACCGACCGGAAATCACGCTCAAGGATGGCCTGACCCAGCCACGGGATATCTGTTTCCATTGTCACGCCGAGGTTGCGAAAGAACGGCCGAGTCATGAAGGAATGTCCTTCGAAAGTTGCAAGGATTCTGGTTGCCACAACTTTCACAACAATCGCGCGCTATATACCGACTTCCTGGTGAAGCATCTGCATGAACCACACATGCTGGAAACACAGCGTTTGCCTGAGCGTAGTCTGGCCGAAGCACTTGCCGAGATCACGGAATACCCCCATGACCGCTATCCGCTGGAACCCGTGGATGCCGATGCCACGGATGCGCCGGAGGATAGCGGTGGCCGTCAGGACATCAAAAGTGATTGGTCCGTTACGGCCCATGCACAGGCCGGGGTGAATTGCAGTGCCTGTCATGTGGTGGCCCAGGGAGGAGCTGCGGATCCGGCCTGGCAGGATGATCCTGGGGATGCAGGCTGCGCCCGGTGCCACGGGTTGGAGATCGAACGTTTTAAGAAAGGCAAGCATGGTATGCGCCTGGCGGTGGGGCTGTCACCCATGACGCCGGCGATGGCCAGATTGCCCATGAAGCAGGAATCTGCCCACAAGGCGCTTACCTGCAACAGCTGCCATAAGGCCCATGGCTACGATACGAATACTGCAGCGGTGGACGCCTGCCTGGATTGCCACAGTGATGAGCACAGTCTTGCCTATAGTGCATCACCACACTTCGCACTCTGGCAAAAAGAGCTAAGCGGTGCGTTACCCGAGGGCAGTGGTGTTTCCTGTGCCAGCTGTCATATGCCACGGGTGGATTTCGATGTGAACGACTGGGTAAGCCGCGTAATGGTCGAGCACAATCAGAGTGCCAACCTGTCGCCCAATTCCAAGATGATTCGTGGTAGTTGCCTGCATTGCCATGGGCTGGAATTCACTTTGGATTCATTGGCGGACAGAGCGTTGATCGACAGAAATTTCGCCGGCCGATCCGTTGTACACGTGAAAAGTATGGAGCTCGCTGAACGGGATCATCAGCGTGCGCTGCAAGAAACCGCGGGTGTTCAGGAGTAGGCCATGTTGGATACGTCTTCCCGCTTTTTGATAAGTTTATTTAATCTGATACGAGAGGAGATGTTGCAATGAAGTTATTAAGCAAAAGTCTGGTTACCCTGGGTGTGATGGCTACACTGGGTGGACTATCCGTTGCTGTGGCAGCCGATGTCGGTAGTACCCCATCGATTACGCCCAAGGCCATGGCGGATGCCCTGCACCTGGTGATGGATTCTGACCGTGCCGTGTACACCAAGAAGATCGTGAACCGCCTTGTGAAAAAAGAAAAAGTGATTAAGGCCAGTGAGCACTTCGAAGACGACAAGGCTTTGGTATTGCCCGCGCAGATGTTCCGCTTCGGTTCGGAACTGGCGGCTAAGCGCGCCGCCGATATGCCAGATGTGAACTTCAACTACTCCCTGCAATCCATGTGGCCGGTTAATAAGCAGAATGCGCCCAAGACGGAAGCGGAAAAGGCTGGCCTTAAGTTTGTTGCGGAAAACAAGGGCGAGAATTACTACGCAGAGGAGACCCTGGGCGGCAAGAAGTACTTCACTGCCATATACGCCGATACTGCTGTGGCTCCGGTGTGTGTGTCCTGTCACAACGACCACAAAGATAGCCCCAAGCGGGATTTCAAGTTGGGTGACGTGATGGGCGGTGTGGTGATCCGTATCCCGCTGTAAGGCTGATGTGCTCAGGGGCGGGAAAAGTCATGGCGGCGGTCGTTGTGTTATTTGCAGCGGCAACGGCCGGCGCAGGGTCTTTACCCTATGTAGAGTTCAGCGATGAGCATCTGTACTTCGGTCGCATTGTATGGCTCGGGACCTGTGAAAACTGTCATGGCTACGGGGTCGCAGATGCGCCGATTCCAATGAAGCCGAATGAGTGGAGACATCGTGTCAGCAAGCAGCGGGAAATACTCTACGATCACGCCATAAACGGCTTCTTCGGGCCAGACGACAGTTACATGCCTGAGCGCGGTGGAAACACCGCGCTCAGCGATGCAGAAGTGAAAGCCGCTGTGGATTACATGGTGGAGCTTGCGAAATTTTATATTGACGAAACAGGAGAAGAGAAATGACACCTGAACAAGCTGTACTGGTGAAAGAAAGTTGGGCCAAGGTTGTGCCCATGGCCGACAAAGCGGCGGAATTGTTCTATGGGAAATTGTTTGACATGGATCCCGATCTCAAACCGTTATTCAAGGGGGACATGCAGGAGCAGGGCGCCAAACTGATGAAGATGATCAATACCGCAGTGAATGGTCTGGATCGTCTGGAGGAAGTCGTCCCTGCAGTACAGTTGCTGGGTAGACGTCACGTCGGTTATGGCGTCAAGGATGCAGACTATGACACTGTGGGAGGCGCATTGCTATGGACCCTGGAACAGGGTTTGGGCGAGGCGTTCACCTCAGAGGTGAAAGAAGCCTGGACAATGGTCTATGGCGTGCTGGCCGACACTATGAAGGAGGCAGCGGCTGAAGCAGCGGCATAACAGTGATGGCGATGTTTGCGCTGCCCGCGTTCAATTGTAGCTGCTATGTTACCCGTTTTAACTAGGGCCGAGCAGATTCGGTTAGGAAGCGCTGTTTTATACCAATTCAGACTAATGATTGAAATGTAAATCGGATTTTCCATAAAACATTTTACAGGATCCTCCTCTTACCCCGCATGCTTGGTGCGGGGTTTTTTTTGAGCTTCGATGCATTTCATTAGGGGGAGGCGCGGAAGCAGCTGCGCCGACGGCCGAAGCGGCGTAGGGTATCTTGTGCTGGTATTGGGAGCCAACTGAGGCGACGTAAGCCGTCCCGGTTATTAACGAGTTAAAAACTGAATCCACTTGTGCGTAATGCGACTGCATGGACGGCGTACGGAGTGTAGAAGTGTCGCAACGCTGCACGATCTCGTGGCGACCGCAGCAGAAATACTTATCTATGTGGTAGGTGCCAGGGTCGTTAATTTCGTCACTTCCGGGTCGCCGGCAAGTGACGGCATGCGTGTGCCTGTAGGGTCTTAGGATGTGATCTTGCCGACATCGTCAGTTACCCAATAATAGGATCCAATGCCGTATTGAAGGACTCGGGTGTTATTGGTTTGGCGATTAGGAACTTTGCCCCCAATTCTGTGGCTTTTGTCTTCATTTCCGGTGTGGCTTCAGTTGTGACGAAGCCAAATGTGATATTGATGCCTTCATCTGTCAATTTTTGCAATAGTTCGGGGCCGGTCATTACTGGCATGTTCCAGTCACAGAGAATCAGATCAGGTGATTCAGTCTTGATCATGTCATAGCCTTTGGCACCATCTTCTGCTTCGATGAAATCGTGTCCCGAGTATCCGGCCTCACGCATGGTCTTCTTTACGATCAGTCGCATGGCGCGGCTGTCATCTACGATTAGAATTTTAATGGCTCTCTCCTTATATCCTGGTGGTACAACATATTCGAATAATAAAATGCTGCATCTTGTCTAATTCAATTATAACCGATGAACAGAATTCATGAAGCCGCGTTCGCCCGGGAATTATGTGCTTTAGTCCAGCCGGTTTTGATTATTTGCAGGATTTCGCCAGCTATTTCGTCAAGGGCCAGGATGTTGCTCACGCCGCCGTGGCGTACGGCTTCTCCCGGCATCCCCCATACCACGCTGGTTTTCTCGTCCTGCGCGATAGTATAGGCGCCGGCATCCTGCATTTCCTTCATGCCGCGTGCTCCGTCATCTCCCATACCTGTGAGCTGTACACCAATTGCGCTGGCCCCAACGTTTTTGGCAACTGAACGAAATAATACATCTACCGATGGTTTGTGTCGGTTGACTAACGTGCCATCATCCAATCTGCACTGATAGCCTGCGCCATCGCGAGCGATTTGTAGGTGTTGATCGCCCGGTGCAATATACGCGTGGCCCGGTAAGATTTGTTGTCGATGTTCCGCTTCACAGACCGTAAGGGCTGAAAGGCTATTCATGCGCCTGGCAAATGCGGTGCTGAAGGCCTTAGGGATGTGTTGGGTTATTACGAGGGGAGGGGTATCTGGTGGCAGGTTGACTAGAATTTCCTTGATGGCTTCTGTGCCGCCTGTTGATGCACCGATAGCTATGATCGTGTCTGTCGTGACAACGTTATTGTTACTTGAGCAGACTAGCGACGATGTATGATTCAATCTATTATTTCGCAGGCTTGAGCTGCTGCGTATGTGTGCGGTTGTGTTTGACGCCATTTTTACTTTTGCAATAATTTCTTCTGTGTAGTTCGCGAGACTGTGCTCAAGATCAAGTTTGGGTTTACCGATGAAATCCAGCGCCCCAAGTTCCAGTGCCTGCAAACTATGCTCTGCTCCCTTTTGAGTGAGGGCTGAAATCATGATCACCGGCATGGGTCGGAGACGCATCAGGTTACGTAAGAAGGTGATGCCATCCATCCTGGGCAT
>CAMYKB010000017.1:37865-93285 GCA_947258875.1 uncultured Gammaproteobacteria bacterium | reverse complement strand
ACCGTGGCTGGAAAACAGCGAACCGTAAACCGGTCAAAAATGAAGACCTTTGGCGCCATCTGGATAGTTTGGACTCACAACACGATATAGAGTGGCATTGGGTCAAGGGCCACAGCGGCCATCATGAAAATGAATGTGCAGATCGGCTTGCCAATGAAGCGATAGATGAGTTATTGGCGAGCGGTACTACAAAGGGTTAATGCATGAGACAAATCGTTCTCGATACTGAAACTACGGGCCTCGAGGTGTCACAACAACACCGCATTATCGAAATTGGCTGTGTTGAACTGATAGATCGTAAACTTACCGGGCGTACCTATCATCAGTATATACAGCCAGACCGGGAGATCGATCAGGGTGCGATCGAGGTGCATGGCATAAGCAACGAATCATTGGTCGACAAACCCAGGTTTGCGGAAATTTCTGATGATTTCATCGAATTTGTAAAGGGCTCACAGCTGGTCATCCACAACGCGCCCTTCGATATCGGATTCCTCAATGCGGAATTCGCGCTGGCTGGGACGGGTACAATTGACGATCTGTGCGAAGTGCTCGATACGCTGGCATTGGCGCGGCGCATGCATCCGGGCCAGAAAAATAATTTGGACGCATTGTGTAATCGTTATAGCGTCGATAACTCAAATCGTGAATTCCACGGCGCATTACTAGACGCCCGCATCCTCGCTGAGGTGTATCTCGCCATGACGGGTGGCCAGACCAGTCTTTCCTTATCCGGTGAGTCTGAAGAAGGCGTGCAAGGGCGCGAACAAATACGCCGCCTGCCCGCTGATCGACCGCCA
Organism: uncultured Gammaproteobacteria bacterium; assembly: GCA_947258875.1. GTDB lineage: Bacteria > Pseudomonadota > Gammaproteobacteria > CAMYKB01 > CAMYKB01 > CAMYKB01. The sequence goes on along the minus strand of CAMYKB010000017.1, from coordinate 92,485 downwards.
TTGAAGGTGATACGCGCCAGCGAAGAAGAAATAGCAGCACATACCCGGCAATTGGATGATATCGACACAGCGAGTAATGGCGCATGTTTGTGGTTACGGCAAGGTGGGGCACCCGCGCTTGAGGGTGAGGCTCAGCGGTCGGAAGAAAACTAACAGCGTCGCTGCTGGAGCTTAGTGAGTCACGATCTCAATCGCCGCATTCCCTAACGTTGCCGCAGGATGCGTTGCTTGTCGCGATCCCAGTCGCGTTGTTTCTCAGTGCTACGTTTGTCGTGCGTCTGCTTGCCTTTACCAACACCGATCTCAAGTTTGGCAAGACCTTTTTTCCAGTACATCGCGAGTGGCACGATGGTATAACCCTTGCGCTCAACAGCACCCACCAGGCGTGCAAGCTCATCACTGTGCAGCAACAGTTTACGGTTGCGTAATGGGTCGGGCTTGATATGCGTTGAAGCGGTGGCTAGTGGTGAGATATGGGCGCCGAACAGCCAGGCTTCACCATCCTTGAGCAAGATGTAGCTTTCCTTGAGCTGGATATGCCCCGCGCGAAGACTTTTTACTTCCCAACCGTGCAGGGCTAATCCAGCCTCAATGCGGTCTTCGATAAAATAATCGTGTTTCGCTTTCTTGTTGAGCGCAATCGTGCTCGAGGGTGCTGATTTTTTGCTCTTTTTCACCATCGCGGCATTATAGGTGATTCTTCTGTAAATTCATGCCAATAAACTTGGCATCGCTGAATGCAAGTTGTATGGCGGCTCGAAATTGCTCAGAATGTCCGCCAGAGAGTTACGGGGAGGGACATAATGCCAACTGAACGTACGTCGATCCACGGCCAATGGTCGTCGAGGCTGGCCTTTGTGTTGGCTGCGACCGGATCCGCGGTAGGCCTCGGCAATATCTGGAAATTCCCCTATATCACCGGAGAGAATGGTGGTGGCGCCTTTGTCGTCGTATACCTGATTTGTATTGCTGTGATTGGCATTCCTGTGATGATGACCGAAGTCTTGCTAGGCCGGCGTGGGCGACAAAGTCCGATTAATACCATGCGCACACTCGCTGCCGAAGAAGGCCGTTGGCCGTATTGGCACCTATTGGGCTGGATGGGGGTGATCAGCGGTTTCCTGATTTTGTCGTACTACAGTGTGATCGCCGGTTGGGCGTTATCGTATGTGTTTCGTTCCGGCAGTGGTATGTTTGTCGGTGCAGATGCTGAGGCTATAGGAAATATTTTTACGAACCTGATATCTGATCCTGAACGCCTACTCGCATGGCATACCCTGTTTATGGTGATAACCATGGTGGTGGTTGCCAGAGGGGTGAAATCCGGTCTGGAAAAAGCGGTGACCTTGCTGATGCCGGCCCTGCTCGTGCTGCTGGTACTATTGGTGGGATACGCCATGTCGCAGGGTGAATTCATGCGTGGCGTGCATTTCCTGTTTGATGCAGATATGTCGAAACTGAGCTGGCAGGTGGTATTAATCGCCATGGGTCATGCCTTTTTCACCTTAAGCCTGGGTATGGGCTCCATTATGGTGTATGGCTCGTATTTGCCTGCTGATGCTTCTATTGGTAAAACCACGTTTGCCATCGCTTTTGCCGATACACTGGTAGCCATATTGGCAGGACTTGCGATTTTCCCGATCGTATTCGCCAACGGCCTGGAACCTGCAGCGGGTCCGGGTCTGATTTTCCAGACCCTGCCGATTGCGTTCGGGCAGATGCCGGGCGGTACCCTGTTCGGCACTTTGTTTTTTGTGCTGCTGGTGTTCGCGGCCTGGACCTCTGCCATTTCCCTGATCGAACCGGCAGTAGCGTGGCTGGTTGAGAATCACAGCCTCAGTCGGGCGATGGCCGCTTCGACCTGTGGCATCATTACCTGGTTGGTGGGCCTGGGTACTGTATTTTCGTTTAACTTATTATCGCCAGCGGAAGGCAAGACATCCTTCTTCGATATGTTGGATTTTCTAACGTCCAATATTATGCTGCCCCTCGGCGGACTTTTGATCGCAATCTTCGCGGGTTGGTTAATGTCTGAAAAATCGCTCCAGGATGAATTGGCTATGGGGCACGGCATAGGCTACAAGTTATGGCACTTCCTGTTGCGCTATATCGCCCCGTTAGCTGTGTTGGCCGTGTTTCTCAATGTGATCGGTGTGCTTGTGTGACAACAATCAGTCGTTCGGCGCTGGTGCCGTATTCACCAGCGGAAATGTATGCACTGGTCAACGATGTTGAATTGTATCCGCAGTTTATGCCGTGGTGCGTCTCAGCCAGTATCCTGTATCAGGATGAAGATGAGATTCGTGCCACCATCAAACTTGCCAAGCGTGGTCTACAGGCCTCCTTTACCACTTCCAATCGTCTGCAGAAAAACAAGATGATCGAGATGAGCCTGGTGGAGGGTCCGTTCCACCATCTGCATGGTTTCTGGCGGTTCGAGCCCCTGCAGGGTAACGAACGTGCCTGCAAGGTGCGGCTTGATATGGATTTTGAGCTGGCCAATCGTGTATTGGCCCTAACGCTGGGGCCGGTATTCAACAAGATTACCAATACTCTGGTCGATACCTTTGTCAAGCGCGCGGACCAATGCTATGGCGGGCGCTGAGATGATGATCATCGAAGTGGCATATGCAAAGCCTGGCGAACAGGTGATTCTGAGCCTGCAAGTGCCACTCCATACCACGCTGGAAGAGGGGGTCAGGCGCTCGGGTATCCTCGAACGGTTTCCGGAGATTGACCTGCAACACAACAGGGTGGGCATTTTCGGCAAGCTGGCCAAACTGGATGCTACGCTGCAGAAACACGACCGGATCGAGATTTATCGGGCATTGATTGCGGATCCCAAGGAAGTGCGCAAGCAGCGTGCCGCCGACAGCAAGCGTAACAAGCAGCGCTAGTTGTCTGTTTCGGTGGCTTCCGGTGCCGTTACCACCGGGGCTATAGGCTCATCGATACGAATCACCCGGTCATCCTCGAAATAGACGGTCAAATGGCGCTTTTCGGCTGGCAGATCGGGTTTTTTGAGGTAAAAGACATAGTCCCAGCGGTCTGGATGGAAGCTGTCGGCGATCAGCGGGTTGCCCAACAGGAACAGGACCTGCTTGCGGTTCATACCGACCTCAAGTTGTGCTGCCTTTTCCGGATCCAGTGAGTTGCCCTGTTGTATTGGAATCTTGTGTACACTAAACAGTGAACAGCCGCCAATCAGAGTACTTGCAGAAATCAATGTAATAATGAGAAGCTTTCTCATATTCAACTAAACCTAAATTAAGAGTGAACCCAATATACCGGGCGGAATAATAAGGCATAGCAGCGCGCTTTCATATGCCTGACAGGAGACGATGCAATGGAAACCCAGGATTTAAAAAAAGCGGGGCTGAAAGTGACCTTGCCGCGCATGAAAATTCTCGAGATTCTCGAGACCTCGAACGTGCATCATCTTACGGCTGAAGATATCTACCGTCAGTTGTTGGAGGCGGGTGAGGAAATCGGTTTAGCGACGGTTTACCGCGTACTGACCCAATTTGAGGCGGCCGGGTTGGTAACACGTCATCATTTCGAGGGCGGCCAAGCGGTCTTTGAGCTGGAGCGCGGCGCTCACCATGATCACCTGGTGTGCGTTAAATGTGGCAAGGTGGTGGAATTCATGGATGAGACCATCGAGGCCAAACAGCGGCAGATCTCCAGCGAAGCCGGATTTGAGATCACCGATCACGCATTGACGATTTATGGCATTTGCCGCGATTGTCGCTAGGGCCAGATAGTTTGAATCAGCCGGTTTTGACATTTTGCCCACGCGCAAACATTTCCTGCGCGTGGGCCAGGGTTTGGTCGGTCAGTTTCACGCCACCTAGCATACGCGCCAATTCTTTCACGCGTTCAAATTCATTAAGTGGCCTTATCTGGGTGCGGGTTGTTTTACCGCCTTTGAGTTTGCTGACGTGGTAATGATGATGCGCCTGAGCGGCGACCTGGGGCAGGTGCGTGACACAAAGCGTCTGGCGGTGTTGCCCCAGTTCACGCAATTGTCTACCCAGTATCTCAGCGACACCGCCGCCAACACCACTGTCGACTTCATCGAAAATCAAGGTCGGGATATTCATGCTGTCGACAGCCATTAGCTGGATGGCAAGACTGATGCGCGAGAGTTCACCGCCTGATGCAATCTTGTTCAATGGTTTGAAAGGCTGGCCTGGATTGGTGCTGACCATGAATTCGACCTTGTCCAGTCCGGTGGGCGATATCTGTTTGACATCAGTGGCGATCACCTGGATGCGAAAGCGGCCACCTTCCATGCCTAGCTCCTGCATGATCTCGGTGGCACCATTATTAAGTTGTTCAGCGGTTTTGATGCGTGCCTTGCTGATTTTAGTCGCCAGTGCGCGGTACTTGTTTTCGATCTGTTTGAGTTCAGCCTCCAACTTCGCAGGGTCATGTTGCGGGTTTTCTAACGAGGCCAATTCCGCTGTCAGGACGGACATTTTCTGTGGCAGCTCTTCAGGCTTGATGCGATGCTTTCGACCCAGATCGTGTATCGCCGAGATCCGGTTTTCCACCCATTGCAAGCGCTCATCGTCGATTTCTATGCTATCGGCATAACGCCGTAGATTATCAGCCGCTTCCTGGATCTGGACTTGCGCGTTGGCAAGGAGATCGCGGCTCTCACTCAGGGAATCATCAACAGTGCAGAGTTCATCCAGTTGTTGTTGGAGGCTATTGATTTGTGAGTAAATGGTGTTGTCGTCGTTCTCGTATAAATGGCTGAAAACAGCGAATGAACCTTGCTGTAGCTGCCCGGCATTGCTGAGACGCTGATGTTCTGCGTCCAGGGTTTCGAGCTCGTTCGCTTGCAGGCCCAGCGTCTTGAGTTCGTCAACCTGAAAGCGCAATAAGTCAAGTTTCGCCTGTTGCTCCCGCTTGTCCTTGCTGGCTGCTTCGTGAAGGCGCTTCAATTGCTGCCATCTCACGTAATGCGTGTTCAGTTGTTTGAGTAACTCGCCATTGCCGGCCTGGGTGTCTAGGAGTTCACGTTGCATGTCGCGACGCAACAGCGACTGATGTTCGTGCTGGCCGTGTATATCGACCAGCATCTCACCAAGTGATTTAATCATTGCCAGTGGTGTGGCGGTGCCATTGATATAGGCCTTGGAACGACCCTCTGCAGTGAGCACGCGGCGTAGCAGGCATTCGTCTTCGACCTCGATATCGCGTTCCCGTAACCATTCAGCGATATGAGACATTTCGCGGATATCGAGGGTCATGGTGATCTCGGCCTTGTCAGCCCCGTGGCGTATCATGGTGCTGTCGGCACGGTCGCCAAGTACCAGGCCCATGGCATCGACCAGGATGGATTTGCCGGCGCCGGTTTCGCCCGTCAGCACGCACATACCCGTACCCAACTCCAGTTCAAGTTCCTTGATAATGGCGAAATCGCGTATATGTATATGGGTCAACATGGCAACAGTATAACGATTTGTGTTTATAGGTATAAGTTAAGGAATTTCAAGATCTAATCGCAGGTGGCCTAAGGTTGCTCACTCCAGCGGAGTTTACTACGCAGGATATTGAAATAGTCATGGTTCTGGGGCTGCACTAGTTGCAAATTATGCTGCTCTCGGCGCACACAGATACGGTCTCCTGGTACCAGCTCAATATTGATCTGGCCGTCAAATGACGCCCGCGCAGATCGGCCCTGAGAACACAGACTGATTTCAATAATGCTGTTGGCGCTGATCACCAGGGGCCTGTTACTGAGTGTATGGGGACAAATCGGTACCAATACCACTGTTTCCAGGGATGGATAGATGATTGGTCCGCCACCCGAGAGGGCGTAGGCTGTCGATCCGGTCGGCGTCGAGACTATCAGGCCATCGGCTCGCTGGGTGCACAAATAGCGTCCATCGATGGTGGTATCGAACTCGATCATGCGGATCACCTCACGTGAATGCAGCACGACGTCGTTATAGGCATGGCCACTGGCAATGATGTCGCCGTCTCGCAGGATCTCTGCATACAGCGCGCAACGTTCTTCGAGTCTGTAGTGGCCCTGCAGGATAGCGTCCAGCTGACGCGTCATATCGTCGGGGGAGATATCCACTAAAAATCCCAGCCGGCCGCGATTGATGCCGAGCAGGGGAACCCCTGATGGTGCCAGGCTGCGGGCGGCCTGTAACAGGGTGCCATCGCCACCGATAACGATGCCAATATCGCATTGCTCAGCGATAGTGTTGTGGTCGCAGCTATGGTTGTCGGCCTCCAACAACAATGCCGTGCTGTTATCGAAGAGGATCTCGACATCGTGTTGTTGCAGATACGTCACCAGACTGCGTACTGTATCAGCAATCGCTATGTCGTCCGGCTTTGTGATCAAGCCAATGGTTTTGAATTCAATCATGGAGTTATCCGTTGTTATTCAACTAAGGTATCACGCAGTGCATGGTCAGCCAACATGCATTTTGCTTGACACTGCGTGGTCATGTTTGTAGCTTTTCCTTTAGCACTCTGTATGCTGGAGTGCCAGGCCGAAAGGATGGCCTTTAATCACCGCGACCCCGAATGAATATGGTGAAAGCTGAACAATCTGGTGCTGCCCTGAATGACCGAGCCCAGCGTCTACTCAAGGCGCTGGTGGAGAGTTATATCGGTGATGGCCAGCCTGTGGGGTCGCGTACCTTGGCGCGAACAGCTGGGCTTGAACTGAGTCCAGCGACCATCCGCAATGTGATGGCGGATCTGGAGGACATGGGTTTTATCGAATCCCCTCACACCTCGGCGGGGCGCATTCCGACGGTACAGGGCTATCGCTTGTTCGTGGATACCCTGCTCAAGGTACAGCCGCTTAACCCCGGACTTGTCGATGCGTTAAAGATAGGCCTCACACGTGATGATAATCCGTTGAGCCTTGTGGAAGCTGCCACTCAAATCCTGTCCGGAGTCACCAGTCTCGCTGGTATTGTCACAGTCCCAAAGCGCAGCTCTGTTTCGCTGCGGCGGATCGAGTTTTTGCCACTGGCGGATAAACGTGCGCTTGCCATCATGGTCATGAATGAGCAGGAAGTGCAGAATCGCGTGATCCAACTCGACCGTGAGTATTCAGCTTCAGAGCTGCAGGAGGTGGCGAATTACCTGAACACACAATTCGCCGGTAAAAACATCAGGGATGTGCGCGCTGCATTGTTGTCTGAACTGGATGAAGCCCGCAAGGGTATGAACAGGATTATGCTGTCGGCCGTGGAACTCGGTGAGAAGGCGTTTATGGCCGAGGAGTCTGGAGATGATGATTTCATGGTCTCCGGGCAAACCCGTCTAATGGATTATGACGAGCTGGCGGATGTCGCCAGCCTGCGTCAGCTGTTTGAAGCCTTTAATCAGAAGCGCGAGATCCTGCACTTGCTAGATAAGTGTATTTCGGCGGAGGGTGTGCAGATTTTTATCGGTAGTGAGTCTGGTCATCAAATTCTGGATCATTGCAGTGTTGTTACTGCGCCTTATTCCGTCGATGATGATGTCGTCGGCGTGCTGGGTGTGATCGGGCCGACGCGTATCGCATATGACCGCGTCATTCCCTTGGTCGATATTACTGCCAGGCTGCTGGGCGCGGCCTTGAATCCCCGAAATTAGTCCCAATATTCCTAGCAGCATATCCATGGGCCCAAGCCGATTGTCTGGCCCTGACATCTTACTTTATCTATTTATTTTGGAGTGATTCATGCCGAACAAGGAGCCATCCCAAGTCAGTAACAAGTCTGAGTTACAACACGACCAGAGCGACGAAAAAACTAAAGAAGCCAATGAGCCTGTCGCGCTGCTCGAAGAACTGACGCTGAAGTTGGAAGATGCCCGTAGTAAAGCGGACGAACACTGGGACAAGCTGTTGCGGGCTCAGGCCGAATTGGAAAACCTGCGTAAGCGTAACCAGCGCGATCTAGAGAATGCGCATAAATATGGTGTGGAAAAATTTGCCGCGGAAATCCTGGGTGTAAAGGACAGCCTGGAGATGGGGCTTGATGCAGCCACCGACGATGCTGACGTGGTCAAGTTGCGCGAAGGCACCGAGTTAACATTGAAATTGCTCGTGCAGATGCTGGATAAATTCAACATCAAGGAGATCAATCCGCAGGGCGAGGCTTTTGACCCCGAGCACCAGCAAGCAATGACGCTGCAGGAAAATGCCGAATTACCGCCTAATACCGTGATTACCGTTATGCAAAAGGGCTATCTGCTGAATGACCGCCTGCTGCGCCCGGCTATGGTCATCGTCTCGAAGAGGCCGGGGACATGAGAGCATGCATAAATCTGCCGGCTGCGGCTTGAAAAGGGGTGTAGTGCCCTTATGTTACCTGTAGTTATCGAATTTTGAGATTAAAACCGCTAGGTTTGGAGAATTAATATGGGAAAGATTATCGGTATTGACCTGGGTACAACCAACTCCTGTGTGGCTGTTATGGAGGGTGATAGCCCCAAGGTTATCGAGAACAGCGAAGGCGACCGTACAACGCCATCCATCGTGGCTTTCACGGAGGGCGATGAGGTGTTGGTTGGCCAATCAGCCAAGCGCCAGTCTGTCACTAACCCGGCGAATACACTGCATGCTGTCAAGCGCCTTATTGGCCGCCGTTATGAAGAAGATGCGGTGCAAAAGGATATCAAACTGGTGCCTTACAAAATCGTCAAGGCCGACAATGGCGATGCCTGGGTCGAGGTGCATGGTAAAAAGATGGCGCCGCCCGAGGTTTCCGCACGCGTGCTGCAGAAAATGAAGAAGACAGCAGAGGACTATCTCGGTGAAACCATAACCGAGGCGGTGATTACCGTGCCTGCTTATTTTAACGACTCCCAACGTCAGGCAACAAAAGACGCCGGCAAGATCGCGGGCCTAGATGTCAAACGTATTATCAATGAGCCTACCGCGGCTGCATTGGCCTACGGTATGGATAAAAAGCGTGGTGACGCCAAGATTGCGGTGTACGATCTGGGTGGTGGCACCTTCGATATTTCCATTATTGAAATTGCAGAGATTGATGGTGAGCACCAGTTCGAGGTGTTGTCTACCAATGGCGATACTTTCCTTGGCGGTGAAGACTTCGATCTGCGCCTGATCGACTACTTGTCTGACGAATTCAAGAAAGACAGCGGTATTGATCTGCATAATGATCCGCTGGCCCTGCAGCGCCTGAAAGAGGCGGCCGAGAAGGCCAAGATCGAACTGTCATCCAGCCAGCAAACGGAAGTGAACTTGCCTTATGTGACGGCAGATGCCAGTGGACCCAAGCACCTCAATGTCAAGGTCACGCGCGCCAAACTCGAGTCCCTTGTGGAAGAATTAATCCAGCGCACCGTCGGGCCCTGTAAGACCGCGCTCAAGGATGCCGGTTTGTCTGCATCAGAGATCAATGATGTGATCCTGGTCGGTGGCCAGACCCGTATGCCCAAAGTGCAGCAAGTGGTGCAGGACTTTTTTGGTAAGGAACCCCGTAAGGACGTTAATCCTGACGAGGCAGTGGCCGTTGGCGCTGCGATCCAGGGTGGTGTGCTGGGTGGCGAAGTCAAGGATGTCTTGTTACTCGACGTGACGCCGTTGTCGCTGGGTATCGAGACCCTGGGTGGTGTCATGACCAAGTTGATCGACAAGAACACCACCATCCCGACTAATGCCAGTCAGGTGTTTTCAACCGCGGATGACAATCAGACGGCGGTAACTGTACATGTGTTGCAGGGTGAGCGTGAGATAGCGTCGACCAATAAATCCCTGGGCCGTTTCGATCTTACCGATATTCCACCTGCATCCCGTGGTGTGCCGCAGATCGAAGTGAATTTTGACATCGATGCCAATGGCATTATGAATGTGTCGGCGAAGGATAAGGCAACTGGCAAGCAACAATCGATTGTGATTAAGGCTTCCAGTGGATTGTCGGACGATGAGGTTACGCAGATGGTCAAGGATGCTGAGGCGCATGCCGAGGAAGACAAGCAGTTCCATGAGCTGGTGTCAGCACGCAACCAGGCCGATAACCTGATACACGGCGCCGAGAAATCGCTCAAGGAAATGGATGATAAGGTCGACGATGCCGAGCGTAAGCAAATCGAAGATGCCATCAGTGAACTTAAGGAAGCCATGAAGGGCGATGATAAGGCGACCATCGAAACTAAAACCGAGGCGTTGGCAAGTGTGTCTGGTAAACTGGCGGAACGCATGTACGCCGAGGCGCAGGCTGGCGAGGCCAATGCTGAGCAGGCTACGGCTGACGCGGGTGGTGACGATGTGGTTGATGCTGAATTCGAAGAAGTCGATGACAGCAAGACCTAACGGCCCCAGCAGTACCTCATGAGTGACAGTCCGGGGTTGTACAGACAGCCCCGGACTTTTGTTTGTTAACTGGCAGGATCAGTCTAAGAACGTTATGGAAAAGCGCGATTATTATGAAGTCCTTGGCGTAGCCAAGAACGCCAGCGAAAGCGAATTGAAAAAAGCTTACCGGCGTTTGGCGATGAAATATCATCCTGATCGCAACCCGGATGACAAGGATGCCGAAAAGAACTTCAAGGATGCCAAAGAGGCCTATGAAGTATTGAATGATGCACAAAAGCGTGCCGCCTATGATCAATTTGGCCATGCCGGAGTGAGTGGCGCCGCTGGCGCTGCCGGCGCCCGTGGTGGTGCCGGCTTTGGTGACATCTTCGAGGATATTTTTGGTGATGTCTTTGGAGGCGGTCGTGGAGGGCGGGGTGGTGGCACGCGTGTCTATCGCGGTTCCGACCTGCAATACAATCTCGAATTGAGTCTCGAAGAGGCGGTGTTTGGTACCGAAACCAAGATCCGCATTCCAGTGCACACCAGTTGCAAAACCTGTAACGGAACTGGTGCCAAGCCAGGCACCCAGCCTAAAGATTGCGAAACCTGCGGCGGTTTTGGCCAGGTACGCATGCAACAGGGTTTTTTCTCCGTCCAACAAACCTGTCCACATTGCAACGGCGCCGGTAAGGTAATCACCGATCCCTGTGTCACCTGTCATGGCGAGGGCCGCGTGCAGGAGCACAAAGCGCTGTCGGTCAAAATACCTGCAGGTGTGGACACCGGTGATCGTATCCGTCTGTCTGGTGAAGGTGAAATGGGGACCAATGGCGGGCCGCCGGGTGATTTGTATGTGCAGGTTCATGTCAAGCCGCACAAGATATTTACACGTGATGGTAATAATCTGATATGCGAAGTGCCAATCAGTTTCGCTACCGCCGCGCTCGGCGGTGAAATCGAGATGCCCACTCTCAAGGGCAAGGTGAAACTCAAGGTTCCGCCGGAAACACAGAGTTCCAGGTCTTTTCGGCTTCGCGGCAAGGGCGTTAAACCCGTACGCGGCGGTCAGGTGGGCGACATGTTGTGCAATGTCGTGGTGGAAACGCCGGTAAATCTCACCAAACAGCAAAAAGAGTTGTTGGCAGAATTGGATGAAAGCATGCGCGCAGGTGGGACACGCCACAATCCCAAGGCGCATGGCTGGCTGGCTGGTGTGAAAAGCTTTTTTGAGGACCTCAAATTCTGGTCTGATTGAATACGCGATGCCCGCATCCTTGGCCGGTGAGATGTACGCCTGATATTCGATTCAGGCAGGCCCTTAGTAGCGAAGCCAGTGATCTTGAGGATGTTGGATAAATCGCCCGCGCGGAATAATTTACGCTTACGGGTTGTCATATGTTAAGGAACCTCAAGTGTAGTTGCGATATCAGGAGCAGATTATGAAAAATAAACCCACACAACAGGCCGTTAACTCGATTGATAAAGCGCGCCGCCGCGTCATTAACGGTATCGCGGGCGTATTGGGCGTCTTCGGCCTGGGACTGTCTCAGGTGGCTAGTTCGCAGGAGCGGGCGAATGCTGATACTCAATCAGCCGCTGCAGCAGGTAGCGTGGATGACTTGCGTTTCCCGGGTGACGAACCTGAGCATAAGGTGGTGTATCAATTCAATAAGTCTGATGCCGGATACCACAAGCATGTCATGTTCTCTGTCGGGGCGATGCTGCGTAAGTATGGCGATAACATCAGAATCGTGGTGACCTGTTTTGGCGAAGGTATTCACATACTGGCGAAGCACCCCGGGCGGCCGGTCAGCGAAGAAATCAAGCAGCGCGTATCCAGCCTGCAGCAATACGGAGTGGAATTTCATGCATGCGGCAACACCATGAAGTCGTTGGGCTGGACGGAGGATGACATGTTGGAGTTCGCTACAGTGGTTGAGGTGGGGGCGTCTGATCTGCTGGAACTCCAAGAGCAGGGATACGCTTATATCAGCTGGTAGCTGAATCGGATAGTGGGGGAAGCGATGACCAACATAGCAATCACGGGCGCCAGTGGCCGCATGGGTCGTACGCTGATAGAGGCTTGTCACCAGTCTGGCTCAGTGACACTTAGCGTGGCGACAGAACAGCCGGGCAATTCGCTGCTGGGTGTTGATGCCGGCGAGCTTGCAGGTGTCGGCAAGGCGGGTGTCATGATTACTGATACTCTGGCCGGCGCTGCAGATTTTGATGTGGTTGTCGATTTCACACGCCCCGCAGGTGCTCTGAAACACCTTGAATATTGCCGTACACATGGCAAGCGCATGGTAATCGGCACCACGGGTTTCAGTGACGATGAACGTGCTCGGATAGTCGAGGCCGGCAGAGATGTCGCCATTGTGTTTGCATATAACATGAGTGTCGGTGTGAACCTGTGTCTGAAATTACTGGAAACTGCAGCCCGGGCGCTGGGTGATGAGTCTGATATCGAAGTGCTGGAAATGCACCACCGTCACAAGGTTGATGCGCCCTCAGGTACAGCGTTACGCATGGGGGAAGTGGTTGCGGGTGCCTTAGGCCGTAAGCTCCAAGACTGCGCTGTGTATAGTCGTGAAGGCCATACCGGCGTGCGCGATAGTAACAGTATCGGTTTTCAGTCCCTGCGTGGCGGCGATGTTGTCGGTGATCACACGGTGATATTTGCCGCTGCGGGAGAGCGTGTGGAAATTACCCACAAGGCATCCAGTCGTATGATCTATGCCAATGGTGCGCTGCGTGCGGCCAACTGGTTAATGACTCAACCTAATGGCCTATTTGATATGCAGGATGTTCTGGGCCTCAAATAGACGGCGGCCAATTTTTTCATGGAATGTGGTGTTTCTCGCCTGATACATGTCAGTTAGCACTTGCCACCGGATGACTATCGAGTAAAATTACGCCTCAGCTTGATCATTAACCAGCATTTCTAAAAGCGGGACGAGTCCAACAGGATTCCTCCCGTTTTCTGTATGCGCATCTCGAGGAAGACTACACTTGCCGCACTCAGCCATACTCGCACTCGCAGACGGCAGCCTGTTTTATGGTAAGTCTGTTGGTGTTGATGGCCTATCGGCAGGTGAAGTGGTATTCAATACGTCCATGACGGGGTATCAGGAAATCCTGACCGACCCCTCCTATTGCCGACAGATCGTTACGCTGACCTACCCCCATATTGGCAATACCGGCACCAATCCCGAAGACGAAGAGTCGCCCAAGGTCTATGCCAGCGGGCTGGTGGTGCGTGATGTACCGCAACGGCTGAGTAACTGGCGTAGCCAGGCAAGCCTGACTGATTACCTGAGAAAGAATAATGTTGTGGCTATAGCGGGTATTGATACGCGGCGTTTGACACGTTTATTGCGCGAAAACGGCGCACAAAGTGGCTGTATCATGACCGGGAAGCTTGATGAGCAGGCGGCATTGCAGGCGGCATGCGATTTCCCCGGACTCAAGAATATGGATCTCGCCAAGACGGTTTCCACTGCCAAAAGCTATCAATGGTCAGAGGGTGTCTGGCAGCTCGATGAAGGCATGCGCCCGGCGACCTATAGTGAAAATGCATACCATGTGGTTGCCTATGACTTTGGTATGAAACGCAATATCCTGCGTATCCTCACCGAGCTGGATTGCCGCGTTACCGTAGTGCCCGCTCAGACGTCCGCCGATGAGGTGCTGGCAATGAATCCTGATGGCGTGTTTCTCTCCAACGGGCCCGGTGATCCCGAGCCATGTGATTATGCTATTGAAGCGATCAAACGGATTATGGAGGCAGGACTGCCTGCTTTCGGTATTTGCCTTGGTCATCAGTTGCTTGGGCTGGCTTGCGGCGCAGGTACCACCAAAATGAAATTTGGCCATCATGGCGCTAATCATCCAGTGCAGGATTTGCAGACAGGCAGGGTCATGATCAGTAGTCAAAATCATGGTTTTGCGGTCGATGAAAAGACCTTGCCGGAGGCAATCGAGGCCACGCACCGCTCGCTTTTCGACAATTCCCTGCAGGGGATACATCACAGGGTGAAACCTGCGTTTGGCTTCCAGGGTCACCCTGAGGCAAGCCCCGGGCCGCAGGATGTTGCGCCCTTGTTCGAGCATTTTATTGAATTAATGGATATTCACCGCAAAGACTTACAGGCCGCAAAGTAAAATGGGCGCTATAGCAAACATAGTTCTACGTTACAGCAAGTCTTATGTGAGTCATCGCCGCCTTATTTTTGGTTTTCTTTGCGACTCGGCAACTGCTCCTGCATTGTTCTACCTTTACCCTTTCACGGGCTTATACCTCCTCCATCCGTGGAGTCGTTTGCAGTGAAATCCTGATGCCAAAAAGAACTGACATTAAAACCATCATGATCATCGGCGCTGGGCCAATTGTCATCGGGCAGGCCTGCGAGTTTGATTATTCCGGCGCCCAGGCCTGTAAGGCCTTGAAGGAAGAGGGCTATCGGGTGGTGCTGGTGAATTCCAATCCAGCCACCATCATGACCGACCCTGAAATGGCGGATGCCACCTACATCGAACCGATTGAGTGGCCAATTGTGAGCCGAATTATCGAACGTGAGCGTCCCGATGTGTTGTTGCCGACCATGGGTGGGCAGTCAGCCTTGAATTGCGCACTCGACCTGGCGCGTGAAGGTATATTGGAAAAATACGCTGTCGAATTGATCGGCGCCAGCCGTGATGCCATTGATATGGCAGAAGACCGTGAACGTTTTAGGAAGGCGATGGATGAAATCGGCCTGGAGTCGGCACGTTCAGCCATTGCACACAGTCTTGAAGAGGCCTTGCAGTATCAGGCGAGTATCGGCTTCCCGACCGTTATTCGTCCGTCGTTTACCATGGGCGGCAGCGGCGGTGGTATTGCTTATAACCGTGAGGAATTCGAGACCATCATCAAGCGCGGTCTTGAAATGTCGCCGACCAATGAAGTATTGCTGGAAGAATCTCTGCTCGGCTGGAAGGAATACGAAATGGAAGTGGTGCGTGACTGCAATGACAATTGCATCATCATCTGCTCCATCGAAAATCTTGACCCCATGGGGATTCATACCGGCGATTCGATAACGGTGGCGCCCGCGCAAACCCTGACGGACAAGGAATATCAGATTATGCGTAATGCCTCGATAGCGGTATTGCGCAAGATCGGTGTTGATACCGGCGGATCCAATGTGCAGTTTGCAGTGAATCCCGTGGATGGCCGCCTGGTGATTATTGAAATGAATCCACGCGTGTCGCGTTCTTCCGCGCTGGCCTCCAAGGCCACCGGCTTTCCGATTGCCAAGATAGCGGCCAAGCTTGCTATTGGTTATACGTTGGATGAGTTGCGCAATGACATTACGGGCGGTGCAACACCGGCATCATTCGAGCCGACAATTGATTATGTTGTCACCAAGATCCCACGTTTCACTTTCGAAAAATTTCAACAGGCTGACCAACGGCTGACCACACAAATGAAATCTGTCGGCGAGGTGATGGCGATAGGCCGTAGCTTCCAGGAATCCTTTCAGAAGGCGTTGCGCGGCCTGGAGATCGGTGTCGACGGACTCAATCCGATGCTGCAAGTCGCCGATGACAAGATAGTGAGTGAATTGCGCCGTGAATTGCGTGAGGCTGGACCGTATCGGGTCTGGTATGTCGGCGATGCCTTCCGCAATGGTATGAGTTTCGACGAAGTGCAGGAGTTAACCGCGATCGATCCATGGTTCCTTGCACAGATCGAAGCGCTGGTCGTGATGGAAAATGAAATCGCTGGCAAGGAGCTTGCCGAACTTGATCGAGAGTTGTTGTGGGAATTCAAGCAACATGGTTTTTCTGATCGGCGCCTGGCATCTCTGTTGTGCAGTGATGAGTATCAACTGCGCGAACACCGACAATCGTTAGGTGTACACCCGGTGTTTAAGCGTGTTGATACCTGTGCTGCGGAATTTGCTACCGATACCGCCTATTTATATTCAACTTACGAAGAAGAATGTGAAGCGCAGCCAACGCAACGTGATAAGATCATGATTCTAGGCGGCGGGCCTAATCGCATCGGTCAGGGCATTGAATTTGATTACTGCTGTGTGCATGCGGCGTTTGCCATGCGTGATGATGGTTACGAAACCATCATGGTTAATTGCAATCCGGAAACCGTTTCCACCGATTACGATACCTCGGACCGATTGTATTTCGAGCCGTTGACGCTGGAGGATGTGCTTGAGATTGTGCGTGTCGAAAAACCCAAGGGTGTTATTGTGCAATACGGTGGTCAGACACCACTCAAGTTGGCACGCGATCTTGAAGCGGCGGGTGTGCCGATTATCGGCACGTCGCCGGATTCCATAGATCTGGCCGAGGATCGCGAACGCTTCCAGCAAATGATTAACCAACTCGGGATCAGACAACCACCGAATTGTACGGCGCGCGATCCTGAAGAAGCAGTGCGCCTGGCTGCAGAAATCGGTTACCCGCTGATTGTCAGGCCTTCCTATGTATTAGGTGGGCGAGCTATGGAGCTCGTACACAACGAAGATGACCTGCGGGTTTATATGCGTGATGCGGTACAGGTCTCTAATGATGCGCCGGTATTGCTGGATCGTTTTCTCGACGATGCCATCGAAGTGGATGTTGATGCCATCTGTGATGGTGATGAAGTGCTGATCGGCGGCATTATGCAGCATATCGAACAGGCTGGTGTGCACTCGGGTGATTCAGCCTGCAGTCTACCGCCTCACTCCATGGGTAGCGAGATTCTCGATGCAATGCGCGAGCAAGTCACTCGCATGGCCAAGGCGCTCAAGGTAGTCGGTCTGATGAATACCCAATTTGCCGTGCAACGAGGTAATGTATATATCCTGGAAGTGAATCCACGGGCTTCACGCACGGTGCCGTTTGTCTCCAAGGCAATCGGCAAACCGCTGGCAATGGTTGCTGCGCGCTGTATGGTCGGCAAGTCACTTGCGTCACAGCAGATAACACGCGAAATTATTCCCGAATATTATTCTGTCAAAGAGGCAGTGTTTCCGTTTATTAAGTTTCTTGGGGTTGACCCGATCCTGGGTCCTGAGATGAAGTCAACCGGTGAGGTGATGGGTGTGGGCCGCAGCTTTGAAGAGGCCTATGCCAAATCACAACTCGCCGCCAATATTATTCTGCCTGAGAAAGGACTTGCCTTTATCAGCGTGCGTAATGAGGATAAGGATGAGGCTGTCGAGTTGGGACGTAAGTTGGTGGCGCTGGGCTTCAGTCTTGTAGCCACCAAAGGGACAGCGAGAGAACTGCAGGCGGCAGGGCTTGATTGTGAGGCTGTTAATAAGGTCACAGAAGGCCGACCACACGTGGTTGATATGATCAAAAACGACCAGATCAGCTTGATTGTCAATACCACACAAGGTAAACAGGCCATTGCCGATTCTTTTACGATTCGGCGTGAAGCGTTGCAACATAAGGTTTGCTACACCACCACCACGGGCGGCGGCGCCGCCATGATTCAGGCCATGCGGCAACCACTTGATAAAGTGTACCGGCTGCAGGATTTGCATTTGGAGAACCGTATATGAGTAAAGTGCCGTTGACTGTGAAGGGCGCTGAAAAATTGCGTACTGAATTGCAGAAACTGAAGACCGAAGATCGCCCGCGTGTCATCGAGGCGATCGCGACTGCGCGTGCCCACGGTGACTTGAAGGAAAATGCCGAATACCATGCGGCGCGCGAGCAACAAGGTTTTATCGAAGGCCGTATTCGGGATATCGAAGGCAAGCTTTCAAACGCACAAGTTATCGATGTCACTAAAATCGATGCGGGCGGCAAGGTGGTGTTCGGAGCTACGGTCGATCTGGTGGAAATCGAAACTGATACCGAGGTGACCTATCAAATTGTCGGTGAGGATGAGGCTAATATAAAAGAAGGCCGCATTTCAGTGAGTTCGCCGATAGCGCGAGCACTGATAGGCAAGCGGGAAGGAGATGAGGTTGTGGTGATGGCGCCGGGTGGCGAGAAAGTCTATGAAGTTGTCGAGGTAAAGTATCTCTGATACCCGCCATTCTGTGACAGTTATTTTGGGAATATGATTTTTGGCTTTTTACTGTTGCGCTTGAAAACTGTCAGGATATTGCCGACACGTTGAATCTTATTGCATTTGAA
The DNA here is from genome assembly GCA_947258875.1 of uncultured Gammaproteobacteria bacterium. GTDB lineage: Bacteria > Pseudomonadota > Gammaproteobacteria > CAMYKB01 > CAMYKB01 > CAMYKB01. Next base: position 74,055 of record CAMYKB010000017.1, on the reverse strand, counting down.
GCTAGAACAAATATCTTCTGCCATTTGGTCACGGACCGTTCGGTCGCCCACGTTTATCCTGATCTTGATTAATTCGTGGTGACGCAGTGCCTGGTCAATTTCATCCTGGACACTTTCCTTGAGCCCCTGTTCAGCGATCATAACCACCGGCTTGCGAGTATGCGCCAGACTACGCAAATATTTTTTCTGTTTTTCGTTGAGTGTCATGTTGCACGGCCTGTATTCGGTATCCCGGGGGCGCGCAGTGTATCATTACATACGCTACATAAACCACGCTGAGGGTGCATGGCGCGCAGCAAGAGCAGCCATCGTTGGCTCGCGGAACATTTTGACGATCCATACGTCAAGCAGGCACAAGCCAGGGGTTACCGCTCGCGCGCTGTTTTCAAGCTGATTGAACTGGATGAACGATATCATCTTCTCAAGCCAGGTATGAGAGTGCTCGATCTGGGTGCCGCACCCGGGGGCTGGAGTCAGTACGCAGCAGAGAAGCTGGGTAGCCAGGGCTTGATTGTGGCTACCGATATTCTGCAGATGGAGCCGCTCAGGGGGGTGCAGTTTGTGCAGGGCGACTTTCGTGAACAGGCCGTTTTTGATGAGTTGCTGGGTTTGCTGGGTGACACCGGGGCAGACCTTGTAATGTCGGATATGGCCCCCAATATAACAGGTACTGACTCCGTTGATTTACCACGGGCGATGTATCTGGCTGAACTGGCGCTGGACATGGCGCGGAATACACTTAAAGCAGGTGGTGGCCTGGTTATCAAGGCATTCCAGGGGGAGGGCTTTGATGATCTGGTGCGGGATGCGCGCAGCAGTTTTGGCAAGGTGGTGATACGCAAGCCTAAGGCCTCACGGCCACGCAGCCGTGAGGTGTATCTGGTGGCCACGAACTATAAACTATAGTAAGGTCTAAAGGCGTATTGGATCTTCATTTAGCATGGGATAACTAGTTTTGAACGATATGGTTAAAAACCTGATTTTATGGGCGGTCATCGCTGTTGTACTGATGACTGTCTTTAATAATTTTACGCCTCGGACAGCCGCTCCTGAGCAACTCAGCTATTCCCAGTTTATGCAGCAGGTTGAGAGCGATGTTATTGAAAGTGTGTATATCGATGCAGATAATCGCACTATCAAGGGTACCCGCAGTGGGGGGACATCTTTTGTTGTCTACAGCCCGCGCGATCCAAAACTTGTCGATATTCTGTTAAAGAATAATGTCGAAATCAAGACCGGCCCCGCCAAGCAGCGTTCGATACTGGTTGATATTCTGATCAATCTACTTCCGGTTATCCTGTTGGTGGGTCTGTTTGTGTTCTTCATGCGCCAGATGCAGGGCGGTGGCAGCGGCGGCCGTGGCGCCATGTCGTTCGGCAAAAGCCGCGCGCGCATGATGAGTGAAGACCAGATCAAGGTAAATTTTTCTGATGTGGCTGGCGTAGAGGAAGCCAAGGATGAGGTGGGTGAGCTGGTTGAATTCCTGCGTGACCCCGGCAAGTTTCAGCGTCTCGGCGGCAAAATCCCTCGCGGCGTATTGATGGTGGGTTCACCCGGTACCGGCAAGACCTTGCTGGCCAAGGCGATTGCCGGCGAAGCCAAGGTCCCATTTTTTACTATCTCGGGTTCGGACTTCGTGGAAATGTTTGTCGGCGTTGGCGCTTCACGTGTGCGCGATATGTTTGCGCAAGCCAAGAAGCACGCGCCCTGTATTATCTTTATTGACGAGATCGATGCCGTAGGCCGTCATCGCGGCGCAGGTCTGGGTGGTGGCCATGATGAGCGCGAACAGACCCTCAACCAGTTGCTGGTAGAGATGGACGGCTTTGAAGGTAACGAAGGTGTTATCGTCATTGCAGCAACTAACCGTCCCGATGTGCTTGATCCTGCACTGTTGCGTCCTGGCCGCTTCGACAGGCAGGTGGTGGTTCCCTTGCCTGATGTGCGTGGCCGTGAACAAATACTCAAGGTGCATATGCGTAAGGTGCCGTTAGGCGAGAACGTGCATGCGGATCTTATCGCGCGCGGTACCCCCGGTTTCTCGGGAGCGGATCTTGCAAACCTTGTTAACGAAGCCGCGCTGTTTGCGGCGCGCGCCAACAAGCGTACGGTCGACATGGAAGAGTTCGAGCGTGCCAAGGACAAGATCATCATGGGTGCCGAGCGCAAATCCATGGTGATGAGCGAGGACGAAAAGAAACAGACGGCGTATCACGAAGCGGGGCACGCGATCGTCGGTCGTCTGGTGCCTGACCATGATCCTGTCTATAAGGTCAGTATTATCCCGCGTGGCCGTGCCCTGGGCGTGACCATGTTTCTTCCTGAAGAGGATCGTTACAGCCTTAGCAAACAGCGCCTGGAAAGCCAGATATCCAGCCTGTTTGGCGGGCGCATCGCAGAAGAGCTGATCTTTGGTGCGAATGAGGTAACAACGGGAGCATCGAATGATATCGAGCGCGCTACCCAGATTGCCCGCAACATGGTGACCAAGTGGGGGCTGTCTGACAAGATGGGGCCACTGGCCTATAGTGAAGAAGATGGCGAGGTATTTCTTGGCCACTCAGTCACGCAACATAAAACCCTGTCGGATGAAACCGCGCATGCCATTGATGAAGAAGTGCGGCGTTTTATCGACTCCAACTACGCGCAAGCGGAACAGATTCTCAAAGACAATATGGATAAGTTGCACCTGATGGCTGAGGCACTTATCAAGTATGAGACTATTGATGCCAATCAGATCGACGAGATCATGCAAGGTAAGGTGCCAAGTCCTCCGAGTGGCTGGAACGACAGTGGTCCCAGTGATAGCGGGGGCGCAGCAAGCAAACTGCAGGACGATAAGGAGAAACCGCGGGATGGTTCCATTGGTGATCCTGCCAGCTTGCACTAATGGCTGATTGAGTCTGGGTTACCTGGCGCCACCTGACTATACAGATCAGCGTAGGTCACCCTGGCCAGCAGTGATTTGATCGATGACTTGATCAACTATGAACCCGCAGAATGACAATGCCGGTCAGCCGCTGGCGTTAGATCGGCCCCAGGTGATGGGTATTCTCAATGTGACCCCCGATTCCTTTTCGGACGGGGGTCTTTTTGTTGGCCGTGAGCAAGCAGTCGCGCATGCCCGCAAGATGTATGAGGAGGGCGCTGATATGATCGATATCGGTGGCGAATCGACACGTCCCGGCGCGCAGCCAGTGTCAGCGGATGAAGAACTCGAGCGGGTGGTCCCGCTTATTGAGATCGTAGCATCCGAGATACCGTTGCCAATTTCTGTCGATACCAGCAAGCCTGAAGTGATGCGTGCTGCTGTCGCTGCGGGCGCCACATTTATCAACGATGTGAATGCGTTGCGCAACGATGGCGCGCTTGCAGTTGCAGCTGAGCTAAGGGTGCCCGTGTGTCTGATGCACATGCAGGGTGAGCCGCGCAGCATGCAGATAGCGCCAGATTATGAGGATGTCACGGCGGATGTCATGGCATTCCTCGGGCAACGTATTGCAGCCTGTGAGGCGGTAGGTATAGATCGTGAGCGGATTGTTGTCGATCCCGGCTTTGGTTTTGGCAAGGGCTTGCAGCACAACCTCAGCTTGCTGCGTCATCTCGATGACCTGCACAGTCTTGGTTGCCCGCTGTTAGTCGGTATCTCGCGCAAGTCGATGCTAGGCGCGATTCTGGATGTGCCGGTTGAAAGGCGTCTCTATGGTAGTCTGGCGGCTGCAGTCATGGCTGCCAGCAAAGGAGCGGCATTACTCAGGGTGCACGATGTTCGACCAACGGTCGAAGCACTCGAGGTTGTTAAGGCGGTGATGGCAGCGAAATAAGTATTATTCGCGTCGCTACCCGGGTATACCGGGTATAAAGTCACGCTTTAGTGGCAATGATTGCAGTAAAATAGTTATCCAAATCGCCTTGAACCACAGATCATGGATGAAATAACCGTTCATAATTAAAGGGAACATGCAGGTGGTAGCACTATGAGTAGAAAATATTTTGGTACCGACGGCATCCGCGGACGCGTGGGTGATGCTCCTATGACGCCGGATTTCGTACTCAGGTTGGGCTGGGCGGTGGGCCGTGTAATGGCTCGCAACGGTCGTAAAAAGGTGCTTATTGGCAAGGACACACGGATTTCCGGGTATATGCTGGAATCTGCTCTGGAAGCCGGTTTGTCCGCTGCTGGTGTGAATATTTCACTCCTGGGACCCATGCCCACGCCCGGGATTGCCTATCTGACGCGCACCCTGCGCGCTGACGCGGGTATTGTCATTAGTGCCTCGCACAATCCGTATTACGACAACGGACTCAAATTTTTCTCCAGCGAGGGGCTTAAACTGCCCGATGAAGTGGAGCTGGCGATCGAAGCACAACTCGACAAACCGATGGAAACTGTGGGTGCTGCAGAACTTGGCAAGGCGGAGCGCGTGCCTGATGCTGCCGGACGGTATATCGAATTTTGCAAGAGCACCATTCCCACTGCCAGTGTGCTCAAGGGTATCAAGCTGGTGGTGGATTGCGCCCATGGTGCGACCTACCACGTCGCCCCCAGTGTATTTGAAGAGTTGGGTGCCGAGGTCGTGCGTATCGGCACCGAGCCCAATGGCCTGAATATCAATGATGGCTGTGGTGCTGTGGCACCGCAGGCCTTGCAGCAGTCAGTGCGCGAACACCAGGCCCATGTGGGTATCGCTATTGATGGTGACGGCGACCGTCTTATCATGGTTGACGAACACGGCGAAGTGGTCGATGGCGATGAGTTATTGTTCATCATCGCCCACGCACAACAGCTGGAAGGCAGGCTGGATGGCGGAGTGGCCGGTACACTCATGACTAATCTGGGAATGGAACACGCCCTCGCAGAGTTAGGCATACCTTTCGATCGCGCCAAAGTGGGTGACCGATATGTGCTGGAAATGATGCAGAGCAAGGGTTGGGCGCTGGGAGGTGAATCATCGGGACATATCATCTGCCTGGATCGCACCACCACCGGCGATGCCATCGTTGCCGCCTTGCAGGTATTGAATGAGCTGGTGCGCCGTGGCATAGGGTTGGCTGAAGCCCGTGCCGGAATGTCTAAATATCCACAGGTGCTTGTGAATGTGCCGCTTGCGGGTGAAGTTGATCTTGCCGATTCTAGGATCAAGCAGGCCGTTGCGGATGCTGAACTGGATCTGGCAGACCAGGGCAGGGTATTGCTGCGCGCATCCGGTACTGAGCCCCTCATCCGGGTGATGGTTGAAGGCCGCAACGATAGCCAGGTGCAGCGTCTGGCGGAGCAGCTCGCAGCAACGGTTAGTGAGGTTTCTTCAGCTTGCGGGTGGCAGCAGCAAAACGCGGTGCCCGGGCAGTCCAGGTAGAAATTGATTTATCTCCCTGCGACGGCTATGCTTGCGCGCTTTGCGGATTTCTGAGAGGAAGACAGTATGCGGCAAACTCTGGTTGCGGGTAACTGGAAACTCAACGGTTCACTTGCAAGTATCGATGGCCTGTTAAAGGCTGTGCTCGCAGGTATTGGCGAGGTCGATAATGCCGAAGTTGCGGTATGTCCACCCTATGTCTATTTGCCAACAGTGCAGACCATGTTGAAAAATTCCCCTGTTGTCTGGGGTGCTCAGGATGTGTGTGATGAGGATTCCGGGGCTTATACCGGTGAGGTCTCGGCGCCAATGCTGAATGAATTCGGTTGTAAGTACGTCATTGTTGGGCATTCCGAGCGCCGCAGTATTTATGGTGAAAGCGATGAATTCACTGCCCGTAAGTTCGCGGCCACACGCCGCGCAGGTATGAAGCCGATCCTGTGTGTGGGTGAGTCTCTCGAAGAGCGTGAAAAAGCGGTTACTGAACAGGTTGTTGCGCGTCAGCTGGATGCGGTGATCGCGCTGGAAGGCGTGGCAGCGCTGACTGACTGTGTGATTGCCTATGAGCCGGTGTGGGCGATTGGTACGGGTATGACGGCAAGCCCGCAACAGGCGCAAGACGTACACGCATTTATCCGTCAACGAATAGCCGCGCAGGATGCGTCTGTCGCAGACAAGCTGCAGATACTCTATGGCGGCAGCGTGAAGGGTAATAATGCAGCCGAACTGTTCGCCAAACCGGATATCGACGGCGGTCTGATTGGTGGCGCCTCTCTACAGGCCGAGGACTTTCTAGCCATTTGTAAGGCGGGTTGATCATATGGGTTTATACAGCATACTAATGGCAGTGGATGTGTTGCTGGCGATTGGTGTTATCGGTCTGGTACTGATCCAGCACGGCAAGGGTGCCGATGCCGGGGCAGCCTTTGGCAGTGGCGCGTCATCTACAGTGTTCGGTTCACGCGGCTCGGCTTCATTCCTGACAAGAGCAACCGCAATTCTAGCTGCACTGTTTTTTATTAACAGCTTGCTACTGGCTTATATCGCACGTAATCAGCCTACTGCGCAAAGCGTGGTTGAGCAGGTTGCTCCCGAATCCGCGCCTGTGCAACCGGTGCTGGAGGAAACGTCGGCACCCGCTGATATTCCGGTGGAGGCTGTTTCCGATCCTGGTGCGACATCTGCTGATCAGTCTGCGACTGAAGACAGCGAACCAGTGTCCCAACCTGCGGATATACCACAACAATAATATTTGCAGGGTTTTCAAAAGGCGATAGATGCCGCAGCGAGGATAAATATATAAACCCCGCTGATGGCCTGATAATATCGTCCCATTAGCAATACATATGCCGATGTGGTGGAATTGGTAGACACGCCATCTTGAGGGGGTGGTGGCGCAAGCCGTGCCGGTTCGACTCCGGCCATCGGCACCAATATAATTTAAATACGGCACATCATGACTGGGATCAAAGTAATCCAGCGCGATCAGGTCAAGATGAATGCCGCTTAGCACTGCAAGTGTGTGTACGACCTGGCTTCTGCATATGTGCGGCTGGGGACTGTGTGTTGTTGTGGTGCATTAAGTCGTAGCTTGAAACTTTCAGTTTGCGGTGGGAGGAAACAAGAAAGCAATGCTCGAGCAGTATCTACCAATCCTGATATTTATGGCTATCGGCCTTACCATTGCTGTGGTTGCCATGGCTATGGGTGCAATGATTGGGCCGCATCGCCCGGACAAGGCTAAAGGTGCGCCGTATGAATGTGGCTTTGAAGCATTCGAAGATGCGCGCATGAAATTTGATGTGCGTTATTACCTCGTTGCCATTCTATTTATTATCTTTGACCTGGAAATCGCATTCCTTTTCCCCTGGGCTATTGTGCTGGACAAGATCGGCTTGTTCGGTATTACCGCAATGGTGATTTTTCTGGGCATCCTTATTGTTGGTTTTATCTATGAGTGGAAGAAAGGGGCCCTCGAATGGGAATAGAGGGGCATCTAGAAGAGGGTATAGTCACCACCTCGGTTGATAAGCTGGTTAACTGGGCGCGCACCGGCTCGATGTGGCCGGTAACCTTTGGCCTGGCGTGTTGCGCAGTGGAAATGATGCATGCCGGCGCTTCGCGTTATGATTTTGACCGTTTCGGTGTCCTGTTCAGGCCTAGTCCGCGCCAATCCGACGTGATGATCGTCGCCGGAACTCTATGCAACAAAATGGCGCCCGCCTTGCGGCGCGTCTACGATCAGATGGCTGAGCCACGCTGGGTAATTTCCATGGGCTCCTGCGCTAACGGGGGAGGCTACTATCATTATTCCTATGCCGTTGTACGTGGTTGTGACCGTATCGTTCCGGTAGATGTCTACGTGCCCGGCTGTCCACCGACGGCGGAGGCATTGCTTTATGGCATCATACAATTACAGAACAAAATTAAACGCACCAACACTATCGCACGCTAGTACAAATATATTGTCAATGAATCCCGTTAGTATTCATGAATGATCGTCTGCAAACACTGGCTGATAGCCTGGAACATCGTTTTGGCAATGCATTGAGTAACTGTGTTGTTGCTCGGGGTGAGGTCACCATAACCCTTGATGCAGCTCACTTGCTGGAAACCTGTACAGCACTGCGTGATGAAGATGGGTTCAAATTTGAAATGCTGGTGGATCTTGCGGGTGTTGATTATCAGGCGTATGGGGTAACCGAGTGGAATGCTGATGAGGCCACCGCAGAGGGTTTTAGTCGTGGTGTGCAGGAGTCCACTTCCGGACGTTTCCGTTTTGCTGATGCACCGGTTGTGGGTACGCATACTGGCCTGCGTTTTGCCGTAGTTTATCACTTGTTATCCATTACCAGGAATCAGCGTTTACGTGTCAAGATTTTCTGTGAGGATGATGATCTGCCGTTGCTTGATTCAGTGGTGGGTATTTGGTCTTCTGCTAACTGGTATGAGCGCGAAGCCTTTGATCTCTTCGGGATAATTTTCAAGGGTCATCCTGATCTGCGTCGCATACTTACAGATTACGGCTTTATCGGGCATCCCTTCCGCAAGGATTTTCCACTGGTAGGGCATGTGGAAATGCGCTATGACCCTGAACAAGGGCGTGTGATCTATCAGCCGGTGACGATCGAACCGCGTGTATTGGTACCGAAAACCATACGTCACGATCATCGTTATATCGATGATACTGTGGAGAGTGAGGCGAGCGATGCCTGAAATTCGCAACTACACTTTGAATTTTGGGCCGCAGCATCCCGCCGCGCACGGGGTATTGCGCATGGTGTTGGAAATGGACGGCGAGGTGATCCAGCGCGCCGACCCGCATATCGGCTTATTACATCGCGGCACCGAAAAGCTGGCTGAAAGCAAACCTTACAGCCAGAGCATCGGCTATATGGATCGCCTCGACTATGTCTCCATGATGTGTAATGAACATGGTTATGTGTTGGCGATTGAGAAGTTGCTGGGTATCGAAGCCCCGGTTCGGGCGCAATATATTCGGGTGATGTTCGATGAGATTACTCGGATACTGAATCATTTGTTATGGCTGGGTGCGCACGCGATCGATATCGGTGCGATGACCGTGTTCCTCTACGCCTTCCGTGAGCGTGAGGATTTGATGGATTGCTATGAAGCGGTCTCCGGCGCGCGTTTGCACGCAACCTATTACCGTCCGGGGGGTGTGCATCGCGATCTGCCCGACACGATGCCACAATATGAGACATCACGCTGGCGCGGTCAGAAAGACGTGGATCGCTTGAATGAAATTCGCCAGGGTTCGATGCTCGATTTTCTCGAGGACTTTAGCCGACGTTTTCCCGGATGTGTCGATCAATATGAAACACTGTTGACGGATAATCGCATATGGAAACAGCGCACAGTCAGTATTGGTGTGGTGACTCCTGAGCGGGCAATGCAACTGGGTTTTAGCGGGCCGATGCTGAGGGGTTCGGGCGTGGAGTGGGATCTGCGCAAGAAACAACCCTATGAAGTCTATGACAGGATGGATTTTGATATTCCGGTCGGTGTCACTGGTGATTCCTATGATCGTTATCTGGTGCGCATTGAGGAGATGCGGCAATCGAACGAAATTATTAAACAATGCATCAAGTGGTTGCGTGACAACCCCGGTCCAGTGATGCTGGATAATCATAAAGTCACGCCACCAAAACGTGAAGAAATGAAGGCCGACATGGAATCGTTGATACATCACTTCAAATTATTCACGGAAGGATACTGCCTGCCGGAAGGTGAAGCCTATGCGGGAATTGAACACCCGAAAGGTGAGTTCGGGACTTATATCATTTCTGATGGCGCCAACAAACCGTACCGCCTGAAAATTCGTGCCCCCGGGTTCGCGCATTTGTCTGCAATGAATGAGATGGCGTGCGGACACATGCTGGCTGATGTGGTGGCGATTATAGGAACCCAGGATATTGTCTTTGGGGATGTGGATCGCTGATGGCGCAACATGTTCCCACACCCAGGTCTGAACGGTTGTCGGCGCATGTGCGCGAAGAAATCGACGGCTGGTTAACACGTTATCCGCAAGACCAGAAGCAATCTGCAGTGCTGGCGGCGCTCAGTGCTGTGCAGCATGAGGAGGGTTACCTGGCAAAGGAGATGATGGATGCGGTTGCCGACTACCTCGACATGCCAGAGATCGCTGTCTATGAAGTGGCGTCGTTCTATTCGATGTATGAAACCAAACCTGTCGGCAAGCACACGATTGCAGTGTGCACCAATATCTCATGTATGTTGTGCGGTTCTGAAGAAATCCTGGCACACATCGAGAACAAGCTGGGCATCAAACTTGGTGAGAGCACAGCCGACGGCAGGTTTTATCTTAAGCGTGAGGAAGAATGTCTTGCCGCTTGCTGTGGTGCGCCGATGATGCAGGTAAATCACGTCTACCATGAACATCTCACGCCTGAAAGGGTCGACGAGATTCTGGATAAACTGGAATAAATGCATGGCTAACGAAGTCTGTTTTCAAACCCTGCAGTACGCTGAGCCATGGAGCTTTGAGAATTATCTCAAAACCGGGGGTTATGAGGCCTGGAAAAAAATACTCAAGGAAAATACTTCGCCTGAAGACGTTATTGAGGAAGTAAAAAAATCAAATTTGCGCGGCCGGGGCGGTGCAGGGTTCCCGACCGGGTTGAAGTGGAGTTTTATGCCACGTCAGGCGCCGGGCCAAAAGTATATTGTGTGTAATTCTGATGAATCCGAGCCCGGCACCTGTAAAGATCGTGACATCCTGCGTTTCAATCCTCACGCGCTGGTGGAAGGTATGGTGATAGCAGGTTATGCCATCGGTGCCACTGTTGGGTACAACTATATGCGTGGCGAATTCATGGATGAGCCATATCAACGTTTCATGCAGGCGTTGCAGGAGGCTTATGAAGCCGGTTATTTGGGTAAGGATATTCAGGGTAGCGGGATCGATTTCGATCTGTATGGCACCCTGGGCGCGGGCGCCTACATCTGCGGAGAAGAAACGGCATTGCTCGAGTCGCTCGAAGGTAAGAAAGGTCAGCCACGATTCAAGCCACCGTTTCCGGCAGGTTTTGGTCTCTATGGGCGCCCGACTACAATTAATAACACGGAGTCTTTGGCGTCGGTGCCGGCTATTATGCGCAACGGTGGTGAATGGTTCGCAGGGCTTGGCATTCCCAACAGTGGCGGCGTGAAATGTTTTTCAGTGTCGGGGCACGTGCAAAAGCCGGGTAATTTTGAAATACCAATGGGTACGTCATTTGCCGATTTGCTGCAGATGGCTGGCGGCATGCGCGACGGACATCAACTCAAGGCCGTGATCCCGGGTGGTTCGTCGGTGCCAGTATTGCCGGGCGACATCATGATGCAGGCCAATATGGATTACGATTCGATCAGCAAGGCAGGTTCCATGCTCGGGTCAGGTGCTGTCATCGTCATGGATGACAGCACGGATATGGTCAAGGTGCTGCAGCGTATTTCTCAGTTTTATTATTCCGAATCCTGCGGACAATGTACTCCCTGCCGTGAAGGAACCGGTTGGCTGTACCGCATGTTGACGCGCATCGTCGAAGGCAAAGGGCGTGTCGAGGACATAGATAAACTGGATGATGTGGCGAATAAGATCGCCGGACGCACTATTTGTGCATTAGGTGATGCTGCAGCAATGCCCGTGCAGAGTTTCGTCAAGCATTATCGTCATGAATTTTTATATTACGTCGAACATGGCAGAAGTCTGGTCGAGATGGGCCCGGGTGTGGCAGCTTGAGGGTTTCCATTGCTAAGCGCAAAAAGCGCATGTTTAATGAATCAGATGTAGAGACATATTTAATTGCTTTGTAAACGGGAATCTCGGGGTTATGTTTATTCTGTGATCTCTGTTGCTAATCAGGTTTAAGAGTTAATAAATACAATATGAGCGACGATCTGGTCACAATTGAAGTCAACGGCAAATCCTTGCAGGCGCGCAAGGGTGCGATGCTTATCGAGGTGACGGATCAGGCCGATATCAAGGTGCCGCGCTTTTGTTATCACAAAAAACTGTCCGTGGCGGCCAATTGCCGTATGTGTCTGGTCGAGGTTGAAAAGGCGCCCAAACCCTTGCCGGCATGCGCTACGCCGGTGATGGATGGCATGAAGGTTTACACGCATTCTAAATTGGCCCTCGAAGCACAGAAGGGCACCATGGAATTCCTGTTAATTAACCATCCCCTGGATTGTCCGATTTGTGATCAAGGCGGTGAATGTGAGTTGCAGGACATCGCCATGGGCTATGGTGAGGATGTGTCGCGTTACACTGATAACAAACGTGTGGTCAAGGATAAGGATATCGGTCCACTGATCTCTACAGAGATGACGCGCTGTATCCATTGCACGCGTTGTGTGCGTTTCGGTGAAGAGATTGCCGGGATACGCGAGCTGGGTGCGACAGGCCGTGGTGAACATATGCAAATCGGCACCTATATTGCGAAATCGGTTGACAGCGAGCTGTCCGCCAACGTGATCGATTTGTGTCCGGTGGGTGCGCTCACCGCCAAGCCGTCCCGGTTTGAGGCGCGCGCTTGGGAAATGATCCAGCATGCTTCTGTGGCGCCCCATGATGCGATTGGCTCCAACATATATATACATACCTTACGCGGACGCGTGGTGCGTGTGGTGCCAAGAGATAACGAAGCGCTTAATGAGAGCTGGATATCCAATCGTGACCGTTTCAGTTACGAGGCTCTCTATAGCGACGACCGCCTCGCTGCACCGATGATCAAGCGCAACGGCAGTTGGCAGCAAACTGATTGGGACACTGCGCTGAACTTTGTCGCTAAATCCTTGCGGCAACATGCACCACAGGATCTTGGCGCCCTGGTCGCGCCCACAACTACGCTTGAGGAAATGTATCTGGCGCAAAAACTGATGCGCGGGCTCGGTAGTAACCATATTGATCATCGCCTGCGGCAGTCTGACTTCAGTGATCAGGATGCCGCGCCATTATTTCCCTGGCTGGGTATGAATATTGAAGACCTGGATAAGCAGGATGCAGTGCTGTTGGCGGGTTGTAATATCAGCAAGGAGCAACCTATTGTGACGCATCGCTTACGCAAAGCCGTACTTAAGGGCGGCCGTGTCATGATGGTGAATCCACGCCGCTATGAAACTCCTTTCGAACTCAGTACCCAATGTGTCAACGGCCCACAGGAAATGATCAGATCGTTGGCGGGTATTGCCAGCGCTGTATTCGCGTACGCTGCGGTTGAGGTGCCCGAAAGCCTTGCCACGCTACTCAAGGGAGTGACGCCGGCTGAAAACGAATCCGCCATCGCCACAGAACTTGCCGAAGCTGGCAATAAGGCCATCCTGTTAGGCGCAATTGCACAGCAGCATACGGATTTCGCATTGATCAGGGCCTTGTGCTCATCGATAGCGATGCACACCGGGGCAGTCTTTGGTTATCTGCCCGAAGCAGGTAATAGTGCCGGTGCCTGGCTGGCGGGGGTCGTCCCGCACCGTTTGCCCGCTGGGCAGGTTGCTGAGAATTGCGGCGCACATGCTAGCGCATTGTTTTCCAAGCCACGCAAGGCATACATAATGTATGGCGTCGAGGCCGAGTTGGACTGCAATGATCCAGCTACAGCACAACAAGCCTTGAATGAGGCGGATTTTGTCGCGGTATTTTCACCGTTTGCCAGTGAAGCGATGAGAGGCTATGCCGATGCCATCCTGCCGATAGCGACCTATGCTGAGACGTCGGGGACCTATGTCAACGCTGAAGGTGGTTGGCAAAGTTTTCAGGGGGCAGGGCAATTGCCGGGCGAGGCGCGTCCGGGCTGGAAATTGTTGCGGGTGTTGGGGAATCAGTTGGAGCTGCCCGGTTTTGATTATATGTCTTCCACAGATGTACGCGATGAGTTAAAGCAACAGTTTCCCGCTGATATCGAGTTTGATAACAGCGTAACACTCAATGGCGGTTTGCAAATGCCGCAGGCTACAGATGGTTTGATGCGTATTTCGGATGTGCCGATCTATGCCGTAGACAACCTGGTGCGGCGTGCATCAGCTTTGCAAAACACCACGGACGCACAGTTTATCGGCGCCTGTGTTAACCCACAAGATGCCGTACGCCTGGGTTTGACGAATGAAGGCGCTGTGCTGGTCAAGCAACAGGGTCATATGTCTATCATGCCCTTGACCCTAACGGATGATGTGCCAGAGGGTTGTGTATGGATGTCCGCAGGTATAAGTCAGACCAGTGAGCTGGCTGCTGGTTTCGGTCCTGTATCGCTGCAGAAGGTCGTCTCCTGATGCTGGAAATGTTCACTACACTCTGGGACGGCTTACCGGAATGGCTGCAAACCCTGTCGCTCAATCTTGCCTTGATTGTTGCGATTGTGCTGCCACTGATGCTGGCAGTTGCCTATTTTACCTATGCGGAATGGTTGGTTGCAACCGATTGCTGATGCAGTCAAGCTGCTGTTCAAGGAAATTATTGTACCCACCAATGCCAGCCGCACGCTGTTCTTCATAGCACCGATGCTATCACTTGCGCCGGCACTGGCAGCCTGGGCGGTCATGCCTTTCGCTGACGGTATGGTGCTCGCCGATATCAATGCCGGTCTGCTCTATATCCTGGCGCTGACATCGATGGGCGTGTATGGCGTCATCATCGCGGGTTGGGCGTCCAATTCAAAATATGCGCTGTTGGGCGCCATGCGTTCGGCGGCACAAATTGTTGCTTATGAGATTGCCATGGGTTTCGCGCTGGTGGGGGTATTAATGGCGGCTGGCAGTCTCAACCTGGGTGACATCGTGCGTGCGCAACAGGGCGCATGGACCACAGGCTGGTTTGTATGGCCGCTGATCGGCTTGTTCCTGGTCTACATTATTTCCGGTGTCGCCGAGACTAACCGGTCACCCTTTGATGTGGCGGAAGGTGAATCGGAAATTGTCGCCGGCTTCCATGTGGAATATTCGGGTATGGCATTTGCCGTGTTCTTCCTCGCCGAATACGCCAACATGATACTTATCTCAGCCCTAACGGCGTTGTTATTCATGGGTGGCTGGTTGTCAATTTTCCCGCAGTCCTGGGCACAAACGCCCTATATCGGCTGGCTTATTGGTGACGGTATACATTGGTTCCTGCTCAAGACCACGTTCTTCATGTTTAATTTTTTATGGTTTCGCGCCACGTTTCCGCGTTACCGCTATGACCAGATCATGCGCCTTGGCTGGAAGGTGTTGATACCGGTAACCCTGGTATGGATATTCGCCGAAGCCGCGGCTATAGCGCTAGGCTGGAAACCGTGGTTATCATGAGGTTGGCAATATGAATGCGCTACGGCATTTTTTCAAGAGCTTCCTGCTGCTGGAATTGTTCCGTGGCATGATGCTAACCGGACGTAACTTATTCGAACGCAAGATCACCGTACAGTATCCGGATGAAAGGGCGCCACAGTCACCACGGTTTCGTGGTTTGCATGCGCTACGCCGCTATCCCAATGGTGAAGAACGCTGTATCGCCTGCAAGTTATGTGAGGCCGTTTGCCCGGCATTGGCAATCACTATCGAATCACAACAGCGTGAAGACGGCAGCCGTCGCACCACTCGTTACGATATCGATTTGTTCAAGTGCATTTTCTGCGGTTTCTGTGAGGAGGCCTGTCCGGTGGACTCAATCGTTGAGACCCGGATATTTGAATATCATTTCGAAAACCGCGGTGATCAGATTATGACCAAGGACAAGCTACTGGCGGTTGGTGATAAACACGAAGACCAGATTGCTGCCGATCGTGCAGCTGACGCGGCTTACAGATGATTCCCGCTAACGGATCGAAACTATGACTTTTCAGCAGTTAGTATTTTTTTTGTTTGCAGCGGTGACCACATTGTCGGCGTTACGTGTAATTACTGTGCGTAATCCAGTGCATGCTGCGCTGTTCCTGGTATTAACTTTTTTCTCCTGCGCAGCGCTGTGGATGTTACTTGAAGCAGAGTTTCTGGCGATCGCGCTGGTGCTTGTTTATGTCGGTGCAGTCATGGTGCTGTTCCTGTTTGTAGTGATGATGCTGGATATTAATATTGCCAGGCTGCGTGAAGGTTTTGCCGGTTATCTGCCGGTAGGTGCTCTGGTGGCGCTGATTATGGTCTCAGAGATGGTGCTGGTGATTGTCAGCGGGGCATTTGATACTGGCGCCCCCGAGCCTGCGCCGGCTACATACAGCAATACCGAGGCCCTGGGTGAAGTGTTGTACACGGATTATGTTTATCAATTTGAAATCGCCGCGGTCATTCTGTTGGTGGCAATTGTTGCGGCCATTGCCTTGACACTGCGGCGGCGGACGCGCACTAAGTACCAGAATCCGGCGCAGCAGGTGAGTGTAGATCGCGATGATCGCGTGCGTTTGGTAAAGATGAAACCAGAAGAACGAGACTAAACGAGCGAGCATAGATGTTTAGAATAATACGACAACGATGATTCCACTTTCTTATTTTTTGATACTTGGCGCAGTATTGTTTGCTCTCAGTGTTGCGGGCATCTTCCTGAACCGGAAGAATGTCATTATTCTGCTCATGTGTATTGAGTTGATGTTGTTGGCCGTCAATATAAACTTCATCGCATTTTCGCATTACCAGGGTGATCTGGCGGGTCAGGTGTTTGTGTTCTTTATCCTTACAGTCGCCGCAGCAGAGGCGGCTATCGGCCTGGCTATCCTGGTAGTGTTGTTCCGCAATCGCAGTACCATCAATGTGCAGGACCTGGACGAGATGAAGGGGTGAGGGGATGAAAACCATATATCTCGCGATTGTGCTTGCGCCCCTGCTTGCTGCTGTCCTGGCTGGTTTGTTTGGCAAAGCCATCGGCCGTACTGTAGCGCACACCGTCACCATAGCGGGCGTGGCTGTGTCTTTTGTGCTGTCACTGATTGTCTTCAAGCATATCGCGCTCGATGGTGGCGAAATCTTTAATGGCTCGGTGTACACCTGGATGGTGAGCGACGGTATCCATTTTGAGGTCGGTTTCCTGATCGACAAACTCACTGCATTGATGATGGTGGTGGTGACCTTTGTGTCGTTGATGGTGCACATCTATACCGTGGGTTATATGCGTGACGATCCGGGGTATCAGCGCTTCTTCAGCTATATTTCGCTGTTTACCTTCTCCATGCTGATGCTGGTGATGGCAAATAATTTCCTGCAACTGTTCTTCGGCTGGGAAGCTGTTGGCCTGATGTCTTATCTGCTGATTGGTTTCTGGTACAAGCGTGAGAGTGCAATCTACGCCAATCTCAAGGCCTTCCTGGTGAACCGGGTAGGGGACTTTGGTTTCCTGTTGGGCATCGCGGCTATCCTCATGTATACCAACAGCCTGGATTACTACGAGGTATTTGCCAAGGCGCCTGACCTGACCAACGAAACCATGAGTGTTATTCCCGGCAAGGAATGGGCAGTGATGAGTGTCATCTGTATCCTGTTGTTCATCGGTGCGATGGGTAAGTCGGCGCAAATGCCGTTGCACGTGTGGTTGCCGGATTCCATGGAAGGCCCGACGCCGATCTCGGCGCTCATCCATGCAGCGACCATGGTGACCGCCGGTATCTTTATGGTGGCGCGTATGTCGCCGTTGTTTGAATTGTCCGAAACAGCGCTGACGGTGGTGATGGTGATCGGTGCATTGACCGCCTTCTTCATGGGGTTGGTGGGCATCGTGCAAAATGACATCAAGCGCGTGGTAGCGTATTCCACATTGTCACAACTCGGTTATATGACTGCGGCACTGGGCGCGTCGGCCTATGCGGCGAGTATCTTCCACCTGATGACGCATGCCTTCTTCAAGGCGCTACTGTTCCTGGCTGCGGGTTCGGTGATTATCGCTCTGCACCACGAACAGGATATGCGGCGCATGGGTGGCTTGCGCAAGTACATGCCGATCACCTACTGGACCAGCTTGGTCGGTTCGCTGGCGCTGATCGGTTTTCCATTTACGTCAGGTTTTTTCTCCAAAGACTCCATCATCGAGGCCATCCATCTTTCTCATATACCGGGTTCAACCCTGGCCTACTGGCTGGTGTTGCTGGGTGTATTCGTTACCGCGTTTTATACCTTCCGCATGTTCTTCCTGGTGTTCCATACCGATGAACGTTTTCGCCAGCATGCGCATGACGACCACGGTCACGGTGGCGATCCCAAGGAATCACCCTGGGTGGTGACATTGCCGCTGGTGGCGCTGGCGATTCCCTCGGTGATTGCCGGTTACACGATTGACCCCGTTGTGGTGGGTGATTACTTCAAGGATGCTATTCACGTGGCGCATGGTCATGAAGCGATTGCGCATATGACGCAGCATTATCACGGTATCTGGGCTTTCGTTGCGCATGCATTTAAGGCTGCGCCAGTGTATCTCGCGCTGCTTGGTGTGCTCGCGGCATACATTATATATATGCAGCGTCCGCAGGTTGCTGACTGGTTCGTGGATAAGTTCGGCTGGCTGCACCGCATTCTTGATAACAAATACGGCTTCGACAGCTTTAATGAGACCGTGTTTGCCGGTGGCGGGCGTGCACTGGGGAGTATGTTGTGGCGTGGCGGTGACGCCTTCTTTATCGATGATGTGCTTATCAATGGCACGGCAAAGTCCGTGGGCTGGATTGCCGGCAAGGTGCGTCATATACAGACAGGCTATCTATATCACTATGCCTTCGCCATGATTATTGGTTTGTTGCTGTTACTGGCGCAGCTCGTCAGGAAAATGTTGTTTGGCTGATTACTCAATAGATATAAAAATGATACAGGGACTACAACATGTTCGCTGACTGGCCATTGCTGAGCCTGGTCATATGGGTACCGATTGTCGGTGGGATGATGGTGCTTGCCGCGGGTGACAGCGGTGCTGCCGCAGCGCGCCGTATTGCGCTGGGAGTTGCGGTTGTAACCTTCATGCTGAGTATTCCGTTATTCACAGGTTTTGACCGCAGCACATACTTGATGCAGTTCGTCGAACAGACGCCCTGGATCAGCGCGTTTAATATTAATTATCATCTGGGTGTCGATGGTTTCTCGATGCCCTTGATCCTGTTGACAACAATCACCACCGTGCTGGTAATCATTGCCGGTTGGCAGGTCATCCAGAAACGTGTTTCGCAATATATGGCCGCCTTCCTGATCCTGGAAGGACTGATGATAGGCGTGTTCTGCTCACTGGATGCAATCCTGTTTTACATCTTCTTCGAGGGTATGCTGATCCCGATGTTTCTTATTATCGGTGTCTGGGGTGGTGAGCGGCGAGTGTATGCTACGTTCAAGTTTTTCTTGTACACTTTCCTGGGTTCGGTGTTGATGCTGATTGCACTCATCTATATGTACTCCAAGAGCGGTAGCTTTAACATCCTTGAACTGCATGACCTCAAGCTCAGCCTGGGCGAACAGAAACTGATCTTTCTGGCCTTTCTTACCGGTTTCGCTGTCAAGGTGCCGATGTGGCCAGTACACACCTGGTTACCCGATGCGCATGTGGAGGCACCTACGGGTGGTTCCGTTATCCTGGCGGCCATCATGTTGAAGATTGGCGGTTATGGCTTCCTACGATTCAGCCTGCCGATTACACCGGATGCAAGCCAGGCGTTTGACTGGTTGATTATCTTCATGTCATTGACAGCGGTAGTGTATATCGGATTTGTCGCAATGGTGCAGAAGGACATGAAAAAGCTGATTGCCTATTCATCCATAGCGCATATGGGTTTTGCCACGCTGGGTATGTTCCTGGTGTTCCGCATTATTGCCAATACCGATAGTATGCAGGGTGCGGCGTTGGGTATAGAGGGCGGTGTGGTACAAATGATCTCGCATGGCTTTATCTCGGGTGCTTTATTCCTGTGCGTAGGCGTATTGTATGACCGCATGCACACGCGCCAGATCGCTGATTACGGCGGTGTGGTCAACACCATGCCTGTGTTTGCTGCCTTATTCGTGTTTTTTGCAATGGCCAATTCCGGCTTGCCGGGTACATCCGGTTTCGTCGGTGAGTTCATGGTAATACTCGCCAGCTTCAAGGCCAATTTCTGGTTTGCATTCCTCGCGGCGCTGACCCTGATACTGGGTGCGGCATATTCGCTATGGATGGTGAAGCGTGTGGTTTTTGGTGATGTCGGCAATGATCGTGTTGCTGCGTTGCAGGATCTCAATCAGCGCGAATTCCTGATCCTGGGAATACTCGCGATATTGGTACTGTTGCTGGGCCTGTGGCCGGCGCCGCTACTGGATGTAATGCATGCCAGTACCGAGCACCTGTTGCAGCAGATTAGCCACTCCAAGCTTTAAGGAACGGATCGCATGAGTTTTGCTATGCCCGATTTGATACCGGTGATGCCAGAGATAGCGGTACTGGCGATGGCTTGTGTGGTGCTTCTTGCTGACCTGTTCCTGAAAGATGAGCAACGTAATGTCAGTTACTACCTGGCACAGCTCACCTTGCTGATCGGTCTGTTGCTGACACTGAATCTTGCCAACGAAGGCAGCCGTCTAAGTTTTGGCGACAGCGTCATCAATGACCAGATGGCGACGCTGCTGAAATCTTTTATCTTTATCGTGACAGCTATCGGCTTTGTCTATTCACGGCGCTATCTGAAAGAGCGCGGCATATTCAAGGGTGAGTACTACGTACTGGGCCTGTTCGGCGTGTTGGGTATGATGGTAATGGTGTCATCTTACAGTTTCCTGACGCTTTACCTTGGGCTGGAATTGCTGTCGCTGTCGCAATACGCGCTGGTAGCCTTTAATCGTGATTCATCCCGCGCATCAGAAGCGGCAATGAAATATTTTGTGCTGGGTGCTATCGCTTCGGGTATGTTGCTCTACGGCATGTCGATTCTCTACGGTATGTCAGGCAGTCTGGATATTATCGAGGTCAGCAACTATCTAATCCGTGAACTGGATAATGATGTTGCCCTGATTTTTGGCCTGTCATTTGTCATTGTCGGTTTAGCCTTCAAGCTTGGCGCTGTACCGTTTCACATGTGGTTGCCCGATGTTTATCAGGGGGCACCTACTAGTGTCACGCTGTATGTTGGTACTGCACCCAAGATCGCCGCATTTGCGATCGTGATGCGCTTGCTGGTCGAGGGTCTTGGACACCTACACGGCGACTGGCAGGGGATGTTGATTATTCTCGCGGTGCTGTCTCTGACGGTCGGTAATTTTATCGCAATTGCCCAGACCAATATCAAGCGAATGCTGGCATATTCGACCATTTCGCATGTTGGTTTCCTGCTATTGGGCATACTTGCAGGCACCTCGCAAGGTTATGCTGCATCCATGTTCTACGCAATTGTCTATGCGCTAACGGCAGCCGGTGCCTTCGGTATGATCTTGTTACTGGCAAACAAGGATTTCGAGGCGGAGGAACTGGATGATTTCAAAGGACTGGGAGAGCGCCACCCCTGGTTTGCCTTCCTCATGTTGTTGCTGATGTTTTCCATGGCAGGGGTGCCGTTGACGGTTGGCTTTTACGCCAAACTCTCAGTGCTGAGCGCCGTGGTGAGGGTAGAACTGTACTGGTTGGCTATCTACGCGGTGCTGATGTCGGTCGTGGGTGCGTACTACTATCTGCGGGTCATCAAGCTCATGTACTTTGATAAGCCGCTGACTAACCAGCCCATCTCACAGCAGTGGGATATGAATCTGGTGCTCAGTATCAATGGTCTGTTAATGTTGGTGTTGTTCTTCCTGCCAGGTGGACTTATGTCACTGTGCATCAAGGCGATTAATTTCTAGGCATTGCTTCTTTATAGGCCCACGAAACCAATTTCAGTTTAATGTCCGTAGTGGCTTGAAATAGCCGCTACGAGCCAGTACACTCTGCGCCTCCTGATGCGGGGTGGAGCAGTCTGGCAGCTCGTCGGGCTCATAACCCGAAGGTCGCAGGTTCAAATCCTGCCCCCGCTACCAGACATCAGAAAGCCCGGGTTGAATTTCTTCCCGGGCTTTTTTGTCCGTTTCGGGTGGGGTGGATCGCCCGCCAGTCCCTGTGATTTCCAGGTATATCTCAGGGTCGTTTCAAATTTTCGCAGGTTTTCCTATCAAGACATGGCTGTTAATCCGGGTGACGAATTGCCTGGCATTTTCAGTTTGCACTTCGCCAGCACGCCGAATCACTGCTGTTGTTTCGGGCCTGTCCTCGGGAATAGATATATGGCTGCGGTAGTAGAGGCTGGTGTAGCTGTGGGCTCCGTGTGTGGGTTGTATGCGGTTAATGTGGCGTGGTCATAAATTATGATGAATGTCGCGATGCGCTGGCATTGTATGTTGTACATCGAGCCAGTGAGTTGAAACGTGCTGCCGCATTCAGGGTAAGCTTACACGCCGTCTCTGTCGCCCGGTCGATATGTGATTTTTTATGCCGCTGGCTTGCGCTTTACTTGAGATACGGTAGATTGCGCATATTGAGTGCAGGACATGCTGCTGCGGTCTGCACGATTATATTAGCAAATTCCTATATAGCGGATAGAAAAGTGAGGTCAGTGATGGGAGCTAGATATCTAGGGGTTGTTGTAGGTCTCGTATGGCTTGCAGGTTGTTCGCCAAACGAAGATCCCAATACGGAGCCTCAAGCGGTAGCAGAAGGCGGTGCCGAGTCTGGGCAGGCGCTGGTGTACTGCTCTGAAGGAAGTCCGGAGAGTTTTAATCCTCAACTCGCAACCTCAGGCACAACCTTTGATGCTTCATCGCGCCAGATCTATAATCGCCTGGTCGAATTTGTTATCGGTACCACCAACGTGGAGCCGGGACTCGCCGAGAGCTGGCAAGTCAGTGAGGACGGTAAGGTATATACCTTTAAACTCCGTAAGGGTGTCAAATTTCACACTACCAAGTTTTTTGCCCCAACACGCGATTTCAATGCGGATGATGTGTTGTTCAGTTTTAACCGCATGCGCCTGAAAGATCATCCATATCATCCGGTTTCCAACGGTGTTTATAAATATTTTGTAGACATGGATATGGGCGCTATCCTCGAGGATGTTGTCAAGCTCGATGATTACACCGTGCAATTCAGGCTGGTACGCCGTGAGGCGCCTTTCCTGGCCAATCTTGCTATGGATTTTGCCTCGATTCTGTCCAACGAGTATGGTGACCAATTGTTAAAGGCCGGCACGCCGGAGAAGATCGATGTGCAACCCATTGGTAGCGGCCCGTTTGCTTTTCAACGTTATCAGAAGGACGCATTTATCCGTTATGTGGCGCATGACAATTACTGGCGCGGCCGTGAGAAAATAGACAAGTTGGTGTTCGCGATTACAATCGATCCTTCGGTACGCTTTGCGCGTTTAAAAAAGGGGGAATGTCATGTTATGGCTTATCCGCTGCCTGCCGATATAGAGGCTATGCGTAACGATGCGGACCTTATGGTTGATGAGCAACCGGGCCTCAATATCGGTTACTGGGCATTCAATCTCAACAAACCACCCTTCAATGATAAACGTGTGCGCCAGGCGATGAACCATGCAGTCAATCGTCAGGCCATCATGGATGCTGTCTATCAAGGTACAGGCAAGATTGCCAGGAATCCTATTCCCCCTACTATTTGGTCTTACAATGAGCAGATTTCTGATTACGGCTATGACCCTGACAAGGCACGCGCCCTGTTAAAGGAGGCTGGTGCCGAAACATTTAAAACCGATATCTGGGCCATGCCGGTGCAGCGGCCCTACAATCCGAATGCACGCAAAATGGCTGAAATGATCCAACAGGACCTCAGTAAAGTGGGTATCGAAGCGGAAGTCATCTCGTATGAGTGGGGTACTTATCTAAAGAAATCGCGCGATGGTGAACACGGTACTATTTTGCTGGGCTGGACCGGAGATAACGGTGATCCGGATAATTTCTTTTCGCCGCTGTTGAGTTGTGCATCGGCGCGTTCCGGTAACAACCGTGCGTTCTGGTGCAACGAGGAATTTGACAAACTCATTACCGATGCACGCCAGGTCGAGGACAAGGCTGAACGTGCTCGGCTTTATCAACAGGCGCAAGCGATATTCAAAGATGATGCGCCATGGCTTACAGTTGCGCATTCGGTACGTTATCAACCGTATCGCAAGGAGATTCAGGGGCTCAAGATCGACCCCTTCGGCGGCATTTATTTTTCAGGTGTGTCATTTAGATAAATAGTATCCCGGTCTTTTTATGTTCCGCTACCTGCTGAGTAAGCTCGGCATACTGGTGCCTACTTTTCTAGGTGTCACCTTTCTGACCTTTGCCTTGATTCGACTGGCGCCCGGCGATCCGGTATTGATTATGGCGGGTGAGCGTGGTGTGAGCCCCGAGCGCTATGCCGAGCTGCGCGCCCAATTCGGGTTTGATCAGCCCATGCTGGTGCAGTATTTCAATTATCTTGGTGATGTGTTGAGAGGTGATCTCGGGATATCCGTGGTTACTCATACACCGGTCCTGACCGAGTTTCTGGGTTTGTTTCCCGCGACCCTGGAACTGGCTATCATCGCTATAATGCTGGCGATATGTCTTGGTTTACCGGCTGGTGTGATCGCTGCCGTTAAGCGCAATTCTCCGTTTGACTACAGCCTGATGGGCACCTCGCTGATCGGTTATTCCATGCCGATTTTCTGGTGGGGTTTGTTGTTGATCCTGTTCTTCTCGATAAACCTGGGTTGGACCCCGGTAGCCGGGCGTCTGGGTTTTGAATACGATGTGGAGCCGGTTACCGGCTTTATGCTTATTGATACATTATTAAGTGGTGAACCCGGCGCGTTTAAGGATGCCGTGCATCACCTGATATTGCCCGCCATAGTATTGGGTACCATTCCACTGGCGGTCATTGCGCGCATGACGCGTTCATCGATGTTGGAGGTTCTGGGTGAGGATTACATTCGCACCGCTCGTGCCAAGGGCCTGCATCCCTTTCTGGTTGTGTTTCAACATGCGCTACGGAATGCCTTGATACCAGTGGTTACGGTAATCGGTCTGCAGGTAAGTGTGTTGATGACGGGCGCAATCCTTACAGAAACCATCTTTTCCTGGCCGGGGATAGGGAAGTGGTTACTGGAATCGATTTATCGGCGCGACTATCCGGCTGTGCAGGGAGGAGTGCTCCTGGTCGCGACGGTAGTGATCCTGGTGAATACAGTCGTTGACCTCTTATATTCAGTGATAAATCCGAAGATTCGTAAGCAATGAGTGGCGAAACTATAGAAACCGCAGACCATGCGATGCCGGGGCCGGTCGCAGAATTTTGGCGAGCTTATAGGCGTAATGTAGGCGCGATCATCGGTCTTGTGGTTTTCAGTTTAATAACAGTTGTAGCAGTGTTTGCGCCCTGGCTGGCGCCATACGATCCTGCCGCGCAGTTCAGTGATGCCTTTCTGGTGCCGCCGCTGTGGTCAGATGCAGGCAGTTCGCGTTTCTTGTTGGGCACTGATGATCTGGGACGCGATTTGTTATCCCGCTTGATTCACGGTGCACGT
The DNA here is from genome assembly GCA_947258875.1 of uncultured Gammaproteobacteria bacterium. Lineage (GTDB taxonomy): Bacteria > Pseudomonadota > Gammaproteobacteria > CAMYKB01 > CAMYKB01 > CAMYKB01. Next base: position 48,746 of record CAMYKB010000017.1, on the reverse strand, counting down.
CTGTCGATGTCGATTGCGGCGGTAGTGGTGTGTCTGGCATTAACGACCGGTATGTTGTTCGGTGCGCTGGCCGGTATGGCGCGCGGTTTCGTGGAAACAGCCATCATGCGTTTTATGGATATCCTGTTAGCCCTGCCATCTTTGTTGTTGGCCATCGTGATTGTTGCCGTGCTGGGAGCGAGCCTTACAAATGCAGTAATAGCTGTTGCAATAGTCTTGTTACCACACTTCACGCGCTTGACGCGCGCCTCCATTGTCTCGGAATTATCACGCGATTATGTAACCGCTGCGCGTCTTGACGGCGCCGGTCAATTACGTTTGTTATTTAAAACGGTATTGCCAAACGCGGCGGCACCTTTGATTGTGCAAGCAACACTGGCGTTCTCCAGCGCTATTCTCGATATTGCAGCTCTGGGGTTCCTGGGTTTGGGTGCGCAACCGCCGACACCGGAGTGGGGCACAATACTATCGGCATCACGGGAATTTATTCAGCGTGCTTCATGGACCGTGACCCTGCCGGGACTGGCGATACTCGTCGTTGTGCTTGCGACCAACCTGATGGGCGATGGTTTGCGCGATGCTCTTGATCCGAGGCTGAAACGCGGATGAGTTTGTTAGAAGTAGAAAAACTCAGCGTGGATTTCCGCACCGATCGTGGCCTGGTGCGTGCTGTTGATGAAGTCAGTTTCAGTCTGCAAGCTGGCGAACTGCTCGGTATCGTGGGTGAATCAGGTTCTGGTAAGAGCGTCACCTCACTGGCGGTAATGGGTCTGCTTGAGACACAGGCAGTGGTCAGTGCGGAACGATTGCGCATGGGTGAACTCGATTTGCTGCGCCTTAAACCCGGTCAGCGCCGGCGGGTATTGGGCAAGGATATCGCGATGATTTTTCAGGACCCGATGATGAGCCTGAATCCCTGTTTTACTGTCGGTTATCAGGTCAGCGAGACCTTGCGTATCCATGAAGGCGGCAGTCGCAGGCAGCGCCGTGAAAAGGCGATCCAGATACTGGAGGCCGTGGGTATCCCTGATCCCGCCAGCCGCCTTAACGCGTTTCCGCATCAAATGTCTGGAGGCATGAATCAACGGGTTAATATCGCCATGGCGATTGCCTGTAACCCACGCGTCTTGATCGCCGATGAACCGACCACAGCGCTTGATGTGACGATCCAGGCGCAGATACTGGATTTGTTGCTTGAGCTTAACAGGGAGCGTGGTATGGCGTTAATCCTGATTACGCATGACCTGGCGGTTGTTTCGGAGACCGTTGAAAAACTTGCGGTGATGTACTGCGGCGAAGTGGTGGAGCAGGGCGCCGTTGATGATATATTGTCGGCGCCACGTCACCCGTATTCGGCCGCCTTGCTGGAAAGCATCCCACAGCCAGAGCGCGATCAAACGGGTGCGCGTCTGCCCGCGCTCGCGGGTATCGTACCCAGTTTGTATGATTTACCAGGCGGTTGCCGTTTGCACCCTCGCTGCCCACGTGCCACAGCATTGTGCGCGCAACAGATTCCGCAACTGGTTGCAGAGGCAGAGCATAAGATCTATTGCCATCATCCGCTTGGCCCTGATGAAAAGCTGGTGCTATGACGTTGCTTGAGTCCAGGGCACTAACGCGCCACTACCGCGTCAAGAGTGGTATGACGCATAAATCCACAGTTGAAGCCCTGAGTAATGTGTCGTTCACACTGCAGCCCGGTAAGACGCTGGCGGTGGTAGGGGAATCAGGTTCAGGTAAATCCACCCTGGCGCGACAGCTCACACGCATCGAAACGCCAACATCAGGGCAACTGTTGCTTGACGATCACGATGTCACTCATGCGGCAGGGGCGTCGCTGGCGCAGCTACGTCGTCAGGTGCGCATGATATTTCAGAATCCCTATGCATCCTTGAATCCACGCATGCGTGTAGGTAGTTTGCTGGAAGAGTCATTGCGTGCAGATGCCACGCTGGGTGCATCCGAACGCCGCGAACGCGTACAGCATTGGCTGGATCAGGTTGGGCTGCGCCCAGAGTTTACGCGCCGCTATCCACACATGTTTTCCGGGGGGCAGCGTCAGCGCATTGCCATAGCCCGCGCACTGATACTGGAACCCAAAGTGGTAGTGGCGGATGAACCGGTATCGGCGCTGGATGTATCGATACAGGCGCAGGTACTGAATCTCATGATCGATCTGCAACAGGATTACAATGTTGCCTATGTATTTATTTCGCACGACCTGGGTGTTGTGCAACATATGGCCGATGAAATACTGGTCATGTATCTGGGGCGTGTCGTCGAGCATGGTCCGGCACGATCGGTCTTCGATACACCTGCGCACCCGTATACGCGCGCGTTGCTGGCGAGTACGCCCCGCATCCGTCATGGCAAGCGCCCACAACGCGCTGCGCTATCTGGTGAGTTACCCTCTCCGCTTAACCCGCCGGATGGATGCGCTTTTCACAAGCGTTGCCCCCACGTCAACGCAATCTGTAAACAGGAGCGACCGGAATTGACGGCTTTCAAGGGGGTCGAGGTCGCCTGCCATTTCAAGGATTCGATCTGACGGTACACTGATTAACTTGAAGCAATCGCCTGTTTTCACTATACTTTCGAGCGTTCCTGGAGGCGGGGCGTAGCTGCAGTAAGCTATCGTCATCTGGGAGTAGGTCAGATTAGCTCGTAAAAACGCCCCAATAGGGGTTTTTTTGTTTCTGGCGGTTATGGAAAAGTGTTGTAACTCATAGGCTTGTGGAGTTCATGGGTTGCGGGTTTCAGGAATGGGCTTAGTGCCCATTTTTTGTTGGTGAAGTGGAAATATGCAACAAGACCCCTATCATCTCGCGCCTTTGCTGGAGCCGGTGGTTGCGCAGCTGGGCTACGAACTCTGGGGTTTTGAGTTCAATGCCGGCAAGCAACAGGCGGTTTTGAGAGTGTATATCGATAGTCCGGAAGGCATCACGCTTGATGATTGCAGCAAGGTCAGCCATCAATTGAGCGGTGTGCTGGATGTGGAAGATCCGATCAAGGTGGCCTATGCGCTGGAGATATCTTCACCGGGACTGGACCGACCATTGATGAAGGCCGAGCATTTCACGCGTGTCACTGGACAGCAGGTGAAGATCAAGACGCGCTTCCCGGTGGAAGGGCGGCGTAATTTCAAGGGTATATTGCGTGGCCTTGAAGAGGGCCAGGTAGTGATTGAGCAAGACGAGGCACGTTATACCGTGCCACTGGATGTTATAGAGCGGGCACGCTTGGTGCCGGAAATTTGATTTGAAGCCATTATATTGTGGGCGCGATGGGAGTCGTGCGATATGAATAACAAAGAAATCTTACTGGTTGTTGATGCGGTCTCTAACGAGAAGGGTGTCGAGAAGGACGTTATCTTCGAGGCAATAGAGGCCGCCCTAGCTACTGCTACGCGTAAAAAGCATGGCGGTGACATTGAAGTGCGTGTGCAGATTGATCGTGAAACCGGTCATTACGACGCCTTTCGACGCTGGCATGTGCTGGACGATGAGGACCCGGAATTCGAATCGACCGAGCGGCAGATTCTGCTCAGCTATGCCCATGTCAATCATCCCGAGATGGAAGTTGGCGACTATATTGAAGAACCGATTGAGTCGGTAAGTTTTGGTCGTATTGCAGCACAAACAGCGAAACAGGTTATTGTGCAGAAGGTGCGTGAGGCAGAACGCGCGCAGATTGTCGAAGCTTACGAAGGCCGTGTTGGTGAATTGGTAATGGGTATCGTCAAACGCGTGGAACGTTCCGGCGTGTTTGTTGATCTTGGCAATAATACTGAGGGTTTTATACCGCGTGAGGATATGATCCCGCGTGAATCGGTACGTCCGGGTGATCGCCTGCGAGCCTACCTGCGCGAAGTGCGCTCAGAAACACGTGGACCCCAGTTATTCCTGACGCGTACTGCGCCGGAATTCCTTATTGATCTGTTCAAGCTCGAGGTGCCCGAGGTTGGGCAGGGCTTGATCGATATCCTGGGAGCTGCGCGTGATCCGGGTTTGCGTGCCAAGATCGCCGTGCGTTCAAATGATCCACGCCTGGATCCGGTGGGCGCCTGCGTGGGTATGCGCGGTTCGCGTGTGCAGTCGGTTTCCAATGAACTGGCGGGTGAACGCATCGATATCATCTTGTGGGACGATAACCCCGCGCAATATGTAATTAATGCCATGTCACCGGCTGATGTAGTCTCGATCGTTGTTGATGAGGACAAACAGAGCATGGATGTCGCCGTCGATGAAGACAAACTCTCACAGGCGATAGGGCGTGGTGGTCAGAACATCAAACTGGCAAGCCAGTTGACGGATTGGGACCTGAATGTGATGACCGAAGGCCAGGCCGAAGAGAAGAGCGAGGCCGAATCCAAGGAACTCACCAACATGTTCATGGAGCAACTGGACGTTGACGAAGAAGTTGCTGTGATCCTGGTGCAGGAAGGTTTTTCCAGTGTTGATGAAATTGCTTATGTACCGCCCAAAGAATTGCTCGAGATTGAGGAATTTGATGAAGGTATTGTTGATGAGTTACGCGGCCGGGCCCGCGATGCGTTGTTGACTCTGGCAATTGCCAAGGAAGAAAAACTGGGCGAGGTCGAACCCGCAAATGACTTGTTAAACATGGAAGGTATGGACAAGGAGCTCGCATACGAGCTTGCCAGTCGTGGCATCGTTACCATGGAGGATCTGGCGGAGCAGTCGGTCGATGAGTTACTCGAGATCGAAGAATTGGATGAAGAACGTGCCGGTGTGCTGATTATGACGGCGCGCGCACCCTGGTTTGAGAATGATGAGCAGCAACAAAGCAGCTAAGTTCACGGTGGAGGTAATAGTAGATGACGGACGTAACGGTTAGGCAGTTAGCGGAAGTGGTCGGCACACCAGTCGAGCGGCTGCTTGAGCAACTCGAAGAGGCTGGGCTGTCTATCTCCGCGGCGGACGATATGGTGAGCGATCAGGAAAAGATGCAGTTGCTCGATCACTTGCGTCAGAGCCATGGCAAGCAGGGTGGCGATGGTAAGAAGATCACGTTGCGGCGTAAACGCACCTCCGAACTGAAGGTTGCCAGCGGGCAGGGACGGACCAGCACCACCAAGACTGTTAATGTTGAAGTGCGCAAGAAGCGTACTTACATCAAGCGTAGCGTCGTCGCTGAAGAAGAGGCGCAACGCTTGCAGGCTGAGGAAGAGGTCCGCCTGGCTGAAGAGGCCAAGCTGCGTGACGAAGCTGAACGCAAGGCCAAGGAAGTCGAAGATAAAAAGGCCGAAGAGGATGCACGACTCAAGGCGGAAGAGACGGAACGCCTCAAGCTTGAGGAAGAGGCCAAACGACAAGCCGCGGAAAAGGTACGGCTGGAAGCTGAGGCCAGCAAGCCTGCACCCGCCAAGACAGCAAAACCAGGCAAAGAAAAATCGAAAGCAAAACCCGGTAAAGACGAGATCGCAGACCGTCGCTATGGTCGCAAGGAATTGCATGTGGCCACCAATAAGAGTGGCCGCCGCAAGACCAAAACCAAGACCAGGCCGGGTAAGGTTGCTGCAACCACCAAGCATGGTTTCGAGCGACCTACTGCGCCGGTGATGCGCGAGATAGAAGTACCGGAAAGCATCAGTGTTTCAGATCTGGCGCAGAAGATGGCAGTGAAAGCTGCCGAAGTCATCAAGATCATGATGGGGATGGGTGTTATGGCAACCATCAACCAGGTGCTCGACCAGGATACTGCGCTACTGGTTGCCGAAGAAATGGGGCACAGCGCCAAACCCATGCAGGCACAGGATATTGAGGCTGAACTGGTTGTCCCGGCTGCTGAAGAGGGCGATGCTGGGCCGCGGCCGCCTGTAGTCACCATCATGGGACACGTCGATCATGGCAAGACGTCACTGCTCGATTATATTCGCCGTGCCAAGGTTGCAGCAGGTGAGGCTGGCGGCATTACTCAGCATATTGGCGCTTATCATGTCGAAAGTGACAAAGGTGTTATCAGTTTCCTTGATACACCGGGCCATGCAGCGTTTACTGCGATGCGTGCACGTGGTGCACAGGCAACCGATATTGTGATTCTGGTGGTAGCAGCTGACGATGGCGTTATGCCGCAAACAATTGAAGCGATCCAGCATTCCAAGGCTGCAGGTGTGCCGATGGTGGTTGCCGTTAACAAGATCGATAAACCTGATGCCGATATCGACAGGGTTAAAAATGATCTTGCTGCACACGAAGTGATTCCTGAAGACTGGGGCGGTGATGTCATTTTCATTCCCGTGTCAGCACATACCGGTGAAGGTGTTGATGACTTACTGGATGCCTTGTTGTTACAGGCGGAAGTGATGGAACTCAAGGCACCAGACGCGGGCGCTGCTACCGGTGTAGTGATCGAATCCACCCTGGACAAGGGACGAGGCCCAGTTGCTACTGTATTGGTGCAGCGAGGTTGTCTGAACAAGGGCGACATGCTGCTAACCGGTCAGGAATTCGGCCGCGTACGCGCCATGTTTGATGAAAGCGGTAATGAGGTGCAATCTGCCGGTCCTTCCATTCCGGTGGTTATTCTCGGTTTGTCGGGTGCTCCGAATGCAGGTGATGATGTGATGGTGGTTGCCAATGAACGCAAGGCGCGCGAAGTGGCTGAAGTGCGCCAGGCTAAATTGCGTGAAAGCAAGCTCGCCAGTCAACAGGCGGCCAAGCTCGAGAACGTGCTTAATCAGATGCAGGAAGGTGAGGCAGCAACAGTCAATCTGTTGATCAAAGCGGATGTACAGGGTAGTTCCGAGGCGCTGCGCGACTCGCTGGAAAAACTCTCTACTGATGAAGTCAAAGTGAAGATCGTCGCTTCCAGTGTAGGCGGGATAAACGAATCGGATATCACGCTTGCCGAAGCCTCCAAGGCAACCGTGATCGGGTTTAACGTGCGTGCCGATGCGTCTGCTCGTCGTGCGGTTGAAGACGGCGGCGTCGAACTGCGATACTACAGTGTGATTTATGAGGCCATCGATGATGTCAGGCAAGCGATGAGCGGCCTGTTGTCACCGGAGATGCGCGAAGAGATTGTCGGACTGGCCGAGGTCAAGGATGTCTTCCGTTCTTCCAAGATGGGTGCGGTTGCTGGTTGTCAGGTGGTTGAAGGTGTCGTGCGCCGAGGTAATCCCATTCGTGTACTGCGCGACAATGTCGTCATCTACGAGGGTGAACTCGAATCGTTGCGTCGACATAAAGACGACGTCAATGATGTGCGTGCCGGTACCGAGTGCGGTATAGCAGTCAAGAACTACAACGACGTCAAACCCGGCGATCAGATTGAGGTCTTCGAGCGCTTCGAAGTAGCGCGTAGTTTATAAGCTCAGTTTCAACTGGCAGGCATTAGACACAATAGCCTGTCGCTTGATCTTATGGTCCAGCCGCATGCCTAAAGAATATTCCAGAACAGTCAGGGTCGCTGAACAGATCCACCGTGAATTGCCGGAGCTGATTCGCGGCATCAAGGACCCGCGTGTGGGCATGGTGACGGTGGTCGATGTCGAAGTGACACGCGACTTTTCTCATGCCAAGATTTATTTCTCTGTCTTGGGTTCAGATGACGAAGCCACAGACAGCACCGTTGGCTTGAAGCATGCTGCCGCATATTTGCGCCGTGAGTTGGGCCGGCGTATGCGCCTGCGTGTTGTTCCCGAGCTGCACTTTGTTTATGACGAGACCCAGAAGATAGGCGAGCGTATCTCGACGCTTATCGATGAGGGGCTGGCTGCACATACACACTCATCCGATGATTCTGCGGACAGTGCTGACTAATAATCCGCCCACCTCTAGATTTTTTGTACACCATGAAACGTAATCGCAAATCCGGACGTAATGTAGACGGAATCTTATTGCTCGACAAACCGCCAGGCTATTCATCTAACCAGGCGCTGCAGCAGGTAAAGCGGCTGTTCAACGCCCGCAAAGCCGGGCATGCCGGTAGCCTGGATCCGCTGGCAACCGGCCTATTGCTGGTGTGTTTCGGCTATGCGACCAAGGTGACCAATTACTTGCTGGAAGCGGAAAAAGAGTATTTGACCACTTGCAGGCTGGGTATCAAGACCGATACGGCCGATGCTGAAGGCCAGGTTATCGAGGAACGTCCGCTGGCAGAGCTTACGCGAGAAAGGGTGGAGGCCGTACTGGCGGGATTCAGGGGCGAGATCGAACAGGTTCCGCCAATGTATTCTGCGCTCAAACACAAGGGCAAGCGCTTATATGAACTCGCCCGCAGTGGTATTGAAGTGGAGCGCCAGCCCCGCAAGCTCACCATTCACCGGCTGGAACTGGTCGAGATGCGGGCAGATGAACTGGTGTTGGATATCCGGTGTTCCAAGGGCACCTATGTCAGGACTCTGGTCGAGGATATTGGCGAAGAACTGGGCTGTGGCGCCCACGTAGCGGCCTTGCGCCGGCTCGGGGTTGGGCCTTATGTCAATCCTGATCTGTGGAACATGGAGAGCCTCGAGGAGCGCGCTGAACAGGGCGTGGCTGCGCTAGAGGAGTGTTTGCTCCCGATTGATACCGCATTAGCCGATTGGCCGGCCTTGGAATTAAACCACGACCTGACTTATTACGCGCGTTCCGGGCATCCGGTGATGGTGCCCGGCGCTCCGTCCTCGGGGCCGGTGCGGCTATATGACGATCAACGGGCTTTCATCGGGATGGGGCGAATTCTGGATGATGGCCGGGTCGCCCCTAAGCAATTGATTTCCAATCGGTAAAATATGCTTAATTAAAGGTTGTTCGTGGCGTTTTACATGGTAAAATTCCGCCTCTTTGGAATATTGGGACTTATATAGCAATGTCTTTATCTGCAAGTCAAAAAAGTGAGGTCGTTGGCAAGTATCAGCGAGCTAAAAATGATACCGGTTCGCCTGAAGTGCAGGTGGCGTTACTGTCTACGCGCATCCAGAACCTCACTCAGCACTTTAATGATCACAAGCATGATCATCATTCCCGCTATGGATTGCTCAAGCTGATCAATTCACGCCGCAAGCTGCTCGATTACCTGAAAGCTAAGGATCAGAAACGTTACCAGGATCTGATTGCTTCTCTGGGCTTGCGTCGCTAAATCATAAAAACCCCTCACCAAGGAACTTGCAGTGACAGCTATCAAGAAGACATTTACGTTTGGCGCACATGAAGTAACGCTGGAAACCAGCGAGATCGCCCGCCAGGCTAGCGGCGCCGTGATCATCAATATGGCAGATACCGTATTACTGGTAACTGCCGTAGGCAGGACAGAAGCAGAAGCAGGACGAGATTTTTTCCCGCTAACCGTCAACTATCAGGAACGCACCTATGCCGCCGGTAAAATACCCGGCGGTTTTTTTAAGCGTGAAGGTCGTCCCAGCGAAAAAGAAACACTGACCAGTCGCCTGATTGACCGTCCAGTACGTCCGTTGTTTCCCAAGGGTTTCACCAATGAAGTCCAGGTGATCGCAACCGTGATGTCCATCAATAATGAAATCGACCCAGATATTCCGGCGATGCTGGGCGCTTCTGCTGCGCTGGCTATCTCCGGTATGCCATTCAATGGGCCGATTGGTTGTGCGCGGGTCGGTTATCGCGATGGCCAGTACTTGTTAAACCCGACTGCCAGTGAGCTTGCGACCTCGGATCTTGATCTAGTTGTCGCCGGTACCGAAGGCGCGGTGCTGATGGTTGAGTCTGAAGCAAAGATGCTTTCAGAAGAAATTATGCTGGGCGCTGTTATGTTCGGGCACGAGCAGATGCAGACAGCCATCAATGCCATCAAGGAATTTGCGGCGGAAGTCGGAACACCTTCATGGGATTGGCAAGCTCCGCAACAAGATGAATCGCTGATCGCACGTGTCGCCGCTGTCTGTGAAGATGATCTCGGTGCCGCATATACCATTGCCGATAAACTGGAACGTCAACAGCGTGTTTCCGATGTGCGCAATGCGACGGTAGAAACGCTGGCTACTGACGAAGAGGGTGCGCCTGCTGCGGAAGAGGTTAAAGAAATCTTCGGCAAGATCGAGAAGCGTATCGTGCGTGGACGTATTCTGGCGGGCGAAAAACGCATTGATGGCCGTGATACCAGTACCGTACGACCGATAAGCATTCGTACCGGTATTCTGCCACGTGTGCATGGTAGTGCCTTGTTTACGCGTGGCGAGACCCAGGCAGTGGTGGTGACTACCCTGGGCACCGGACGTGACGCACAAATCATCGATGCCATTGAAGGTGAGCGTAAGGAACCCTTCATGCTGCATTACAATTTCCCGCCATATTGTGTCGGCGAGACCGGCTTCGTGGGTTCGCCCAAGCGCCGTGAAATTGGTCATGGCCGTCTGGCTAAACGCGGTATTCAGGCAGTGATGCCGGATGCGGATGATTACCCTTATGTGCTGCGTGTGGTGTCGGAAATTACTGAATCCAACGGTTCCAGTTCGATGGCCTCGGTCTGTGGTACCAGCCTGTCATTAATGGATGCTGGGGTGCCGATCAAGTCTCCGGTCGCCGGTATCGCCATGGGGCTGATTAAAGAAGGCGATAAGTATGAAGTCCTGAGCGACATCATGGGTGATGAAGATCACCTGGGTGACATGGACTTCAAGGTCGCCGGTAGCGATGCCGGTATTACTGCCCTGCAAATGGATATCAAGATCGACGGGATCACCCGCGATATCATGGAAAAGGCGCTGGCTCAGGCACGAGAAGGGCGTTTGCATATCCTCGGCAAAATGAACGAGGCACTTGCGTCGCCACGTGAAGAGATGTCCAAGTACGCACCGCGTTTCATTACCCTGAGCATTAATCCGGAGAAAATCCGTGATGTGATCGGCAAGGGTGGTGCGACCATCCGCGCCATGACAGAGGAAACCGGCGCCACTATCGATAT
>CAMYKB010000017.1:0-37827 GCA_947258875.1 uncultured Gammaproteobacteria bacterium | reverse complement strand
CGCATTGAATTGATCACCGCTGATGTTGAGGTGGGTTCGGTTTATGAGGGCAGGGTTGCCAAGATCATGGATTTCGGTGCTTTTGTTACCATCCTGCCTGGCAAGGATGGCCTGGTGCACATCTCTCAAATCTCCGACGAGCGTGTCGCCAATGTCAGTGACAAGCTGTCTGAGGGTGATCAGGTCAAGGTCAAGGTGCTCGAGGTCGACAAGCAGGGCCGTATCCGCCTGAGCATGAAGGCTGTCAATGAGGGCTAGCCCTTAAAACAGCTGGCTATAGCTATATGTATCAGGGGTCCTCATGGGCCCCTTTTTTTATGGGGGTGTGCTCAAAAAGTGTGCATCTGGTTACGGATTTATCACGTAGCTATGATTACAGGCTGGTTTGAGGATGGTTGCCTGCTTTGTGTTGTGGCCCCGGACGGGCTGGTAGCTTGATGTCGTATGTTATTATCCAATGCTGATAATAACAACGGACAGGCACATTTTATCATGAGTTCTACCGATCCTCTGGCCGAATTACTGGTTGCCTGTGCGCAAGGTGACCAAAAGGCGCTCGAGACGTTGTATCGCAAGGTATCAGGCAGATTATTTGCGGTAAGTCTCGCGCTACTCAGGCAGCAGGAGATGGCTGAAGATGTATTGCAGGACAGTTTCGTCAAGATCTGGGACAAGGCCGCCAGCTTTGATCCCGTCCGTGGTAAAGCCATGACCTGGATGATCAGCATAGTACGCAACCGGGCGTTGGACTTATTGCGTAGTACACGCGTGCAAACTGACCGCACTATGGATGAGTACAGCGATGATATTTTTGCATCAGAAATTAATGATCCCCTTAGCGCCACAGAATTGGGCGCTGCGAACCAGGCCGTGATGAATTGCCTGGACCAACTCAGGGATGAACAAAAGCGTTGCATTGTGATGTCCTATTGTTATGGACACACACATGATGAGTTATCGACCCTATTATCGACCCCGCTGGGTACAGTGAAAGCCTGGATCCGCAGGGGTATGGAGCAGTTACGCGAATGTCTCGACTAGATCGCTATCAAAACCCGGAGGTCTATGAGCGACTGGCCGCAGCCTACGTTGTGGGCAGCCTGAAGGGACATGCGCGCAGGCGTTTCAGGCAACTGGCGCATCAGCGCAGTTATCTGCAGCAAGCGATTGACGATTGGGAGCGCCGCCTCAGCCCGCTGGCAGAACGCCTGCCAGAAGTGCAGCCTCCACAACGCGTCTGGCAGGAAATTCAGACTGCGATCGGGCCACGGGAAAATATTCGATCCGTTACAGATAAAACACCACAAGGTTTCTGGCGCAGCCTGGCGTTGTGGCGCGGCAGCGCTTTTGCGGGCATGGCGCTAGCGGCAGCGTTACTGGTTTACCAGCTCGTCCCGCTAAGCCAGCAAGATGGTGTCGCCACAGCGGCATTTGTCGCGGTACTCGAAAGCCAGTCGAGTGAGCCCATGGTCATGGCAACAGCCTATCAGCCCACACGCGAACTCAAATTAGTGGTGATGGATGAGGGTGTTACTCCCAGGAACCAGCGTGTAGCGCTGTGGTGTGTCATGGAAACCGGCCGCAAATATATGCCTATGGGAGAGCTGCAACACGCCAAGGAAACCACATTTAAACTCAGCAAAAAAGAGTGGCGCATGCTTAAGAAGACCAAGGGCCTGGCGATCAGCATGGAGCCAATGGATGCGCCGCCGCCGGAAACTCCGACAGGCCCCGTTATGTACGAGGGTAATATCATTTCGTTTATTTAATACTCCTGCTCGCATACCAGTATCCACCCTGATAGGGGCTCTGGAGACCGCAGATGCATTGGTGCTGTCCGCATTAGCTGTGTAAGCCTGCAGCAGAATCGATTACTGCTGCAAGGGAGCCACTAAGTCTCTTAGGGAGTAGCGTCAGACGGTCTTTGCCGTCTTCACACTGGTGGATGGCGATGGTTTTAGATCGAAATCAATATCTTTGGCAAGCAGTTGTGTGCATTCATTCACCCGCATGCCGATACCATAAATAAGCTCGGCCATCAGCTTCGGGGTGCCTTTCATTCTAGCCAGAATATCGCGCACCTCATAGGTGCTTAACATGGTTGGCAGAAATTGCTTGCGCTTGACCCGTGCGGGGTTATCGAGTCTGCCGGGTTCAATTGCAAGAACATGCTTATACAAGAAAAACAGAGCATTCAATGCCTGTAACTGGGGGCTGGCAGACAAATGTCGCTGTGTGACCAAATAATTCAAGAATGCCTCAATCACGACTTTTCCCATCTCCCTGGGGTGGCGTTATTTGTGAAAGAGAACGTATTGGCGGCACCAGTAGACATAACTGGATGCAGTGCGTGGGTTGTAATGCAGACGCTGACAGGCCAGCTTGATTTGATCGAGTAACTTAGGTTTCTGGTTATGTGGTGTATGAGTTAGACCCCACAATGATACCTCCTAGGAAAACCCCAGTGTAAGGAATTTACATTTTCTCAACAAGATATTGTCCCAATATGTATGGCTTGATAATGGGGCAGGAATTGGTTAATTTTAATAAAATCAATGAATTATTCGCATACAATACTAAATCATGAAGTAAACTATCCAGACCCAAAGGGGTTCGTATAGCAGCTGTTGCGGCTGACGCATAAGGCCAAATAATTATTAAAAAGCAAAATAAGTGATTGGACGATATGTTGAAAAAATGGTATCAAGCGAAGCGTAGTTCTGCTCGAATTCAACACATCCTTCTTTTGTCATGTATTAATTAATGTATGCGCGCATCGCAACAAGTTGCTACATTGTGCGCGCGAATTATCGCGCGCCAATGAGCTCAATACGTTAGGCGATTTGGCAAATTTTACTAGGAAAGGAGTAGTGACATGTCAGTTAAACCCATACCCGATGGATACCACAACGTAACCCCGTATCTGATCATCAAAGGCGCGACCGAGGCTCTCGACTTTTACAAACGCGCCTTTGGTGCGGCTGAATTGTTTCGTCTGGATGCGCCGGGAGGAAAGATTGGGCATGCCGAAATCAGCATCGGGGATTCCCGTATCATGCTGGCGGACGCCTGTGAAGAAAGCCCAACCAGCGACCCACAAGTACTGGGAGGCTCGTCGGTTGGACTTTATGTGTATGTGGAGGACGTGGATGTTCTGTTCGGCCAAGCCATTGCTGCGGGTGCAAAGGCTGTCACGCCAGTGCAGGACCAGTTTTATGGCGACCGTAGCGGTACGCTGCAAGACCCTTTCGGACACATCTGGTTTCTATCCACACACAAAGAAGATCTCGCGCCTGAGGAAATAAACCGACGTTCTGAAGCACTCTTTGGGCAAGGCAACGCCTAGTAAGGCAGCCAAGTTTGCCCGCTATCGCGGGCGGGACTGCCAAACGCGCTTCGCATTTTTCCGGGCCCTTGGCTCAAACGTCTAGAATCCATAACAGGGCATGGGCTAAGAAAATGAAATATTGTATTTTATTGCTATTTATTTGTTTAGGTGTACAGGGTTGCGGAAATGAACCAACCAAGATGCAGCTGGAAATAGTTGATCGATTAATTCAAGAACAAATAGATATCCCATATGAAGAACAAAACTGGAGTCTTGCAAAAGATATTCTTTTAAAGAATGGTGAAACTGTCAAAGAAGCAGAAGAAAGGAACAAAAAATTATACGCTGAAGTTCATGATTATCTCGTGGCGTTAAAAAAGAAACCATATAAGGACAAACAGGATTGGGCTGTGAACATGCTTGAGCTGCAAATAGAGGGCTTGGAACGTAGCCTGAAGGCTTTAAAAAATCCTGATGATGATTTAGTCAAGCTGAATCAGCAGTGGAAAAAGTGGTTAACAATCCTCAAAGAATAAGGTCTCTAACAAGCTACTGTGGCGTCAAGACCCATAACTCATCACATTAATATACCCACTGTGTATCGTTTTTCACCATCGTATTCAAAATGGTAATATGCATATCATGGGTTCTCTGTCGCCACTGAGACGCTCCTTCTGAGAACGTGAGGTTGTTTGTGGAGTAATAATTATGATCCTGGGATCGTGCCTTTGTGGGCAAGTTAAGTATCAATTAGATGGTCGTATCTACATGATAAATAATTGTCATTGTTCCATGTGTAGGAAAGTTCATGGGAGTGCATTTGGTAGCTTTCTACATGCAGACACAGATGGATTCCAATGGATTTGTGGTGTTGACCTTGTCACAACCTATAAGGCTCCGCAACAGGATGATCGTTGTTTTTGTAGCAATTGCGGATCAAGCGTTCCGGTAATTGAAAAAGAAGATAATAATGTGATCATTCCAGCTGGAACTCTTGACACAGATCCAGGAATAAAACCAAGAGCCCATATTTTCATAGGATCAAAAGCACCTTGGTACGAAATATCAGACTCACTACCACAGTTCGAGGAGTTTGCGCCTGAAGAATGGATACAGGGGTTGTTAGAGAAAGGTTGAAAGCAGGATCTAACCATGCAAATCAACATTGACTGTCAAAAATATTGTTTGTTTTGTATATTACGCTGCGCTCCGGTTGGCCCATGAGTATGGCGTTAGGGCTGCCATCGCGAGCTAAAGATAGCCACATTTTTTTCGTCCAACCAAATAGATAGGAGAACAAATCCGGTGTTTATCGTACTTCTGAAATTTTCTGATAATAAAGGCCAGGCTGACCAATTTATGGAAGGCCACAACGGATGGATTAAACGCGGTTTTGATGACGGTATATTTTTGTTGGCGGGTAGTCTTCAGCCTAATCTAGGCGGTGGCATTGTGGCACACAATACCTCGCTGTCAGATCTTCAAAGCAGGGTGAACGACGATCCGTTTGTCACGGAAAATGTGGTAAGCGCGGAAATTCTTGAAATTGAAGCCAAAAAAGCTGATGAACGCTTAAGTTTTCTGATAGGTTAAGTTACGCCTAAGAGTAACAAACCGAAACAAGGCGTTCAAAAAGGAACTGTGAACATCCCTCCCTATAAAGTAGACACCAAACGTGCAAGAGGGACTGCGTAAAAATACAAGCAGCCCTCAACTTAATCACCTGGCTTTAGGGCGAATGGCATATAGAAATATGGAAAAGACTGAGATCCGATATGCATCTATAGACGATGCGGCAGCATTAGCCGAACTGTCGACACAGCTTGGCTATCCATCCTCATCTCGAGGGCTCGCAGACCGCTTGGCTGTGACTCTTCGGTCCAGTGAACACCTTGTGCTGGTGGCATGTTTTCCCGATGGCGCTGTTGTCGGATGGTTGCACGTGTTTCTCGCTCTTCGGCTTGAGTCAGATGCGTTCGCAGAGCTAGGTGGATTCGTTGTCTCTGAGCAGTATCGTGGCCGTGGTATTGGGCGGGCCCTGTTGTTGGCTGCCGAAGCTTGGGTGGGGCGCTGCGGTATCGAAAAACTCAGGGTTCGCACTCGTTCGTCACGCAGTGATGCTTATGCCTTCTATGAGCGGTTAGGCTTTGCGGTCACCAAAGAACAGCACGTCTTCGACAAATCAATGAACTCCCATGCCTAACATGCAGTTTCACAAATGGTCGCTCATGCCTCGCATTCTTTGAACTGCGGCGTTAATCCTATGCAAATCAGTATGACATTAGGCACTATTGCTGCATTGTTCGGTGTTATGGTCATTCTGGCGTTTATCCCCAGTGTTAGTGTATTGACTGTATCGGCAAGGTCTGCCGCTTGCGGATTTGTTCATGGTGCTTTCGCAACCATAGGGATCGTGGTCGGCGACGTTATTTTCATACTACTGGCGATTTTTGGTTTGGCGGTACTCGCTGATGCTTTGGGGGGCCTGTTTATCCTCGTAAAATACCTTGGCGGTGCATATCTTATCGGCCTGGGTGTGGTCTTATGGAGATCGAAGTTAAAAACCATCGAGGCTGAGAAGTTTATAGAATCTTCTTTGTTGTCCAGTTTCCTGGCCGGGCTCTTTATTACCTTAGGAGATCAAAAAGCAATCTTGTTCTATTTTGGATTTTTTCCTGCGTTCATTGATTTGTCAGTTATGACCTATGTTGACGCCTGCATTATTATACTCATCGCTAGCGTAGCGGTAGGCGGGGTTAAGCTGGGTTATGCCTATATGGCAGATCAAGTCAGCGTGCTTATCCATTCAAGTGCAGCTCAAGTAATTGGTATTGCCGCGGGCAGTGTACTGATTGCTGTTGGCGTCTTTGTGATAGCAAGGGCTTAATCATATCTTTCCAGTGTGCTTACTCTAACTGTTCTTGCAGCCAGCCGCTGATGCGCTCCTCTAGCCAGTAGCGTCCCCAACCGGCAATAAAACCCACATGTCCTCCTTGTTCTGATACTTCCAGTGTGACCGCGGGGGCCAATTCATGAGTTTCGGGGATCATCGTGGGGCGCATGAAGGGATCGTCTTTTGCATGTACGATCAGGGTTGGCGTACGGATGTGTTGCAGATAAGCGCGCGAGCTGGAGCGCTGGTAGTAATCATCTACGCCGCTGAAGCCGTGGAGCGGGGCGGTGACATGGTCATCGAAGCTGCGGATACTGGCGAGACCAGCAAGCGTAGTGGCATGGAGTGGGTAACCGTTTTTGCCGAGCTTGCGTCGTGCCGAGCGGTGCATTTTGCGTAGCAGATAGCGTTGATACACGCGCGATAGACCCGTATCGATGCGTTCGGCGCAGATATCCAGTTCCAGGGGTACGGAGACTGCGCCGGCACAAGCGAGCGGATTGTTTTTGCCTGTTTCGCCCAGCCATTTGAGCAGTGCATTACCGCCCAGAGAAAAACCCACGGCCGCTAACTGGCGGTGTGGAAAGCGGCTGCGTAGTACCTCTATGAAATAATCGATATCGCCGGTATCTCCTGCATGGTAGCCGCGCGGCAAGCGATTGCATTCGCCGCTACAACCCCGGAAGTGCATGAATACAGCCTGGTAACCACAGGATTGCAGGCAATGTAGTAATCCTGCTGCGTAGATCGATTGACTGGAGCCCTCAAGCCCATGGAAGACAGCTACCAATGGGCCAGCAGCCGCTGCAGTCCAGTCGATATCGATGAAATCGCCGTCCGGCAGTTCCAGGCGTTCTCGTTTCAGTTTGAGGTGTGGTTTGCGTCTGAACAATGTTGGCCAGACAGTTTGCAGATGTGGGTTAGACAGCCACCAGGCTGCCTTGAACTGACTTTCTATGATCAAGTTGTAGCCTTGTATTGGTAATCAGGAATATTGGTTTTATAGTTTGTAAATTAATCGACGGCTGTATATAAGCAAAAACAACACCAGAAGCGTTACAATCTGATCGTTCGATTCGGCTATTCGGTGTTGAGGAGGGTAGCATGAGCAAGGTCACGAAAACAGACGAGGAATGGCGTGCCCAGTTAACTGCTGAGCAGTACCGCGTTTGTCGCGAGAAGGGCACTGAACCCGCATTCACCGGGCGGTATTATGACAGCAAGGACAATGGGATTTATCTCTGCGCCTGCTGTGGTAATCCATTATTCAGCTCCCAGACTAAATATGACTCGGGTTCGGGGTGGCCCAGTTTCTGGTCGCCGATCAATGAGGATAACATTGACGCAGAAACTGATAGCGCTCTCGGCATGCGGCGTACAGAGGTTTTGTGCAGCCGCTGTGATAGCCACCTTGGGCATGTGTTTGAGGATGGCCCGGAGCCTACCCACCTCCGTTATTGCATCAATTCTGCGGCGCTGGATTTACAACGCGATATCGACTAAGAGCAGGGGTAGGTCAGTCAGTGTAGCCTATGGAAGGCCGTCTCCGCTCATTGGATCCTTATTGTTAAGTTGCCAGGTATTTTATTCATATTCCAATTGGTTATGGCCCATTTCCAGAATTCATCGAGGTTATATTCCAGTAATTCCAGGGGTGGGTTCTGGCCCAGAAACGACAGTGCTTGTCGCAGTTGTTGCTGGGGGTAATGTCTTGGGATCGGCTGCGCCAGGGTTTGTTTGCTGAGCTTTTGGTCTTGCACATTGACCGCAATGGGCAGATGCAGGTAACCGGGTGTAGGTAACCCCAGGCGTCGCTGCAAATAGATTTGCCGGGGTGTATTGTCCAGCAGATCAGCGCCCCTTACCACTTCAGTTACATTCTGTTCAGCGTCATCGACAACTACCGCGAGTTGATATGAAAACATTCCGTCACGGCGTTTGACAATAAAGTCGCCCACTTCGGTTGCCAGCTGTTGGCTGTAACGACCTTGTAACTGATCGGTGAAGGTAATGTCCGCGGCATCACTGCGAACCCGCAGGGCATGTTCCAATCGCGTGTCGTGTTGTTTGTCTCGACATAGCCCGGGATATATCAGGCCATGATCGTTGCGTTTGGCGCGGGTCTGAAGCATTTTGCGTGAGCAGGTGCAAGGATAAACATGGTTGCGGTGCCGTAGCTGATCCAGTGCGGCCTCGTAATGTGAAGCTCTAGTGCTTTGGTAGATAATCTCGCTATCCCATTGAAACCCATATATTTCGAGTGTTTCAACAATGTCGTCTGCAGCGCCGGGGATTTCGCGAGGTGGGTCGAGGTCTTCCATGCGCAGCAGCCATAGGCCTTGTTGGCTGCGTGCCTGTAAATAGCTGCCGACGGCAGCTATCAATGAACCGAAATGCAGCGGTCCTGTAGGAGAGGGTGCAAAACGACCCGTGTAGCGGTTCATATGCTGACCCGATGTGGCGACATCAACTCAGCATTTCTGAATAGTTGCGCCGCCGGGTCGTCTGGCGACGCTATCAGGCGCTGAGTTGTTTTTCCTTGATCTCTTCCAGCGTCTTGCAATCGATGCATAGCGTGGCCGTAGGGCGTGCTTCAAGCCGTCTGACACCGATTTCAATGCCACAGGCCTCGCAATAACCATATTCATCGGCATCAAGGTTCATCAATGATTCATCGATCTTTTTGATCAGTTTGCGTTCCCGGTCGCGGGTGCGTAACTCCAGGCTGAACTCTTCTTCCTGGGTGGCGCGGTCGGCAGGGTCAGCGAAGTTGGCGGCTTCGTTTTTCATGTGATCAACGGTGCGATCCACCTCTTCCATGAGTTCGGTTTTCCAGGCGAGCAGGATCTTACGAAAATGCTCCCTCTGGGCGTCGTTCATATAATCCTCACCTTTTTTGGAGGTATAGGGCTTCAATCCGCCAATCGGTGTGGATGCTGTCGTAACCTTGCCCTTGGAACGGGTGGTTTTTGCTGACGCAGTTTTTTTTGCCGGTGTGGGTTTCTTTTTGGGGGCTGCCTTTTTTGTGGCTACGGTTTTCTTGGCCGCAGCCTTTTTCTTCACAGCCGGCTTAGCCTTGGGAACAGCCTTTTTCTTCACAGCCGACTTGGCCTTGGGAACAGCCTTTTTCTTAACGGCCGATTTTGCCTTCGCCTTAGGTGCGGCCTTTTTCTTCACAGCCGGCTTGGCTTTCGCCTTAGCTGTGGTTTTTTTCTTGGGCGGTGCCTTTTTCTTGGCAGTGGTCTTGGTTTTGGACTTTTTCAAGGCCATCTCGTACTTACTCCTGAATGCGAAGTCGGCCTTAGTATCAAATATTCGTGTGCGGTGCAAGCATTTTGGTGTCTGGGTCTGCATCAGAAGCGTAAAGTTTTTGCGCTGTGATGATGATTCATAAGGCTTTTTTGGAAGATGCCGCTATTTTTCCATAATGACGGTTTGTGGTAGGCTGCGCGGCTTTATTGACTTCCCTAATTCATCCATGACACTCAAGGCTTTGATATTTGATGTAGACGGCACGCTGGCGGATACCGAGCGTGATGGCCACCGTATAGCCTTCAATGAGACCTTTCATGAATTTGGTCTGGATTGGTGTTGGTCAGAGGATCTGTATGCTCAACTCGTACTGGTGACTGGCGGTAAGGAGCGTATACGTAACTATGTCGACAACTATCTGGACAGTTTTTCACCACCTCGTCCACTCGATGACTTTATTGCTGAAATGCATGCACGCAAGACACAGCGTTATGTGGAATTAGTACGCCAGCGCGGTATCCCGCTACGCAATGGCGTCGAACGCTTATTGCGTGAGGCGCGTACGGCGGGGCTGAAATTGGCGATAGCCACCACCACCACAGTTGATAATGTAGTGCAGTTGTTAAGCTCCACTCTTGGAGAAGAGGCGCTCGACTGGTTTGATGTCATTGGCGCCGGCGAGATAGTGCCGCACAAAAAACCGGCACCTGATATCTATACCTATGTGCTGGAGAAACTGGACCTGGAGGCCGGGCAATGTCTGGCGCTGGAAGATTCCAATAACGGTCTGCGTTCTGCCCACGGTGCAGGTCTGAAAACGGTCATAACCCAGAATGACTATACCGAGGGACATGATTTCAGCGGCGCACTGCTGGTCGTCGACCAATTGGGTGAACCTGATCAGCCTTGTATTGTGATAACAGGGGATATGGGCGACAGTAGCTATGTAGATGTAGCGCTGCTGAAGCGTTTGCATGAGGCTGTCTGACACAGCCTGATCGCAGGTTCTTGCTAACCGGTAAGCTTTTCGACCTTGGCGGTTAATGAGCCTTTGGCCAGCCTGATGCCGATGTCTTCTCCTGCCTGTACCTGATCGGTAGACCGCAACAGCGCGTTATCCGCTTTACGGGTGGTGATGGAATAACCCCGTTCCAGTGTTGCCAGGGGGCTCACCGTATTGAGTGCATGCATCAATTGTTCGAGTGTATGCCCACGCTGACGGATATCCTGCTCCATGGCGTGATGCAGGCGTTGTTGCAAGCGTTGATACCAGGACACGGTATTTGCCAGCTGTACCGCTGGTGAAGCGCCCAGCAGGCGCGAATCGAGGTTGTTGAGCTTGCTGCGGGCGTGGCTTCCGCTGAGGCGTAGGGCGATGCGCATGCGTTGTTCGAGGTCGTCCAGACGTAAGGCATGTTGCTGCAGGCGCTGCTGCGGGTGCTGTTGCTGGAGGCGTCCCTGCAACCATTGCAGGCGTTGTCTGGCATGCGCCAGCCGGTTGTTCAGCAGAGCACTGAAGCCCTGTGCATAATCATCGAGCAGGCTGCGTAATTCGCTCTGATCCGGTGTGATCAGTTCGGCTGCTGCTGAAGGTGTCGCTGCACGCCGGTCGGCTGCAAAATCTGCGATGCTGACATCGACTTCGTGACCGACCCCGCAGACCACGGGAATCGGACTGGCGGCGACGGCGCGGGCTACCACTTCTTCATTGAAGGCCCACAGATCCTCCAGTGAACCGCCACCGCGTGCCAGGATCAGGACATCGCATTCGTTGCGTGCTGCGGCGCGGGCTAACGCATCAGCGATCTTTGCAGCGGCGCCATCACCTTGAACCGGCACCGGGTATATGATTACCGGCAACGCAGGGAAACGCCGTTTCAGCACACTCAGGATATCGCGTATGGCGGCACCGGTCGGCGAGGTGATGACACCGACCTGGCGCGGGAAGCGGGGCAGATCCTGCTTGTGCGTCTCATCGAACAGGCCTTCGGCCGCGAGACGGTGTTTAAGTTCTTCATAGGCCCGTTGCAGGGCGCCGCTGCCCGCTTCCTCCATGTGTTCGATACTGAGCTGGAAGTCTCCGCGATTTTCGTACAGGCCGACACGTGCGCGCACCAGTACCTGCAGGCCGTCAGTAGGTTGGAAACGCAGCTGCATATTGCGGTTACGAAACATTGCGCAACGTACTTGCGCCTTGCTGTCCTTGAGGGTGAAATACAGGTGGCCTGAGGCAGGACGGGCGATATTGGATAATTCCCCTTCCACCCATAACAGGGGGAAGCTGGTGTTGAGCAGGTTATTCGCCTCATGATTCAGTTGCGAGACGGAATAGATCTGGCGCTGCGTGTCTGTCATTTGTGCTGTGTGGGATTGGGTAGTATTGCATCATACAACGTAAAAAGCCGGGCAAGGCCCGGCTTTTTAGTGGCTGAAATTGCTTCTGTTTATATACGCGGGCCTGCGTTCGCTTGGTCCATGGCTTGCTGGTAGCCCATCTCACCCTGTTTCTTGGCTTTGTTGGCCAGCTTTACGGCCTTGGCCGTGTCGCCGGCGGCAGCGGCCTTGTCAGCCTGTTTGAGGATCTTGCCGGTATCACGCCATTCGCCACCCACAGAAGCCGCTTTTTTCTGGGCTGCCTTGGCTTCGCTCTTTGCAGTGTCGTAATCGCCGGAACTGCCAGCTGTGGCGCAGCCTAAGGTCATTGTGCCTGTGACCAGTAAACTTGCCAGTAACATCTTGGTTTTCATTAAAAACTCCTCCTGATTCTTGGTGTCCCGATGTGGGCTATGTCGATTAAGCAAAATAATACTATCGCAGAGACTCTCTGGTTACCAGTTTACCCCCGGCAGGCCAAACCCTATAATGTGCCGCTTCATTAAAAAAACCGAGTATAGTGATGCGGATTATCCAGGAAGCCCTTACCTTTGACGATGTTCTCCTTGTGCCCGCCCACTCCAATATCCTGCCCAAGGAAGTTTCACTTAAATCTCGTTTGACGCGTGAGATTGATATTAATATCCCGTTGCTGTCCGCGGCCATGGATACCGTGACCGAGGGCAGGCTGGCCATCGCCATGGCGCAGGAAGGCGGCATTGGTATTATTCACAAGAATATGTCCGGTGCGATGCAGGCCAATCAGGTGCGGATGGTGAAGAAATTCGAGAGCGGGGTGATCAAGGACCCGATCACTGTCGCGCCTGGTGTGAGTATTCGTGAAGTTATGGAACTGACCCGGGCTAATAATATTTCAGGTGTACCCATTGTTGATGGTGAGGATTTGGTTGGTATCGTCACCCACCGTGATCTGCGTTTTGAAACCCATGTGGATGCACCGGTTTCCACCATCATGACACCCAAGGAACGCCTGGTGACAGTCAGGGAAGGCGCCGAGCGCGATGAGGTGCAGCGGTTATTACACAAACACCGTATTGAAAAAGTGCTGGTGGTGAATGACAGTTTTCAGTTGCGTGGTCTGATTACTGTCAAGGACATACAGAAGTCAACGGATTTTCCCAATGCCTGTAAGGATGATCAGGGGAGCCTGCGGGTCGGTGCAGCGGTGGGCGTTGGCGCTGGCACGGATGAACGTGTTGCAATATTGGCGGAGGCCGGTGTTGATGTGCTGGTAGTTGATACTGCCCATGGGCATTCGCAGGGTGTGCTGGATCGTGTCAGCTGGGTGAAAAAGAACTATCCGCATATTCAGGTTGTCGGCGGTAATATTGCGACGGCCGAGGCAGCGATTGCACTGGCTGATGCGGGTGTTGATGCCGTTAAGGTTGGTATCGGTCCGGGTTCTATTTGCACAACCCGCATTGTTGCCGGTGTCGGTGTACCGCAGATTACGGCGATATCGAATGTGTGTGAAGCCATGAAGTCGAAAGACATTCCCGTGATCGCAGATGGTGGGATTCGCTATTCTGGTGATGTAGCCAAGGCGATTGCAGCCGGGGCCCATTCGATCATGGTTGGTAGTCTGTTTGCGGGTACCAAGGAAGCACCCGGTGAAGTCGAGCTATATCAAGGGCGTTCCTATAAGGCGTATCGTGGGATGGGTTCGCTAAGTGCCATGCAACAGGGCTCCAGTGACCGCTACTTCCAGGAAGACGACGCCAACGATGTGGAAAAACTCGTGCCCGAGGGCATCGAGGGTCGCGTGCCTTACAAGGGTGAGATTGTCGCCATTATTTACCAACTACTGGGTGGTGTGCGTTCCAGTATGGGCTATGTGGGTTGCGGCACCATTGAAGAGATGCGCAGCAAGCCGCAATTTGTGCGGGTCTCATCCGCAGGTATGCGTGAGAGCCATGTGCATGATGTGACTATCACCAAGGAGTCACCCAATTACCGTATGGATTAACCGGCTGCGTAGCCATCACTGACGCGGTATAAGATTCCTATTAATTCAACTGGCAGGCGTGAGCCTGCGGACCTGTCTATGACACAAAATATCCATTCCGACCGTATCCTGATCGTCGATTTCGGTGCTCAGTACACACAGTTGATCGGACGTCGGGTGCGCGAGATCGGGACTTATTGTGAGATTCATCCTTGGGATATGACGGATGATGAACTGCGTGAGTTTAATCCCAAAGGCATTATTCTTTCCGGCGGGCCGGAGTCGGTTACATTGGAGAACACACCTACGGCGTCCCCCCTCATTTTTCAACTCGGCGTCCCCGTGCTCGGTATTTGTTATGGCATGCAGACCATGGCTGAAGTATTGGGTGGTAAGGTGGAATCTTCCGACAAGCGCGAATTTGGTTATGCGCAGGTGCGTGCGCATGGACACACACAGTTATTGACGGATATTGAGGATCACACTACGCCGGAAGGCTACGGCATGCTCGACGTGTGGATGTCGCACGGTGATCGTGTGGTGGCTATGCCGGATGGTTTTAAATTGATGTGCAGCACGGAGAATGCGCCTATTGCGGGAATGGCTGACGAGGCGCGTGGTTTTTACGGCGTGCAATTTCATCCGGAGGTGACACACACCAAACAGGGTGGTCGTATTCTAGAGCGTTTCGTGACTGATATCTGTGGTTGTCAGAATTTATGGACGCCAAGCAATATTATTGAAGAT
The DNA here is from genome assembly GCA_947258875.1 of uncultured Gammaproteobacteria bacterium. Taxonomy (GTDB): domain Bacteria; phylum Pseudomonadota; class Gammaproteobacteria; order CAMYKB01; family CAMYKB01; genus CAMYKB01. The sequence continues at coordinate 23,268 of CAMYKB010000017.1, read as the reverse complement.
GGTATTGAACAGGTGCGTACCCAGGTCGGTAGTGATGAGGTTGTTCTTGGGCTATCAGGTGGCGTCGATTCTTCTGTAGTTGCTGCGTTATTGCACAAAGCCATTGGTGATCAGCTCACCTGTGTGTTTGTTGATACCGGTTTGCTCCGATTGCATGAAGGCGATCAGGTGATGGCGACGTTTGCGCAGCACATGGGCGTGAATGTGATTCGCGTCGATGCCGAAGCGCGTTATTTATCGGCGCTTGAGGGTGTTACTGATCCGGAACAAAAACGCAAGGTCATCGGCAACCTGTTTGTCGAATTGTTTGATGAAGAGGCGGGTAAACTTTCCAATGCCCGGTGGCTGGCGCAGGGCACGATTTATCCCGATGTCATCGAATCGGCCGGTGCCAAGACCGGTAAAGCCCATTTGATTAAATCACATCACAATGTCGGTGGTCTGCCGGAAGATATGACGCTCAAACTGGTTGAGCCTCTGCGCGAATTATTCAAAGACGAGGTGCGCAAGTTAGGTGTGGAGTTAGGGCTGCCGTCGGAGATGGTATACCGGCATCCATTTCCGGGGCCTGGTCTGGGCGTGCGTATTCTGGGCGAGGTGCATAAAGAGTATGCCGACCTGTTGCGTCTTGCGGATGATATTTTCATCAGTGAATTGCACAATCACAACTTATACGATGAGGTGTCACAGGCCTTCGCGGTATTTATTCCCGTGAAATCCGTCGGTGTGATGGGTGATGCGCGCAAGTATGATTATGTGGTTGCCTTGCGGGCGGTTGAGACCATAGATTTCATGACTGCGCGTTGGGCGCATCTGCCATATGAATTTCTGGACCTGGTCTCTCGTCGAATCATCAATGAAGTTGATGGTATTTCGCGTGTAACTTACGATATCTCCGGTAAGCCGCCAGCGACAATCGAGTGGGAATAATCGCAAGCCCAAATCACTGCGCTAGAGTATAGGTCACAACTGTGTCGGTCATAGAGACAGATATTGAGTGGATGCGTATCGCGCTAGAGCAGGCCAATAAGGCAAGCGCGGCGGGCGAGGTGCCGGTAGGCGCCATAGTCGTGAACGATAATGAGTTGCTCGCGACAGGCTATAACCAGCCGATTACGACACATGATCCCACTGCGCACGCTGAAATCATTGCTATGCGTGATGCTGGTAGCAGGCTCGGGAATTATCGGCTAACAGGAACCACGCTCTATGTTACATTGGAACCTTGTCCGATGTGTGTCGGCGCCATGATTCATGCGCGTGTCAAACGCGTGGTATTCGGTGCGACAGATCCCAAGACTGGCGCGGCAGGGAGTGTGTTTCGGTTGGCGCAGGCAGGTGAGCACAACCATGTTATGGAGATTCAGCAAGGCGTGCTTGCAGAGGAGTGTTCGCAAATGCTGCGCGCGTTCTTCAAAGCGCGTCGCGGCAGAGCCGCTTCACAAGTTACTGTCGACAGATCAGGTGTAACAAACCCCAAAGGATGATAATGACGCGAGATATTCTATCGGCCATCTTAGCGGCCACTGTTTTGGTTTTGCTAAGTGCATGTGAAAGACCTGGAAAACAAACGGATAGCGCTGCGATATCTGCTACCGTAAAAAATATCGCGGTAGTTGAGACGGCGGGAGATGTGGCTGAGTCACCAGATGTTGAAATGGTGTTGCAAAAGGTTTCTTCGCATGTCTACTACGTCAAAGGTAAATCTGGTGTGGCAACCGATAATGCTGGGTTTATCTCAAATGCCGGTATTATTCTGGGTGCTGATGGGATAGTGCTTTTCGATGCCCTGGGGACTCCGGCGCTGGCGCGCCTGCTCCTTGGTAAGATACGCGAGTTGAGTGATTTGCCCATTAAGGCTGTCATCGCGAGCCATTATCATGCAGATCATATTTATGGATTGCAGGTGTTCAAGGAGGCTGGTGCCACCATTCTGGGTCCCAATGGCGCGGAGTTGTACCTTGAGTCCGAGGTTGCCGAACAACGGTTAGAGGAACGTCGTGTTTCGCTCTATCCCTGGGTTGATGACAACACGCAGCTACTGGCGCCGGACGAATACATCAATGCTCTGCATGAGTTGGATATGGGTGGCGTGAGATTGACGATTACGCCTTTGGGAGCAGCGCATTCTGATGGTGATTTGGCTGTGTTTGTGGAACCTGACAATGTACTGTTCTCCGGAGATATCATTTTTGAAGGGCGTATCCCATTCGTGGGTGATGCCGATACTCGTGCCTGGTTGAATGCACTGGGGAGAATGAGTGAGCGCAAAGTGACGGCACTGATACCGGGGCATGGTGGCAAGGCTGAAAAACCCGATGAGGCAGTTGCTTTGACACAACGTTATCTGGCGTTTTTGAGATCAGAGATGGGGGCGGCAGTTGATGAATTCGTGTCCTTTGATGAGGCCTATGGTGACATTGACTGGTCAGAGTTTGCTGATCTGCCGGCGTTCGAGGAAGCTAACCGCCGCAATGCCTACCAGGTTTATCTCTCGCTGGAGGCGGAAGGTCTGGCGCAGCAGTGAAGGATCAGAGTGACTGTGGTAGCGGCGGGTAGTCGATATTTTCTTCGATAATCTCATCATTGCGCTGCCGGTCGTTGTCCAGCCATATCAGGACATCGTAGTAGCTGCGAATGTTATCGACATACTCAACAGGCTCGTTGCCACGCGCATAACCATGACGGGTTTTTGTGTGCCATTTCCTTTTTCTCAGCAGTGGTAAATGTTTTCGCACATCGACCCAGCTATCGGGATCATCGCCAAATGTTTGAGTTAACTTGCGGGCGTCTTCGAGATGACCAAAGCCAACGTTGTAGGCCGCTAGCGCAAACCAGGTGCGGTCGGGTTCAGCGATGCGTTCGGGTATTTTTGCTCTCATCATTTTATAATAACGGGCGCCACCATCAACACTCTCGCGAGGATCCAAGCGGTTTGTAATGCCCAACTGATTAGCGGTTCTCTGCGTGAGCATCATCATGCCACGTACCCCGGTAGGTGACTTGGCTGTCGGGTTCCAGAATGATTCCTGGTAACCGATGGCTGCCAGCAAACGCCAGTCGATACCTTCACGTAGACCGATTTCCTCGAAAAGATGTTGATAGCGGGGTAATCGGCGCGAAACCTGGCCGATGAATGTCTGGGTGCCTACAAATCCGAGGCGTTGTGCGTGACTATAGTGTTTCTCGACAATCGCGTCGAGAGTGCCATCACTACGAATTTGCTTGAAAAACGCCTGTGCGGCTTTCAGCACGCTCTTGTCTTTTGTCTTCGGGAAGGCCCAGGCCAACTGTTGCGGTTCACTGAGATCAAACGCCACCTGAAGCTTGGGATAAAGACGCCGGTTGAGAATAGCCTCATTAGAATCGGCGATGGTGTAGTCGATTACCTCGTCCCATACTAGCCCCATCAACTCTTCGCTTTCGATGTTGTCATGTTCAGCCCAGGTCAGTCTGGGATAGGTCTGCTTGAGTTCGCGCAGCTTTTCGGCATGGCTGCTGCCGGCAATGACTTTCAACTGATGACCAATCAATTCATTGACGGATTTGGGGCGTTGTTTTCCCGTACGGTAGATAAGTTGCTGGGTTATTTCCTGATAGCCAGGGCCAAATTCCACGAGTTCGCTGCGCGTTTGGGTGAGCGTCAGGCCGGCCGCTGCCAGATCGGCCTTGCTTTCGACAATCATTGGTAAGATGTCGGAGAAGTTGCTGGGAACTACAAGGTTGAGTTTAACGCCAAGCTCATCCGCAAAGGCCTTGGCCAGATCATATTCGAAACCGTTGGGGCCATCGGCAGCGAGAAAGTATGTAGTTGGGCTGTTGCGCGTAATGACTGTTAATACACCTTTGGCGCGAATCTTCTCCAGTGCCGTCTGGGAATGGATCAGAGTCAGCATCAGCGCCAGACCGAGAATAGCAAGCACAATGAATCCCCGATCAAGTCGCTGTCTGAGGGTCAATCCGCTGTGTTCAGTCGCAAATGGCATGTTGTTTACTGATTACATCCTGACTGCAGAGTCTTGTGCTGCGCATGTACAAACGGTCTGGGCCGAAAATCAGCCATGATTTAGTCTGTTGTTAGTGGATTTTACCTAAAATTATGCCTTGCAAGTCGCCATCCATGCCTTTTATTCAACCGGACAGGGTGCAAAGGCATACTGGTTTCGTATGAATCGACTGTAAATGCACACACAAGTTTCAATTTCGATTACAATCTAGCCCCCCGGAGAGGTGCCTGAGTGGTCGAAAGGGCTCGACTCGAAATCGAGTGTACGTTTGCGCGTACCGTGGGTTCGACAAAATCGCCGGGAGCGATTTTGAGCAACGGCGGTTTTGCCGTTGACCCGAAGGGCGAAGGGCAGGAGGCCCGGAGTAATCCCACCCGCCGTGCGCAATGCACTGACATTGGTTTAGAATAATCGCCTTCGGAGAGGTGCCTGAGTGGTCGAAAGGGCTCGACTCGAAATCGAGTGTACGTTTGCGCGTACCGTGGGTTCGAATCCCACCCTCTCCGCCAAATCTTAAGACCCCTACCGCTTCCAGTTCATTTGTCGTGAATTTTTGTGAATTTCCCCCATAGCTCACCCCATATTTGGGGTAAGATCGACCCATTCGAATACGACGACGAAGGTAAATCACTGTGAGAACGAAACTTTTTTACATGCCTATCATACTGAGCTTCCTGCTGCTGGCGGGCTGCTCCAGTCTGGGAGGGATTAAACTTGAAAAACCTAATGTGACCCTGGCTGGTTTGAGTGTGGCGCAAATGGATTTGTTTGAGCAACGCTATTTGGTCAAGCTGAGAATTCAGAATCCCAATGATGTGGCATTACCCATAAAGGGTATGAACTTTAATCTTGATATTAATGACAAGCAATTTGCGCGCGGTGTTACCAGTAAGGCCGTCAGCATTCCTGCCCTGGGCGAAGGTGTCGTTGAAGTTGAAGTGGTCAGCAGTATTATGCGCATTATGGATCAGTTGCGGGCTCTCGAAGCGGGTCGACTTGAAGGGTTAAATTATGCGCTTACCGGTAACCTGATTTTGAGTAAGCTTGTGCCTAAGTTGCCCTTTGAAGCTAAAGGTGAATTAAGTTCATCAGCGAAATAAATGCAATATCAAAGTTCTTCGCTTTTTTTATGTAAATATTTCACTGAACCCGATTAAATTGCCGGAGTAGGTTGTGTGAATAGATTTTGATCCATTCATAACATAGGCGGACATTTTGTAATACAGCGCATCTGCTATATTCAGAATACCGTTATTAGTGAGCGGGGTCGGCAAGATGAGTGATATTTTTATCAGTTATGCTAGTGAAGACCGACCTAAAGCAAAGCTACTGGCGCTTGGGCTCATGCAATCTGGGTGGACGGTCTGGTGGGACAGAAATATCCTTCCAGGCGATACTTATGATAAGGTCATTGAGACTGAGCTGGCGTCGGCAAGCTGCGTAGTCGTTCTATGGACAGCATCCTCTGTTGCATCCAGGTGGGTGAGGGCAGAGGCTGGTGAGGCGCTCGATCGTGGAGTGTTGTTACCAGCCTTGCTTGAAGATATTTCCATTCCTTTGGTATTCCGGCATGTGCAGGCCGCAGATCTGTGTGATTGGCAGGGTGAGACATCGCATCCCGGTTTTAGGCAACTCAGTGAAGCGCTCATTAGGTTAGCGCCGCAAGCCTTGATGCCTCCAGTTGACGAACCCGCAACTGGAGCTGTGTCAGAGACGGATAAGGCAGCAACACATACTAGCGTTGATCACGCCTCTACCGATAATTCATACAGTCAAATAGATGAGGTGAGAGGCGATAACACCATGCTACGATGGCGTGTTGTGCCGGTACTCTTGCTGTTCGCTCTGTTCGCTTCGATGCTTTGGTATATTTATGACAAGTTCTCTCCATTGAGACCCGTGGAAATTCCTGTTGTGGCTGATTCGGTTGCGGAAATTTCTGTGGCAGAGATAAAAGCTACACCCAAGGGTGAGGAAATGGGTGGTGAGGTGGCCGTTGATTCAAACGGGATTGCGGAGGCTGTTGCTGTCGAACCAAGTGTAGTGGCATCGGTAGATGCAATGAAAATTAATGCGCCGGTAGCCAAGGCGAGCGATAAAAACACAATTACTCCCGCGGCCCCCCAGAGAAAATCAGAAGCCAAGCACCCCAAGTCGAATGGCGAGACTATAAAGTCGCCTGAAAGCAAACAGGTGGCTACTGTGCCAGTCGTCAAATCAACCGAGTCTGCGATATTTGACTCGCCAATTGTAAAACGAAATGCTGCGCTCGATCAGTCGTCAGCAACAAGGCAAGCTGTGACAGTAAGTCAGCTTTCGGTAGCTATTGCGGCATGGGGTATGCCTGACGACGAGGACCAGGCGGGAAAGAAAGAAATCAGGATGTTTTCACAAAATTTATCACGATTGATGGCCTCAAAATTGGAGAGCTCGGACCTTGCTAAGTTGTATGATTTTAGTTTCAAGTATCACTACCCGAGTGTCTCGGAATATCAGAAACTTGAATTTGAAGGCAAGAATAACAAAGCGAGTGAAGCAATTTGTGCTGCAAAACATCCTGATCTGGTTTTCTTTGCCTTTGTTGAATCTAATTATCTGGGGCCTGACATGGGGTACGCAATTTGGCGTGAACCCTATTATGCGATGTATGACTGCAGTAAAAAGAAGAAAATTTCGGGAACATACAACGTGGTCGAAAAAAATAATGATGTTTTTCCCTATGAAAAGGCATTGGCGGATACTTTCCAGCAATTTTTGCAATTTTCAGTAATAGATAGTAAATAATACATGACGGGTTATCGGAAACTGTATCAGTGACAGTATGGGCTAGCTGATCGATGTGCGATCCAGCCAGACCTCTAGTCCCTGAGTGTTGAGTTCGATATCAAACTCCAGCAGGGTTTTGCTGACCTCAACCGAGACGGGACATTCCAGGGTTGCAAGATCGTTCAATAGTGCAGTTGTCATTTGCTCGCTGATAAACTGATGACGATCTTTGGGCTCATTGGCCGCGCGAGCGATATTGACGAAGGTGTCTATGCCGCGGCGCAATTCATCTGCCAGTTTAGTGGTATTGGTAACCATGCCGAAGTGGGTGAGGTACATGCGCGCGGGTTGATAGCGCATCAGGCGATCCAATGACTGGTGCCAGGCCTGGGGATCGAACTGCACCGGTGTAGTTGTGGGGAAAATGAAAGCACCGTTGCCTCCATCAAATTCACGATAGGAGATACCGAAAGTATCGCCGGTAAAAAATCCTTTGCTAGTGTCGTCGTAGACGCAGTAATGATGCCGGGCATGGCCTGGGGTATCCAGGAATGATAAAGGTCGTCCGTCAAGTTCCAGTGTGAAATTGTCTTCAGCAATTAATAGCCGAGATTCGTCCACCGGTACCAATTCACCAAAGTGCCTGCGAAATTCTTCTTCACCATAGACGGCGGTGGCACCTGCAGTGAGTTTTGAGGGGTCAACCATATGGCGCGCGCCACGCGGGTGTATGACGAGTTTAGCATTGGGCAGGTGACGCATTAATTCCCCGGCGCCACCGGCATGATCGAGGTGTACATGGGTGGGCATGATATAGGCGAGGTTCTCGCGAGGGATGTTTTTTTGTTCTAGCAGTTGCAGCATTTTCGGCACGCTGTGAAATGTGCCGGTATCGATAAATGCAGCGAGCTTGTCGGATTCCATAAGATAACAGGCTGCAAGCCCGGGGCGTGAATATCCTGTATCAATGCGGGTAATCCCAAAGCCCAGGTCCTGGTAGTTGTCATGCATGGTATGGGTTAATCCTGTAATGGCTTAGCCGATGTAATGATTCCGTCTTCGTCACAATAAATATATGCACCGGGTTCAAAGTCAACGTTCGCAAAGTTAACTTTTATGTTGCGTTCACCATGATTTCGCTTAACGCTTTTGCGGGGGTGTGTAGCAAGCGCCTTTACGCCGATCTTGATATTGGCAATGTCAGCGCTGTCACGAATACAGCCATATATCACGATGCCTGCCCAATGATTTTTCATGGCGAGGTCTGCGAGCTGGTCGCCTAACAATGCGCATCTCAGGGAACCACCGCCATCAATGACCAGCACTTTGCCATCGCCATCAGTCTCCAGTTCTGCCCTAACGAATGAATTGTCTTCATGACATTTAACGGTGTTGATTACACCACAGAATTTTGATCTTCCCCCAAAGTCGGCGAACAAGGGTTTTGCGATGTGTATTGCCTCGTTGTATTGATCGCAAAGGTCAGCTGTTTTGAATGACATTTATCCGTTTTGGTGATTATTCAGAGATTCTCTAACATTGTTCCCAGGGTAACTGATGTTTGCGCCAACCACCTAGGGTGCTGCGATGATGGTGTTCATCAAGGTCACCTTCGAAACCTTCATCGATATGATAAATATTCTTTAGACCGCTTTCGAGCAATGCATGGCCGGCTTCTTTAGAGCGCTTACCACTGCGGCAGATCAGTATGACAGGTGCGCAGCCTTCTTCAGTATCACAGACCACCCCTCCCAGCATGAGCTTGCGTACATCAGTTACGAAGTGCGGGTTGACTGTCCACTCCGGTTCGTCAATCCAGGGGACATGCACGGCGCCCTTCGGATGTCCAACAAAAAGGAATTCCATGCTAGAGCGGATGTCCACCAGCAAGGCACGTGGGTCATCCTGTAACATTTGCCATGCTTGTTGGGGTGTCAGGCCATGTAGTTGATCGTCATTCATGGGGGTGTATCCGAATGTTTTGGGTTATAAGAAGTGTAGCTTAACGGTGGCTTTCTGTAAGTTGACGCTGTCATTGCCGGCAGCCACGCGTGTTCGCAGACTTCCCGGAGAAACCTCAGGCTTGACCAGAGGTTCCCTCGGTATTGCTTTGCGTGCCGCCGCTATAGAAATCCGGGTCCAGCACATCGATAAAACGCTTCGCCTGTGGTGACAGGTGCTTATTACGGCGCAATACCAGGCCATAACTACGTTTGGGGAAATATCGGTCGAGTGGAATGCGGGCGATCTTTTCTTCGCCCGTAAGACATACATCAGTGACGATTGAAATGCCAAGTCCCAATTCCACATATTTCTTTATCACTTCCCAGCCACCTGCTTCCAGGGCAACGCGGTAACTGAGACTGTTCTGGCTAAACACCAGGTCAACCATACGCCAGGTGCTGAGATGGCGTGGCGGCAATATAAGGCCGTGGGGACTAATGTCGGAGAGTTTGACTTCCTTTTTCCCAGCGAGCGGATGGTCAAGAGGTGTGATTAATGTCGGGTTGTAAGTGAAAAGTGGGTGATAACTGATGTCATCCGGTACTTCAAGCATTGAGCCGACAGCAAAATCGACCTGGTCGGAGCGTAGCAAGGCTAATCCGTCCCTGCCGGTGACGTTTTGCAGCTTAAGGTTTATGCCTGGATATTCTTCTGCAAATTGATGTATGGCGTTTGGCAGGATGTAGAGAATTGTCGATTCACCGGCAGCAATATTCAGTGCTCCCATTTCCATTTTCCCAAAGTAGGCTGAAAAGGTTTCCGGTAGGGTATCGATACCCTGCACCATGGGTTGTGCTAGATCGTAGAGTATTTCACCTTCGGGTGTCAGCTTGATATGTGGACCGCGTCGTTCAAACAGCGTGATTTCCAGCTCGCGTTCCAGTGCCTGTATCTGCAGCGACACTGACGGTTGGCTGAGAAACAGTTTTTCCGCGGCCTTGGAGATACTGCCGGTTTGTGCGGTATGGCAGAAGGCGCGCAGTTGCTTGAGCCGGTTTTGCTTGTAATAAGGTGCCGAGGTTTTGGCGGGCATGGCCGTTCCCCAATATTGATAATACCAATAGTAAATATTGAAATAATTACTGTGTCAAATACTTGTTTAGGACGGCTGGAAGATTCACTCTACTGTTTAAGGCCAATTGTCCAGTATATCGGGCTATATCTAAGCGAGTGTTTTGGTGAGCTATGGCAACTGCTGAAAAGATAACACCGGCTTCCGGACTGGAAATCAGTGGATCACTGACCCCTGCGTTTGAGGACATTCTCAGCGATGCGGCCAAGGCCTTCGTGGCGGAGTTGGCAGAGCGCTTTACGCTGCGGCGTGATGAATTGTTGGCACGTAGGAAGGCGCGTCAAGCGCGTTTTGATGCAGGTGAAAAGCCAGATTTCCTCGCAGAGACAACGGCGATTCGCGCCGCCGACTGGCAGGTAACATCTGTGCCAGCGGATCTTATGGATCGACGTGTCGAGATTACCGGTCCCGTTGACCGTAAGATGATTATCAATGCCCTTAACTCCGGCGCCCGTGTCTTTATGGCGGACTTGGAAGATGCGCACTCGCCGACCTGGGAGGCAACAATACAGGGGCAGATCAACCTGCGTGACGCGGTCGAAGGCAAAATTGAATTTACGAATCCGCGAGGCAAGCGCTACGTTCTAAATGACAAGGTGGCAACTCTGATGGTGCGTCCGCGCGGTTGGCACCTCGAGGAGAAACACGCGTGCCTGAACCACCATCCGATTCCCGCTGCATTGTTCGATTTCGGGCTTTATTTATTTCATAACGGGAAACGCCTGCTGTCGCGTGACAGTGGACCATACTTTTATCTGCCTAAGATGGAAAGCCACCTTGAAGCGCGTTTATGGAATGATGTTTTCAGGTTTTCCGAAGAGATGCTCGATATTCCTCGGGGCAGTATTAAGGCAACAGTACTTATCGAAACCCTACCCGCAGCATTCGAGATGGACGAAATTCTTTATGAGCTGCGTGATTACATTATTGGCCTTAACTGTGGACGTTGGGATTATATTTTTAGTTTCATCAAATGCTTCCAGTTGCATGCAGAAAATGTGCTGCCCGATCGCGCCATGGTGACGATGACGACACATTTCATGCATAGCTATTCGCGGTTGTTGATCAAGACCTGTCACCACCGTGGAGCTTATGCAATAGGAGGTATGGCGGCGCAGATACCCATCAAGGACGATCCCGAAGCTAATGCCATTGCGTTAGAGAAGGTGCGTAAAGATAAGGAGCGTGAGGCCAGGGATGGGCACGACGGTACCTGGGTGGCGCATCCCGGTTTGGTGCCGGTGGCGTTAGAGGTATTCGATCAATTTATGCCGGGCCCAAATCAGCTTGAGCGCACTCTCGATGATCTCGAGGTCACGGCGGATGACTTGTTGGCCATGCCTGCTGGTGAGATCACTGAAAATGGTGTACGCAGTAACGTCAGCGCAGGATTGCGTTACCTCGCAACCTGGTTAGACGGGCATGGTGCGGTGCCGATTCACCATCTGATGGAAGATGTGGCCACAGCCGAAATCGCACGTTCACAATTATGGCAATGGGTGCGCTATCCAAATGCCAGACTCTCTGATGGCCGTGAGATTACAGCCGAATTTTTTAAATCCTGTCTCATGGAAGAACTGGAACTTGTCAAGCATGAGTTGGGCGAAGCAGCCTATGCAGACAGCAATTTTGAGCATGCTGTAGAGTTACTGAGGCGATTAGTGTTAAGCGAGGATTTCGCAGAGTTTTTAACGCTGGATGCTTACACCTATTTATGAACATGCACCAGGAGCACATTCTATGAACCAAAGCGCTGCAGTAGAACAACTGAACAGGGAATGGGCTGAAAACGCCCGATGGAAAGGTATCAAGCGTGGTTACAGCGCCGCAGATGTGGTGCGCCTGCGGGGTACATTGCACATTGAGTACAGTATCGCGCGTAACGGTGCCGACAAGTTGTGGCAGGGCATCACCGGTGGGGATTATGTGCATGCACTGGGTGCGCTTACTGGTAACCAGGCAATGCAAATGGCCAAGGCCGGGTTGCGTGCGATTTATCTCAGTGGCTGGCAGGTGGCTGCCGATGCCAATAACGGTTATCAGATGTATCCTGATCAGAGCCTCTATCCCGCTGACAGCGTGCCGACGGTGGTGCGTAAGATCAACAATGCCTTCCAGCGTGCCGACCAGATCTATCATGCTGAAGGCAATCATGATATCGACTGGTTCGTACCGATTGTCGCCGATGCCGAGGCCGGTTTTGGTGGCGTGCTTAATGCCTTTGAACTCATGAAGGGTATGATTGAGGCGGGTGCTGCCGGGGTGCATTTCGAGGACCAGTTGGCTTCCGCCAAGAAGTGTGGACACATGGGGGGTAAGGTATTGGTGCCCACCCAGGAAGCGGTGCACAAGTTGGTCGCAGCCCGACTGGCGAGTGATGTCATGGATGTGCCCACGATATTGCTGGCACGCACCGATGCCGAGGCGGCCAATCTACTGACTTCGGATGTTGATGATAACGACAAACCATTCTGTACCGGCGAGCGTACTGCCGAAGGTTTTTTCCAGATGCGTAATGGTCTTGATCAGGCAATCTCTCGTGGCCTTGCCTATGCGCCATATGCCGATTTAGTGTGGTGTGAAACCGGCAAGCCTGATCTTGAATTTGCCAAAAAATTCGCCGAGGCGCTGCATAAGGAATACCCGGACCAGATGCTGGCCTACAATTGTTCGCCGTCCTTCAACTGGAAGAAAAATCTTGACGACGCCACTATTGCCAAATTCCAGCGTGAATTGGGTGCCATGGGTTACAAATTCCAGTTTATTACGCTTGCTGGCTTCCACGCCCTGAACTATGGCATGTTTGACCTGGCTGACAAGTATCGTGATCAGGGTATGCAGGCCTACGTCGAGTTGCAGGAACGCGAGTTTGCCTCTGAAAACCGCGGCTATACCGCTACCAAACATCAGCGCGAAGTAGGTGCGGGTTATTTTGATGATGTGACCCAGACAATAACAGCGGGTACATCTTCATTGAGTGCGCTAAGTGGCTCGACAGAGGAAGATCAATTTACCGATGACAGTGTAAGAGTGAATGCGGCCAACGCATAGATAGCTTTTCCTCCCTCGTCAATTTGGATGTGCTGTATGTCCATTCCCGAAAGGTTCCACCCCCTTGGACCTTTCGGGATTTTTTTGCAGTGTAGGAACGCAAACGCATCGGTTGGACAGCCGTAGCGAGGCTCCCTGTGCTATCCTGTGCCGATTTTAAGAACCGATCAAATTACAGCGCTTTTACGAGGATTGTCATATGGCTACCGAACACTTTGAACATATCGTTATTCCCGCTGATGGAGAAGTCATTACAGCCAATAAGGATCACACGCTCAATGTCCCGGACCGACCCATAATTCCGTATATAGAAGGAGATGGTATCGGTATCGATGTGACTCCGGTGATGCGCCGGGTTGTCAATGCTGCCGTCAAGAAGGCCTATGGTGGCAAGCGTGTGATTGCCTGGATGGAGGTGTATGCCGGGGAAAAAGCCGTCAAGTTGTATGGCGAGGATAGCTGGCTTCCGGGCGAGTCGTTGGCAGCTATGAAAGAATACGTGGTATCCATAAAGGGTCCGTTGACGACCCCGGTTGGTGGTGGCATGCGCTCACTCAACGTCTCTATACGTCAGGAAATGGATCTATATGCCTGCGTAAGGCCGATACGCTATTTCCCGGGCACACCCACACCCATTAGTGATCCGGACTCCACTGATATGATTATTTTCCGTGAGAATACCGAAGACATCTATGCCGGTATTGAGTGGCCGGCAGATTCTCCCGAAGCCAAGAAAGTGATTGATTTTCTGCAGAACGAAATGGGTGTTACGGAGATCCGCTTTCCTGAAACATCAGGTATCGGTGTCAAGCCTGTCTCACGTGAGGGTTCTCAGCGGCTGATCCGTAAAGCCATGCAATACGCGGTCGATTATGACCGCAGCTCGGTGTCACTGGTGCATAAGGGCAATATTATGAAATACACCGAAGGTGCATTTCGTAGCTGGGGTTATGAACTTGCCAAGGCAGAGTTCGGTGCGACAGAAATCGGCGACGGTCCCTGGTGCCGCTTCACCAATCCCAAAACGGGAAACGAGATTACTGTCAAGGACGTGATCGCTGATAATTTCCTACAGCAGATTTTGCTCAAACCCGATTTGTATGACGTCATTGCAACACTCAATTTGAATGGTGATTATATCTCCGATGCGCTGGCGGCACAGGTCGGTGGCATCGGAATTGCCCCTGGCGCCAATATAGCCGACTCAGTTGCTGTCTTCGAAGCTACGCACGGGACTGCACCAAAATATGCCGGCAAGAATCGCGTCAATCCGGGCTCGATAATCTTGTCCGCTGAAATGATGCTGCGTTATATGGGCTGGGTGGAGGCCGCTGACCTGGTATTGAAGGGTGTTGCCGGCGCCATTGCCGCCAAGACTGTGACCTATGATCTGGCGCGTGCCAGAGCAGGTATGCAAGAAAAGCGTAAGGGCACCAAACCTGATAGTAAGCGCGCAGTGACAGAAGATCTGGAACGGCTGATGCCGGGCGCTACGCTGGTGACGACCTCTGGTTTTGGTGAGGCCATGATCAAACACATGTAGTGCACTGGGTGTGTAGAGGATGTGAGCAAGGCTAGGCTAGTAGCCGTGTCGGTGCAGGCCGCGATCCTCAACGATGCGGGTTGCGATTTCTTCCACCGACATAGTGCTGCTGTTAAGGTAGGGGACGCGTTGCGTTATGAAGAGCTCTTCAGTAGCGCGGATTTCGTGGCGGCATTGTTCGAGTGACGCGTAGCGGCTGTTGGGGCGGCGTTCCTGACGAATATCTTGCAGGCGTTGTGGGTCGGTCGTCAGGCCATAGAGTTTATGCATGTATGGCCGTAGCGGCGCAGGTAATGTGTCTGAGTCGAGATCCTCTTCGGTGATCGGATAATTCGCAGCACAGATGCCGAATTGCAAGGCAAGATATAGACAAGTGGGTGTTTTGCCGGAACGTGACACGCCGATGAGGATGATGTCGGATTGATCGTAATGTTTGGTGTAAGCGCCATCATCGTGTTGCAATGTAAAATTGATCGCATCGATCCTGGATTCGTATTTGCCTACGTCGCTGATGCGGTGTGATCGGCCTTTTTGGAGTAACGGTTTTATCTGGAGTTCCTGTTCAAGGTGTGGCAAGAAGGCATGAAACAAATCCATAACCAGGGCATCGTTGCAGTCAGTGATCATGCGACGAATTTCAGGTTCGGCGAGGGTGCTGAAAACGATGGGTTTTTGTTGGTCTTGCTGCGCGGCGTCACATATCTGCGCAACGGCCTGCTCCGCTTTTTCGCTACTGTCTATGTATGGCACCGTGATTTCCTCAAAGTCCATATCCTTGAATTGCGCGAGCAGGCTATGGCCGAGTGTTTCAGCGGTGATGGCGGTGCGATTGGATAGAAAGAAAACCGTACGTTTAGGCATAGTCCTGGCTGATACTGATCTTATGTGAATGTAAGTTGAGCGGGTATAATTTGGCGCAAGTGTGAGGGTTCTTGAGTGGATAGGCAAGCCGTGATGAGTGAATATGTCCTGGATTTCAGTGAAATCGGCATGAACGATGTGGCCAGGGTAGGCGGAAAAAATGCCTCGCTGGGTGAAATGTTTAACAATCTGAGTGCGCTGGGTGTTGCGGTGCCGGGTGGCTTTGCAACCACCGCGGCAGCCTTTAACCGCTTTCTCGATGAGGCGGGCCTGACAAAACGTATTAATGCGATATTGCAGGAGCTGGATGTCGAGGACGTTACTGCGTTGGCGGCGGCTGGCAGCAGGATTCGCCAGTGGGTGATCGACGCAAGTTTACCGCAGGATTTGCAAGACACCATTAGCGCAGCCTACACACAGATGGTGGACAGTGCTGGCAGCGATATTTCGGTGGCTGTGCGCTCATCTGCTACTGCAGAAGACTTGCCCGAGGCATCGTTTGCGGGGCAACAGGAAACTTACCTGAATGTCCGCGGCTTGGATGATGTGCTGTTGGCCGTTAAAAAAGTCTTCGCTTCACTGTTTAATAATCGCGCCATTTCCTATCGTGTACATCAGGGTTTTGCGCACCATGATGTTGCCTTGTCTGCCGGAGTGCAGCGTATGGTCCGCAGCGACATTGCCTGCAGTGGGGTGATGTTTACCCTTGATACCGAGTCCGGATTCCCGGATGTGGTGTTCATTACCGGAAGTTACGGACTGGGCGAAACTGTAGTGCAGGGGTCGGTCAATCCAGACGAATTCTATGTGCATAAACCGACGCTGGCTACGGGGCGTCCTGCTATTTTGCAGCGCAATCGCGGCAGCAAGGCGATCAAGATGATTTATAACCATGCCAGGGATGCCGAGGAACCCGTGCAAGTGATCGATGTTGAGGACAGCGAAACGGAGTTGTTCGTGCTCAACGACACCGAGATCACCGAACTGGCAAAACAGGCGGTCACGATTGAAAAACACTATGGCCGTCCGATGGACATCGAATGGGCCAAGGATGGAGTCGACGGCAAACTCTATATTGTACAGGCGCGGCCAGAAACCGTGAAGAGCCGCGATGGCCAGACCATCGAACGTTACGTGCTTAAGGCAGAGGGCGGGGTACTGGCGAAAGGACGCGCCGTCGGGCAACGCATCGGGACAGGTGTGACGCGTGTCATCAATGATCTGCAGCAAATGGACAGGGTGCAGACGGGCGATGTGTTGGTCACCGATATGACCGATCCGGACTGGGAGCCGATTATGAAACGCGCTGCAGCGATTGTTACCAACCGCGGCGGGCGTACCTGTCATGCGGCGATCATCGCTCGCGAACTGGGTATTCCGGCGGTGGTGGGTTGTGGTGATGCTACAGCTGTGTTGCCTGATGCGACAGAAGTTACGGTCTCCTGTGCGGAAGGTGATACCGGGAAAATATATAGTGGCCTGTTAGATTACGAAATCAAACAATTCGCTTTCGATAAGATGCCGGACTTGCCGCTTAAGGTGATGATGAATGTCGGCAATCCCGAGCGTGCGATGCAGTTTGCATCGATCCCTAATGCCGGGGTCGGGCTCGCGCGCCTGGAATTCGTGATCGCCAAGATGATCGGTGTGCATCCACGGGCCTTACTGGAATACGACAGCCTCACAGGTGACCTGCAACGCGAGATCCGGCACCGGATTTCCGGCTACGCCGGTCCTGTGGAGTTTTATGTCGAAAAATTGGTTGAAGGTATTGCGACCCTAGCAGCAACATTTACCCCCGCGCCTGTAATCGTGCGCCTATCTGATTTCAAGTCTAACGAATATGCACATTTGGTTGGAGGGCAACGTTACGAACCGCAAGAAGAAAACCCGATGATCGGTTTTCGTGGCGCGTCGCGTTACATCTCGGAATCGTTTCGCGAATGTTTTGAACTGGAATGCCGTGCCTTGAAAAAAGTGCGCGATGACATGAATCTGACCAATATTGAAGTCATGGTGCCGTTTGTGCGCACGCTGGACGAGGCCCGTCAGGTGACGCAACTGATGGCAGAGAATGGGCTGGTGCGTGGCGATAATGGACTGCGGGTGATCATGATGTGCGAGATCCCTTCGAACGTCATCCTGGCTGAACAGTTCCTGGAGTATTTCGACGGCTTCTCAATCGGTTCCAACGACCTTACACAGTTAACCCTGGGGCTGGATCGCGACTCAGGCCTGGTCGCATCCCTTTTCGATGAACGCAATGAGGCCGTCAAAACGCTGTTGCATCAGGCAATACAGGCCTGCCATAAGGCGGGAAAATATGTCGGTATTTGCGGGCAGGGTCCCTCGGATCATCCCGATCTCGCCAAGTGGTTATTAGAGGAAGGCATAGACAGCGTATCGCTTAATCCGGACACCGTGGTCGAGACCTGGCTATTTATGGCGGATCAGACACCGGCTGATTGAGCATCTCGGGGTGAAAAAAGTGTGACATCAGCGGTTGTGGTTACGAATTTGGCATAATTCGGGCAATCGAGCACAAATGGCAGACATTCAAGTTGTCTAATGGGGTGGTTTCCTGTTTGAATCACAGGGACATGATAGCGTCCGCGCTTGATTAACGGAACTCGGGAGATCACGACTTTGATGCTGAAGCCGAAATACCAGTTATATCTATGTAGTCTTACGTTCGCCATCGCAGCTTGTGGCGGCGGAGGCGGCGGTTCTACTTTCCCTCCCCCGCCTACAACGTTTACGGTTAGTGGTACCATCACCGCCGCATCTGGTACCGCTATCGATGGCGATACCAATGATCCGCTTTCCCTGAATACTGACAACGATGTCTCCGGGCAGGAGCAGCTGCTGGCGAACCCGGTGATCGTGGGCGGTTATGTGACGGCGACAGCAACCAATGACACAACCTCAGCAAACCCGGACCGCTTTAAGGATATACCCGACCCGCTAGACCGTTATCAGGTCAGTCTGGTACAGGACCAGGCGGTGGTGCTGAATATCAGCGATCCATCTCAAGCAACCAGTCTGGGTGTGAACCTGTATGATTCTACGACTGCAACGACACCAATAGCCTCCTCGGCATTTGTTGCCAACGCCGCAATGGAGAGTGTTACCGTACCTGCGGACGGTTTGTATGTCGTCGAAGTCGAAGCAACGTCTGGTGGCTCCAGTTACAGTCTCGCAATCGGTGATATCGCAGTCGCTTCGGCAGGTATGATGCGTGTCGAAGACGATTTTGTGCCCGGTGAGGTGATTGTGCGCTTCAGGAATCAATTCCTGCCGGCGAATGCAAACGACAGATTGGCGACGCTAGCCGGTCAGGTAGGCATGCGCGTCAAGGGTGGTGCAGCGGGGCGTGAAGTGCTGCTGACGATGGGTGATACCGATCAGCAAATCCAGGCATTGACGGTGCTGGGTATGACGCCAATGGACACACGCGACGCTGGCGTTGCTGCTATGAGTGCAGAACTGCGGCTCAAGCACGAGACCATCAAGGTCATACAGGCATTGCGTAAGCGCGCCGACATTGAGTCGGCGCATCTTAACAGGATCTACTATCCGACGGCCGCACCCAACGACAAGAATTACAATTTGCAATGGCATTATCCATTAATTAACCTGCCGCAGGCCTGGGACGCAATACCGAGTAGTACGAATAATGTTATTGTGGCCGTCGTTGATACCGGGGCGTATTTGTCGCATCCTGATTTAGCAGGTCAGCTCACTACGGGTTATGATTTTGTGGATAATGATGCGAATCCCAATGATCCCGGTAACCCGGGTCGTTTGGTCGGTTCCTCCAGTAGTTATCATGGCACGCACGTTGCCGGTACAATTGCCGCTGCCACGAATAATACCACGGGTGTCGCAGGCGTAACATGGCTTACGTCTACACAAGTTATGCCGCTCCGCGCCTTGACGGATACCGGTGGCAGCAGCTTCGATATCATCGAGGCGCTGCGTTATGCGGCTGGTCTCAGTAATCGTTCGAATATCATTCCTACACCGCATGCCGATATCATCAACATGAGTTTCGGTGGTGCAGGTACCTGTGGTGCTGAACAGACTGCAATGAATCAAATTCGTGCTCAAGGCGTGGTGCTGGTGGCCGCAGCAGGTAATGAGAACACCAGTGCGCCGTCATTTCCTGCGAGCTGCGATGGTGTGATTGCAGTGAGTGCAGTGGACGTGAACAAGGCGCGCGCACCGTATTCCAATTTCGGTGCCAATATAGATGTGGCCGCGCCCGGTGGTAATACCGCGGTCAACCTAACGCCCGATTCCTATCCCGATGGCGTGTTGAGTACCTTGGCGGATGACTCCTCGGGGACGGCGGAGCCGGTGTATGGTTTTTATCAGGGCACCTCGATGGCGTCACCGCATATGGCAGGCGTTGCCGCACTGATGAAGGCCTTGTATCCGGCCATGACACCCGCCGACCTGGATAATATCCTGAAGGCGGGACTGATTACTGAGGACGTTGCTGCAAACGGAGTTGCCGTGCGTGACGACATTTATGGTTACGGTCTGATCGATGCGCTCAAGGCCGTGAAGGTCGCGCAGGAGAGCGCCAGCGGTAACCCCTTACCACCCACCTTGTCGGTCAATCCGGGTACGCTTAATTTTGGCAGTACGACAACCTCTCTAGACTTGATATTGGACAACATCGGCAGTGGTACATTTACTGTGACCGGGATAACGGCGAGTGAACCCTGGATCGGCCTGTCGGCGACGAGTTGCACCACGCTGCCATGTACACTTACTGTAAATGTTGATCGAGCAGGCTTGATCGATGCCAGTTATTCGGGTGAGATCGTCGTGACGACAGATATCGCAGGCTCCAGCCCCCTGGCGGTGCCTGTCACCATGCGCAAGGGGGTGCTCAGTACTGGTGATACTGGTTTCACTTGGGTGATACTGATTAATAACGATGCACCCAGCGAGCAGCCACTTACGATTGCTGCAGGCAATGATCCGACCAGTGATGCCATCAGTTATTCATTTAGTGGCGTGGCGAACGGGAATTATATTGTCCTGGCGGGTAGTGATTCCGATAACGATGATTTTCTGTGTGATGCTGGTGAGGCCTGCGGTGCTTACCCGACTCTGGATCAGCCTGCGATTGTCTCGGTTCAAGACGGCATTTCGACCGAGAAGGTCGAGACGGATATCGAGCGGCTCATGCGCGAGCGCAGGCGCGGCTCAGCCGATGGGCAGGACGATTTTTCGGTGATGAACATGGAGCAGGTTGCCAACACCCTGTCTGGTGCGACCCAGGCTCTCACCGCTCTTCTCGGCGCCGTGGCGGGAGTCAGTCTCCTCGTGGGCGGAATCGGGATCATGAATATCATGCTCGTGTCCGTGACCGAACGTACCCGAGAGATTGGCATTCGCCTCGCCATCGGCGCAATGGAGCGGGAGGTGTTGACACAGTTTCTAGTGGAGGCGGTGGTGTTGTCTTCGTTCGGCGGCCTACTTGGGATTACCCTCGGGATCGCCGGCTCCGCGCTTTCGGCAGCGCCTCTAGGCGTCCCTTTGGTTCTCGACCCGAGCATCGTCGTCGTGGCTTTCTTGTTCTCGGCCGGTGTGGGAGTGATCTTCGGCTACTTCCCGGCCCGCCAGGCGGCACGGCTGGATCCGATTGAGGCGTTACGGCATGAGTAGTCGTGGCTGCAACCTGCGGTCGGAGTAAAGCGCACCGCACCGGATCGATTTCCCATCCGTAGCGCCGAGGCAGATGGGTTGCCGGCGAGTCAAATTTGATAGCGAAAATATCCTGTTCTCGTAATTGACAATTGACAATCTGAAAGAAGTGTAATAAAAGCCAGAAATCCTTTGGCGCCACCAGGGGGAGCGCATTCCCTGTAAGTTCGCACTTATCTAGAACAATTTAGCTGAAGGAGGGAAAACATCTCCAAACACTCCCTGGAGGCTCCATCCCAGAGAAATCTAAATTTCGCAAGCGGAAGGAGAGTTCTCATGAAGTATCTAATGATTCTCACGATGGGAGTGTGTCTGCTCTTTGCGGCGATGCCAGCGGTAGCTGGCCAAGCGGCAGATGAAGCGGCTATTCGTGAAGTGACGAAACGACTCATAGAGACGACCAACACGCGCGATATCAAGGGTCACTTGGATGTATATGCGGACCCCTTTGAGAACATCGAGGCCTCAGTAGACCGCGCAGCTCACCAGCAAACGCACGAGCGCCTGAAAGACTTGCGGGTAAAGCTGTTAGATGACGTTGGCATTGTCTTTGTGACGCCAGACGTGGCAATTCACAAATACCGTTCGGAAAGCACCGGCTCGATAGATGATGATGGAAATCCACTGCCACCATCGAAGAGCCTGATTGCTCTGATTTATGCAAAGAAAGGCGACACGTGGTTGGTGACGGCTCGTTTCACTAGTCCAATAGAAGAGTAGCTCTTCAGCTCGATCGAAGCCGGGGTGGAGGATTTGTCCGGCATCGCAACTCGTCTAGCGGATCAAATGCCACAATCGCGAGTGAACAGTTATCAAACAAAGCTCCACCGATGCGGCTTTTGATCTATCGGCCGGTCGCTGGATCCGGACCGTGATGGCGCTCCGTCCGAGTGTGAATCTCGCCTTCATTGAGTCGACTTCCCGGTGTGGAGGTCGATGATGCGCTCGATGGCGCGCAAGCATACCGGGCAGAAGTAATCCGGGTTTCGGGTGAACATGATGCAATCGACCGCCGGTCGGTACAGGCCCTTGGCCTGATACCCGGCGCCTTCGAAAGCACCGACCTTGCCGTAGTACTGCTGCGCCTCCAGGATTCGGCTCGTCGTCTCCTTGGCCTCCTGGAAGTATTGATCCATGCGCTGTTCGGAAACTTTCTGTGCGCGGAGGGCTTGGCGCGTCTCCTGAAGCGCGAGGGAGGTGCTGTCATACGCCTCCTGATCCCAGGGAGTGGGCGTCGGGGTATCGGCATCCACCAACGCCTGCCACTTCAGACGCTCGGGATCCAGCAGCGCAGTGACGTTGGGACTCCAAGGCTCGGTCCCGGGCGCGGTGAAATCTTCGTACGCCACTTGCGAGGTGTAGTACTCATCGCCCAGCCCCGCGAAGGCATGAGCGAATTCATGCACGATCAAGTAGGGGAGCTGTCCGCTCTTCGCCGCAGCAGTGGAGTACAGATTGTAGATTCCCCCACCCCCATACTGCTCGCCGTTTCCGATGAGGATGAGCGCGTCGAACGGCGCAAGCGCCGCGATCTCCTGAAAGCGACGATTCTCGAAGCTGAGCATGTAGCGCTCGGAGTCGAACGCGTTGTACGTCAAACCAATTGGCGTGCGGTTCCAAAACCCGGTCCGCGGCTGAGATACACCGGAGCGCTCCGAAGCGACGTCGATAGCCCACACGTTGAAGTCTTCCCGATGATCGGCGAACGGAGAATAGGCGAATAGAGCGTCGACCACCCGACGGACGTCGGTCCGATAGCTGGGCAACTCTTGTCGTGTGTAGCCGTCACCGAGGACCAGGAGGTCGACTTTCTCGCTCCGCGGCCCGTGCTCGAAAACAGACCACACCTCTCCCTGCTGAACGAGTGGAGAGCGGTCCACCCATCGGCTTGCCGGATCGGCCAACGTCGAGAAGATCTCGCGAAACGTCCCGTCTGCCGCGCGCTTCTTCAACACGATCTGTACGGGATACCTCGGCTCGGGAAAACGCCGAGATTCGTGTAGCGTTCGCCAGGTGCCTCGCCGCGCCTCACCGGTCGTTTCCCATTCACCGTAGATACTACTGAAGCTCCTGGACCACGCGACGTCACCGCTGGCGGGATCGACAATCTCGAACGCGTATTTGCCGCGCAGGGTTTGATCGACCGGTTGATTGAGATTCCCTGAAAACGGAAGCGGCTCCAGCACAACCCGGTCCAGGCTGAACATTTCCGTATCTACGTTACCGCTGTGAAAGTAGTCGAC
>CAMYKB010000016.1 GCA_947258875.1 uncultured Gammaproteobacteria bacterium | reverse complement strand
AGACTGAAGTCGATAAGCTACTAGGCCTGGCGATGCAGGCACCGACGGCATTCAATATACAAAACTGGCGGTTTGCAGTAGTCAAAGACAAGGCGTTACGCCGACAGATTCGCGAGGCCGCCTGGGACCAGGCACAAGTGACCGATGCATCCATGTTGATAATCATGTGTGCGGACATGAAGTCCTGGGAAAAAGAGCCCGTGCGTTATTGGCGTAACGCAGCGCAAGAGGTGCAAGAATTTATGGTACCTGCGATAGACGCGTATTATCGCGATAAGCAACAGGTGCAACGTGATGAAGCGATGCGTTCATGTGGTATTGCAGCACAAACCATTATGCTGGCTGCCAGGTCCATGGGCTATGATTCCTGTCCCATGGACGGCTTCGACTACGAGGCGGTTGGCAAGTTGATTAACCTGCCTGAAGATCATGTGGTGGCGATGTTTGTCGTGGTCGGTAAAGGCACCAAGGCAGCATGGCCCAAGCCGGGACAATTGCCTATGGATGAGGTCGTGATTACAGACCATTTCTGATAGCTGGGGGTTACAAATATGGCATCACGCGAATTACGCCGTATCGTCGATCCGCAATCGGTATCCGATGGTGCCGGTGTTGCGATTCGCCGTAGTATCGGTAGTGCAGTATTACAGGATTTGGACCCCTTTCTGTTGTTTGATGAATTCAAAAGTGATACGCCAAGTGATTATATCGGCGGTTTTCCGGATCATCCGCATCGAGGGTTCGAAACCGTCACCTATATGTTGGCTGGGCGCATGCGGCATCGCGATAACCAGGGTCATGAGGGCATCCTCAAACCGGGTGGTGTGCAATGGATGACGGCAGGACGCGGTATAGTGCACTCAGAGATGCCGGAACAGGAGGATGGTCTGATGTGGGGCTTTCAGTTGTGGGTTAATTTGCCGGCTACATCCAAGATGGCTGCACCTGCTTATCAGGAGATCGAGGAGCACGCGGTACCAGAGGTAGAGGTTGATAACGCCAAATACCGGATTATCGCCGGTAATGGGCCCGATGACAGCCAGGGCGCGATACAGGGTATCGCTACCGCACCGCTTTATATTGATGTTGAGGTGCCTGCACACCACAGTATTGAGTATAAGGTGCCTGAAAAACACAATGCATTTGTGTATCCTTTTCAAGCGTCCATACGTGTTGGTAAGGATGCGCGGTTACTCAATGAGGGTCAGTTGGGAATCACAAGTTTCGGAAATACACTGCAGATAGCAAGCGGCGATGCTGATGCCCGGTTTTTATTGGTAGCCGGTGCATTATTAGGCGAACCGATTGCCCGCCACGGCCCATTTGTCATGAATACACATGAAGAGATTGAACAGGCCGTGCGTGATTACCGGGATGGCCTTTTTCAGTAGTTTGCCAGGGAGAGTTTTGTGAGAGAATTTTGGGAACAGCGTTTTGCTGATGATAAGTATGCCTATGGACAACAACCCAATGATTTCCTGGTGTCACAACGGCATCGGCTAAAACCAGCAATGAAGGTGCTGGCTGTGGCGGATGGCGAGGGCCGTAACGGCGTGTGGCTGGCAGAGCAGGGGCTTAATGTATTGTCTGTCGATGTATCGAAGAACGGTCTTGCCAAAGCGCAGGCGCTGGCTGCAGAGCGCGATGTAACACTACGCACACATTGTACGGATCTTGCGCAGTGGGACTGGCCACAGGCAGAGTATGATGCCGTGATCGCGATTTTTATCCATTTTATGCCGGACATTCGTCCCAGATTGCATGCTGCAATGTTGCAGACGCTCAAGCCGGGTGGTCTGTTGGTCATGGAAGTTTTCCATAAGGAGCAACTGGCTTATGAAAGTGGTGGGCCACCGGTAGAGGCTATGCTCTACACGCAGGAATTGTTGCGCCATGATTTTGCCGACGCAGAGATTGATTTTATGGAGCATGGGATCGTGAATCTGAATGAAGGCGTGTATCATCAGGGAGAAGCGTCCACAATCAGGATGCTCGTGAAACGCATTAACTGAAAACCTTGATCAATCACTCCAGCATACAGTGCATCACGTTTGATCTTGACGATACCCTTTGGGATTGTCTGCCGGTAATCGAATGTGCCGAACAGGCCTTGCATTCCTGGTTTACCGAACATTTCCCGCGCATAGCTAACAATTACACAGTTGATGGGCTGCGCGAGCAACGTCAATCCTTGTCACAACGTTATCCGCATCTGTTGTATGATCTGATGCAGCTGCGGCGTTTGTCATTACAAGAGCTGGCTGAGGAATATGACTATCCACAAACCCTGGCTGAACAGGCTTTATTGGTTTTTATGGAGCATCGAAATCGTGTCACCCTCTATGACGATGTTATCCCCACCCTGCAACATCTGAAAGATGCTTACACACTGGGCGCGATTACTAACGGCAATGCGCAGCTTGACGTTATCGGCATTGATCACTTGTTTGATTTTGTGGTTTATGCGGCAGATGCGGGCGCTGCTAAACCGGCATCACGGATTTTTCATACGGCATTGGAAAGCGCGGGGATTGAAGCCCACTTGAGCGTACATGTTGGGGACGATCCGCACACGGATGTCTATGGGGCTGCACAGGTGGGGATGCGTACAGTGTGGTTCAATCGCAGACGCGAAACTTGGACCGCGGAGCACAAACCCGAAGCCGAGATCCACTCACTTGATGAACTTCATGGTGTGCTAACAGAATTCGGGTAAGCCTGATTATGCTTAGCTGGGTTTTGGTGCCTTGCCTGTGTTTTATCCAGTACCGGCTCGAGTACCGCCCAGACATTCTCAACCAGCAGGGGTTGTGCCTGTGCTGAAGGATGGATGCCGTCATCCTGCATCAGCGAGAGATCATCGCTTATGCCTTTGAGTAGCAGGGGTAAATACACGCTGCCGCTTTGTTGCGCGGCTTGACGATAGGCTTCCTGAAAGCGGTTGTTATAGGCCGTACCGTAATTGCTGGGTATGCGTACGCCGAGGATAAGACTACGTGCATCCTGTGATTGTGCGAGTTCGGCCATTCGTATCAGGTTGGAGCGCATCTCCTGTGGATTAATAGCGCGCAAGCCGTCGTTTCCGCCGAGCTCAATAATAACGATGAGTGGCGCGTGTTGTTTGATAGCCGCCGGCAGGCGTGCCAGTCCACCACGTGTGGTTTCGCCTGATATGCTGGCGTTCACGACACGGTATTCGTAACCACTGTCGCGCAGGCGTTGTTGCAACAGCTGTACCCAACCTTGCTCGCGGTCCATGTTGTAGGCGGCACTGAGACTGTCACCCAATACAAGTATTGCGGGTACATCTCGCTGTGCGTGCACAGTCATGGCACATTGCACAAGCAAAGCGGATATGATTAAGGCAATGATGTGTCTCAGTGCTGCTTGCATAGTTCAAGTGACAGGGAAAAACGCATAATGTTGCAACAAATGTGATAATTGCCGGTCAGGATGTAAATCTTCCCGTATCTTAACAGTAACCGGAAACAACAGGATATATCGCAATGACAGCAGCCGTTAACCCGCTGGTTGTAGAGGCCCGCCAGTTGAGCAAGCAGGTCGCTGCACCTGCAGGCGCACTCTCAATACTCGATAGCGTGGATATGCAGGCGACGGCTGGTGAGGCGGTGGCCATTATTGGCACCTCAGGTGCGGGCAAATCGACATTGCTGGGACTGCTCGCCGGCCTTGATGTGCCCAGTTCCGGTAGTGCTATGTTGTTTGGTGAGGATATTACACAACTTGACGAGGATGGCCGGGCGGCGCTGCGCGCAGGGAAGGTTGGGTTTGTATTCCAGTCATTTCAGTTACTCCCCGGCCTGACGGCCCTTGAAAACGTCATGCTGCCACTGGAGCTCAGTGGTAATGCTTCACAGGCCAGGGATGCCGCGCGGGAAAGCTTGCAGCGCGTCGGTCTGGAACATCGTATTGCACATTATCCTTCCCAGTTGTCCGGTGGAGAGCAGCAACGCGTTGCTATTGCGCGCGCATTTGTCTCACGGCCGCAAGTATTGTTTGCGGATGAACCTACCGGCAATCTTGATCAAAGCACCGGGCAGCGGATTATCGAATTGATGTTCAGTTTGCGCGATGAATACAGTGCAAGCCTGATCATGGTGACGCATGACCAGGCCTTGAGTCGTTATTGTGACCGGCATTACCGGCTGGACGCCGGGTGCGTGGTGCATGACTAATACCATGTGGGAACTGATGTCGCGAAGCTTACGGCGTGACTGGCGCGTCGGAGAACTGAGAGTGATGGTATTTTCACTGGTCATTGCGGTTGCTGCTGTCACAGCAGTATCATTTTTTACCGATCGTGTACAGCGTGCCATGCAACGCCAGGCAGGTGAGTTACTGGCCGCAGACATGGTGATCCAGTCGTCCTCACCGCTACGTGAAAATCTGCAACAACAGGCCATCAAGAGTGGCTTGTTGGTTACGCAGACAGTGGATTTTCCGAGTGTTGTACTGGCGAGTGATCAAACCATGCTGGTACAGGTCAAGGCCGTAGCGCCAGGGTATCCTCTCAGGGGGCACGTGAAGCTCGCTGATAAAGCCTATTCTGTGGCGCAGGTTGCTGATGGAATACCTGAGCCAGGCCTTGCCTGGGTTGATGCGCGCCTGCTTGATGGCCTTGCGCTGCCTGTGGGTATCGATTTCGGCCTGGGTGAGCACCGCCTGAGAATTGATAAAGTAATCGATTATGAGCCGGATCGTGGCGGCGACCTGTTCCGGCTGGCGCCACGTGTGATGATCAATATCAAAGATCTGGCAGCCACCGACCTGGTGAAACCGACCAGCCGCGTGCGCTATCGGCTGTTGCTGGCCGGTGAGGCGACCGCGGTCGACACGTACCGCAACTGGTTTGAAGGTGAACGTTTACCCGGTGAGGAGCTACAGACTGTACGTGATGCACGCCCCGAATTGCGTGTTGCGCTTGATCGCGCGCAGCAATATCTTTCCCTCGCTGCATTGGTTGCAGTGTTTGTTGCCGGCACCGCCATCGCGCTGGCGGCGCGTTACTTTGCAGCACGCGAAGCCGACAGCAGTGCCATCATGCGCTGTCTGGGCGCACAACAGAATACAGTACTGAAAATCTATGGCATGCGTTTGTTGATCATGGGCTTGCTGGCCAGTCTCATGGGTTGTGCGGTGGGTTACCTGGCGCAGGGCATACTGGCGTATCTGTTGCAGGGTTATTTTTTGCAGCATATCCCTGCGCCGGGATGGGTGCCATTACTGACAGGCTTGCTCACGGGTCTGTTGTGTCTTGCCGGATTTGCTCTGCCACCGATTTTGCGCTTGCGACAGGTCTCGCCGTTGCGGGTTTTGCGTCGCGACATAGGTCATGCCCCACCTTCGATGTGGCTGACCGTGCTCTGTGCACTGGGTGCATTGGCGCTATTACTGATCCTGCAATCCAGTGATCCTGATCTTGCGTTAAAGCTGCTATCAGGGGGTGCTGTGATGGTTGCCGTGTTTGCATTCATGGCAATGTTCGCGTTGCTGCTAGTTGAGCGCAGCCAGTCACTCGGTAGCCTGGCCTGGCGCTATGGAATTGCGCGTTTGAGTCGTAACCGCGGCAGCAGTGTGCTGCAGATTGCTGCCTACGCATTGGGGGTGGCGGCCTTACTGGTGCTGGCAATCGCACGTGTAGACCTGCTGGATAACTGGCGGGGAAGCTTGCCGGATAACGCGCCAAATCATTTCCTGATAAACATACAACAGGATGAGCGCGCGGGTATTGAGCGATTATTTACGCAGTGGGATTTGGCTGCGCCTGATTTTTATCCGATGGCCCGTGGGCGCCTGATGACAATCAATGGCCAGTCAGTGAACGCACAAAGTTATAACAGTCCGCGTGCACAACGACTTATCAGCCGCGAGTTTAACCTGTCATGGATGGTGGAATTACCAGACGATAACAAAGTGGTTGCAGGTGACTGGTGGGACGATATGCCGGAGGCGCAGGGCTTTTCTGTAGAAACCGGAATCGCTCAAACCCTGGGTATCGAGCTGAATGATGAATTGCAGTATCAGATCGGTGGCCACAACGTCCTCGGCAGGGTAACCAGCTTGCGTGAGGTTGAGTGGGATACTTTTAATGTTAATTTCTTTGTCGTTGGCAGCCCGGCTCTGCTGACGGATGTGCCAGCCAGCCTGATTTGCAGTTTCTATCTGCCTGCGGGCCATGGCGAATTTGTAGGGCAGTTGGCGCGCAGTTTTCCCAGTGTTACCGTATTTAATGTTGATGCAATCATGTCGCAAGTGCGAGGTATAATGGACCGTGCAGCCCTGGCAGTTGAGTACGTCTTCCTGTTTACTCTATTTGCTGGGCTATTGGTGATGTATGCAGCTATTGAGTCCAGCCAACATGAGCGGCGTCGCGAGGTTGCGTTATTGCGTGCGCTGGGTGCGCGGCGTTCACAAGTCCTGCAAGGTCTGCTCGCGGAATTCCTGATTATCGGTGCTGTTGCCGGTATGTTGGCCTGTGCCGCTGCCAGTCTGGCCAGCTATCTGCTGGCAACCCGGGTGTTTGAACTGGAGTATTTTGCCAACCCCTGGTTATGGGTATGGGGATTATTGGGTGCAGCCTTGATCATAACGATCGCAGGCTTGTTAGGAACTTACAGGATAATGCGGCAGTCCCCCTTGCTGGTGTTGCGGCGTAATGGATAATAATCACGGCATATGAGACGAGCTGTCCAAAAGCAGTATTCATCGGTGTATGAACAGTTTGGTGTTGCAGAGGCTCCTGCAACATCACCGTTACGGCGTGCGCTCGATTATGTATTGGCGATACAGGAACACGACAAGCAGCGACCGCGTGGGCTTGATGTAGCAGATATCCTGCGTGGTATGTCGGTTGACGAAACGACCTTGGTTGCGGCATTGCTGAGTGACCCACAATTACGGGGGCCACAACATCTTGCAGTGGTCAAACAGGAGTTTGGTGAAGATATGGCCGAACTCGTCAACAGTGTCCACTGGTTGAATTCCTTCAAGGAATGCAAGCAGGAAATGATTCAGCCACCGGAGCAGGCCGAACGGCTGCGCCGCATGTTGTTGGCTATGACCAGGGATGTGCGTGCGGTTTTGATTAAACTGGCATACAGGGTGCAGCGTTTGCGGATACTCGCCAGCCATGGTTATGAAACACGCCGCTGCATTGCACGCGAGACACTCGATATCTATGCACCGATTGCAAATCGTCTCGGAATCGGTCAGTTGAAGTGGGAGCTGGAAGATCTTTCCTTTCGTTACCTAGAACCTCAGGCTTATAGAAAGCTGGCCAAGCAACTGGAAGAGTCCCGTATCGCGCGCGAAGAATTTGTAAATGACTTTGTGGCAATGCTAAAGCAGGGGCTGCAAGAAGAAGATGTCAACGCAGAAGTCTTCGGCCGGCCCAAGCATATCTATAGTATCTGGCGTAAGATGCACGATAAGCATCTTGAGTACCAGGATCTGTATGATGTGCGTGCCGTGCGCGTCATCGTAGACAAGGTTTCGACGTGTTATGCGGCCCTGGGTGTTGTGCACAGCCTGTGGCGGCACATCCCCAAGGAATTTGACGACTACATTGCAAACCCCAAACCCAATGGCTATCAGTCGTTGCACACTGCGGTTATTGGCGCCAATGGCAAGGTGGTTGAAGTGCAGATACGTACCCGCGCCATGCACGATTTTGCCGAGAACGGTGTTGCCGCGCATTGGAGTTACAAGGAAGGTGGCAAGCAGGATGAGGTCCTGCAACGCAGTATCTCATCACTTCGTCATTTGCTGGAAGGTGAAGACGAAGATGATGCTGACCTGCTTGAAAGTTTCAGGGCCGAACTGTTTCAGGACAGAGTATTCGTATTTACACCAAATGGTGATGTTATGGATCTGCAGCGTGGTGCTACGCCGCTGGACTTTGCCTATGCCATTCATACTGAAGTAGGGCACCGCTGCCGTGGGGCAAAGATCAATGACCATATTGTTCCATTAACCTGCCCGCTGCGTTCCGGCGAGAAGGTCGAAGTGCTTACTGCCAGGCAAGGCAAGCCGAGTCGTGATTGGCTGAATCCTCACCTGGGATATCTCAAGTCATCACGTGCGCGCGCTAAAGTGCGGCACTGGTTTCGTGAGCAGGATCGCGATCAGAACATCCATGACGGTAAAGTGATACTGGAGCGTGAGTTATCCCGTTTGGGGGCCAGCGATGTTGATCTTGCTGATGTTGCCCGGCATTTTAATATGCACAAGGATGAAGACCTCATGGCGGCAGTAGGCCGAGGTGAAATCAGTTTTGCGCAGATTGCAGGTTATTTACATATAAATGAGGTGCCTGTTGAGAAACTACTGGCGCCATCGGCGCCAGCACGGAAAAAGACGGGTATCAGCAAGGATGCGTTTACAATCCAGGGGGTCGGTAATCTGATGACAACCATCGCGCGTTGTTGCAAGCCGATGCCGGGTGACCCGATAATCGGTTTTATCACGCGCGGCAGGGGCGTCACGGTGCATCGCCGTGATTGTTCAAGTATTCTGCGCTTGCCGGATACTAAACGTGCACGCCTGGTGGAAATCGAATGGGGTGATTCTGCAGAGGTCTACAACGTTGATGTTTATGTTGAGGCCTACGATCGTCAGGGCCTGCTACGTGACATCTCGGCAGTACTGAGTAATGAAAAGGCTAACCTGATACGTGCCAACACGCATACAGATAAAACCAGTCAGCTTGTCAGTATGCAACTCAGCCTCGAGATCAGCGACACCAGCCAACTGAGCCGGATTCTGGACAGATTTTTACAGGTACCTAATGTGGTTGAAGCTAAGCGTACTCGTGGCTGACCGTCGTTTAACTTTGGGTCTGTTCATCTATCAGCATAGCGTCGATGAATTCCTGCCACATATGACCCGGTTCCCAGATTTCATTTTGTAATTCGACTGCTTTAATGCAGGACCACCCCATGTGCGCATACGATGCAAAAGACCAGGCTTCGTCACGTGTGCAACATTCGTAGTGGCCGGCACGTAATTATCAAACGAGAGTACATGCTTTCATCAAGCATGGTATACGCTGGCCTGACAGGCAATTATTTCAAGGGAACAGTACTTATACGGCGTCAAAGGATGCTAGTCCAAACGCCAATGTATGGGGCTACGATTTCCCCCCGAAATGAGTACTATCTGTCTTCTAGTCGCCCCAAAATAACCAGCCACACCAGATGCCAATGCATAACCAGACGAGTCCGGTTATGGCGGCAACACCGGCCACGGCGATTATCTCGGGTCTACTCTCGTGCTCTTCCATCTCAACCTCCCTTAGTTGGATGACACTGCAGGGTCGCGGGAGTAAGTTTTATTTTTACAAAATTACTATGAATGTTTGCTGCTGGAATTACAACTATCTGGTCGATCTAGGCCGCGGTTTTATCCTGAATAATGGCCCGTTTATCGATTCCGGTGTTGCTTGTGCCGTGATTCAATACACAAGCGTGAATATCTGGCGCCCCGGAGAGGATTCGAACCTCTGACCTTCCCCTTAGGAGGGGGACGCGCTATCCAGCTGTGCCACCGGGGCGAGGTGGTGGCTGCAATTCTGCCACATCTCAGTGCAGACAGGTAGCCGGGGAGTGAAGCTCGGGTAACTTGATGGTTGTGGAGTTGCCTGTATTTCTTTCAATTGAGGCGTCTTGTCCACTGTGTTGTGGGCATTAGTGCGGTTACGACATAATGCGACTTCCCTGAAAGGAATATTTTCACCCCCAAAAACATCGTACTTAGACAACAAGTTTTGCAACAACGCGGCATCCAAGGCCCTATATGATGCGTAATGAAGTTATATCGCTTATTTATGACTGTATACATGTCTCGTTTATATGGAGTAGCGCAATGATTAGAACAATCCGCATGGTTATTCTTGCCGCCACACTCTCTTTGCCGTTGACGGCATTGGCGGAAGCGCCCGATTTTTCTCTAAAGGATGTCGATGGCAAGACGCATCCATTGGCAGAGTATATTGGTAATGGCAAATGGACTGTGCTTAATATCTGGGGCCCGCGGTGCCCACCTTGCAAGGAAGAGATTCCAGAATTGGTATTTTTTCATGAAGACCATGAAGCGAGGGATGCCATCGTGCTCGGTATTGCGCTGGACTATCCGAGTTTTGGATATGCAAATGCTGTAGAGGTAGCGGGTTTTGTAGAAGAGTATATGGTGAGTTTCCCGATTCTGCTGAGCGACCATACAATAACCGAGCAATTAGGAGCAGGCCGCTTAGCGGGTGTGCCAATGACCCTGGTGTATACACCCAAGGGTGAGCTGGTCGCTACGCAACTGGGTGGTATAACGGGTCAACTCCTCGAGGATTTCATCGCTAACTACAAACCGGGCTCATGATGATGTGGTCAACTGTGATGCATATCACATCTGCTCTGTTGTGAGGCGCGCCAGGTATTCAGGCTGAGTTCAGCTAAAGGGTTCTAGGATAGGGGTATCGTTGAAAACAGTCCCAGTCCTGATGGGGGGTAGGCTATGAACAAACAAAATACAGTCAGAAAAACAGTGTTGGGTGTGATGTTCATGTTGGGTCTGGGTCTTGCCCTGCCTGAGGTGGTGCTGGCTGATCCGCCGTCCTGGGCGCCTGCACATGGCTACCGTAACAAGCACAAGACCAAGCACAAATACAAACACAGTTATTCTGATGATTACTACTACGACCGTTACGATAGCGGTGTCACTGTACGCTATGGTTATCACAGGGATTATGGCGATGATTATTACAGACGTAACCGCGATCGTAGCAACAGCCATATTGATGTGGACGTAGGCTATACCTACCGCTTCTGAGGCAACGACCAGCCAGTTATAGCTATTAAAAGATATTGATACCGGGCACAGGATGTGCCCGTTTTTTTTGGTGCCGGGAGCGAGAATCGAACTCGCACTCTGTTTCCAGAACCGGATTTTGAATCCGGCGCGTCTACCAGTTCCGCCACCCCGGCAAAGAGCGCACAAGTTTAGCGTATTCCAGCCAGCACGCAAGCCGTTGGCATTCCCCGTGCCTTAACCTCGCGTGCCCGTTGCGATCCTGCTAACATCGCGCGCCATGAAAACCCGTGATTTTGCCTATGATCTGCCGCAGGAGTTAATTGCTCAACATCCCTTGCCAGGGCGTAGCGACAGCCGCCTGCTGGTGCTGAAGGGTGCTTCTACCGGTATCGATGATCAGTGTATAAGGGATTTGCCCAGCCTCCTTGAGGAGGGTGACCTGCTGGTCTTCAACGACACCCGAGTCATCCCGGCGCGTTTGTATGGTTGCAAACAGACCGGAGGGCGTGTCGAAGTGCTGGTAGAACGCGTGCTCGATGCACATCGCCTGTTGGCGCAAGTGCGCGCCAGCAAGCCTCCCCGGCCGGGTACGCAGCTGAAGTTGGGAAACGGCATCGATATCGAAGTCATCGGCCGTCAAGGTGATTTCTACGAGTTACAGCTGCAAGGTAGCCAGGAGGCCCATGATGTACTGGAACGTTATGGCCATGTGCCATTGCCACCGTATATCGAACGCACCGATCAGGCCGCTGATATCGAACGTTACCAGACGGTGTATGCGCAGCGACCCGGCGCGGTAGCAGCGCCAACAGCAGGATTGCATTTCGATCTTGCCTTGCTGGATGCGCTTGCAGTGCGGGGCGTCGAACATACATTTGTGACACTGCACGTGGGGGCCGGGACCTTCCAGCCTGTCAGGGTCGAGGAGATTAATGCGCACCGTATGCATGCCGAGTACGTGGAGGTCGGTGAGGCTGTCTGCGAAGCGGTGTCGGCCTGCCGTACACGTGGTGGCAGAGTAATCGCCGTCGGCACCACCGCGGTACGCAGCCTGGAAGCCGCTGCTGCAACTGGTGAGTTAAGTCCCTTGCAGGGCGACACCGATATTTTTATCACTCCAGGTTATGATTTTAAGGTGGTGGATGCATTATTGACCAATTTTCATTTGCCAGAATCCACATTATTAATGTTGGTGTCGGCCCTGGGTGGATATCAAGAAGTCATGGCAGCATACCGCCATGCAATTGCCCAGGGTTACCGGTTTTACAGCTATGGTGATGCGATGTTTGTTGAAAAAAAACACCGCCAAGGGGGCAAGTAGCAAGGCCTAGTGTGCCAGCCAGCTTAACGTACTGTTGGCCACCTTGGATCTGAGACTCAAATAAATGAATTACCAACGACTGCAGACTGATGGTAACGCCCGCCTGGGTAAGTTGATTTTCGAACGTGGTATCGTCGATACGCCAGCCTTCATGCCGGTGGGTACCTATGGCACGGTCAAGGCGATGACGCCGGAAGAGCTTACTGGTATTGGCGCCCAGATTGTCCTTGGGAATACCTTCCATTTAATGCTAAGGCCGGGCACAAAGATCATCCAGGCGCACGGGGATCTACACGATTTTATGCACTGGCAGGGGCCTATCCTGACTGACTCGGGAGGCTTCCAGGTGTTCAGCCTCGCCGAGATGCGACGCATCAGTGAGGAAGGGGTGCGTTTTCGCTCACCGCTCGATGGTTCGGAGATATTTCTGGATCCGGAACGTTCCATGGCGGTGCAGCGTGCACTGGGTTCGGATATCGTCATGAGTTTTGATGAGTGCACACCTTATCCGGCCACAATCAAGCAGGCGCAAGACTCGATGGAGCTCTCATTGCGTTGGGCGCAACGCAGTAAGCTGGCACACGGCGACAGCAAGTCGGCATTATTTGGCATTGTGCAGGGTGGCATGTACGCGGGTTTGAGGCAGGCCTCTCTGACGGGCCTGACAGACATTGGTTTTGATGGTTATGCCATTGGCGGCTTGTCGGTCGGTGAAACCGCGCAAGAGCGCCTGGCGGTGCTGGATGCCCTGTTGCCGGCCATGCCCCTTGAGCGGCCACGTTATCTGATGGGGGTAGGCAAGCCGGAGGATATCGTCGAGGCCGTCTGCCGTGGTGTGGATATGTTCGATTGTGTGATTCCTACCCGCAATGCGCGTACGGGCTTTCTCTATCACAGTCGCGGCTTGATCAGAATACGCAATAGTCGCTACCAGGACGATACTCGGCCGATCGATGAAACCTGCGGCTGCTACAGCTGCCGCAACTACAGCCGCGCTTACCTGCGGCACCTGGACAAATGTGGCGAAATTCTCGGCGCGCGGCTCAACACCATCCATAACCTCTTTTATTATCAGCAATTGATGCGCGAGTTGCGCGAGGCTATCAGCGGCGGCCGCTTGGCGGCTTACGTGGATGAATTCTATGCATCACGCTCGAAAATGCCTGATGCTGTGTCATAATACGCGGCTTTAGCCGCTGACAGGGGTAACACATATGAGTTTCTTGATTTCAGATGCGATGGCTGAGGGTGCGGCAGCGCAGCCCGGTGGTGGCTTCGAGCTGTTTATATTCGTAGGTCTGTTTTTCCTGATCATGTATTTCATGATCATTCGACCACAGTCCAAGCGTGCCAAGGAGCATAAGCAGCTGGTGGAAGGCTTGTCCCGTGGCGACGAGATCGTCACCAATGGCGGCATCCTGGGCAAGATTACCGAAGTGGACGAGAGTTTCGTGCAAGTCGAGGTGGCAAAAGACGTCACCATTCAGGTGCAAAAACATGCCATCGGCAATGTCATGCCAAAAGGGACTTACAAGAGCAACTAATCACTAAGCTGACGGACACGACTGCATGATCAACCACTATCCACTCTGGAAGAACCTGCTTATTGTGCTGGTAATCGCAGTAGGCATTGTCTATGCGCTTCCGAATATTTATCCCAACGATTTCGCCATACAGGTTTCGCACACCAGCGGCAGCGTCGACGAGAGTCTGGAAGCACAGATCGTGCAGACCCTGGAGAGCAATGACGTCGCTGTCAAAGCGGTTGAACGCGAGCCGGACAAGGTGCTGGTCAGGCTTAACGATGATGAAACCCAGTTAAAGGCGTCAGACCTGGTAAAGAATGCCCTGACTGACCGGCATATCGTGGCGCTCAATCTTGCACCCACGACACCTTCCTGGTTGCGCGGCATCAATGCATTGCCAATGAACCTGGGTCTCGATCTGCGTGGTGGCGTGCATTTTCTGCTGGAAGTGGATATGGATGCAGCCCTGACCAAGGCGCTCGACAGTTATGAAGGCGAGTTTCGCGATGTGATGCGCGAGGAGAAGATCCGTTATCTCACGGTGAAGCGCGACGGGGATATCGTCAGCGTGAAATTCAAGGATGAGGCAACGCGTGATGCCGGGTTAAAGAAACTCAAAAACGAGTACCGCGCGGACCTGGCGGTTACTGAAAACGAGTCCGAAGGCGCCTTCCTGGTGAGTGCCAGTCTGCATGAAAACACTGCCCGTGAACTCAAGGAATTTGCCCTGCAACAAAACCTCACCACATTGCGCAAGCGCGTCAATGAGTTGGGTGTTGCCGAGCCGCTGGTGCAGCGCCAGGGTGATTCGCGTGTCGTGGTGCAGCTGCCGGGTGTACAGGACACGGCCCGCGCCAAGGAGATTCTTGGCGCCACGGCCACCCTCGAGTTCCGTCTGGTGGATGAACAGAATGATCCCTATCTGGCCAGGGACAGCGGTCGTATTCCGGTCGGTAGCCAACTCTATTACGAACGTAACGGTGAGCCGGTGTTGCTGAAACGCCGTGTGATGCTGACCGGTGATTACATCACCGATGCCGCTTCGGGTATCGATTCCGAAACTGCTACGCCGAACGTAAGCATTACACTGGACGGCAAGGGTGCGCGCATTTTCAGCAAGGTCACCGGCGAGAATGTGCAGAAATTGATGGCGGTGGTGTTCATCGAGAACAAGACCGAGACCGTGGTGCAGGACGGCAAGTCGGTGCGTAAGTCGCGCAAGACCGAAGAGGTGATCAGTATCGCGCGTATCCAGGAACAGCTGGGCAAGCTTTTCCAAATTACCGGCCTTGACAGTCCGCGTGAGGCCCGCAACCTGGCGCTATTATTACGCGCCGGTGCACTGGCGGCACCTATGGAAATCATCGAGGAACGTACGGTCGGCCCGAGCCTGGGGCAGCAGAATATCGACCAGGGCATGAAATCCGTGGTTATCGGTTTCGTACTGGTGGTCATCTTTATGGCAATTTATTACCGGGTATTTGGACTGGTGGCGAATCTGGCGCTGGCGACCAACCTGGTGATGATTGTAGCGGTGATGTCGATGCTGGGTGCAACCCTGACCTTGCCCGGTATTGCTGGTATTGTGTTGACGGTGGGTATGGCGGTCGACGCCAACGTGCTCATCTTCGAGCGTATCCGTGAAGAATTGCGCAATGGCAATTCGCCGCAGGCGAGTATCTTCAGTGGTTATCAAAAAGCACTCTCGACCATTGCGGATGCCAACATCACTACGCTGATTGCTGCGGTGGTGTTGTTTGGTTTTGGCACCGGGCCCATCAAGGGGTTTGCGGTGACGCTCATGATCGGTATCGTGTCATCCATGTTCACGGCCATCATGGGTACGCGCGCGATTATTAACCTGATCTATGGCAACAAACGCTCGCCGAAGCTTGCAATCTAGGGAATCGGGAATGAAACAGATAAGTAAAGATATGAAGCTTGATTTCATGAGTAAGCGCAAGCTGGCGATGATGTTTTCACTTGCATTAATCGCCATTTCCATCGCTGCGATATTTGCACGCGGACTGAATTATGGTATCGATTTTACGGGTGGTACCCTGGTTGAGGTGGGCTACCCGCAGGCTGTCGAATTGGATAAGGTGCGCGATGCTTTGGAGGGCGGTGGATTTGAACGCGCCACGGTACAATACTTCGGTACGTCACAGGATGTCCTGATCCGGCTGGCGCCACGGGATGTACAGGATCGCGCCAATCTCAGTAATGAAATACTGGGCGTCTTGAAGCGTGATGGTGATGTCGATATGCGCAGGGTCGAATTTGTCGGTCCGGCGGTCGGTGAAGAGCTGCGTGAGCAGGGTGGTCTCGCCGTGGTTTATGCGCTGATCGGAATATTGATTTATGTCGCGCTGCGTTTTGAATACCGCTTTTCGTTTGGTTCGATCATTGCCTTGGTGCACGATGTCGTCATAACTGTGGGTGTGTTTGCGGTGACGCAGGTTGAGTTCGATCTTACGGTACTGGCCGCAATCCTGGCGGTGATTGGTTACTCGCTGAATGACACTATTGTGGTGTTCGATCGTATACGTGAAAATTTCCGCAAGCTGCGTAAAGCGGATGCGATTGAGGTGATCAATACCTCGATTAATCAAACCTTGTCACGAACATTGGTCACATCGTTAACCACCTTGCTGGTATTGCTGGCCTTGTTTTTTCTTGGTGGTGAAGTCATACATGCCTTTGCGCTCGCATTGATCGTGGGTATCGTGGTCGGCACTTATTCCTCGATCTATGTCGCCAGTACATCATTGGTGGTGCTCAAGGTCAGTAAAGCGGATTTGATGCCGGTTGAGAAAGAGGGTGCAGAGCCTGATCGTCCCTGAGAGTACGTGTTGACAAAACCCTGTAGCTCAGCCATGTTGGATCTCGCGCAGGCAGGGTCGTAAGGTTTGCACCATTGCCTTGAATACCTTAGGACTGGCGGCGATGATGTCTCCGCTTTCCATGAAACGATGACCACCGGCGAGATCGCCCACCAGGCCACCGGCTTCTTCCACCAGCATGACGCCGGCAGCGATATCCCAGGGATTGAGTCCGAATTCCCAGAAACCATCCAGGCGCCCGGCAGCCAGATAGGCTAAATCCAGTGCAGCTGAACCTGCGCGGCGTACACCCGCAGTATCTTTGATCAATGCCTTTAAGGTAATGAGGTAAGCGTCGAGATCCTGATCGTCGCGATAAGGTATGCCAGTGCCAAGCAATGCGCCTGATAAGCTGGTCAGTTGTGTAACACGGATCTTGCGGTTATTGAGCGTGGCACCTTCGCCACGGCTGGCACAGAAGAGTTCTTCTTTCAGGGGATCGTAAACCACGCCGAGCATCAAACGCTCTTTGTGTTTAAGGGCGATAGAGACTGCATATTGTGGGAAGTTGTGCAGAAAATTTGTGGTGCCGTCCAGCGGGTCGATAATCCACTGGAACTCATCGTTAGTACCGGAGTTCTCCGTGCCGCTTTCTTCAGCCAGGATGCCGTGATCCGGATGGGCACGACGTATAATCTTGAGGATCTCCTGTTCGGCCAGATGATCAACCTCACTGACAAAATCATTCCGCTGCTTGCTTTGAATCGACAGACTGTCGATGCGGTTGCTGTAACGCAAAATAATATGGCCTGCGGCACGCGCCGCCGATACCGCGATATTCAGCATCGGATTCATGGATAATCGCCTATTGTTAAAGAGTACGCACGTCGTTAGAGACAACGACAACAAGGCGCGTAGCATAGCAGAATTGCGGCTTTTTGAAACGGGCTGTGGCGGCTTTGGGTAGCCGTATCAGCTCCAGGACCTAGAAGAAAAGCTTATTTGAGTGACTCACCCGGTGTTGCTGGTAATCGTGACTATAGATTATGTTGGGGACTCAGCGCTCTACCACGCCCGTCCATGGACGTGTCTGAGCCTCTCGTGGCCTGCGCCTTGTCTTGAAGTACGGGCCACTATTTTTTAAGACAGATTCTAGTCGTATTCACGCTCTGTCCGCAGTAACTCGCCGGACTTGGCATTGTATTTCAACTCCGTGACAGCACCGCTGTTGTCCATGATTTTGATTTCGTAGACATAACCAGAACGTTTCCGCTCCAGTTCAGTTTCGATAACCCGTCCCGCATAGTCCTGTTTGGTTTGCTCAATAATCTGTTCGATGGGAATCAGGTCCTGATCGACTCCGGTTCTTGTGTATTCTGTCTCAGAACTGGCGAATGTCCCGCCAACCGCTGCGAGTAGTCCACTACTAATAATTACGCTAGCTAAGGTTTTCTTGATCGATGTCATGATAAATCTCCACTTAGTAAGTTAATTACGCAGGGGATCAGATTCAAAACTGCTCCTCCTGTTGTTACCGTGGAGCAAGATTAAGCCTGGAAACTTAAATCAAGCTGAAACAGGGGATAAAAATACTATGCCGATTTCAGCTTGATTTCATATTGATATGCGAAATTCGTCACAATAGTATTTCGAATGAGGATATGTTGCGATGAATGGCCGTGAGATTAAGGTGTGGGATTCACTGATCAGGATTTTTCATTGGAGCCTGGTGGCTGCCTTTGCTATTGCGTATTTGACGGATGATGAGTGGCTGGATATTCATAACCTGGCTGGTTACATGGTCTTGGCATTGATCGGCTTCAGGCTGATTTGGGGGTTTATTGGACCCAGGTATGCGCGTTTTTCCAATTTCGTGTCATCACCTTCCGCAACAATGGCTTATTTGTGTGATCTGTTGCGATTGCGGAACGAGCGTTATATCGGTCATAACCCGGCAGGTGGCTGGATGATTGTTATGTTGCTGGTGAGCTTGCTGATAACGAGCTTGACAGGGCTCGTGGTTTACGCTGCTGAAGAGCAGGCAGGCCCACTTGCAGGTCTGGTTTATGGGTTGCCATGGGACGATGATATTGCT
The DNA here is from genome assembly GCA_947258875.1 of uncultured Gammaproteobacteria bacterium. GTDB lineage: Bacteria > Pseudomonadota > Gammaproteobacteria > CAMYKB01 > CAMYKB01 > CAMYKB01. Next base: position 19,364 of record CAMYKB010000016.1, on the reverse strand, counting down.
GAAGAATTGCATGAGGTGTTTGCGAATATCACGCTCATGTTGGTGGTGATACATGTTGCGGGTGTCGTGTTTGAGAGTTTTATACATAAGGAGAATCTTGTGCGCGCTATGGTGACAGGGAACAAACGTGTCTAGCTCATTCAGGAATGCAGGCCGTGGCTCGCAGCTCCCAGTTGTTGGTTTGTTATTGATTCTGCTGTGCTTTGTAGTTGTACAAAATACCGGTGCGAGCCACGACTATCCCGAGGACCAGGAGTATGTGAGGGAGCTGAGAAACTCAGGTGAAATCCTGTCGCTCAGTTCAATTATCGATGATGCCAGCAAGCGCTACCAGGGCCGGTTGCTAGAAGTTGAGTTGGAGCGTGAAGATGGTGTGTTGATTTATGAGCTGGAAATGTTGATGCAGGACGGTACTGTGATCGAGTTGTTCTACGATGCCCGCACGGGCGAATTGATAGGTGTTGAGCCTGGAGATTAATGGTGCGCTTGTTATTGGTCGAAGATGATGAATCATTGAGATTGCCGTTGAAAATGGATCTTGAAAAAGCAGGCTATGCTGTTGATGAAGCAGGATCTGGAGATGAGGCGGAGTACCTGGGTAATGAAGGACTTTATGATCTGATTATTCTCGATTTGGGTTTGCCTGTAAAGCCAGGACTGGATGTGCTGCGTGCTTGGCGACAGAAAGATAACACCGTTCCAGTGGTGATTCTCACAGCGCGGGACGACTGGAATCAGCGTGTGCTTGGTTTCAAGGCTGGGGCGGATGACTACGTCGGTAAGCCTTTTCATGTGGAAGAATTACTGGCGCGAGTCCGGGCAGTTATTCATCGTAGTATAAAACAATCAACCGGTGAACTGTGTGTCGGGGGCCTTACTTTGGATGAACAGAATCAGTCGGTAAGGATTACGGATGGGCAGAAATATGAGCTCACCTCCACAGAGTTTCGTTTGTTGCGTTATTTGATGTTGAATCCTGGTCGTTTGCTATCCAAGTCACAACTCATGGAGCATGTTTATGATTTCGATTCAGACAAGGATAGTAACGTAATCGAGGTTTATATTAACCGTTTGAGGCGAAAATTGGGCAAGACACTGATTAAAACCTATCGCGGTCAAGGCTATGTGTTCGGAGAAAGGCGTTGATACGCTCCATACAACGTTGGCTGAGCCATTCGCTGATTTTTACTCTGGTTTTGCTGTTCCTGATTCTCTGGCTTGGCGGTAGTTATGCAATCAGTAAGATAGTCGAAGATCAAATTGCCACTCGCCTGCACCACGATATGGAAAGTCTGCTGCCATCGATACAATTTGATGTCTCAGGGATGATTTCTGTTAGCGAGGAGCGATTGAACCCTGTTTTTATGACACCATTTTCCGGGCATTACTTTATTTTGCGCAGCGATGTTATGGATGTGCGTTCCCGCTCCTTGTGGGATGAGGAGATGTCAGCGCCCCAACAGCTCGCACTGGGTGAAACACGGCATAACCATGTTGCCGGTCCTAGAGATCAGTTGTTGTTGGCTCTGAGTTACGGTCTTCGTAAACAAGGTTATGATTTCACCTTAACTGTCGCAGAAGATCTTTCGCCAGCATGGGCAAGTATTCGGCGCCTGCAGTGGCGTTCCGGTATTATCGGAGTGGCCTTGCTGATAGGTTGGATATTAGTGCAACGCTGGATAATTTGGCGAGGATTAAGGCCGCTCGATGATGTACGTAAAGAACTAGTCAGTATGCAGCACGGCGAGATTTCGGCGGTGAGCGCAACTGTTCCACTTGAGGTTAATCCTTTGGTGGATGAGGTGAATCACCTGACAAGTTTGCTGGGGCAACGGCTCGAACGCTATAGGGCATCGCTCGGAAATCTGGCGCATGCTCTGAAAACACCATTAACAGTATTGGTACGTCTTTGTGACAAGCCATCTCTTGATGACGCTGTTAGGCGGGCCATTGAAAATAATACAAAACAGATCTCAAGATTGATTGACCGTGAGCTACAACGGGCGCGCATTGCGGGTGGTGGCATAGCCGGGCAAAAAATATTCCATGCCAATGAGTTATTAGACTTAATCGCTACGTTAAAAAATATTTATCAGAACAAAGATATTGAGATCAACTGTAACATTCCGGATGATGCCATTGCGCCGTTTGATCGTGATGATATGGTTGAGCTATTTGGTAATTTGCTGGATAACGCCTTTAAATGGGCGCGTCAACGTATTGAATGTAATATCCAACTACAATCAGGCATGATGATTGCCACCATTGAAGATGATGGGCCCGGCTGTCCGGGCGATCAGCTGTCACAGCTTAGTCGGCGTGGTATAAGAATAGATGAGGCAACTGCCGGTACCGGGCTGGGACTCGCGATCGCTTCTGATATCGTGTCACTTTACGATGGTGAACTTGAACTTGGAAATTCAGAAAATCTGGGTGGATTCTGCGTATCTGTTGCACTACCTATTAGGTCACCTGCCAATATAGCCTAAGTAATTTTGACTTCATAACTCAATTCGCTGAGCCAATACCGGTACGGTGATTTGCGTACTGAAGTCATTTCGCATCTTTGTTGCCAGGGTGTCAATACTGGCTGTTTCGCCATGCACCAGAATAACTGGTGGGGTATTCCTGAAATTCGCATACCAGTTACAGAGGCCATGCTGGTCGGCGTGCGCAGAGAGGCCGCCAACGGTGTGGATGTTTGCGGCCACACGGATGGTTTCACCCCACAAGCGGATAAAGCCCGCACCATCTACCAGGGCTCGTCCCGTGGTGCCGCGTGCCTGAAAACCAGGAATAATGACATGGCAATCCTTGCGCCAGATGTTATGTTTCAGGTGATGTTTGATACGCCCCCCCGTGCACATACCGCTGCCGGCAATAATCATGGCACCGGAGTGAACCTTGTTCAGATTCATGGACTGTTTGGGTGTGCGTGTGAAGGTGAGATTGGGCAATAACCCACTCCGGTTGTTCCTGTGCCATAGCGCGGCCGCTTCCTTGTCGTATAACTCGGCATGGCGTACATAGATTTCGGTTGCCTGGATGGCTAACGGGCTGTCGAGAAAGATCTGCCAGCGATCCAGTTCAAGTTCGTCACGGTGTTTGGCGAACAGGTACAGCAACTCCTGAGTGCGGCCCACCGCGAAGGCAGGTATCAGGATATTGCCGCGCGAGCGTAGCGTTTCTTGCAGGATCTGTTTGATCTCCGACATTGTTTGCTCGCGCAGCCGGTGCAGGCGGTCACCGTAAGTGCTTTCCAGGATAACTGTATCGGCTTCGACGATGACGGCAGGATCACGTAGGATCGGTGCACCGGTATCTCCAAGGTCACCGCTGAAGACGAGTTTGCGTTGCTGGCCGTTTTCTTCCAGCCAAACTTCAACGATAGATGATCCTAGGATGTGGCCTGCATCATTCAGGCAGATTCTGATACCGGGTGCTACTGTAGTGTTACTATTGTAATCAATGGCTTTAAAGCGCTGCAGCGCTGTTTTGACGTCGGCCGCAGAGTATAGTGGCTCCAGAAGCGGTAATCCTTTACGCAGACGTTTGCGGTTTTCCCACTCCGTTTCATGTTCATTAATATAGGCAGCATCGTTGAGCATGATGCGGCACAGATCGCGGCAGGCGCGTTGCGTATAAATCTTGCCCGTGAATCCTTGTTTAACTAACAAGGGTAAACGCCCTGAATGATCAATGTGGGAATGACTCAGGACCACCGCATGCAAATCTTGTGGGTCAAAAGGGAAGGGTTCGCGATTGCGTGCCTCATCCTTGCGGCCGCCCTGGATCAGGCCGCAGTCCAGCAGGATGCGATAACCGTTACATTCTATAAGATGGGCGCTACCGGTAACCTCACGGGCTGCACCATGAAATTCAATATGCATGATGTGTGTAATCTGCTTATTGTTATGTGATTAGATTGACAGCTTGTACTAATGAATCGCTTGATGCTGATCAAATAATCTGTGTGTTGGGATCATTAATCAGATCCCCACTTTGATGATAGGGTCAGGATTGTTACGTCCTTGATGTAGCTATGATTTTCTGAATAAGTCTTTAATGAAGCCTTTTCCGAGGATATGGTTGCGTACGTGCTGACGATAATCCTCGCGCGCGCCTGAAATATGGATATAAAACCAAACGAGCAAGCCGGGTAACAATGCAAGCAAATAAATCAGGTGGCGCGATGTGACTGGCGTTAACAGTACTGCGAGTAATATGACATATAGCGGCCATAAAAAGAGCAGGCCACCTGTGATGTGTTTGAGTAACAGTATCTGTATGGCGGTAATACGTCGCAGGCGCTGGGTGCGCGAACGATAAACTGACTGGAACACGGCGCGTTCCAGGTCATTAAGAATCTTGTCAGCTTGCCTGGCCATAGCGGTGGCTGGATCTTCATGGACGACGCGATGATGGGAGAGCTCCCAATCATCATACCGCTTATGAATGGATTGTCACATGCAATCCATGTGTAACATTTCAGTGCTTGTCTGTGACTACACCGACCTGAGCCATTTCCGCTAACCCGGTTTCGCGGGCATGTTCCTGGAAACCAGGGTTATGCCAGAAGAACGCGCCGGGCATAGTGGTGGGGATGACCAGCACGTAGAACAGTGAACGTCCCACCACAGCGACTGCAGTCATCAGCATACCAGCCAAAACCCAGCCAGTATAACCGGCAATGCCATCGAGTCCGCTTACAGCCAGCAGGAGAGTCGCAGCCAGGGTCAAAGCCAGACCGATATTGCGTGCGATATAGGTCTTGCCATAGGTCGTTCGCTGCCTGTAGTGGGAGGCCGCGGCTTCGCCACCCTGATGCTCAAGGTCGCGTGCATGAAAAAAGAGTCCAATCATTTCGATCAACAGACCTGTAGCGATAAGCGCGCTTAGGGAGCTGCCCAGATGGGTGATGGAGTGTGTTTGAGACACTAATACAGCACCATACACCAGCAACACGATCATGCCGCCAAGCGCGAGCATGTTGCCATAGAAGGCTGTGAGTACTTGCCAATGATTCCAGAAAGGCCGCGCCTTGATGCGATAGATACGGTACATGAAGTACAGTGCAACTGGCCCGGCGATAACCGCGCACCAGCCTACGATGGATAGCAAACCGTTAATAAGAGAGGAGGGCTGCCAGCCGAACAGCACAGGTAATGCCGAGAGTAAGGTATACACCCCCAGCAAATTGTAAAAAACGGCGATGCCTGCGATTTCACGGCTTACGGGCGAATAGCGAAGGTTGTTGAAGGCACGGTAGAAGCGATGCGGCTTGCCCAGATGCATGGTCGACAGGGCCAGGGCGAAGGTCTGAATGCCGAGCAACGCAAGTAATAAGGATGGGTATAGCACGGGGTGCGCACCCACAGTGAGTTCACCAAGACCGAATTTTGGGCCTAAATACAGGATCAGGAAAGCGCCGACCACGGTTTGCGTGATTAATGTAAAGATGACCAGCGGGTCTTCGCGTGAACGCAGTTTTCCTAGATTCCATTCCGGTTTGCCGCCATTGCCACGAACTTTGGTATTGAATCCATTCTGACCTTGTTCATCACGCTCATAACGTACAGGTATGTTGTCGGGGCGTGTCATCTCACGAGGCAGACTCTTGGTTTGCTGGAAGCGGATGTTGGGATGGCTAATCTCCGGATCAGGAAAACCGGGGATTTGGGTCTTTAACTGGTCACGGTTTTCCGGAGTGGTTTCAATCACACCGAAATCCAGTGCGCCCGCCAGACAGGCGGATGCGCAAGCTGGTTTAAGGCCGACCTCGAGCCGATCCACACACATGTTGCATTTTTGCACGTGGCCCTTGGTGGTATCGAGTTGGGGTGCATTGTAGGGGCATACCCAAGTGCAGTAACCGCAACCAAAGCAGATGTCTGGGTCCTGCAGTACCGCACCATACTCGGCGAACTTAGTATACGCACGTGTCGGGCAACCCTTGAGGCAGACTGGGTCATCACAATGATTGCAGGCCATGGAGATATTGAGGCGTGCATAGTTGGGATAGGTTCCACCCTCGACATAGCCGACGGAACGGAAGGCAAGATGAGGAGGCAGATCGTTTTTCTCGCTACATGCTGATTCGCATGCATGACAGGATATGCAATTGTCCGCGTTGAAATAAAAACCGTGTTGTTTGTAGCGGTTAGGGCTATCGCTAATGCTTGGATCACCATTGATGTTCAGGCTCTTCCCAGCCAGGTCATCATGTTGATCGACGAGTTGAATTTTTTTGCCGTAGCGATTGACATCAGGCACTTCAACTTCAGGGATGAAGGCGTAATCGGGTTCGTCTTGTCGTACTTTAAACATTATTTCATCCACTAATATGCGCGTGCCGCTTTGTTTCGGATTGCGGCGGATTGCTGGTCTGTTGCCGGTGCGATATGTACGGCGCATTGTTTGAATGCGGGCTGCCGAGAATGAGGATCCAATAGTCCCAAGGCCAGTCGGTTGACGCACTCGTGATAATGAAAGGGAATAAACACCATATCAGGCGGAACGCGTTGAGTCAGTTGCACCATAACTACAGCATCGCCACGGCGTGAGGTGAGGCGGGCGTAATTACCGTGTTCTATTCCAAGTTCCCTAGCTGCATCCGGATTCATCTCCATATAGGGTGTTGGGCTGAATTTATTGATGTTGCCCACCTTGCCGGTGCGTGTTCGGGTGTGAAAGTGCTCCACCACGCGGCCACTGTTAAGCCAGAACGGGTATTCCTTGTCTGGTCTTTCATTGTTGTCCACGAATGGCAGTGGAATGAGTTTGGCCTTGCCGTCGGCATGTTGGAACTTTCCGTCGCTGTATAATCGGGGTGTGCCGGTTTCGTTTCCATCAGTGCAGGGCCACTGGATGCCGCGCTGCTGTTCGATCTTGTCATAGGACATGCCGGAGTAATCCAGCATGCGCCCTTTGGAAAGTGTGCGCAGTTCCTCGAACACCGCTTCTGCTGTTTCAGGGAAATGCATCTTCTGTCCCTGCTCAAAGCGTTTTGCCATCTGGCTAAAGATCCACAAATCAGATTTGGAATCGGCATTCGGCTTAATGACGTTACGTGTCAGATTAACGCGCCGTTCAGTATTGGTGAAGCAGCCTTCCTTTTCAGCCCATACAGCTGCGGGTAAATACACATGGCTGTACTCATTGGTCTCTACGTCTTCATAGGCATCCTGTACCACCAGAAAATCAAGTTTTTCGAGAATTTTGCGAATGCGTGACGTATTGGTCATCGAGGTCATCGGATTAGTGGCGATGAGCCACAGTCCCTTGATGCGGCCAGCCTCGATGGCGGGGAAGATGTCGGTCTGGAAGAGACCGCGCTTCTTGGGGAAGAATTCAGGATCAATACCCCAGAATTGTGCGATGTCGCTGCGATCCTGTTCGCTCTCCAGTGCACGATAGCCCGGCAATCCCGAGCAGGATGACCATTCACGGGTACCCATGGCGTTGCTCTGGCCCGTGATCGATAGGCTGGTGCCGCCAGGTTTACCGATATTGCCGGTAATCAGGTTTAGGTTGTTGATACCCACAACGCCGTCTGAACCGTGAGTGCTTTGGTTGATCCCCATGGTCCAGATGGTCATGGCTGCGCCAGCTTTGGCGTAGGTGCGGGCGACATTACGGATGGTATCCTCGTCGATGCCGCAAATGCGTGATGCTGTCAACGGGTCGTATTGTTTCACCAGTTTGGAAAATTCATCGTAGTTGCTGGTGTGGGCCTCGATATATGCGCGGTCTTCAAGGCCTTCTTCGAGAATGACATGTGCCAGACTATTCAGTAGTACCAGATCGGTGCCGGGTGTAATCGGCAAATGGATGTCTGCCATCTGTGCGAACATAGTGACGCGTGGATCGATGACGATAATCGGAAACTTGCGCTTTTCTAATGCCAGCCGCAGACGCCAGAAGATAATCGGATGCTGCTCGGGCAGGTTGGATCCGATGGCCAGCAGACACTCGGTGTGCTCGAAATCATCATAGCAACCCGGTGGGCCATCGGAACCAAACGAGCGTTTGTATCCTGAGACGGCAGAGGCCATACATAATGTAGTATTGCCGTCGTAATTGTTAGTACCTATCACGCCGCGCGCGAGCTTGCCGAGTGTATAGAATTCTTCGGTCATAATCTGACCAGTAGAGACAATGGCAAAGCTGTCACGCCCATGCTGTGCCTGGATACGTTTGATTTCCGAGGCCACCTTATCGAGGGCTTCATCCCAGCCGGTCTTGCGAAAGGGATCATAGTGTTTATCGCGCATTAACGGTGTTTTGCCACGCCCAGGTAGTCGGAACAGTTCATGCTCAAAAATACCTTTAAGGCAAAGCTTGCCACGATTGACATCGGCGCCGCCAACGCCGCGGGAGGCCACGGCCTCACCCTTGTCGTTCAGGCCGACTTCTATAGAACAACCCGTCGAGCAATAGCCGCATGTGGTGTACTTCCATTCGATGACACCTTTGTCAGCAATCTTGATCGGGTTTTTTTTGTCGCGTCCGAATAACATTCAATCTTCTCTTATTTGTTGGGACAACCTTCATTGGGCAGTAATGAAAGTAAGATATTGTTGCCTTCGATACGCACAGGATAGGTTGCTGCGCAGCCTTCATCCGGTGCCACAGCCTCGCCAGAGTCAAGATGAATCTTCCAGTCATGTAGCGGGCAGGCAACACGCTTGCCGTGGACGATGCCCTGCGATAGCGGCCCGCCTTTATGCGGACATTTGTCGCGAACTGCAAAGATTTCATCTTCTGCAGTTCTGAATACAGCAATGTTACCTTCGGTTGTTTTTACTACACGGGCGCCCAATTGGGGGATGTCATTCAGCGTGCCTACATCAATCCACTCTTGTTCTGTCATTTTGGATACAGCCTGCATTTTTTTCTCCTGTACATAGTCCTTAACCTCAGCATTAAATCGGGAAGCCGTGATTAGCTGACTTGTTTAAGCGGGATAAACTCATGTTTATCAACGCCTGAGGCGCGTTCGCTCCAGGGGTCGATTTGTGAAAATTTCTGCGAGTACAGAAAACGTTGAGCTAATAGTTTACGCCCGTTTTCATCGTCGACGATACGTTCCTTGACATAGGAAAGCCCAACGCGTTCAATCCATGGTGCGGTGCGCTCCAGGTAATGGGCGTCTTCGCGATACAGTTGCAGGAAGGCAGCGCTGTATTCTTTCACTTCCTCAGTCGTGCTGACATGGCATAGAAAGTCGGTGGCGCGTACCTTTACGCCACCATTACCGCCGACATGCAGTTCCCAGCCGGAATCTACCGCAACCACACCAAAGTCCTTGATGGTGGCTTCGGCACAGTTACGCGGACAGCCGGATACTGCCATCTTGTATTTATGCGGTGTCCAGGCACCCCAGGTCATCTTTTCCAGGTCGATACCCATTTGCGTGGAGTTCTGGGTGCCGAACCGGCACCAATCTGAACCCACGCAGGTCTTTACCGTACGGATTGCTTTGCCATAGGCATGGCCGGAGACGAAACCCGCTTTCGACAGGTCGCCCCACATACTGGGCAGATCTTCCTTTTTCACACCCAGCATGTCGATGCGTTGTCCGCCCGTGACGTGCAGGGTGGGTACCTCGTACTTTTCGGCGATTTCCGCAATGGCCTTGAGTTCGGTCGGCGTGGTTTCACCACCCCACATGCGCGGTACCACCGAATAGCTGCCGTCTTTCTGAATATTGGCGTGTGCACGTTCATTGATGAAGCGTGACTGGTTATCGTCCTGGTATTCGCCTGGCCAGGCACAGAGCAGGTAATAATTCAGCGCAGGGCGGCACTTGGGGCAGCCATCGGGTGATTTCCATTCCATAAAATCCATAACCGCGCGTATAGATTTCAGTTCCTGCTCCTGAATGGTAGCACGCACTTCGTCATGGGGATGTTCGGTGCAGCCACACATAGGTTTGAGATGTGGTGCGGTGGAATAGTTGCCACCGACTGTATGGGCTAATAATGCTTCCACCAGGCCAGTGCAGGAACCGCAGGAGCTGGAGGCCTTGGTGTGGGCGCGCACATCTTCTAGTGTGAAGAGTTTTTTGTCAGTGATAGCCTGGACGATTTCGCCCTTACAGACACCGTTACAGCCGCAGATTTCTGCCGTATCAGACATGGTGACCACACGGTTTTCCTCGCCATGTCCCGAATCACCCAAATGCGCCTGACCGAACAACAGGTTTTGGCGCATATCCGAAATATCAGTTTCATCGCGCATCAGATCGAAATACCATGCGCCGTCGATGGTGTCACCGTACATGACAGTACCCTTGATGCGGTCATCCTGTACGATCAGTTTTCGATACACGCCGCGGGAGGCATCCTGGAACACCAGTTCCTCGGTGTTTTCATCACCGGTAAAATCGCCCGCCGAGAACAGATCGATCCCCGTCACTTTCAGCTTAGTGGAAGTGACAGAGCCCTGATAACGCGCAATACCAATTTCGGCAAGATGATTCGCGCAGACCTTGGCCTGCTCGAATAGCGGTGCGACCAGGCCGTAGGTGTCGCCGCGGTGCTGTACGCACTCACCGATTGAATAAACCCGGGGGTCGAAGGTCTGCATGGTGTCGTTGACGACAATACCGCGTTCACAATGTAGGCCGACTTTTTTTGCCAGTTCGATGTTGGGGCGGATTCCGACGGCCATGACCACCAGGTCGGCTTCAATTTCCGGGGCGTCCTTAAAGCGCACACTGTGTACACGGTTATCGCCGATAATCGCCTCGGTCTGATGTTCCATCAGGAATGTCATGCCGCGTTCTTCCAGTGAGCGTTTGAGCAGGCCTGCAGCGGCCTTGTCGAGTTGCCGTTCCATCAGGGTGTCCATCAAGTGGACGACGGTGACTTGCATGCCCTGTTTCATCAGGCCATTGGCGGCTTCCAGGCCAAGCAGGCCGCCGCCAATGACGACAGCATGCTTATATTGATCCGCGGTAGCCAGCATGGCATCGACATCATGTATGTCGCGGAAAGAAATCACACCCTCCAGATCGGCGCCGGGCACCGGGATGATGAAGGGGGAGGATCCAGTTGCGATGATCAAACGGTCATAAGGGGCCTCGGTGCCGTCCTCGGCCTTGACGATGCGTTTGGCGCGGTCGATATCGACCACTTTCTTACCCTTGTGCAAGGTAATGCCATTATCGACGTACCATTGCTCGTCATTGAGCATGATCTCGTCAATGGTCTTTTCAGAGGCCAGCACCGGCGAGAGCATGATGCGGTTGTAATTACCATAGGGTTCTTCTCCGAATACGGTGATTTCGTATTTGTCCGGTGCCAGCTTGAGGATTTCTTCCAGTGTACGTACGCCCGCCATGCCATTACCGATCAAGACCAGTTGTTCTTTCATGATGAATAAGCCTCCAGTGAATCGACGACGGCCTCCTGATACCGTCGTATGTGCCCAGAGTATAGCAATATACATGCCAGCTAATATAAGCACCCGTGATGTACTAACTATTTGATTTATTTCGAAAAAAATTATTATTGGGTTAACTGCGTAGACGGGTAACGAGCCTTATAGCACCAATATGGTGCGAGGCAATGACCTGGATGCTCAGCCACAGTCTTGTTTACTGGATCGCTATCCGCGTAGGCAGAAAATCCGCTCGCAAACCAACTGGCTATGTGGGTCGTCTCTGACCTGAGTGCATGTAATTAGGCAGCATTATAAGTCAAGAGAGGCGAAATAGCCGAGTGTTATGTAAGGCGGGACGCGACAAGTTTGAGTTGTGCAGTGCCTTGGTCGATGCTTCCAGAGAGTGCGCTGCTTAATCATAAGGCATCATTTTGGTGCGCGCCCTATGGGCTTGATTGATGCATTACGGGTTGTATTAGTGATGAACTTTCGTGGATTGCGTCGAAACCGTGCAGTTGGCATGAGAACTGCACTAACTTCTGCGGATTTTAAATGTCATGAGGAAACAGAATGTCCGCAATGAAGATGAATGTGTTGTCGTTCAAAGACAATATACGCGTCCTGCATTTTACCTGGTTTGCCTTCTTCCTTAGTTTTGTCATGTGGTTCAACCTGGCGCCCTTTAAAGAATCGGTGATGGCCGCTTTTGACCTGACTCCCCAGGAATGGAAGACATTACTTATCCTCAATGTAGCACTGACCATACCAGCCCGCATCGTGATCGGTATGCTGGTCGACAGGTTTGGTCCCAAGATCCTGTATTCATTGCTGCTGGGTTTCTCCAGTGTGTTGTGTTTCCTGTTTGCGATGTCTAATAGTTTCGAGATGATGGCCATTATGCGCTTTCTGATGGGTTTTGTAGGCGCAGGCTTCGTCATCGGTATCCGCATGATTGGCGAATGGTTCCCGGCAAAGCAGGTTGGTGTGGCTGAGGGTATCTATGGAGGTTGGGGTAATTTCGGTTCGGCTGCAGCGGCATTTACTCTTCCTACGCTAGCGCTTATGTATGGTGGTGATAATGGCTGGCGCTATGCCATGGCCACGACTGGTGTAATTTCGCTGGTTTACGCAGTTATTTATTATTTCAGCGTTCACAATACACCCAAGGGTTCGACTTATTTCAAGCCGAAAAAGAGTGGCGCGATGGAAGTCACTAGCAAAGGAGACTTCCTGTTGTATGCCATTATGAACCTGCCCATGTACGCTGCATTAGCGGTGCTTAACTGGAAACTCGGCCCCGCAAATCTGGGCATGTTGGGGGCCACGGCTGAATTAGCAATCTATGCTCTTTTGGCGGCTGTTCTTATCTATCAATTCAGTCATATTTATCGCATCAATAAGCATGTCTTCACTGTAGAGGTGCCGGAAATTCATCGTTATAAGTTTAAGCAGGTGGCGGTTCTCGACCTGGCTTACATGGTCACTTTTGGCTCCGAGTTGGCGGTGGTTTCCATGCTACCCGGGTTTTTCATGGATACCTTTGGTTTAACCCAGGTGCTGGCGGGCATGCTGGCTGCAGGTTATGCTTTTATGAACCTGGTGGCGCGCCCAGGTGGTGGTCTGTTTAGCGACAAGTTCGGGCGTAAAAAGACATTAATGTTCCTTTTAGCTGGCTTGATCGTGGGCTACATCCTGATGAGCCAGATCGGTTCGGGCTGGTGGATTCCACTGGCAGTGATCGTAACGATGATGTGTTCGTTCTTCGTGCAGGCGGGCGAAGGCGCTGTGTTTGCTATGGTGCCTCTGGTGAAACGCCGCATGACCGGACAGGTCGCTGGTATGGCGGGTGCTTATGGCAATGTTGGTGCAGTAACGTTTTTGACGGTGTTCTCCTTTGTGACGCCACAGGTGTTTTTCCTGGTGATCGCGGCTGCGGCAGTTGTCACACTGGGTGCCGTAGCCTTGTTTATGGAAGAACCCGCAGGCCATATGGCTGAAGTCTTGCCTGATGGTACTGTCGAGATGATTGACGTCACGTAAGGCTATTAAAAAAACTAAATTAATTTCACATAAGGCACCCCGCACAGTGGGGTGCCTGTTATATTCCAGGCCATGTCTAATACTCTGACTATTAAAAGCGGCCAATACTCGATAGCTGGCGCCAAGGCCGAGAATCAGGATTCCTATGGTGTTTTGACCCCGCAAGCCACTCTGCTTGAGTCCAAAGGTATAGTTGCGGTCATTGCGGATGGCGTGAGCAGTAGTAGTGCCGGTAAGGAAGCCAGCGAAGCCTGTGTCAAAGGTTTTTTGTCAGACTATTACAGCACGCCAGATTCCTGGTCAGTAAAGAAATCCTGTCAGAAAGTATTGTCGGCGCTCAATAGTTGGCTCTACGGAATCGGTGTGAGAAACCCGGACCCGACTCATGCAATGGTGTCAACGCTTAGCGCGCTGGTTTTCAAGTCAACCCGCACGCATGTATTTCACGTAGGTGATTCACGTATCTATCGTCTTCGCGACGGACAGTTGGAACCGTTGACTCGCGATCATCATGCGCAAATGCGTGGTGATAGACGTTATCTGTCACGTGCCATGGGTGTGGATCTGCATCTTGATATTGACTACAGCAGTCGTAGCCTTAAAGAAAATGATTATTATGTTTTTACTACTGATGGCGTGCATGAGTATCTGAAAGACCGGGAGATCCACAATTTCATCGAACAACATTCTGATAATCTCGATATGGCCGCTCAGAGGATAGTCGACGCGGCAGCAGCCAATGACAGTCCTGATAACCTGACATGCCAGATCGTTTACATTGAAACCTTGCCTGAACAAGCAGCGGATGAAGTGTTTCGCGAATTGACTGCGCTGCCATTTCCTCCTCCGCTTGAATCAGGCATGAAGCTCGATGGCTATCAAATTATCGAGGAATTACATGCCAGTACCACCAGTGAACTGTATCTCGCCGAGGATATGGAAACTCGTATGAAGGTGGTAATCAAGACGCCATCTGATAATTACAATGATGATCCTGCATATATTGAAAGATTCCTGCACGAAAGCTGGGTAGGCAGGCGGGTGCAAAGTCCACATGTGGTTAAGCTTATTGAGTGTGCCCGTGAGCGCCACTTTCTTTATACCGTAATGGAACTTATCAAAGGTAAAACCTTGAGAGAATGGATGGATACACATCCTAAACCCGAGTTACCGGTTGTACTCAACATCATCAAGCAAATTGAGTCGGGTTTGCGTGCTCTACATCGCCTGGATATGATCCATCAGGACCTAAAACCTGAAAATGTCCTGATCGATAATACCGGTGTTGTGAAAATCATTGATTTTGGGTCGGTGCGTATTGCTGGTATAGCGGAAACAGCCAGTCCGGTCGAACGGATCAATATGTTGGGGACCAAGAATTATATGGCGCCTGAATATTTGTCAGGAAAGAGTGGCGCGGTCCGTTCAGACTTATTCAGCCTTGGGGTGATAGCGTATGAAATGTTAACTGGAAAGCTACCTTATGAGGAACGACTAGGGCGAGACATCAACCCTCGTAAATTACTCAAAATTAAATATCAATCAAGTTTGCATTTCAATCCGATGATCCCTATCTGGATGGATGGCGCTTTGGAGAAGGCGACGAAAATTGAGCCTGATCGGAGGTACGGGGAAATTTCCGAGTTCATTTATGATTTGGAGCACCCCAATCCATCCTACATGAGTAAGGAAATTGCCCCCCTTATCGAAAGAAATCCTCTTCTATTCTGGAAAGTGACTGCTCAACTATTGTTTGTCGTAAACCTGGTGTTGTTATATCTATTGCTTAGATGAATTTGAGAAATTTTTGATTGATTCAACTCGCTCACGTTAAGTCTAAAATTATCTGTATCTAGATAGCCGCTTGTTAATTGCCGCTACATCAAACTATAACTTACGTCCTGGTGGTTATCCAGGCCATTACCTTACATCGGTAACAGGCTCTGTGTAATCCTACCTCTTGCTCCTATGTAAGTTATTTTGCATTTGACCATCCATGGGTGGAGGGAATGTAAAAGGATAGTAGGAGTAACCTCTGTCATGCAGTGCAGCCGTTAGTAATTGCTGTGCGCTTGTATTTTATTGTCATGGCTAAGCGGCTTTATTACTGGTTCGAATGGTGACAATAGGTTTTTTTTTCTCAGGTTCTGTTGCTGTGGTCTCGTCTTTATGACCATGCCGCTCATATAGGAAACTGAGAACTTCATGACGGTAATGGTTGTATTCCGCATTGTCGGCAAGTTTTACCCTATCGCGCGGGCGAGCCAGTTTAATATCCAGGGTTTCGCCAATGGTAGCAGCAGGGCCATTAGTCATCATGACGATGCGATCTGATAACAACACCGCCTCATCCACATCATGTGTAATCATGACCACTGTATTCTTTAGATCGGCATGAATTTCCATTAACGAGTCCTGCAAATGCGCGCGGGTGAGGGCGTCGAGTGCGCCAAAGGGTTCATCCATCAGCAAGACTTTGGGTTGCATCGATAAGGCGCGTGCAATGCCGACGCGTTGTTTCATGCCGCCTGAAATTTCAGAAGGCAATTTGTCTTTTGCATGCATCATATGCACGAGTTCAAGGTTGTGTTCGACCCATTCTTTGATTTGCGCTTTAGGTTTGTTATTCAGCACTTGTTTAACCGCCAGCTCAACGTTTTCGTAAGCGGTCAGCCAGGGGAGCAGTGAGTGGTTCTGGAATACAACAGCCCGTTCGGGGCCGGGTTCGTTGACTTCTTTCTCATCCAGAATAACTCCGCCGGTTGTCGCTTTATAAAGTCCGGCAATAATGTTCAACACGGTCGATTTGCCGCAGCCTGAATGGCCGATCAATGTAATGAATTCGCTCTTGTTAATCTTTAGATTAACGTTGTCGAGCGCCTTGAAGGATCCGGTCGGTGTCGGAAATTCAATTGAAACGCGTGATAATTCCAGGTGTGCCTGACTCATGGTATTTCCCCTCTATGTGTTAGCGCAATATTGCCGTTTTATCCCAGGAGAACTTGCGTTGTAACAACAACATGACGCGATCCAATAGGAAACCGATAAATCCGATAACCAGTACTGCTACCATGATGCGTCCCAGCGAATTGGAGCTGCCGTTTTGAAATTCATCCCAAACGAACTTGCCGAGCCCCGGATTTTGCGCGAGCATTTCCGCTGCGATGAGTACCATCCAGGCAATACCCAGCGACAGGCGCAGACCGGTGAACATCATTGGGATCGAAGATGGCAATACAATTTTGATGATGTGCGTGATCCAGCTAAGACGTAATACACGGCTGACGTTCACCAAATCCGTGCTGATCGTGGCGACACCAACAGCGGTGTTGATCATGGTGGGCCACAGGCAGCACAGTAATACAGTGATCATTGAAGTGATGAAGGATTTGGAGAACATCGGGTCTTGCGTGACATAGACTGCGCTGACCACCATTGTCACCAGAGGTAGCCAGGCGAGCGGTGATACCGGTTTGAATATCTGGATGAGTGGATTAAATGCTGAGTACAGGGTCGGACTCAGGCCAATAATGATGCCGATCGGTATCGCGATGGCAGATGCGATCAGGAACCCGGTCATTACCGTTAGCAGGCTGGTGATGATCTGGTCGAAAAAGGTCGGCTTGCCTGTGTATGGACGTATCTTGACTTTCGCCGCTGGATCTTCGGCCAGTTTTTTTGCGTTGCGTTTCTCCTGGCGCTCATAAAACGCGACTTCCTTGGTGCGCTCGTTGATATGCTCCTGATAGAGGGTGGTCGACTGCTGGTAGACTTGTGCAGGTCCCGGAAACTTGCCTAGCGAGGTATCGATCATTGACGCTGCGCCTGCCCAGATCAACAGGAAAACCAGCAACCCTGTAATAGGTATTACCAGAGTGTTAAATGCGAGTTTCAAATAGTCCATAACGCCTTTGTTATGTAGCGGTTTCATACATACTTGATGAAACCTGTTGTTGATTCTAATGATTGCCCGCCTTTCGCCATTGAAGGGCGGGTTAGCATCAGCCCATAAATCCTAGATCTTGTCTTTGTCCTTCAAACCGATCGGGAATTGCTTCAGGTAACCATTCGGTTTGGTGCCGTCAAACGTAATGTTGTCGATGAATTCTGTTTGTGGTTTGCGAAAACCGGTTTCGCTAGCGAAATCGGGGAATTCAGAGGCCTTCACTTTGCCTTCGGTAATCAATTCCTTGGCCGCAGCGGCGTAGATGTCTGGGCGGTAGACTTTCTTTGCGATCTCCGTATACCAATTGTCCGGTTTGTATTCGGAGATTTGACCCCAGCGGCGCATCTGTGTCAGGTACCAGACAGCATCGCTGTAATACGGGTAGGTTGCGTTATAGCGGAAGAACACATTGAAGTCGGGTACATCACGCTTATCACCTTTTTCATATTCGAAGGTACCTGTCATCGAGTTCGCAATCACCTCGGCATCTGCGCCCACATATTCAGGTCTAGAGAGTATTTTGACGGCCTCCATGCGGTTGGCATTGTTGTCCTCATCCAGCCACTTCGCGGCACGAATCATTGCCTTGACTACGGCTTTGTGGGTATTCGGGTTTTTGTCAGCCCAGCCCTTACTCACACCAAAAACTTTCTCAGGATTGTCTTTCCAAATCTCATAGTCAGTGATTACGGGTACGCCAATGCCTTTAAACACAGCCTGCTGGTTCCAGGGTTCGCCGACGCAGTAGCCATTGATGGTACCGGCCTCGAGTGTAGACGGCATTTGTGGCGGTGGAGTTACGGAAAGTAGCGCATCGGCATCGATTTGACCTGAAGTGTCACCCTTGTGGGGTGCGTAATAACCGGGGTGGATGCCGCCGGCAGCCAGCCAGTAACGCAGTTCATAATTATGTGTCGAGACCGGGAATACCATGCCCATCTTGAAGGGCTTGCCCTCTGCCTTATATTTCTCAACAACCGGTTTTAAGTAATCGGCTTTGATGGGATGCACCGGTTTGCCGTCCTTCATGGGCAGGTTTTTCTTCATTTCTTTCCAGACGTCATTGGAGACCGTGATGCCGTTGCCATTCAGATCCATACTGAATGCGGTAATGATGTGCGCTTTAGTGCCAAAGCCGATGGTCGCACCTAATGGCTGTCCGGCGAGCATATGTGCACCATCGAGCTGACCATCAATGACCCGGTCCAGCAATACTTTCCAGTTGGCTTGTGCCTCGAGAGTGACGTATAAGCCTTCGTCTTCGAAATAGCCTTTTTCATATGCAATTGCCAGTGGTGCCATATCCGTCAATTTAATGAAGCCGAATTTAAGATCTTCCTTTTCCAGTTCGCCTGCATGGGCGGGCAAGATTGTGGCGTTGGCTGCAAGTACTGTCGCCGCGAGTGCGGTAGCCATGCTTTTGATGAATCCACGGCGGGTTGGTTTTGCTCCTGTGATATTTTTTTGATTGCTTCGCATTAAACTCTCCAATGACGTTTCGAACTCAGTAAGATTCACAAACATGATCATTCACGCGAGGACTCTATTCACGAAGCGTGCCATTACGGAGCGGAGTGCGGGATTTTGGCGTGACAAATGAATTTACGGGGAAAGAGGAGGTTTTATTGAGGTGTTGATACGCACAAATCTGGTGCGGTTTGATGGTGCGTGCATTCAAAAAGTGCGTGATATAAGAGACCGATGAATTCAGATGCCTTGATGCTTTATATCACTATGCCACTGTCAAATGCGTCCAAACAGCCGTCAATCTGATATTGTGTTGCCAGGTGTGTGTAGAGAATCATGTGACTGATTTATGTTTGATCTGGGTAATATTCGTATTGTTTTGGTTGAGACATCCCATCCGGGGAATATTGGTGCTGCCGCGCGGGCTATGAAGACAATGTGTCAGGATCGCCTTTATCTGGTAAGGCCAAAATTCTTTCCGCATGATGAGGCCACAGCGCGTGCCTCGGGTGCCGATGATGTG
>CAMYKB010000015.1:5587-70732 GCA_947258875.1 uncultured Gammaproteobacteria bacterium | reverse complement strand
CATGCCCTGGAAGAACTACACCATGGTCGGCACAACTGAACACATTTATCAGGGCGATCCTGGCAAAATCGAGCCACTGGAAGAGGAAATCGAATACCTGCTGGAGACGCTCGCACATTACTTCCCGGACAAGGCCTGCCAGCGACAGCAGATCGTCTCTGCATTTGCAGGGTCACGCGTACTGCCTTCATCAAATGAAGATGCTAACAAGCGCTCACGCGAGACCCTGTTTGTCTCCGACCGGGAATCACGACCAAGACTGATCGCGATTTATGGAGGAAAACTGACGGCCTACCGCGCTGCTGCTGACAAGGTGCTCAACAAGATTCGTTCCAGTCTGCCACAAAAGCAGCCCCTTGCAGACACCCGCAAACTACGCCTCACTCCAACTAAGGAAAAATAACAAATTAGAAAATAAAAATATTATTTGCGGATCAACTCTCGGCGGTCCGTTGCTCTTTCTCTATTTCCTGACGTACTACATCCATATCCAGTTCCTTGGTTTTGGCCACTATATCTTCCAGCTGTGCTGCTGACAGCGCACCGGGCTCTGAGTACAACAAGATCTGTTCACGCAGTATCATCAGGGTAGGTATAGAACGGATCTGATATCCAGCCGCAAGCTCCTGTTGATCTTCTGTATTGACCTTGGCGAAGATCACGTCGCTATGATTTTCAGAGGCCGCCTCGAACACCGGCGCAAATGAACGGCATGGCCCGCACCAGGTCGCCCAGAAATCGATAATGACGATATCATTATTCTGGATCGTATCGCCGAAATTTTCTTTGGTAAGCTCAATTGTCGCCACTACATACTCCTTAAACACACTCGATTGTTAAAAAATCTTTCATTAATTGGTGAGCAGTCGCCTGATCTACAAATTAATCAGAGACCCCTTAAATATATTTCATATTCATCATGGCATCGCGCAGGTGAAACAGCCTGACGAGATGATCATCTATCTCCAGCAACTTCTGCTTCACCGGGAGATCGAGCGGCAATAACTCTACGAGACGCGCGCCTACCCAGCCAGCCTGATCAAAAAAAGTGTGTAGATTACTATATGGGGGCCCTATTTCGCCAATTATTTGCTGCAGCAAACTTGCCAGGGAAGTAAATTCTTCGGGCAAAGCCGCTTCCGCCGGCTCATCAATTACCTCAATACTACCCACCAGCAAATTGTTGGCTTGTTTATTATGGCGTATCACCTTTATCTTATATTCCGCCTGCGCTGTAATCCCCAGCAAGCCATCAGGTAACTGTTGCCAATCAACAATCCGACAGAACGTTCCAAATGGATAAATTTCAGCGCCGTCACCAGTTTCCTTACCGCTATGAATCAGGCAGACCCCAAATCCAGTATCATTGCGCATACACTCACCGATCATATCAATGTAACGGGCCTCGAAAATGCGCAGGGGCAGCACGCCACCCGGTAACAGTACGGTATTGAGCGGAAAAAGTGGTAACTCCATCAAGATGAATCGCTATTGTCCATACCCCAGCTTGGCAGCAACTGCTGATCAAGGCCAAGATGTTCGAGTATGCGTGCCACCACAAAATCAACCAGATCATTGACAGACTCGGGCCGATGATAAAATCCCGGAGTTGCAGGCAGCATCACTACACCCATTCGTACAAGTTTCAGCATGTTTTCCAGGTGAATTTCCGACAACGGCATTTCCCGCAACACGACCAACAATGGCCTACGCTCCTTGAGCGTGACATCAGCAGCGCGCTCCAACAATGATCGGCTGGCGCCACAGGCAATTGCCGACAAGCTGCCTGTGGTGCATGGACAAATGACCATTGCATCGGCGACACCTGATCCGCTCGCGATAGGCGCGGTCCATTGATCCTGACCGAATACCTGCAGCTGTCCCTCGGCGGCAGCATAACGACTGGAGAGGAAGCGCTGTATTTCGGCACTGCGGGCAGGCAACTTAAGATCGGTCTCCATTCCCATAACCACTTGCCCCGGCTTCGAGATCATCAGGTAAACCCTGACATTCGCCTTAATCAAACAATCGATCAGGCGTAAGGCATATGGCGCACCCGACGCCCCCGTAATCCCCAGTGATACTGTCTTGCAAAACTGACCCATGAAATCACGCTTCTCCTGCCGTCACAGCATCTTGCGCGGAAGACAGACGCTTGACCAGTGACGTAGCAATGGCCTTGTAGTATTGCGCCTGACATTGCTCCGATGTCTGATCCATCAATGCGGTATTGACTTTCATCAACATCAGTTCACTATTCGCCTTGACCGTGACATCACGCTTACGTTGTGCAATAAATCCGACTTCACCGAAACAGTCACCAACTGACAGTGTACGTAGACTGCGGCCCGAACGTGACACTTCCGCTTGCCCCGAAACGATAACATAGAAAGTATCATCAATATCACCCTCACTGATAATGACATCACCTGGCTTGAATTGAACCCAGGTGGTTGCCGTCAGCAATTCATTGATCGAGCTGGTAGTAAATTCATCAAAAAAACTAACCGAGGCAATCATATCAAGCCGTTCGCGATCAACAATCAATTGTTCGGTATATTTTAATCCATCGAACACACGACTCAACGCGGTAGAGAATGTTTGCGCCGACTCAAAACGTTGCCGTGGATTCTTCGCCAGGGCCCGATCAGCGATTCGCACAAGATCATCGGGTAAATGCGGGCATAACAACTTCAGTGAAGGCACAGGCTCATGTGCAATCTGATGAATGATGGCAACAATGTTTTCACCCTTAAACGGCAATTCACCAGCCCGATCTCCTGCTGGTTGACCTGCTCGGGTGACATGTAATCCGGCGAACCAACCAAGCCGATACTGAATGCATCATCGGCAGACTCGAGTTTGGCAACACCAAAGTCCATGATTTTAACATCTTCATTATCCAGCAACATGATATTACTGGGCTTGATATCGCGGTGAATTACACCATTGCGGTGCGCATAATCCAGTGCCCGGCTGGACTTGAAAACCACATCGATAACCTTCTCGACAGACAATCGCCGGCCTTCTGCTATATAGGAATCCAGGGTTTGGCCATTGACATATTCCATGACGATAAAGCTTTCTTCATCATCAATACCGGCATCGTAAACAGATACGATATGGGGGTGCTGTAAACGTCCGGCGGCATGCGCCTCAAGAAAGAATTTGTGTTGAGTGTATTTGTTGATTGTAGAGCCACTGGCCGGATCATAACGCGATACTTTGATCGCCACACGCCGTTGCACAAAGGGGTCAAAACCCTCGAATACAACCCCCATTGCACCACGACCTATGATGCCCTGAACATCATATTTGCCGATCTTTTCAGGAAGATCGTCTACAACCATTTTTTTATGTGGCAACTCCATATAACAATCACTGACTCAAGCTGGGTAACGAACTAGCATTAACTCGTTTACCACATACTGAGGATACATGGTTATTCCAGTGCAGCCAGCAGCTTATCATGTATACCACCAAACGAACCATTGCTCATGATTAGCACATGATCACCCGGCGATAGCGATTGCAGCAAATCTGCAATAATATCCGCTACAGAATTGAAAATCCGGGCACGATCCTGTAACGCCTCCGCGACAGACCATTCCATATTGTCGGGTTCGAATAAAATAACTTCATCTGCCTGCGCAAGACTGTTTGCCAACGCTGCTTTATGGACCCCCATACGCATGGTATTCGAGCGTGGCTCCAACACTGCTACCAGGCGCTGCCCTCCGATACGCGCGCGCAGCCCTGCTACTGTGGTTGCAATCGCTGTGGGATGATGTGCGAAATCATCATAAACCGTAATACCCCGGCGCTGACCCCGCACCTCCATGCGCCGCTTTACACCCTTGAATTCGGCCAGCGCGGCAAGCGACTGCTCTACCGGCACGCCTACATGACGTGCTGCAGCAATCACCGCAAGTGCATTGCTCACGTTATGCATACCTAACTGCGACCAATCGCATTGCCCCAAGGGCGTACCCTGATAAATAAGTTCAAAACCGGAGCCATCCCTCGATAATGACCTGGCTGACCACTGGCGGGCATTCTGTGACAGACTGAATTGTTGCACTGGCGTCCAGCAGCCCATGTCGAGCACCGCCTGTAGATTTGCATCATCGCCGTTACACACAATCATGCCCTCCCCGGGCACGATGCGTATCAGGTGATGGAATTGCCGCTGAATAGCCGCGAGATCAGCAAAGATATCCGCGTGATCGAATTCAAGGTTATTGAGAATCAGAGTGCGCGGACGGTAATGCAGAAATTTGGAGCGCTTATCGAAAAACGCCGTGTCATATTCATCGGCCTCGATAACAAAAAACGGACTTTCACCCAAACGTGCTGAAACACCAAAATTTTCCGGCACGCCACCAATGAGAAATCCCGGCTTGAGCCCGGCGTATTCCAGCACCCATGCCAGCATGCTGCTACCACTGGTCTTGCCATGCGTGCCCGCGACAGCAAGTACCCAGCGTTCCCGCAAGAGATGATTGCTTAGCCACTGCGGACCGGAAATATAGGCGATATCTCTGTTAAGTACCTCCTCGATCAGCGGATTGCCGCGGCTCATTACATTACCGACAACCACGCAATCCGTTGCCGGGTTGAGATCTCTCGCGTGATAACCTTCATACAGCTCAATACCTGCCTGCTGCAACTGAATACTCATGGGTGGATAGACATTTTCATCCGAACCCGAAACGCTATGGCCTGCCTGTTTGGCAAGTTGCGCGAGACCACCCATAAAGGTACCGCAAATACCGAGTATGTGGATATGCATAGTGTCTTTGAGCCGCTACATGCAGTCAGCCTGCGGGCGCAACCTGCGGGAATACAGTATTCACAAGTAGCATTACTGTTACCATGTAAGCGATACTCACCGCCAGACCAATAAACATATTAGTTGAAAGCGCATGCCGGTAAATATGCGCATCAACCATGATTGCCCAACCAAATATCACCAGATATGCAAATGCCGTCAGCCCATCAGGTGGCTGGCCTTCGGGCAGACGAGCCAGCGAATACACAAGCGGCAATACCAGTATGCTCATAATAACACTGACTCCGAGCAAGCTATTCAGGGTTTGCAGGTAACGCTCTGGAACACTACGAAGCTGCAATACTATCCATACAAAACCACATAACAGCACCAGTTCGAATAAAGTCTCCAAAAGCGCTATGCTGAAGCCATAGGTAGGCAGTATCAGTGCCAGCCCTGCTAACACATTGAGGATCAATAAAACATTCAGCAATACCCTTGATGCCGGTAAATCCTGAGGGTTGGCATTGAACAAACAAAGTCTGAGGAAAGGCTGAATGAATGCAAACATAGTAAATAAATTATTGGACTTTATTTTTATACTGTATATTTTATTATCGACTTCAAGGCAACAGCAGCGTTGAACCCTGTGTACCACGAGCTTGCAGGTCGATGTGTGCCTGCGAAGCCTGTTCCAGTGGATAGGTCTGGCCTATATTGATATGCACCGCACCTCCAATTACAACATCAAACAGGGCATGTGCACTGGCATAAAGATCTTCACGACTTGCAGTGTAGGTGACTATCGTCGGGCGTGTAAAATACAAGGAACCCTTGGCTGAAAGTATTGCAGGATCAAACGGGGGCACTGCCCCCGAGGCATTACCGAAACTCACCATCATGCCGCGCGGCCGGAGACTATCGAGCGAACCCTCAAAGGTCGCTTTGCCCACAGAATCATAGACCACATCCACACCCCTACCCTCTGTTATCTCGCGCACCCGGGCCACGAAATCCTCTTCGCGATAATTGATGACGTGATGGCAACCTGATTGACGGGCGAGTTCGAGCTTTTCCTCACTGCCTGCAGTTCCAATAACTGTTGCGCCAAGATGATGAGCCCATTGTGCAGCAATCTGACCCACACCACCCGCAGCGGCATGTAACAGGACTACATCGCCTGCCTTGACGGCATAGGTACGACACAACAGATATTCTGCCGTCATACCCTTGAGCATCATGGCGGCAGCCGTATTGTCATCTATCGTATCGGGTAACTTAATCAGGCGTTGCGCTGGCATCAGGCGCACCTCAGCATAGGCACCCACCGGTAGGCTGGCATAGGCCACGCGGTCACCTGGCTGAAGATCAGAAATACCACTACCTACAGCTTCCACCACACCCGCTGCCTCCATACCCAAGCCCGAAGGCATGGCGATGGGATACAGGCCGCTGCGATGATAAACATCGATAAAATTAAGTCCGACGGCGGTGTGCCGCACACGCGCCTCAGTCGCAGCTGGCTCACCCACTTCCACATCCAGCCATTGCATGACATCAGGCCCGCCAGGATGTGTAATACGAATAGCTTTGCTCATGACATAATCCTCACACAGACAAACAGCTTGCAGGTATTGCAGAGCAGTCGAACGACGTTGGACATTCCGGCTTCAGCCAGTGGCTTCGTATCACGTAATTCATCCGTACAGCTGATTTTCAAACCCCTCGCCAACGGGTCTGGCCTGGCACTAAAAAAACTAATGTGTGACGCGACAAGTGAACACGCCATACCAAAATCAATTCATTACTCGCGCCGATTGCTTCACAACTCGAAGCGCTGTGAAAATAAATTTCACTGCGACTCCAGCGCCTCAAGTTCATTTAATTCATTCAGCAAATCATTGTCATCTTCTGACGGCCTACCATCATTGACCAGAAATTGTCGTCTGTCGAGATAAGCATTACGAATAAACGTATAACGGTCATACGCAACGTCATCGGCAATCTTCTCAAGCCTGAGCAGATCAGCACGCGAATTGATGATGGACAACGCTGTCAATCCAAGATAGGTTTCGTAATCATTCAGGTAGTTAATAGGGAGCATATAACTATCAGCGAAACTTGCAGGCGTATCTCGCACTGTTGAGGGTCCGGTGAAGGGTATAATCAGGTAGGGTCCTGACGGCACTCCCCATGCACCCAATGTCTGACCAAAGTCCTCGTTATGTTTAGGAAAACCCATCTCGCTACTGATATCCAGCAAGCCACCGAGACCAAAGCTGCTGTTGATCAATAAACGCCCCAAATCCGAAAACCCGTCGTTAATCTTGAATTGCAGGAGATTATTTATCGCCACCCTGATGTCATCCAGGTTGGAAAAAAAATTACTCACGGTCGTATCGAGGAATTCCGGCATAATCACCTGATAACCTTTAGCAGCGGGCTTCAGTAGCGCACGGTCGAGCGAGTCGTTGAACTTGAACATGGCACGGTTGTAACCTTCCCATGGATCACGCGGATCAGGTTCGCCCGGTACGCTAGCACAACCCGTAAACAACAGAACACCGCACAACATCAGCGCTGCGATAGTGACTCGTTTAATCAAATCAGACATACACGGCCTTTTTGTAGTTATTTATGCGGTCGTCTTGCCGCCGCTATGCGCATCCGCAAGGCGTTAAGTTTGATGAAACCTTCCGCGTCCTGTTGATTGTAAGCACCCGCATCATCCTCGAAGGTCGCGATGGTCTCATCAAACAGGCTATCAGTTGCGGATTTGCGACCGACTACCGTAACACTACCTTTATATAGCTTGAGCCGCACAGTCCCGTTAACATGACGCTGCGAGGCGTCAATCATCTGTTGCAGCAATTCACGCTCCGGGCTCCACCAATAGCCGTTATATACCAGACTGGCATAGCGCGGCATCAGTTCATCCTTGAGATGCGCCACCTCGCGATCCAGCGTTATGGACTCAATGGCTCGATGCGCACGCAACAATATAGTGCCCCCCGGTGTTTCATAGCAACCACGGGACTTCATGCCGACATAACGATTTTCAACGATATCAAGCCGGCCTATACCGTTATCGCCACCAACTTTATTTAAAATCTCCAACACCGTGGCTGGTGTCATCGGCTGACCATCAACCGCAATCACATCGCCCCTTTCAAAGGTCAGCTCGATATAAGCAGCCTTGTCCGGGGCCTGCTCCGGCGACACACTCCAGCGCCACATATCGTCTTCGGCTTCAGTCCAAGGGTCTTCCAACGGCCCGCCTTCATAAGAGATGTGCAGCAGGTTGGCATCCATGGAATACGGCGATTTCTTGCCGCGCTTCTGTTCCACCGGAATAGCGTGCCTGTCCGCATAGGCCAGCAGTTTTTCGCGGGAATTCAGATCCCATAGCCTCCAGGGCGCAATCACCTTGATTTCGGGGTTCAGAGCATAAGCGCCAAGTTCGAAACGCACCTGATCATTTCCTTTACCGGTCGCGCCGTGCGAGATTGCATCGGCACCAGTTTGTGCCGCAATCTCGACCAGGCGTTTGGCGATTAGCGGACGCGCAATCGAGGTACCGAGCAGATACTCGCCCTCGTAAATCGTATTGGCACGGAACATGGGATAGACATAATCACGCACAAACTCTTCGCGCAGGTCCTCGATGAAGATATCCTTTACACCCATGGTCTGCGCCTTGGCGCGTGCCGGCTCGACCTCTTCGCCCTGACCAATGTCCGCAGTGAATGTCACCACTTCACACTGATAGGTTTCTTCCAACCACTTAAGGATAACCGAGGTATCAAGTCCCCCGGAATACGCCAATACAACCTTCTTGATATCTGACATGAACTCTACGCCGTTACTTGGATGTTGGATAAAGTTGAGGATTATAGCGTGAATTTGCACAATCTTACGCCATTAACCCAACCGAATAGCCGACAGGCCTCTCGAAAACCGCCGAGGCGGTTGTTCTTCATTTAACCTTCGGTTGCATTAGTTTATGACTTTGCGGGCATGCCCATGGACGAAGGTAGCTAACCGAGCCTGGAACAGGCGGTCGTACCAACAAGTGTAAATAAGCCCTTCCGCGTAACCCACAACACCGAATCGGTGTGCGAGACAGATTTGAGGCAGGCGCTAACCCACCCTGGCATTCTTACGACTACGCCGCAGACGCGATAACAGGCGGCGCGCCATCTCGCCGAACAGCTCAGTCTGAGTGGGATGAGGATGGATTGCATTGGCGACTTGCTCCAGGCTCATATCACCTGACACCATCATTACGGCTTCGCCGATCAGGGTATCCGCATGATCGGCCAGGAAGTGCACACCGATAATGCGTTGACTTTTTTTGTCGACCACCATCTTGATCAGGCCATGCGTTTCATTGGTTATCATGGCCTTGGCATCGATATTCATCGGCACCTTGACCTCAACGGCATCAATATTTTTTGCTTTCGCCTGCTGCAGAGACAACCCGACGAACGCCGCCTGTGGACGGGTAAAGATAACGCCACAGTCCTTGTGTTCCTGATACCGCAAATCCTCACCAAGTAATGCAGCAGCCGCAACCCGGCCCTGTTGTCCAGCAGTATGTGCCAGCATCAGACCACCAATCACATCGCCCGCAGCGAAGATATGCGGCACCGATGTGCGGCACTGGCTATCCGTCTTGATCACGGCACCATCGATCTCCACTCCGGCATTCGATAACTGCAAACCATCCAGTTGCGGGCGCTTACCAGTGGCCATGATGACCCGTTCTACTGTCATGCTGCGTAGTTTGCCCTCCGCATCAGCATAGCTGAGTTTGACCTTGCCAGGTTCACCTTCGATTTTTTTCAACTGCACACCGGTGTGCACGCTCAGGTTCGCATCATCATTCAATATATCGGTGAGTTGCTTGGCAATCTCCGACTCCACTTCGGCAAGAATGCGCGGTTGCGCCTCGAGCAAGGTTACCTTGCAGCCGAAATCCTGGAAGATCTGCGCCATCTCTACCCCAATGGCACCGCCACCGATAATGGCCAGTTTTTTGGGGGGCTGATCCAATCCCCACACGGTATCAGAGGTCAGCACAGCGCCGGAGTGAAGTCCTTCGTGTGCACCCGGTATCGGCGGCACAAACGGCGGTGCGCCAGTGGCGATTATCGCTGCACCAAAACTCAGATGCTCTCCTTTGCTGCCATCGCTCTTGTTACCATCACCTTGGGCCGCCCGTACATGCGGATCATTGTTATTGCCACTGGTATCGACAAACACGCGATGGTCGCCGACAAATGACGCCAACCCTTGAATTACTTTGATCTTGACACCTTTATCCGTGTTCAACGCCATCTGACCGCGCGTTTCCAGAATACCGCGACGGGTTTTTTCGAGGTTTTTCCAGTTGAGCTTCGCGGATGTCGTGCCTTCGATACCCAGATGCGCATCATGTGCGCGATCACGTATGCGATCGGCAGCATTGCGCCAGGCCTTGGAAGGAATACAACCCCGCCACAGGCATTCGCCACCAGGGTAGGGAGAATCATTAATCATGGCAACTTTGATACCGTGCGCCACCAGGTCGCGGGCGCAATCCTCACCACCCGGCCCACCGCCAATAACCACAACATCGTAGTCCCAATCACCCTCGGGGATCGCCGGCCCTAAGGGACCCATCCAGCGTTCAGGGTGTTCAATACTTTCTTTCAAGAATTGCAGAAACTGGGCGACCTCCGCACCATTAATGACACGATGAT
Source organism: uncultured Gammaproteobacteria bacterium (assembly GCA_947258875.1). Classification (GTDB taxonomy): domain Bacteria; phylum Pseudomonadota; class Gammaproteobacteria; order CAMYKB01; family CAMYKB01; genus CAMYKB01. Next base: position 60,217 of record CAMYKB010000015.1, on the reverse strand, counting down.
CGGCGGTAACCGTCAACGGCATGCCTGCCTCACTGGCCGCGGAAAGAGCCAGGATCGCGCCCAGACCAGGGGTCGGGATGGCATTGAATTGCGATACGCCAAACATACCGAGATTGGAAATCTGGAACGTAGAGTTGGTGTACTCTTCCTGTTTCAGGCGGCGCTTACGGGCCCGGTCCACCAGTTCTTTCCACTCAGCATTCAGATCCTCAACATTTCGTGACTCACAATGGCGCAGTACTGGTGTTACCAGCCCACCACCCTCGGTAGCGACTGCCATGCCGATATCAATATTGTCGCGCTCGACGATTTTATCGACCGGCTGGTAGCACCAGTTCATGGTCGGTTGTTGCTTGATTGCTTCAGCACAGGCCTTGGCAATTGCGACGGTAACGGATACACCGAGTTTTTTCGCTGACGTGATGAGACGTGAGGGATCAGCGTGCATCGTGGTGTCAAAGGTCGGCATGGTGAGTGCCGCTGTCATGTTCTGGCTGACAGCACGCTCCATGGCCGACATTTGCCGACCGGCACCAGGCACTTGAACTTCAGGCAGGTTATGCGCCGCTGTCTGTGGCACGACTTCCACTGGCCGATGGATGGGTTGCGCATGCGCCACATCATTAGCGACGATGACGCCCAATGGGCCACTGGCCGACACCGTATTGAGATTCACATGCATCTGGCCCGCAAGTTTGCGCGCCAGTGGTGTAGCATATTTGTTCACGGGGCGTGGAACGGGCACAGCATCGCTCTGCAGTGGAGGCGCTTTATGCCCGGCCGCCGGATGCGCTGTCGCTATCTCATGGCGCGGCGCCAACTCGGAAGGACTGGTGGCACTCGGCGCCTGTCTAGTTTGTTTACCCGCGATTTTGGCAACGGACGTCTTTTCAACGACCTGACCGGCCTCGGTTACCAGATAGGCCATGGCGTCACCAACCTGTACCACGCTGTCGATCTCCGCCAACGGCCCGGACAAATAGCCCTCACGAAACACTTCGACGTCCATGATGGCCTTGTCGGTCTCTACCGTGGCAACGATATCACCACGTTCTATCTTGTCGCCAAGTTGCTTCTCCCAACTCACGACCACGCCCTCGGTCATCGTATCGGAGAGCTGCGGCATCTTGACGACATGACTTGCGCCGGTTGGCGTCTCATCGACAGTGTTCTGTACTTCCAAGACAGTTCCAGCATCATCCGCCGGCTCGGCAGCAACCGTCGCCACAGCTTCGCCACTGGCTTGCACTTCAGCTTCGGATGCAACCAAAAACCCGATTGCACCACCCACGGCAATCACGCTATCCACGTCCTCGAGGGGACCGGACAAATAACCATCACGAAACACCTCGACATCCATAATGGCCTTATCGGTTTCCACTGTGGCAACAATGTCGCCCCGCTCCACCTTGTCGCCGAGTTGTTTTTCCCAACTTACCAACACACCCTCAGTCATGGTGTCTGAAAGCTGGGGCATTTTTATGACATAGGGTGCAGACATAGGTTGTTCCTGAACAGAATTTTAAGGGTCTGTGACACCGCCGGCCACAGGCCCTTCTGGATGGATAGCGGCTTCTATTTGCCGAACATCTTCAATACGGCAGCCACCACATCTTTGGCATTTGGAATCGCTGCCTTTTCCATTGTGTGGTTGTATGGGATCGGTACATGCACTGCAGAAACGCGCATGGGAGGCGCATCCAGCTCGAAGAAACACTCTTCATTAATGATCGCCATCACCTCCGCCCCGACACCTACTATTGGTTCCGCCTCTTCGACCACCACAGCGCGATGTGTCTTGCTGACCGATTTGGTAATGCCCTGGCGATCGAGCGGTGACAGTGAATAGAGGTCAATTACCTCGGCTTCGATACCGTGCTTTTGTGACAATTGTTCAGCAGCCTGCAGGCACCAGTGTACTGAAATATTGTAACCAAAGAGGGTGACATCACGGCCCTCGCGCACGGTTTCTGAACCTTCCAGTGGATGGAAATATTCTTCATCGGGGACTTCGCCCTTCATGTTGTACATCAACTCGTGTTCATTGATGAACACCGGGTCTTCACAACGCACCGCGGACTTGAGCATGCCATAAGCCTGCTTGGGCGTTGAAGGCGTCACTACCCGCAGTCCGGCCACTCCCATAAAGACCTTTTCCATACGCGCCGAATGCTGCGCACCCAACTGGTGAGCTGTACCACCGGGTGAACGCACCACCACTGGTGCTACCAGCTGTCCGCCCGACATGTAACGCACCTTGGCGGCACTGTTGGCAATCTGATCCAATGCAAGCCAGGCGAAATTCACTGACATGATTTCGATGATTGGGCGCACACCCAGGAACGAAGCGCCGATACCCAGGCCGGTGTAACTGTTCTCGGAAATTGGCGTATCAATGACACGCTCGGGACCGTATTTGTCATACAGACCCTTGGTGGCCTTGTAAGTACCACCCACCACTCCAATATCTTCACCCATGCAGATGACGTTCGGATCATTGGTCATCTCTTCATCGTGTGCGCGGCGCACAGCTTCCCAAAACATGATTTCAGCCATTGGCCGGACCTCCATTTACCCAGGGATCGTTCTCCGCGAACACGTATTTTTCGAGTTCAGCAACATCCGGTTCGGGTGATTCTTCGGCGAACTTGATGATTTCATTTTCGATCTCTTCCAGGATCTCGTCATCCAGCGCTTTGTAATCCTCTCGTGTCAGCTTGCCGGCCTCAATCAGACGGTCACGCAGCATGATAATGGGGTCACGCTTACTCCAGCGACGTTCTTCAGCTTTTTCGCGATAGGCGTTGGAATCTGACATGGAGTGACCACGGTAGCGGTAGGTCATCAATTCCAGGAAAAACGGTCCCTTGCCACTGCGTACATGTTTGACGGCCTTGACTGCAGCGGCATAGACCGCTTCCACGTCCTGACCGTCAATCTGCTCGGCAGCGATACCGTAACCGGACACTCGCTTGTATTGATCGACGACCGCCGTGGAACGGTCGATGCGAGTGCCAATGCCATAGAGATTATTCTCACAGACATAGAGCACCGGCAGGTTCCATAAGGCAGCCATATTCAGTGATTCGTGGAAGGTGCCCTGATTATTGGCGGCATCACCCAGGAAACACACCGCGATCTCCTCACGCTTCTGCAACTGTAATGCCTTGGCGATACCGGCAGCCAACGGGAAGGGCCCACCGACGAGGGCATAGCCGCCCATGAAGTGTTTGTCCACGTCAAATATATGCATGGACCCCCCGCGGCCTTTACAGATGCCAGTTTCCTTGGCAAACAATTCAGCCATGACCGCCTTCGGGTCAGCACCGCATTTAAGGGCATGCACATGATCACGATAACTGGTTATAACGTAATCGAAACCCGGGCGTGCTGCCTCCAGCACGCCATGAGCACAGGCTTCCTGCCCCGGATACAGGTGCAGGAAGCCGCCTATCTTGCGCTCCACATAGGCTTCATAACAACGCTCTTCAAAGCGCCGCGAGAACAACATCTCGCGTAGTAAACGTTTCTTGTCGTCTATCTTCAACGACATAGTTTTGCCCCCTTAAAAGCAAAATAAAGCGCGACTATATACACGACTGACCACTGAAATTCACGCTTGTTTTTTATAAATACATATAAATCAGCATGTTATAATTAGCGATTTTTTACGGATTTGGTTAAAACCAGCTGGCAATGGCTGTCATGACGTGCGCATCATTCAGTTAAAATCTCTCCCGATCACTTTGGAGAGAACATATATTAAGCAAATACCATCACTGCGCGGCACGAATAATAATGCAGAGACTCATCATAATTCTGTCTATCCCCGATAAAGTCAGAGGCAATGTCATGATAATATGCAGAAAAGTGATGCCATATCGACAATCAACCGGCCTTTACACCTCACACATTGTGCCCAACCAGTGACGACAACACTCACGATTATACGGCCTGACGACTGGCACCTCCATGTGCGCGATGGCGAGGCACTGAGTTCAGTTATTCCCCACACTGCGCAACGTTTTGCGCGCGCGATCATCATGCCCAATCTGGCGCCACCGGTCACTACCACCGAACTTGCCAGCGCATACCGGCAGCGCATTATACGCGCGATACCGCCGAATATGCACTTCAAACCGCTCATGACCCTGTATCTGACTGATCAGACAACGCCAGCAGAAATTAAGCGCGCGCATAATAGCGGTCTGATATATGCCTGCAAACTCTATCCGGCTGGCGCAACCACGCACTCAGAATCCGGTGTCACTCGTATCGACGCGATCTACCCGGCACTGGAAGCGATGCAAGCACACCAGCTGCCATTGCTGGTGCATGGCGAGGTAGTCGATCCCGATATCGACGTCTTTGACCGTGAACAGGTCTTCATTGAGCGCATCCTGGCGCCCCTGCATCAGCGCTATCCGCAGCTCAGGATCGTCTTCGAGCATATCACCACCCGTGCCGCCGTAGACTTTGTACTCTCCTGCAATGATAAGCTTGGCGCCACTATCACACCGCAGCATCTGCTGTATAACCGCAACGCATTATTCCACGGTGGCTTGCGGCCGCATTTTTACTGCCTGCCAGTACTCAAGCGTGAAACCCATCGTCAGGCACTACTTGAAGCCGCCATCAGCGGCAATCCAAAATTTTTCCTTGGCACAGACAGTGCCCCGCACGGCAAACATCAGAAAGAATCGGCCTGCGGTTGCGCGGGTATTTACAGCGCCCACGCCGGCATTGAGTTCTATGCCGAAGCCTTTGACGCGGCAGGCTCACTCGACAAACTGGAAACCTTCGCCAGCCTGAACGGTGCCCGTTTCTATGGCCTTGCGGTCAATACTGACACCATCACACTGGAAAAGCAGGATTGGACTGTACCGGCTGAATACCCACTCGGGAACAGCGCCCTGGTGCCGCTACGCGCAGGTGACAATGTCCACTGGCGGTGTATTACTTGAATAAGTCTCCAAACACAACTGATCACCAGCCTGGCCCTTCCCGCGGACAGACAACACCAAAACAGCGATATATGGTATTTCACATTCATGGTCACGATCCGGTAAGCTAGGGATAATGGCCAATCATCCTGATTACGTACCTATGGCCCAGCGGTTCAGAGGCTTTCTGCCAGTAGTGGTGGATGTCGAGACCGGTGGCTTTAATGCAAACACCGATGCACTGCTGGAAGTCGCCGCAGTGTTTTTGCAGATGGACAGCAAAGGGTTTATATCAACATCGGGCACCGCTTCTTATCATGTGCAACCGTTTGAAGGGGCCAATATTGAGGCCGCATCTCTGGAGGTAAACGGCATCAAACCGTTCCACCCCTTGCGCATCGCTTTACCAGAGCGCGATGCACTGGGTAAATTATTCAAAACAATACGCTCAGAGATCAAGAACAACGAATGCACACGTGCAATTCTGGTCGGTCATAACGCCTCTTTCGACCTGAATTTCATCAATGCGGCGAGTGAACGCACCGGCATCAAGCGCAATCCATTTCACCCGTTCAGCAACCTGGATACAGTGTCACTGGGTGCAATCGCATACGGACAGACCGTGCTGGCACGTGTCGCCCAGGCCGCTAAAATCGGCTGGGACAATAACGAAGCGCATTCTGCACTTTATGATGCCAGCAAAACGGCAGAGATATTTTGTTGTATCGCCAACCAGTGGCGTACGCAGGCTGACAATTTCGAAACCGGCAGTTATGCTGGCTTTGAGGCCTATTAAAATTTATAACTGGAAGAAGTATTAAAATGGAAACAGAAGATCTATCCATCCTCATCGTTGATGATATGCAATTTAGCCGCAAGGTAATGCAAAGCCATCTGAAAAAGGCGGGCGGATATCACGACATTCGGCTGGCTGAGAGCGCCAATCATGCCCTGGAGATGCTAAGCCGGCGACGTTCCGATGTGGTACTTGCTGACTGGGTAATGCCTGAAATGAGCGGCCTGGAATTGACAGATGCGATACGCGAACGCGATGATGCAAGCGGTCACTATACCTCAGTGATCCTGTTTACCGGCAAGGAAGGCGAAGAAGCCATGATTGAGGCATTCAAGCGCGGCGTCGATGATTATCTCACCAAACCTATTAACCAAAAAGAACTGGCGGCCAGAGTCTATGCGGCTGGCCGCATTGCCGGCTTACAGAACGCCCTGTTAGCGACATCAACAGCACTTGATGTCGCTAACCAGCACCTGCTGGAAACATCTACAACCGACACGCTTACCGGACTCGGCAACCGGCGTTTCCTGGTTCAACAGCTGGAAGCGCTGCTGCAAATGGTAAGAACACGTGGCGGCGGCCTCAGCCTGATGCTCATTAACGTGGATGATTTTGCCGATATCAACGAGATACACAGCTATGACACAGGCGACCACGTCATCACCGCGGTTGCCAGGCGGTTAAAGGAAACTTTACGCCCTACCGATGTCCTGGTGCGCACCAGCGGTGAAGAATTTGCGACCATACTCCATTTTCAGGATACGGTTGGATTCAAGGCAAGCGTCTACGACCGCGTGTTACAGGCTATCAACCAGCACGCTATCGAAACACAGGAAGGCCCCATTTCAGTGACGGCCTCTGCAGGTACTGCCATCATGCGCCATGGTGAAGATGATATCTCCGCAGAACAGATCATAGAACGTGCCGATCAAAATCTGGCGGCTGCAAAACAAAGGGGCAAGAATCAAATCGTCTCAGACTGACAAGCGCTGATAATAAAAAAAAACGCCCCGCAGTGCGGGGCGTTTTTTGTTCTGTAATGATTATCAGGTGCCTTTATTAGTGGCAACCGCCTCCTTGACCATCTTCTGCAACTCGCCTTTTTCAAACATCTCAAGGGTGATGTCGCAACCACCTATCAACTCACCGTTAATATATACCTGCGGGAATGTAGGCCAGTTGGCAAACTGCGGCAAATTCTGGAATATTTCCGGATCCATCAGGACATTCACATACGCGAATTCCTCTCCACATTGCTGCAGCGCCGCTGCGGTACGACTAGAGAACCCGCACTGCGGCATCTGCGGCGTACCTTTCATGTAGACAATGACCGGATTGGATTCAACTTGCTCTTTAATGCGTTCTAACACGTCCATTGGTTACCTCTCGATCACTGGGATCACATTGTGTATTACTTGCGGCTAGTCTAACGGTAGCGCAGCCTAAAAAGAACCAGCCAGTTTATACGGTTATTCAAGATCTTCCGCCCAGGTCGTGAACGGATGATCTGAGCGCAGAATCACTGAGAATCAATCAGAGAATCCTTAAGAAATCACAGAATCGACATTACGTTGCAGCCAGAGTTCCAGCAACGCCATATGCCATAGCTTATTACCGCGTATCGGCGTCAAATTCCCTTCGGGATCAGCCAGCAAGCGCTCGATGTATGGCCGTTGAAACAGCCCACGTTGTCGGCAAGCCTCGCTATTCAGCGCCTCACGCATCATAGCGAGGAAATCACCGCGCACATATTTTAGCGCCGGAACCGGAAAATAGCCCTTTGGACGGTCGATCACGCTATCCGGCAGCAGGCCGCGCGCGATGCGCTTCAGCGGGTACTTGCCTTGCTCCTTTAGCTTGAGCTCGGGCGGCATCTGCATGGCGGCCTCGACCAGTTCATGATCCAGAAACGGCACCCGTGCCTCCAGCCCCCAGGCCATGGTCATGTTATCGACCCGCTTCACCGGATCATCCACGATCAGTGTGGTCACATCCATGCGCAGCACCTTGTCGAGAAAGCTATCGGCCTGCGGCGCAGCCAATAATTCTTGCACCAGTTCCGAGGTGACGTCTTCACTGACATACTCGCTGCCGAGCGCCTGTGTGATCTCGGCATGACTGCGGTCAAAATAATGTTTACGAAAACGCACCAGGTCGCCGCCCGGTTCCGCATCCATGAGGGGATACCAGAAGTAACCACCAAACACCTCGTCGGCGCCCTGCCCGCTCTGCACTACCTTGACGTCCTGGCTCACCCTCTCAGAAAGCAGATAGAAGGCCACTGCATCCTGCGCCACCATGGGTTCAGCCATGTGATCAATGGCCTCGGGTAGACGGTCAATCAGGTCATGGTTAGGGACATGAAACTTGTGGTGCTCGGTACCGAAGCGTTCCGCTACCGGATCGGAATACTCGAACTCGCTGCCTTTTTCTTCGGGCTGGTCCTCGAAACCGACCGTGTAGGTTTTTAAATCCTTAACACCGGATTCTGCCAGCAGACCGACCAGCAGACTTGAATCGAGGCCACCCGAGAGCAATACACCTACCGGCACATCCGCGATGCGAAGCCGGCGGTCAACCGCCTTGAAAAGCGCTTCGCGAATCATTTCCACCCATTCATCATCGGTTCGCGCCTGTGCCGGGCGGGTCGCACTCAACGACCAGTAGCGGCGTAATGTCTGCTCGCCATTGAGTTTGATCGTAAGGGTATGTGCCGGCTGTAATTTGCGAACACCCTTGAGGATCGTGTGTGGTGCCGGGACAACTGCGTGCAGTGTCAAATGATGATGCAGGCCAACCGGATCAAACGAGGTATCGACATCGCCAGCCGCCAACAGCGCTTGTACATTAGATGCAAAACGCAACCGGCTTTGATCGAGACTGTAGTAAAATGGTTTGATACCAAGACGGTCACGCGCCACAAACAACTGCTGCGCACGTTTGTCCCAGACCGCAAAGGCGAAGATGCCGTTAAAACGTTCAACACAGCCCTCACCCCAGGCGTGATAGGCCTTGAGGATCACCTCGGTATCGCCGTGCGAGAAAAAATGATAGCCCCTGGCCTGCAATTCCTCACGCAGTTCCGGATAGTTATAGATCGTACCGTTGAATACCAGCACCAGACCGAGTTCATCATCGACCATGGGCTGATTAGCCGCAGCGGAAAGGTCGATTACCGACAGACGCCGATGACCAAGTGCCAGCGGCCCCTCACTGTAACGACCTTCATTATCCGGACCCCGGCGCTGCAACTTCTCCAGCATACGCTGCATCGCAGCCATATCCGGCCGCTGCCCGTCTAAACGTAATTCACCGCTGATACCACACATAAGCGACGCAGGATGCCAAAGCCGAGGCGGGTATCCAGTAAACGATTGATTTATAGCCTATTCATGTTCACTGGATTTCCGCCTACGCGGAAATGACGCGTGAGTGGGGCAGCAGTGATCAGAACCCCAACCCCCACCCCCAGGCGTTTCGATTCTAAGCCGGTCACCGGCAACCACAGAACGACTCACCTTGGGCGGTAATTGTTCTTTGTTGAGGAAATTACCACCAGCCTTCGCGGGCAACCCACCCGCCAAACCCCAGGGCTGATGAAGACGCCTTTCGGTCAGCAAGGTAAGTTGTGCAGCTTGCAGGAATTCATATTCACGGATCAGACCGTCGCCGCCTCGGTATTTACCCTGCCCGCCGGAGTGACTTCGCATGGCGTAACGCCGTACTCGCAGTGGATAACGCATCTCCAACACCTCGATAGGCGTGTTACGGGTGTTGGTCATATGCGTTTGCACGGCACTCAAACCATGCTGCTGTGGTCCAGCCCCCATACCACCACCAATGGTCTCGTAATAACCCCAGGGACGCGCGCCGGAAGCGCCGATGGCCAGGTTGTTCATGCTGCCATGACTGGCGGCCGGAATTTGCCCAGGAATCGCTTTGCCCAGTGCGCCCAGCACTGCATCGGCAATACGCGTACTGGTCTCGACATTACCGGCGGCAACGGCAGCGGGGCGTTGTGCATTCACCAGACAACCCTGCGGAGCGATCAGGTGTATCGGCCTGAGGCTGCCGGCACAAGCCGGGGTCTGTGCCGGCATCAGGCAACGAAACACATAAAATACGGCCGCTGCGGTAACCGACAAAGGGCAATTGATGTTGCCCGGCACCTGGGAAGCAGTACCCGCAAAATCAACGGCGATCTCGCCAGCATCTGCCGACACCCGCACTTTGATAGGTATATCTCGATGACCGAGACCATCATCGTCCATCACATCACAGAAACTGTAATGGCCCGGCGGAATCTGTACCAATGCGGTACGCGCCAGGCGTGCTGCATAGGCATTCAATTCATGTAATGCTGAACGGTAATGCGCAATTCCCATGGCATCAATCAATGTCGACAAGCGCAGCAAGCCCCGCTGATTAGCGCTGATCTGTGCGCTGAAATCGCCCTGCGCATCCTGAACATTGCGGGTATTGCGGCTAATCTCGACCAGCCTCCCATGATCGACAACGTGCGCATGCATGATGTGGTGTGGCGCGATAATCTGGCCTTCTTCGCTGAGGCTTCGCGAAATGGGCATCGAGCCCGGCGCCTCGGCGCCGATATCCGCATGATGCGCGCGATTGGCGACGAAACCGACAAGCTCTTTATCGGCATAGACAGGCGCAATCAGGGTGACATCAGGCAAATGAGTACCGCCCAGAAATGGATCATTGAGAATCACCATGTCACCGGGTTGCCAGGTCATCGCCTCCACAATATCGCGCATCGCATAGGCCATGCTACCGAGATGCACAGGGATATGTGCCGCCTGTGCACAGAGCTCGCCCTGCGCATCAAATACTGCACAGGAATAATCCAGGCGGTCACGAATATTTGGAGAGAATGCCGCGCGCCTGATCTGCGCACCCATTTCCTCACAAACGGCATTGATGCGGCTAGCAAACAGGCTGAGTTGGATAGAGTTCAACACCAATATCAATCAGCTCTTCACTACAGACACTATTAGGCTAGAAAAACCCGGTAATCAGGTGCATCGCAAAATCACCTCACTGCGAAAATGGTATTAAGTTGTGTTGCATTGTGCCCCAGTGCAGCATATCTTTAGCTCCCTTGAATTCTACCCTCTTAATGAATACCCGCTTGACTAGGAGAATAATCATGACACACGAGTTACCCCCCTTACCTTACCCCAAAAATGCTCTGGAACCGCATATCTCATCTGAAACACTGGATTTTCATCATGATAAGCACCATGCGACTTATGTGACTAATTTAAACAACCTTATTAAAGGCACCGACTTCGAGAACAGCTCTCTCGAAGACATCATCAAAACAGCACCTGCTGGCGGCATCTTCAACAATGCCGCACAGATCTGGAACCATACCTTCTACTTCAACTGCATGGGGCCCAACGGCGGTGGCGAACCCACTGCTGCGCTAGCGGATGCAATCAACACGGCCTTCGGATCCTTTGCTGAGTTCAAGGAAAAGTTTGCCACCTCAGCGGCCACCAATTTCGGTTCCGGCTGGACCTGGCTCGTCAAGAACGCAGACGGTAGCGTTGAGATTACCAACACCAGTAATGCCGGCTGCCCGCTGACCGAAGGCAAGACACCGGTACTCACCATCGATGTCTGGGAGCACGCCTACTATGTTGACCAACGCAATGCCCGCCCCAAATATATCGCAGCCTGGTGGAACCTTGTGAATTGGGAGTTTGCCGCACAAAACTACCTCGGCTAGGGTTCCGCCACACTGAGAACACCTGCCACTGGGCATTTGCCGGGAGAACCAATGCCGTTTTAGCGTTGGAATCCACAGCAAAACCCTCAAAACACTACTCTCCAGGTACTTCACACAGTGGCGAAATAGTGGCTATAATTAGAAAACGGCAGCGCCAAGCGCTGCCGTTTTTATTTCCTGTCAGATGAGGCAAAGGCAGCTCCGAAGATGAGCAATTCGTTGATGACAACCTACAACAGACAAGCAATCAGTTTCGAACGCGGTGAAGGCCCCTGGCTGTGGGATAGTGAGGGCAATCGATACCTGGATGCAATTTCAGGCATTGCCGTGTGCGGGCTGGGTCATGCGCACTCTGCAGTGACCGAGGCCGTTTGCGATCAGGCACGCAAATTGGTGCACACCTCAAACCTTTACGAGATCGATATCCAGGCACAGGCTGCGGAACGGCTTACCGCGCTGGCGGGAATGGACGCTGTGTTCTTTGGTAACTCCGGCGCCGAGGCCAATGAGGCCGCCATCAAACTCGCACGCCTTTACGGACATAACAAAGGTATAAAAATACCGACCATCATCGTCATGGAAAACAGTTTCCATGGCCGCACGCTCGCCACCCTCACCGCTACCGGCAGCCGCAAGGTGCAGGCCGGGTTCGAACCACTGCTGCAAGGCTTCACGCGCGCGCCTTACAATGACCTGCAGGCCCTCGAAAATATTGCACAGAATAGCAACGAAATTGTGGCTGTCATGCTGGAACCCATTCAGGGAGAAGGTGGCGTACGTATCCCCGATGAAGGTTATTTACGCGCAGTGCGTAAGCTTTGCAATGAACACGGCTGGCTGATGATACTGGATGAAATCCAGACGGGCATGGGCCGCACCGGTAAATGGTTTTGTCACCAACATGAGAGCGCCGTTCCTGATGTGATGACACTCGCCAAGGCCCTGGGTAACGGGGTACCTATTGGCGCGTGCCTGGCACGCGGCGAAGCAGCCAAAACCTTTGCGCCTGGCAACCATGGCAGCACCTTCGGTGGTAATCCACTCGCGACACGCGCAGCCTTGGCGACTCTCAATGCCATAGCCGAAGATAATTACTATGCCAATGCCAAGCTGCAGGGTGAATATATGTTACGGGCTTTCAGGGATCAGTTGGAAGGCATTGAGGGTGTCAGGGAGGTACGCGGTAAAGGCCTTATGATAGGTATCGAGCTACAACGAGCCTGCGGTGAGCTGGTCAATGCCGCACGTGAGCAGGGCCTGTTAATCAATGTAACAGCGGATAATGTTATTCGCTTGTTGCCGCCATTGATTATTGATCGTGAGCAGGCAGATATGATCATCGAAACCACTTGTGCTGTGGTACACAACTTCATCGCAAGCGAACACGCGGCATAAATTGTAGCCATGAGTGTGCGGCATTTCCTCAGTTTGATGGATCTTTCCTCCGATGAATTACGGGCACTGATCGTGCGCGGCATCGAACTCAAGCAAATGCGCCAGCGCGGTGAAACCTACGCACCATTCCCGCACAAGACACTGGCAATGGTGTTCGAAAAATCCTCCACCCGCACGCGCGTCTCTTTCGAGGCCGGTATGGCGCAATTCGGCGGTCATGCCCTGTTCCTGTCTCCGCGTGACAGTCAGCTGGGACGCGGGGAGCCAATACCTGATACCGCACGGGTACTCTCCAGCATGGTGGATTGCATCATGATCCGTACCTTTGCACACGAGACCATCGAAGAGTTCGCCCGCTACTCACGGGTACCCGTGATCAACGGCCTCACCGACCGCTTTCATCCCTGTCAACTGTTGGCCGATATGCAGACGTGGTTTGAGCAGCGCGGTGATATTGCGGGGCACCGTGTCACCTGGATTGGCGATGGCAATAATATGTGCCATTCCTATATCAATGCCGCCATGCTACTGGATTTCAAACTGTCCATCGCCTGCCCCCGGGGCTATGATCCTGACCCGGCACTGCTGGACGCCGCGGGAGAACACGCACAAATCATTCGCGACACAAAAGCGGCCGCCAGCGGAGCAGACCTGGTCGTCACCGATGTCTGGGCCAGCATGGGACAGGAACAAGAACAGGCCGGGCGTGAACTGGCCTTCAAGAATTATCAAGTCGATGCCGAGATCATGAAACAGGCCAACCCCGATGCATTATTCATGCACTGCCTGCCCGCGCATCGCGGCGAGGAAGTCAGCGCCGAGGTCATAGACGGACCACAAAGTGTGGTGTGGGCGGAGGCGGAAAATCGGCTGCATGCGCAAAAAGCCCTGCTGGAAAAACTGATCACCGCCTGATATAGCTTGTGCTATGTTCGGTCTGAGAGAGATAGAGAACTGACGGGGCACTACATGGCAAGCGCGGGTTAATTTCAAAAATATTTGGCTCATCGCCGATCAGGCCGATGCAGGTACACATCGATAAGGTCTTCGAGTGTGTCTCCGAACTCAAACCGTTTTTCAGCGCCGTGGTTTCCCAGGATTGGGAGCGGGTGGCAGAAATTCAGACTCATAATTTCCGGACTTGAAAACGAAGCCGACGAAATCAAGCGTGAACTTCGCCTGCGATTACCCAGCAGCATCTTCATGCCGGTATCACGCCCCGACTTGTTGGAACTGTTGCGCATCCAGGATACGGTTGCCAACAAGGCCAAGGATATCGCCGGCCTGATCACCGGGCGTCATATGCAATTACCCACCACCCTGGGTGATGACTTCATCAGTTACATCGAACGCAGCATCGACGCCTGCGAGCAGGCACGCAAGGCGATTTATGAACTGGACGAACTCGTAGAAACCGGTTTTCGCGGCAAAGAAGTCAAACTCGTAAAAGAAATGATCGAAACTCTCGACAAGATTGAAACAGAAACCGATCAACAACAAGTCCAGATACGCGCCCATGTATTCGCGATGGAGCAAGATCTGCCACCAGTCGAGGTCATTTTTCTCTACAAAATCATCGAGTGGATAGGTGACGTTGCTGACCAGGCACAACGGGTAGGCAGCACTGCTGTCCCACTAACGCGTCTTTTTCAGATTTCATGTCGATAACCACCATGGAATGCTTATCTCCTAAAATAACAGCTTGAAACGAGATAACATCATTACTAGTGGGACAGCAGTGGGTAGGCAGCCATCTGCAATTAATGCTGGCACGTTAAAGCCTGCTTACACTCATAAAACCACCGCCGCAGCCACACCGAACTGTGCCAACCACGGCGCGAGGAAAGAAGATTGGCTATCCCAATTAAACGACAAGCAACGCCGCATGCCCCGTTTGGGGCGCAACCTGCCGGCACACTTTAGTAAGAAAAGAACAAGCCCTAGGGGGAGTTATGGAGTACGCAACGATCCTGCTGGTACTGGCAGCTGTTTTTGGATTGTTCATGGCATGGGGAATCGGTGCCAATGATGTCGCCAACGCCATGGCCACCTCGGTGGGATCAGGCGCACTCACGGTTCGTCAGGCCATCGTGATCGCGGCGATCTTTGAATTCAGCGGCGCTTTCAATCTGGATACTGTTACTCGGTGCAGGCGGGATTGTTGCCGGCCTGGTAATGTATGGGCGACGCGTGATCGCAACGGTTGGTAACAATATCACCGAACTGACACCCAGTCGCGGTTTTGCTGCCACCCTGGCGGCGGCAACCACTGTAGTCATCGCTTCAGGCACCGGCCTGCCAATATCAACGACGCACACACTGGTTGGTGCGGTTCTGGGCGTCGGCATCGCGCGCAGTATTGGCGCACTCAACCTCACCGTGGTACGCAATATCTTCATGTCATGGATCATTACGCTGCCAGCGGGCGGCATTCTGGCGGTGATCATCTTCTATATATTAAAAACAATCTTTAGTTAGGCAACATCGGAAAAAACAATTAGCGTAGCTGAATAATTCAGCACGATACTCGATTCTCAGTATCATGGCGGACGCTAGTTGGCATTTGGTTCAGGAAATTTCTTCTTCCATCTGTTCGATGGTGACGTGCCGAACGTCTTTGCCCTTGACCATGAATATGACATATTCGCAGATATTCTTGGCATGATCACCTATACGCTCAAGGGCGCGTGCGCACCAGATAACATCCAGTACGCGTTTAATGGAACGTGAATCTTCCATCATAATGGTCATAAGCTGGCGCATGGCCGCCTCATGTTCATCATCTACCTTGAGGTCCTCTCTCGCCACCTCAAGCGCAGCCTCGACATCCATGCGTGCATAGGCGTCCAATGCACGGCGCAATTGCAGTGAGACATGTTCACCAAGGTGGCGGATCTCTGAAAAACGCCCCTTGGGCATTTTATGTCCTGCCAATTTAACTGACAAACGTGCAATCTTCTCTGCCTCGTCACCAATCCGCTCCAGATCTGTAATGGTTTTAATCACCATTATAATAAGCCGCAGATCACCGGCTGCCGGCTGGCGGCGCGCGAGTATTCGACTGCATTCCTCATCGATGGCGACCTCCATCGAATTAACCTTGTAATCAGATGTCGCAACCTGATCAGCCAAAGCGGTGTCACCCTCAACAAGCGATAGAAGCGCATTACTGACATTCTGCTCGACCAGACCACCCATGGCCAGCACCAGATTCCTCACCTCTTCCAGTTCCTCGTTAAATTGCCTGGAAATATGTTGTGTAATATCATTTTTTTCCATCGCTAACTCCGCTTAACCATATCGACCGGTAATATAGTCTTCGGTTTGTTTTTTGAGAGGCTTGGTAAATAGGGTATCGGTATCCCCGAACTCGATCAACTCGCCAAGATACATGAATGCAGTATAGTCCGAGACGCGCGCCGCCTGCTGCATGTTATGCGTCACGATGACCACGGTGTACGTTGATTTCAGCTCATATATCAATTCTTCAATTTTTAATGTCGAGAGAGGGTCTAGCGCCGATGCAGGCTCATCGAGCAACAGCACTTCCGGCTGGGTCGCAATAGCGCGCGCAATCACCAAACGCTGCTGCTGTCCTCCGGATAGGCCGAAGGCACTGTCATCGAGTCGGTCTTTGACTTCATCCCATAATGCCGAACTCTTGAGCGCCCATTCCACTACATCATCCAGGGTACTGCGCTTGTTAATACCCTGTAAACGCAGACCATAGGCGACGTTCTCATATATCGACTTGGGAAACGGATTGGGCTTCTGGAACACCATGCCAACACGACGGCGCAAATCCGGTACGTTCACACCCTTAGCGTATATATCTTCACTCTCCAGAAGAATTTCACCCTTGATACGGCAACCGTCGACAAGGTCATTCATACGGTTAAAACAACGCAGCAAGGTCGACTTACCACAACCCGAAGGTCCAATAAACGCAGTCACACGTTTGCGCGGAATCTGCATGTGGATATCCTTTAGGGCCTGTTTTTCGCTGTAGAACAAATCGAGCCCATTGACCTCAAGACATATATCTTCCTCGTCCAGGTTCAGGGTACGCAATTCGCGTCCTAACGCCGTGGTGTCAATACCGTGGGTTCTTACCGCATTACCTTCCATAATGAATCACCTTAACTCAACTTTAATCTGCGTACTAACAATAGCCGCCAATAGTAAATAAACTCAAACATCGGCACGCCACCTCAATGCTCCAGCGCCCTGTATGTTTCCCGCAATCGATTGCGGACATAGATAGCCAACGCATTCAAAACAATAATCACAATAACCAATAACAATGCCGTGGCGTAAACCAATGGCCGCGCAGCCTCCACATTCGGGCTCTGGAAACCAACATCGTAAATATGAAAACCCAGGTGCATGAATTTACGATCCATATGCAAAAACGGAAAATTTCCATCCAATGGCAATGATGGTGCAAGCTTCACCACGCCTACCAGCATCAACGGCGCCACTTCGCCGGCCGCCCGTGCCACCGCCAGGATCATCCCTGTCATCATCGCCGGACTGGCCATGGGCAACACCGTACGCCACAAGGTTTCGGCCTTGGTTGCACCTAGTGCGAGGCTGCCCTCACGGATCGCCTTGGGAACACGCGTCAGCCCCTCCTCGGTTGAGACAATGACTACCGGCAGCGTCAGTAATGCGAGCGTCAATGATGCCCATAAAAGACCGGGTGTACCGAAGGTGGGAGACGGCAGGGCCTCAGGGAAAAACAAATCATCGATATTGCCACCCAGAAAGTAGACGAAGAAACCCAAGCCAAAGACGCCATAGACAATAGAGGGAACACCCGCCAAGTTGTTAACTGCAATACGAACCAACCTGACTACAGGTCCCTGACGGGCATACTCGCGCAAATACACCGCCGCGACGACCCCAAAGGGAGTCACCAAAACCGACATCAGCATCACCATCATCACGGTACCGAAGATTGCCGGGAAAATTCCACCCTCGGTATTTGCCTCGCGCGGATCGGCACTCACGAATTCCCAAAGCTTGGATATATAAAAACCCAACTTGGCAAACAGGCCCATTTTGTTAGGCTGATAGACGCGCACAACCTTATCCAGCGGTATTTCCGCCTCACGACCATCCTGTATTTCAGCGATAAAACTATCACGACGGATTTGCTGATACAGGTCCTGAAGTTTCTGACTAAGTGCGTCATATTCTTTCTGTAGTGCTTGGCGCTCCTGTTCAATCGTTGCAACACGCTCCGGTGTTAATGCATGCTTCAGCTCGAAACCACGCTCTTTGAGACGCAGCCGTTCCAGCCTGTAGTTAATACTGCCGATTTCTTTTTTTTCTATTTGAAGGATTTCAGCGCGAAATCCGGAAGCGCGTTCAACGCTTTCCTGTAATGCAGCCCATGCTGCATCACCGCTTGCTACTATCGCTTCAGCTTGCTTTACAGCACGCAAATATCCGTAAAAATTCCCATACTCGAAACGCTCCACCGCGATTAATTCTGCTGGCCTGTGGCGTTCAACAATTAGCGGTGCAACAATATTACGAAAATCAGCGCCATAGTAATCCCGGTTACCGATCTTCATCAGATAACGGGTGACCTCCCCTTCGCTATCCTGCAAGGTTATACCGGAGTCGATCAGGCGTTGTGCAGACACCCTTTCCTCATCACGAATCTCGCCGATCAGGCGAATCTGTTCTCCACCCCAACGATACGTAAACTCCTCGACCGTATGCGGCCAGAAATGCCCCATGCCACGCACGGCAATCAACAACAACAACCCAACCACCATGATCACA
The DNA here is from genome assembly GCA_947258875.1 of uncultured Gammaproteobacteria bacterium. GTDB lineage: Bacteria > Pseudomonadota > Gammaproteobacteria > CAMYKB01 > CAMYKB01 > CAMYKB01. The sequence continues at coordinate 41,535 of CAMYKB010000015.1, read as the reverse complement.
CTGACCGCTACCGCCCCGGCGTTCAGCCAGATAAATGGCGCGCCCGTACCATACCAATGTTTAATATCTTTAATCACGATACGAACTCAACTGTTAGATTCCTTTGCTCATAAGGATGCATATTTTTTACGCAGGCGCTGACGCACCAGCTCCGCCATCGTATTTAATACAAAGGTAAACAGGAATAACACAAACCCCGCGAGGAACAGGATGCGGTAATGCGTGCTGTTGACTTCGGATTCCGGCATTTCCACCGCAATATTCGCAGATAACGTCCGCATGCCTTCAAAGATATTGAAATCCATAATCGGTGTATTGCCGGTCGCCATGAGTACAATCATGGTCTCACCAACGGCACGGCCCAGCCCGATCATGACTGCCGAGAAAATACCGGGGCTGGCGGTAGGCATCACCACACGCACCAGCGTCTGCCAGGGTGTGGCGCCTAACGCCAACGAACCAAAGGTCAGGTGTTTGGGGACACCAAAAATCGCATCCTCGGTTATGGTAAATATGGTCGGGATGACAGCAAAACCCATGGCGAAGCCCACCACCATTGAATTGCGCTGATCGAAACCAATACCCAGGTCATTAGTTAGCCAGGCACGGAAATCACCCTTAAAAAACCAGTCTTCCAGGCTACCGCTGATGCCGAAACTAAACCAGGCTATTAAAACGATCACCGGAATGAGGATAGCCGCCTGCCAGCCATCCGGAACGGAATTTCTGACGGTCTTTGGTAATCGATGCCAAGCATATGCCGCCACGAGAATACCGATAGGTATGAACAACAACAGCGCGAAGACACCTGGAAGATTACGTTCCATAAGGGGCGCCAGCCACAACCCAGCCAGAAAACCCAGGATGACGGTGGGCAGTGCTTCCATCACCTCGATAGTCGGCTTGACCATCTGACGCATGCGTGGATGCATAAAATAGGCCGTAAAGATTGCACCCATTATCGCCAGGGGGACCGCAATAATCATGGCATAAAAGGCAGCCTTAAGCGTGCCAAAAGCCAGCGGTGTAATACTGAACTTGGGCTCAAAATCCTGGTTCGCTGCTGACGATTGCCAAATGAATTCGGGCTTGCTGTAATTCTCGTACCAGACTTTTTGCCACAATGCACTCCACGAGACTTCAGGGTGTTTGTTGTGCATCTCCAGAAAATGAAACTCACCTGCTGCATCAAGCATCAGCAATGCATCACTGCGTGGCGCAATGGCAAGTTGCAGTGCTGGTTTGTCCGTAATGCGCTCTCTGAGAACGGTACGTTGCGCCGTGGTGTGATAGATACCCAATTCACCACTGGAATCAATCGTAACAAAACCTTTACGTTGAAATTCAGGCAAGATCCTGATTATTGCAGCGTCCTGCTTTTGAAACTCCCTGACCCGCACCAGACTGTAGTTGTTCGCTTCATCACGCAGCGGAAACCATTGCTCGATACGGCCCTCCGATGTACCTATGAGGAGAGAGATACCACCCAATAACATCCGCGCTGCGGTGATACGCTCATCACCGCCAGTGACCGCCTCGCGCCCGATCAACGCAATATCGTCCGGATCACGCATATCAAACAACGATACAAAACCCGCAGCATCGGAAGCAAACAACCAGCGTCGGTCACTACTGATCGCCAGGTGTGTCACCTTTGCAGCGAGCGAAGGCAACTCGGTTGTCGTTTGTTCGACCTCGACATCACCCAGCATCGACTCGGCCACTTCGAAGCTGCTGACAATGACTCGATCATCAGAAGTCGCCGCAGCAATTGTCACGCTTTCTTCTTCGTTACGTACTGCCAGGACATGCAGACTTTGCCCGCTTGCGTCGATCGTTAATGGTGTCTCTCCCAGAGGATGCTCAACCCGCGGCGTAATCACGCGCCGGTCATCAGGGTAGGACAAATCATATAGCTGACGCAGAATTACGGTTTGACCGTTACTCAAACCCAGGGCGACAACACCTGTCCCCAAGGCACCCTCAGCGATACTGCTGACAGTGGCGTCTCCAGGCATGGGGATGGCGAAACGGTGCAGATCGATACCAGACCTGACATCAAAATACTGAATGACGCCCTGGTCTGTAAAACGAGACCCGATCTCGGCCTGCTCCTCGAGCATCAACAACAGCGGTGTTTCTCCCTGCACGGATGACAACCGGTATTGCGCCTGTTGCTCCATGCTTGCCGGCTGAAACATCGGCAGCACAACGTAGAGGAGGTAAAAGAAAATCAACAGCACCGCGATGATGACACTGATCCCGCCCAGTGCAATGCCATATCTGGCAATTAAATCCTTTAATACCCGCCACTTACGACGGCGCACAGCAATGGACGCAGCTGCATCAGGGATCAGCCCGGCCAGTTTTTCGGAGCTCGTATTCACTTACAGTAGATTAGGGGAGAAATATGACAAAAATATTACAGAAATGTCATAACAGAATAATAATTCTCGTTGCCGTCATAATTATAAGATAAACAAGCCCTTATCAGGTGGTGAATGGCGAATTATTGCGATGACCCAGCCCCGCAAAAAAACTATCACAGACCGGACGCCTATTAAATTAGGTATCTACTTTTAACTCCATTTAGGTAACCGATTTACACACAGTATGCGCCTCTCTCTCGTCAAGCCCATCCTGGAACAGGAACTGGAAGCCACCAAACACGGCATCAATACACCCGTTATGCTGTGGGGACCGCCCGGGGTAGGCAAATCTCAGATCGTCGCCGAAATAGCCGGCGAACGGGACACCCGGCTGATAGACATCCGTCTGTCACAATTGGAACCCAGCGACCTGCGCGGCATTCCTTTCCGCGCTCAGGGTGGCGGTGTCGATTGGGCTATCCCCCGCATGTTACCTGACGCGACCCGTCACGGCAGTCACGGGATTCTGTTTCTGGATGAAATCAATGCTGCGCCGCCCAGCGTATCGGCGGCGGCTTATCAGCTGATCCTGGACCGGCGTCTGGGTGAATACACTGTGCCAGATGGCTGGGTTATCTTCGCCGCCGGCAACCGCCAGGGAGACCGTGGCGTCGCCTATGTGATGCCCGCCCCACTGGCCAATCGCTTCACGCACTATGAAATAGAACCCAACCTCGATGACTGGGTCGCCTGGGCACTGCGCGAAGGCATGGATGAACGTCTGATCGGTTTTCTGCGTTTCCGCCCTGAGCTACTGTTTGAATACGATGCCGAACAAAATCCGGTGTCCTTTCCCTCGCCCCGCACCTGGGAGTTCGCACACCGCGCCCTGAGAAAATTCGAACACAACTCCGAGCAACTCAGCGTCTCACTGGAAGCGGCAATACTTGACACTTTGTCACAATTTGGTATCGATGAGCGGTTTCTCAATCGCGACAAATGATTTCATCATGCGCTACAACAACTTCATTAAATCCTACATGCGAACTATTTCGAGGATTACCTCATTGCCTGATTCGGCATATCTCATCCATGCCACTTTCAAACACACAAACCACCTCGAGCCAGAGCAAGTATAGACAACCAATTAAATAGTTGGAGACTTTAGCTCGAATTTGGCACAATCGTTTACATATGAATTCGATAACAGAAAACCTTGATTCTGCCGAGCTGTACCTCAACCGCGAACTCAGCCTACTTGCGTTTAATCGTCGCGTTCTTGAGCTGGCCGAAGATGAATCCATACCATTACTCGAGCGCCTGCGTTTTTTGTGTATTTCCAGCTCCAACCTGGATGAATTTTTCGAGATCCGCGTTGCCGGTCTCAAACAGCAGGTCGCCCTTGGTATTAGCACTACCGGCCACGACGCTTTGACTCCACAGGAACAACTTTCCCGAATCCGTGAGTTGGTCGGAAAACTTGTTGAAGATCAGTACCGGGTGCTAAATGATGTTCTGTTCCCCGCACTCTCTCAAGAAGACATCCATTTCGTTCCACGCAACCTGTGGAACGAGGAACAGGCACAATGGGTGAAGAATTATTTCACCCGCGAACTGTTACCGGTGCTCAGCCCGCTCGGTGTTGACCCGTCGCACCCTTTCCCGCGCATGCTTAATAAGAGCCTCAATTTTGTCATTACCCTAGAAGGTAAGGATGCCTTCGGTCGCGACAGTGGTGTAGCGATTGTGCAGGCACCACGCGCACTGCCGCGCTTGATTCGCCTGCCGGAGAAAATCGCCAAGGGGAAATATGATTTTGTTTTCCTGTCCTCCATCCTGCACGCACATGTCGATGAGCTGTTCCCGGGCATGAAGGTCAATGCCTGCGCTCAGTTCCGCGTCACCCGCAACAGCGACCTGTTCGTTGATGAAGAAGAGGTTGAGGACCTGCGAATGGCTTTGGAAGGCGGACTACCATCACGCAACTTCGGCGATGCAGTACGACTGGAAGCTGCCGATAATACGCCCAAAAAAGCCATCAAGTTTCTACTGAATAAATTTAAACTCGCGGAAGAGGATGTTTACCAGGTCAATGGTCCGGTCAATCTAAACCGTCTCATGGCAGTACCTAACATCGTCGATAGGCCTAACCTCAAATATCCCGCCTTCATTCCATCCCTGCATGGCAATCTCGCGCCAGAGAGTGATATTTTCGCCACAATCAACCAGGGTGATATCCTGCTACATCACCCTTATCAGTCGTTCACGCCTGTCATCGAATTCATCAAACAAGCCGCCGCCGATCCTGACGTCCTGGCAATCAAGCAAACTCTGTATCGAACCGGCGCGGAGTCAGAACTGGTCGAGCTCCTGATCAGCGCCGCCCGTGCGGGCAAGGAAGTCACCGTAGTGGTCGAGCTGCGCGCACGTTTCGACGAGGAAGCCAACATAAAACTCTCCACCCAACTACAGGACGCCGGTGCGCATGTGTTATATGGCATTGTCGGTTACAAAACCCACGCCAAACTGGCACTGGTAGTACGGCGCGACAAGGGACGGCTCAAACGCTATGTTCATCTGGGTACCGGCAACTATCATGCAGGCACCGCACGCGCCTATACCGATTTGGGTTTACTGACCTGTGACAAAATGATTGGCGAGGATGTACATAAAATATTCCAGCAACTCACGGGGCTGGGTCGCGCCACCAAACTCAAAAAACTGCTGCAATCCCCATTTACTTTACACCAGTCCGTACTGACCAAAATCGAACGCGAGGCAGAACACGCCAAACAGGGGAAAACCGCGCATATCATGGCACGCATGAATGCCTTGATTGAACCGCAAATCATTCAGGCCTTGTATCGCGCCTCACAGGCAGGGGTAAAAATTGATTTAATCATTCGCGGCATCTGCGGGCTGCGTCCGGGCATACCTGGCGTCTCTGAAAACATCCATGTGCGCTCCGTTATGGGCCGTTTTCTGGAGCATTCGCGCGTATTTTATTTTTATAATGATGACAAACCCGAGATCTATTGCTCCAGCGCCGACTGGATGCAACGCAACTTCTTTCGCCGCGTGGAAACCTGCTTCCCTATAGAGACGCCTGAATTGCGCGAACGTGTGATTAAAGAGTCCCTGCTCGCTTATCTATCTGACAACACCCAGGCCTGGATATTAGAGCAAGATGGTCATTATAAAAGACTCAAACCCGGACAGAAAAAACCCCGCTCCGCACAGGCACACTTGCTGGAAACACTGGCATCATAGTAAATTGCGTGGCGACATCTTAGCCTTCGCGCATCAATCCTGTTCACGATAAATATCTGTTTCAGGATTGAATGCCAGCCAGGCGAAGGCAAAATGCACACCGCTATCGACTTGTTTTAACTGTTGTCCTGCCAGTGGACCGTTGATCGCCGTACCGGTAATACTCCATTCAGAACCGGTTTGCCGGTCGAGCAGGCGGCCGCCCTCAAGCATGAAATCCAGCACCTGCCCCGATAAGCGTCGATCGAACGCGGCTGCAGCCAGGATTTTTCGCGATCCACTAATCTCCTTTTTGTCCAATGCTGAGTACAAGCCATCACGACTGATGACGACTACGGCAACACCGTTGAGTTCATCGTTAATGACCTGGGCTTGTCGAATTGTTGTAAAAGGATAAATGCGCTGCGCGCCTTCGTGGGCAACACTCAATACGCGTTCCATAGGTGGTAAGCGCCCATCCAGTTTGCCCCTATACAAAAATGGCGAGTTATCGATACTGTCGTAGCCCTCATAGGGGTTTTCACCATAAGGCCGCTGATATCCCGTGTTGCGAGACAGCACCTGACCTTGTGGGTAGGCCGTTTGAAAATCCTCGAAGGCGATAATCTGAGAAGGTAATTGCGTGAGTGTCGTGCCAGTCATCTCACCCACGATTGCCTGGCCGGTAAACTGCTGCCACCAAGACTCGGTTTGCCGGTCATACATCACCAGGTCACTGTTTCGTAACTTGCCGCTAGTGCCAAAATCGAATACCCGGGTACCCACGCGGCGGTCGAAGACGATTGAGGCATTACACAATGGGCAAAATGTTGCGGACACTGGCACGCCATCAAATACATCATTCACTATTTCGTGATACATGAGAATTTGCAAGGGATAGGCGCGTGCTTGTGATCCGATCCTCAGCGCGATCACCGGCTCACGCAGTTTGAGCCATTTGCGGGCCTCGTTGTTGCTCACAAATCGAGGCCTGTCGATTGCCGGGATACCGTCTTTGGGTGGACCGCCGGAGGTGATTTCTTCCAGTTCGACCAGGCGCAGATTAAAATTCGTACGCGGCCACTCCTCATCCTGCGAACGATCCGCAGGCGCCAACACGCCGCTGCTTTGTAACAGCCACCACCCCATAATACTGAGGAGGCTTATGCGAAATACCCGCATGGCCCAGTGCCGTGAGCGCCAAATGAACAGCATACTGTACCTCCTGAAAACGACTGATCACCGTCCGAGCCTGTAATTGTCACGCGTATTGCGACTTGGTATTTACCCAGCTCTCGTCGTATGCTTACAAGCAAAGCTCTAAGCTTACTTACGAGGGAGAACAGAATATGGTTGCTTTACTGGTTATATTGGGAATCGCAGCTGCGATCGTTTTTTACGGCATCGCGATATATAACAACCTGGTTACACTTAAGAACCGCGTCAAAAATGCCTTCGCGCAGATCGATGTGCAGCTCACCCGCCGCTATGACCTGATCCCCAACCTGATCGAGGCCGTCAAGGGATACATGAAACACGAACGCGAGACCCTTGAAGATGTCATCAAGGCGCGCAATGCTGCCGTCAGCGGCCTGCAAGCCGCCGCCGCGGACCCCACCGATCCCGATGCCATCAAGAAACTGGCCACTGCCGAGGCCGGACTGGGTGGTGCACTAGGTCGGTTATTTGCATTAGCTGAAGCCTACCCCGACCTCAAGGCCAACGAGAACATGATGCATTTCCAGGAGGAACTTTCGACCACAGAGAACAAGGTGGCCTTCGCACGCCAGGCATTTAACGATGCGGTGATGAATTACAACACCTCTTGTGAGAGCTTCCCCAACTCCATCATCGCCGGTAGCTTTAACTTCAAACACGCCGAGTTCCTGGAAATCGAAGACGAAGTCAAACGCGAGGTTCCCAAGGTGGAATTCTAGAATCGCGCTCTGCTTTGATCACAACACACTATGGACTTTTTTGAGCAGCAGGATAACGCGCGCCGCAAAACCAAATTTTTGGTATTAATGTTTGTGCTTGCGGTGATCGGCATCGTGTTCGCGGTTGATCTGGTGATCACCATGCTGGTTGCCAATATGGGTAACAGCAGCGAACAATTTATACTGCCCAGCCTGGCCTGGGCCGGCGATCATGCCGGACTTGTCGGCCTCAGCAGTCTTGGCACCACCGGTTTCATCGGTCTCGCCAGCCTCTACCGCATCGCCAGCCTCAATGGCGGCGGCGGTACCGTAGCGCGTAACCTGGGCGGCACACTGGTGACACCCGACACCCCCGATCCGCTACGGCGGCGATTGCATAACGTGGTGGAGGAAATGGCCATCGCCTCCGGCGTGCCGGTGCCCGAGGTCTATGTGCTGGAAGCGGAGGATGGCATTAACGCCTTCGCCGCCGGGTTCTCGCCCGGAGATGCCGCAGTCGCAGTCACGCGCGGCAGCCTGGAACGCTTCAACCGCAATGAACTGCAAGGCGTCATCGCACACGAGTTCAGCCACATCCTCAATGGCGACATGCGCCTTAACATGCGCCTCATCGGCATCCTCTTCGGTATCCTGGTGATAGGCCTGATTGGACGCACCATCCTGCGTGGCAGCCGACATGTCCGTATCAGCGGTTCACGCGACAAGGGCGGCGGGGTCGCGGTTATCTTTATATTGGCCCTGAGTCTGACGTTAATCGGTTATATCGGCATGTTCTTTGGCCGCCTGATCAAGGCCGCGGTATCACGGCAGCGCGAATACCTGGCTGATGCCTCAGCCGTGCAGTTCACGCGCCAGAGTGAAGGCATCGCCAGTGCTCTCAAAAAAATCGGCTATGACAATCATTCTGTAATCGATAATGCCGATGGCGAAGAAATGAGCCATATGTTTTTTGCCAATGGGGTATCCTATATCGGATCGCTCTACGCCACCCACCCACCTATCGACGACCGTATCAGGGCACTCGACCCGAACTTTAACCCCGAGGAATACATGCGCCAGGCCGCGCAGCACGCCAAGCGCGCCAGCAAACGCATGGCCGAAGAAGCAGCTGCCGCTGAGGAAGAAGCGGCACAGGACAAACGCAGTGCACAGGATCAGTTGCAACGCCTGATGCAGGCTGCATTGATCCTGACGCCGGAAGGCGTCAGTCAATCAGTTGGCAACCCCAGCGAGGCGCATGTACAACATGCCTCGCAATTGCGCCGCGAGATTCCTGAACAGATCAGGGATGCCGCGCATTCACCCAGCGGCGCACTGTTCCTCACACTGGCCTTGCTGCTGGATCATGATGACAGCATCCGTGAACAACAGTATGCACGCCTGCAGGAATTTTTCCGGCCGCAACAAATAAAACAAATGACACAACTGCATTTGACACTCGCCGAAATGGGTCCGCAATTCCGCCTGCCGCTAATGGAACTAACCTTCCCGGCGCTCAAACGCCGCCCACCACAGCAAATAGATAACTTGCTGAAGCTGATCCAGGAACTGATTGAGATGGACGGCCATGTCGATACATTTGAATACCTGCTGTCCAGGGCTTTGATGGTTCATTTGCAGGACGCCGAACACCCCAGCCGGGTGACGGCGCGGCGCTCGGCCCGCCTGGCAGGCAGTGTGCGTGAATTGCAAATGCTGTTTTCTACAGTTGCACACCTCGGCCATGAAAACGAGGAACAAGCGCGCAAGGCCTACCAGATGGGCATGCATACGCTGTTGCCAAACGCTGGAGAATGGCCGGACTACACACAGCCCGCCGCTTGGATTGCCGATATGGACAAGGCACTTGAGAAACTTGATAAATTACCCGCGATGATCAAGGAAACACTGGTGCAAGCACTGGTCACCACCATCTCACACGACAACAAAGTCACTATCAATGAAGCCGAACTATTACGCGCAGTCTGCGCCATACTGCATTGTCCGCTGCCTCCGTTTTTATATGAGTAAACCAATCCTTAACAAATCAGCGCTGAATGATCCTCACATTTTCATATTGTCATAAAAAATAAAAATAATCTTAACGTTGACGTAACACACAACCCGCAGACTCCGGCCATACCACAACATATTGGTGTTGCGTATGGCAGACATACACCGGGTGAACCCACTGAAGTATCGCAGCATTTGGCTTTCCGACATCCACCTCGGTTCCAAGGGTTGCAAGGCTGATTTTCTCCTAGATTTCCTCAGATCCACCGAATGTGAACACCTGTATCTGGTAGGCGATATCATTGACATGTGGGCGATGAAACGAGGCCTGTATTGGCCACAGGCCCACAACAATGTGATTCGCACGATACTCGGCAAGGCCAAGCACAATACCAAGGTAGTATACATTCCTGGCAATCACGACCACCCCTTCCGCGAGTATGACGGCATGACCTTCGGTAATGTTACGATTTGCTGCAAGGCCTTCCATACAACAGCCGATGGGCGCAAGTTACTAATATTACACGGCGATGAATTTGACAATGTCATACGCTACAGCAAATTCCTCGCCCACCTCGGTGATCATGCCTATAACCTGCTGCTCAAATTAAACCATTACGTTAACTATTGCCGACGCAAGTTCAATCGTCCCTACTGGTCACTGGCTGCCTACCTCAAACACAAAGTCAAGAACGCTGTTAATGTGATCAGTGATTTTGAGCAGGCCGTCGCCTATCAGGCTGCCCAGGAAAATGTCGATGGCCTGGTCTGCGGGCATATCCACCATGCCGAGATCAGGGACATCAATGGCATATTATATTGCAACGACGGTGATTGGGTTGAAAGCTGTACCGCGCTCACGGAAGCGCATGATGGCTCATTACAACTCATACACTGGGCCGACGAAAAACATACCATCAAATCATCAACCGTTACTTATTTTGACGCCGACGAGAAGATTGCATGAAGATTGCCATCGCGACGGATGCCTGGAAACCGCAAATCAATGGTGTCGTCAATACTCTGATAAAAACCGGCGAGATACTCGAATCATTGGGGCACAGCGTTTTATTTATCACGCCGGAATCATTTAAAACATTCCCGTTACCCACATATCCCAGTATACGCATCGCCATATGGCCTAAGGGTAAAGTATGGCGCCTGCTCGATGACTTTAAACCTGATGCGATACATATCGCTACGGAGGGACCGATAGGTCTGGCAGCACGCAAGTACTGTAAACAAAATCAGCTGGGATTCACGACCTCGTATCACACACAGTTTCCATATTACGTACGCTTACGCGCCCCCATACCACTGGGTGTGACCTACGCCTTCTTGCGCTGGTTCCACTCTGCCGCCAAATGCACCATGGTGCCTACTCCGAAGCAACTCGATGAACTCATTTCCTGGAATTTTAATAATGTGGTCATCTGGACACGCGGCGTCGATACTCAACTCTTCAGGCCTTATGGCAAAGAACTGATCCAGCACCCGCGGCCGGTTTTCATGTATATGGGACGGGTGGCTGTTGAAAAAAATATTGGGGATTTTCTGGAGATGGAACTACCCGGCAGCAAGGTCGTGATTGGAGATGGCCCCGACCTGGATGCCCTTAAGAGAAAATATCCGCAGATCCATTTTACCGGCTTTAAACAAGGCGAGGACCTGGCCCGACACCTGGCTGCTGCAGATGTGTTTGTTTTCCCCAGCCGCACAGATACCTTTGGGCTGGTATTACTGGAGGCAATGGCCTGTGGCGTACCGGTCGCCGCTTATCCCGTGACTGGGCCTATCGATGTAGTCGTGAGAGGCAAAACAGGGATACTGGATGATGACCTGCAAGAAGCGGCGCTGGCCGCATTGAAACTCGACAGCCACCATCCCCGGGCCTATGCCGTAGCGCATTCATGGGAGGCGGCCACCGAGCAGTTTCTTTCACACCTCAGTTCATGCATTATCAGCAATGCAGTCGCCGATAGTGCTTCCAGCTAAGACATCCAGATACAGCATGTGTACTACCAGTTGAGCTGAAGTGTTGCGCTAAAATTTGAGTTTTATTTTACTCACTTTTAAATAATTACGCTCATTCTCAAGGTCTGCGTGCGTCAATGGATGACTCTCTAAGACATCCGCATCAATGTCCAATTTCAATCCTGTGTCACTCACTTCAATACTGTTAATCCTGACATGCTCCTGCTGACGGCCACGATTGAGCAATATCGCCAAACGCAATACGACAGCAAGTCTGATAACATGTTCTCGCTGAATCGTATCAGGTAGTTGTTCAAATTCTTCGATCGGGAATTTACGCCGATGCGCGCGTACTAGTGTTGCCAGCATGCGCTGCTCCTGGCGTGAAAAACCCGGCAAATCCGCATTTCTGAGCAGATAGGCGCCATGTTTGTGGTATTGACTGTGCGCGATCGCCAGACCTACTTCATGCAATCGCGTCGCCCAACTCAATAGGTCCGCATGATCTTCATCCAAACCCCAGTCGTTTGCCACCATATCGAAAAGGCGCAATGCCGTTGCTTCTACACGCGTGGCATGAGCAGCATCCACATGATAGCGCTGCATCAGCGCATCAATTGTTCGCCGACGGACGTCTTCATGCCGGATACGGCCCACAAGGTCATAGATCAAACCCTCACGCACCGCACCATCGGATATCGACATGCGCTCAATCCTGAGCCGTTCGAACACGGCCTCCAACACCACGACACCACCTGCCATAATCTCCGCACGATCCTTGCTGAGACCTTGCAGTTCGAGCTTTTTGACCGCCCCTGCACGCAACATGGCCTTTCGCAATTTTTGCAATGACTCCGCAGTGATACCTGCGTCGCTCCAACCCATCATATTCACGATCCTGGCAACCGTAAGAATGGTACCGGAAGCGCCCACCGCGGCCCCCCAACCGACATCGCGGTAGAGTTTTGCAATTGGTCTCAATTCCAGTCGCGCTGCTGTGTAAGCATCTTGCCAGGCGTTCTCAGTAATTATGCCGTCAGCGAAATAGCTCCGCGTCATACTCACGCAACCCATGTGCAAACTTTCCATATGAGTTGGTTCAAAATGCTCCCCGATGATTAATTCCGTACTACCTCCTCCGATATCGACAACCAGCCTGCGCACATCAACATCTGCCCAGGTATGCGAGACACCGAGGTATATGAGACGCGCCTCTTCACGGCCACTGATAATGTCAATTGGATGACCAAGCACCTCCTGTGCCTCATAAATAAATGCCGATGCATTACGCGCTCTGCGTAAGGTATTGGTGCCTACAACACGCACACTGCCACGCGGCATACCACGCAGGCGCTGGCCAAAACGTGACAGACAATCTAAGGCGCGCGCCCTGGCATCCTCCGTGATGATATTGTGCTTATCCAGGCCATCGGCCATACGTATGGTCTCCTTGAGCTTATCGAGAACATGCACATGACCATCCTTGATTTGCGCAACAATCATATGAAAACTATTTGAACCCAGATCGATTGCTGCAACCGTATCCGGCGGTTTTCTCTTTAACATGAGCAATGAAATTTGTGATAGTTACGATTCAGAGCACATCATAACCGATTCTACAAGCGTCAGCGCGCTAACTGGCCCAGCTGAGATGCCGTCATAAGCCATTGGACCTGCGCACTACCCGGTTGTTGTCCAAACGGGAAATCAAGCAGGCAGGCCGCGCCCTTTTTCATTTTGACACAAGCCCCAGCCTGCTTAGTGATCAGCCAGCTGATGGTACGGGAAAGATTAGGTTCATGCCCCACCAATGTGATAACACTTTCCTGTTGCAATGTTGGTAACCAGGCCCACAAGCCTTGTGGTGTGCTACCCGGCGTCAACGCATCACTGGGCATCACTTCATGTCCCGGATAAACACTCGTCAGGATTTCGGCCGTTTGCACGGCACGCAGGTAGGGGCTGCTTGCAACCACAGTGATTTCAGGGACCAATAAACGAATGCCCTGCACCGCCTTACTCATACGGGCTCGCCCATCATCGGTCAGTGGCCGCTGATCATCCGTCAGTCCCGCCGCCGCAAACACATCGGGATCTTCGGCGCGCGCATGTCTGATAAACAATAACTTCATAGACAGACCATAGTCGATGTTCATCCCGAGGTCACGTCATCCATACATAAAAACGCCCCGCATTGCGGGGCGTTCATACTGTTGACGAGTCGCTTACTAGGAGCAAGCAGTTGGCTGAGTCATGCTATTACTTAATCAACTTTGCCAGTTCTTCGTCAGCAACCTTCTTGGGAAGCGGAATATAACCGTCCTTTACGACCACTTCCTGACCTTGTTTGGAAAGCACCAGTTTCAGGAATTCACGCAGCAGCGGTGACAGCGGTTTATTGGGGTGCTTGTTCACGTAGACATACAGGAATCGTGACAAAGGGTAGCTTCCATTGATGGCATTCTCAGCGCTCGCTTCAACGAAGTCTGTACCCGGCTTCTTGGTTAGCGGCACCGCCTTGACGCCTGTGGTTTTATACCCAATACCTGAGTAGCCCATGGCATTCAATGACGTCGACACCGACTGCACGACTGAAGCGGAACCAGGCTGTTCATTTACATTGTTTTTATAGTCGCCCTTACACAACGCCTTCTTCTTGAAATACCCATAGGTACCTGATACCGAATTACGCCCATACAACTGGATGTCCTGGTTGGCGAGGCCACCGCTCAGGCCGAGACCACTCCAACGCGTCACATCCTTGTCATGACCACATTTTCGAGTAGATGAAAAAATGGCATCAACCTGCGGGATACTCAAGCCCTTAACTGGATTATCCTTGTGTACATAGACTGCGAGCGCATCTATCGCGACACGCACAGGAGTCGGTTTGTAGCCAAACTTGGCTTCGAACGACTCAGTCTCCTTACTTTTCATCTTGCGGCTCATGGGCCCCAGGTTCGAGGTGCCTTCCGTCAGTGCCGGAGGCGCAGTCGATGAACCGGCCGCCTGGATCTGAATATTCACATTAGGATACTCACGCTTGAATTCCTCAGCCCATAACGTCATCAGGTTCGCCAGGGTATCCGAACCGACACTGGAAAGATTACCGGATACACCACTGGCCTTAACATAGACCGTAAGTTCAGGATCCACTTCGGCTGCTTTAAGCGCGGGATTCATGCCAAGCGCTGCTGCAACGACACTCGCAGCGGCAAGAATTTTCATTGGTTTCATTTACGACCTCCAGGATAAACCACATGTATTAATCATCGCTGCTACTTTAGATTAGCTATATGACAGGTAGGTGACTGTTATGTGAAGCTTTTGTTACAGGCTGGAGCGCAGTAAGCCTCTAATTTTTATAAAATTATGGATCTTCTGGTTCGGAAATGTATTTCCAGTAAAAGGGTATTGATGCAGCTGAAAAAGACAAACAGCAAGCTATCCAGCGTCAGGCACTTGCGACGTTCACGGCCGGTGGTCGGTCCACTACGCGTTCTTTTCTGAAATGGCAGGCAAAGCGGCTGCCTTTGCCAAGTTCACTCTCGATACTCAGATCAGCATCATGTCGCTGCATCACATGCTTGACGATCGCGAGACCCAGACCAGTACCGCCACTGGAACGTGAGCGGTCCTTGTCAACACGATAGAAACGCTCGGTGAGTCTGGGGATATACTGCGGCTCTATGCCAACCCCGTGATCCTCGACCATAAAATGCGCACCCGCTTCGTCCGCATACCATCGCATGTAAATTTCTCCACCCTCAGGCGAATAACGCACCGCATTACTCACCAGGTTCATGAACGCACTGTAAAGCTCCTTGGAATTGCCGCGCAGCCACAGGTGATTATCTGCTTCACAAACAAATTGATGCCGGGATTCCGGGCTCAGCATTTTAGCTTCGGCCTGGATGTCCGCGAGTAATGCCGGAACAGGAACCAGTGATTGATCGTCATTTGACGTTTTGTCTGTTTCTAGGCGCGATAGCAATAACAGGTCCTCAACGATATTTCTCATACGTTGTGTCTGGTCCTGCATTTCTGCAACGGTCTTGCGGGTATCTTCCGAGGCCTGCAACATGTCATCCCCCAGCATCTCCAGGTAACCGGTGATTACAGTCAGCGGAGTACGCAATTCATGCGACACGTTGGCAACAAAATCACGCCGCATGGATTCAAGCTGATGTAAACGGGTAACATCTCGAATCACCAGCAACCTCTGATTCTTGCCATATGGCACGATGTGGATACTGAGACGCATACGTTCATCGATGGGTGAATCTATCTGTATCGGTAAGCCATAGTCACCCGCAGAGAGGTATTGAATAAAGTCCGGATGCCGGATCAATTGACTGATACGCCTACCGACATCCTTGTTCGAACTTAAACCAAGCAAACGCTTTGCGGCAGTATTGATCCACTCGATTTCGCCGTAGGGGCTGATGACGATCGTGCCGTCCGGCAACGCTGAAGTCGATTCCTGAAAACGCGACAACATGGACGCCAGTTTCTTCTTGCGTTTTTGCTTACTCTTCTCGAGGCGCTGGAAGGCATAGAAAACATCCCCCCAGACACCGCCAGCCTCAGGCACATCAGCACGTCGGCCGCTGAGTAGCCAGGTATTCAAGCGGTAGAGTTGGCGAAAATGCAAGAGCAGGTAGGCCGCAAGTGCAATGGATATCGCCCAGCCGGTATGGCCGATAAGCGAGCCTATGAACAGCGCCAGAATCAGCAGCAGGCCGAGGCGCCAGATTTCTACGGACCACGGCTTCAAGCGGGTTTATTCCTGCACCGAGAAGCGGTAACCCGCGCCTCGTACGGTTTGTATATAACGATCATAACCATCTTTGCTCAGCGCCTTGCGCAAACGTAACACATGCACATCGACGGTACGCTCCTCAACAAAACTGTTATGGCCCCAGACCTGATCGAGCAACTGACCACGGCTGTAAACCCGATTCTGGTGTGTCATGAGGAAGTGTAACAGGCGGAACTCGGTAGGTCCCATAGTTACGGCGTGATCGTTGATGCTGACGCGGTGACTTCCGGGATCCAACATCAGGTTCTCCACCTGAACCGGCGATTCGGCCGCTTGCGGACGGGAACGCCGCAGCAGGGCCTTGATACGGGCAACCAGTTCACGTGGCGAGAAAGGCTTGGTGATATAGTCATCAGCACCTGCCTCCAGCCCCAGGACCTTGTCATTTTCCTCGACGCGCGCGGTAAGCATGATAATAGGAATTTCCCGGGTACGATCCTCACGCTGCAGGCGTCTCGCTAGTTCAAGCCCACTTTGACCGGGCAACATCCAGTCAAGCAGGAGCAGATCAACCCTGGAATCATGAAAGACCTGCAAGGCCTGGTGCGTGTCCTCAGCCTCCAACGTCTCGAAGCCCGCCTTGTCTAGCGCCAGGCGCACCATATCGCGTATTGCGGCTTCATCCTCAACGACCAGTATTTTGGCAACGCTCATAAGCTATGGGTCTATTCTAATAATGGATTTGTAACATTAAAACCAATCGATGTTACAGCAAAGTTACAATTGTCATAAGCGAGTGAAATCGATGACTGCTATGCGAAACCCAGTTCAGGTTGGCTGTACCAGCACCAGTGAGAAATAGCCATTATCCGGCTCATAGTGCGCAAGCTCTTCAAAGCCGCCCGTGCTGACGATTTCCTGCAAATCAGCTTTGGTGAATTTACGACTGATCTCGGTGAGGATCGCTTCCGCTTCCGCCAGTTCAAGGGTTTCCCCCATCGCACCCAGGCTGACCTGCTGCGCACGGGTCGCTATCAGGTACATCTCAACCTGGCGTGCGGTGGTATTGAAACAGGCATAATGCTCGAATGCGGAAACATCGAAATCTGCGCCCAGTGCACGATTGAGTACACGCAGTACGTTTAAGTTGAATTCCGCAGTAATGCCCGCCGTATCATTGTAGGCGGCGTGCAGCACCTGCATGTTCTTGATGCGATCGGCACCCAGCAACAGCGTATCACCCTCGCGCATATGTTCGCGCAACTCCCTCAAAAAGGCGATGGTTTCCTCATGGGTAAAATTACCAATGGTGCCGCCCAGGAACACATACATGCGACGCCCCGCAGGTGATGGCAAGTGCGCAAACCCGGCATGATAGTCACCTACCAGGGCATTAACATTCAGCCAGGGATAATCCACAATCAATGACTCCGCTGTGCTTTGCAGAATCGGCTCACAAACATCGTAGGGCCAGTACTGGGCGTGTAATTCCAGTTGCTCACAGGCATCAAAAAGGTAACGCGTCTTACGGGATACACCACTACCCAATTCGATGATGTGATCAGGTTTGGCGGCAGCGATAATATCGATGGATCGCGCATGCAGTAATGCCGCTTCGGTGCGCGTTACATAATATTCCGGAGTATCGCAAATCCGGTCGAATAACTGCGAGCCGTTTTCATCATAAAAATACTTCGACGGCAGGCTACGCGGTCTCGTGAATAGCCCGTTACGCACATCATCTTCCATGCCGGGCATTTGCCGCTCGTTAGGTACTGTCTGGCAAGAAAACCTGCTACGAGGTGATTTTTGCTTAGTGTTTGATTTCATTAGTATTAGAGAATGCCTTATTGATTGGACGACGCGCAGGTATAGCAGAACAATCGCACCACAAAGCGACCGCCGCCCTGCAAGGCATATCGTTCACAGGCGGCAAGATGCACTCTTGTGCGGGAAAGGCTAACATGCGTCCAAGTCCCTTGTCGAAGAATCTATAACACAAACCATGTGCCGTCTGGCCGCATATCTTGGTCCGGAAATCGTTTTGCAGGAATTCCTGCTGGATCCTGAGCATAGCCTCTATAAACAATCCTGGGCTCCGCAGGAATTGCGTTATGCCAGGCTGAATGCTGATGGTTTTGGTTTCGGCTGGTATAGCGGAGACGAATCGCCTGCCATTTATCGGAATCACCTGCCCATTTGGTCAGACACCAATCTGTCGGATCTGGCACGCAGCCTATCTGCAGACATGTGGCTCGCGATGGTACGCAGCGCAACAGACGGTTTTGCCAATGGCACAGCCAATACACAGCCGTTCCGCCATCAAGATCTGCTGTTTGTACACAATGGCTTTATCGAGAACTTCAATCACAACCTTCGTGGACAGATACGCGATGCGATCAGCACCGAGATAGAGGCCGGGATTGAGGGCAATACCGATTCGGAATATTTGTTTGCATTGATCAGGCAGACGCTCACTGATGAGCCCGACACACCGCTCGAAGAGGCCATGCGTGACTGTCTGTATCAGGTTGACGAGTGGCTTGATGGTCACAAGGCACTACTGAATATTGTGCTGACTGATGGCGTGCGCATCTACGCATCGCGCCATGCCCTGCATGATCCCTGCCCCAGCCTGTATTACACCACTGATGATGAAAACTTCCCCGAGGGTGCACAATTGGTCTCCTCAGAACGCCTCACCAGTGGCGAATCCGGGGATGCCGAGTTCTGGCAATCCGTCCCGGAACATCATCTACTCATCCTGGATCCGGAAGAACCACCGGAACTGATCGAATTATGAGCCTACTCGCACCCCTGGTTCGCCTGCGCAGCATACAACGTCGCTTATGTAGCATAGTCGAGTCAGTGGATGAAGCAGGCTATCGTGAACAGTTTCATGATGACCTTAGCCCGATAGGCTGGCATCTGGGCCATTGTATGTTTACCGAGAACTATTGGCTACGTGAGGTTGTTCAGGAAGATGATCAACTGACTAAACCGCTACGCAAACTCTATATATCACCACTCACACCAAAACCCGAACGCGGATCCACCCTGCCGCCGCGCGACACATTACTGGCTGAAATCAGACAGCAACAAAATGACAACATCCTGTTATTGTCGGGAATAAGTGATGAAACCCTCAAGCCCCACTCGCTTTTAGAGAATCAATATCTGATCCATTTTCTAACGCAACATCATTGCCAGCACGTCGAAACCATGAATATGGTATTAGTACAGCGCGCGTTACAGTCCGATCAGGGTGATTATTCACCTGCATCACAGCTTAAGCCCAAAGCCCTCAACAAACACCCCAAGATGGCGCCTGCCGGCATATATAAGGTCGGTGGCGAGTACCCTATGGCTTACGACAATGAATTACCTGAACAACGCGTGCAGGTTAAAGTATTTCACATCTCTGAATTCCCAGTCACCAATGCAGAGTACCTGTGCTTTATACAACAAGGCGGCTACCGGGAACGCCGCCACTGGACAGAGGGGGGATGGGCGTGGCTGAGCGGTATCACAGGGCATCATCCGGATCACTGGCGCCAGAACAAACGTGGCTGGTGGTATGGCGTCCGCGCTGAAGGACCACACGAACTTGAACCGGATGAACCGGTTTATGGCATCTCGTATCACGAGGCGCGCGCCTTTGCTAACTGGGCAGGTGCGCGCCTGCCACATGAATACGAGTGGGAAATTGCCTGCCGCGCCATGCGCATCGAAAAAACCGGGCACGTGTGGGAATGGTGCAGCAACACCTTCCATCCTTATATCGATTTCAAGCCCTTCCCTTACGATGAGTATTCCTTGCCATGCTTTGATGACAAGCATTTTTCGTTACGTGGCAGCAGCCTCTACACACGGCGCGATATCCGCCGTGCAACCTTTCGTAATTTTCATACCGCTGACAGACGTTTTATTTTTGCGGGCTTGCGCCTGGCATATACAGACTGACCTGCCAAGGAATCACCTCAACCCTGTGATTCGCGTGTCTGGACAATACCCGAAAACAGAACACAGTGTAGATCAAGCCAGGAGTAGATACATCCATGGACGAACATATCTGAACCACTACCGCCCCTTTGGGAACAGTTATAATCGGCAGCTATTGATTGTTTCTGCATCCTCTTGCATGCTAGCGGCTGCCACCGGCTGACTGGAAATCATCTGGGCCATAATGGATGTCATGAATGGTGTGACAACAACACTTAGCCTGATCATACCGCTGGCACTCAGTCTAGTTATCATCAATATTACACAGCATCACTTTGCAGAGCCTAAAAACATACGATGACTACAATTGCCGACAGATTACACAACGATATGGAATTCATGGTGTCCTTCGCATTACAGGAAGACCTTGGCCAGGGCGATATTACTGCGGAGCTGATCCCAGAAGAGTTACAAACTACGGCGCATGTTATTTGCCGCGAGCCTGCCATTCTGTGCGGGCAGGCCTGGTTCGATGAGGTCTTTAGGCAACTGGATACCGACATTAACATCCAGTGGCACATGGATGATGCATGCCATGTCGAAACCGATGCTCGCATTTGCAGTCTACAAGGCCCTGCCCGCCCGATACTCACCGGCGAACGCACGGCCCTTAACTTTTTGCAAACGCTGTCTGCTACAGCAACCACTACCCGTTCTTATGTAGACGCAGTCGCCGGCACCAACACAAGCATCCTCGATACACGCAAAACCCTACCCGGGTTTCGCAGTGCACAACGCTACGCCGTCACCTGTGGCGGCGGCAGCAACCACCGCATGGGGTTGTATGACGCCATCCTAATTAAGGAAAATCACATCGTTGCTGCCGGCACTATTGAACACGCGGTTAGTGATGCCCGCCACATGCATCCGGGTATCACTGTCGAAGTGGAAACGGAGGATTTGCAGGAGCTTGAAGAGGCCATCCATGCCGGCGCAGACGTGATTATGCTCGACAACTTCGACATCGATGCCATGCGCGAGGCGATAGCACTCAATAAGGGCCGTGCCAAGCTGGAGGCTTCAGGCAATGTATCACTGGGGTCGATTCGCGATATCGCAATGACAGGAGTCGATTTTATTTCGATAGGCGCCCTCACCAAACATATAAACGCCGTAGATTTTTCGATGCGCATCGAGGCACGCTTCGCGTAAATCAGACCAATGCCAACAGCATCAAACCAAGTAATCATATTGTTATACAGTTAACAGTAATATAGATTATAGCAATAGCCTCTAGGTGAGAGCTCCGTGCACTTGCAAATGAAAGATGAAATTCAAACCCATGTTCCTGCACAGATAGCTTGGAAAATATTAGCACATGATTTCGTGCAGCATAGGGAAACGGGGTTCCATTTTTAATCAGATCTGCTGAAAATAGCTGCTCAGCACACCCACTAGAAGAGAATAAAACCGCACCGCAATACAAATTGCATTCTTCTCAATTGCGGCACACCGAACACAGCGAAACATAAGAAATGAACATAGGAATATTTATTTACACGGATGCTGAAGTTTTGGACTTTTCCGGCCCTTTTGAGGTTTTCTCAACAGCAGCAAGAGTTTGCATACCCGAACATCCATTCAATGTTTTTCTGGTTGGCGAATCCAACGAACCCGTTACCGCGAGGGGCGGCTATAGTGTCAACCCCTGCTATGGATTCGGTAACCATCCCAAACTAGATGTGCTCATTGTCGCTGGTGGCGTATACACAGAGGAAATACAAAAGTCAGCGGTAATTGAATGGATCTCAAAAACCGCAGAAGACGCAAGCATCGTCGCATCAGTTTGCACTGGCGCGTTTCTGTTAGCCGAAGCAAACATACTCGATAATTTAAATGTCACAACGCATTGGGAAGATATAAATGATTTACGGGATGGTTATCCAAACTTGACCGTACAGAAATCAAAGCGCTGGATAGACGAAGGCAAAGTAATTACCTCGGGCGGCATATCCGCAGGTATCGACATGAGCCTGCACTTAGTCAGTAGACTACATAGTCTCGAATTAGCCAATAAAACCGCGCTTCAAATGGAGTTTGAGTGGACTGAAAACTCATAAATCATAAAAACCACTTTAGCTATTACTTTTGTTTTTATTCTCGTTGCTGCCTTGGGATACGGAATATTTTTTATAAAGAATCCACTGCAAGAAAGAACGAAAATACTTTTATCAACGCCAATACCTGAGGGTATGAGCTATGTTGAAAATCCAATAGCTGAAAAATTTGACGCGTCAGTGGGACAGCAGTGGTATTCGCTCGATTTATTGCCGTCTACTACAGCTTATTCCACATACTTCACCTGATCCCACAATGCATCCAACTCGGCGAGTTCGCATTCTTCAGGCGCTCGCCCATCCGCAGCCAAATGAGCTTCTATCGCGCGGAAACGTCGCTCGAATTTCTGGTTTCCTGAGCGTAACGCCTGTTCAGGATTGATATCCAAGTGGCGCGCCAGGTTAACGACCGCAAATAACAGATCACCGATCTCTTCCTTGATGCGTTCTTCGCCCTCGCCTTCTACAATAGTTTGTTTTACTTCTTGCAGTTCTTCCTCGATTTTAAAAAAGATTTCCATCGATTCCGGCCAATCAAAGCCGACGCGCGAGGCGCGCTGTTGCAATTTTTTTGCTCTCAGCAACTCAGGGAGGACAATGGCGATTCCGTCCAGTGCCGATGTTATTTTCTGTTCTGTCTTCGCCGCGCGTTCTTCCGCCTTGCGGTTCTCCCAGACACGATGCAGTTCTTTTTCATCAGCGATTCGTTGATCAGTGAATACATGTGGATGCCGCCGCTCAAGTTTGTCGCTGACATGTTGCGCTATGGTTTCAAAGTCGAATTGTTCCTGCTCCCGCGCCATTTGCGCGTAGAACACAATATGAAACAGCAGGTCACCCAGCTCATCCTTGATATCTTCAGAATCGCCATGCTCTATCGCATCAACGACCTCGTAGGCTTCTTCCAGCGTGTGAGGGGCAATTGTTGTGAAGGTCTGCTTAAGGTCCCAGGGGCAACCATTTTGCGGATCGCGCAAACGTGCCATAACTTCCAGCAGCCGCGTTATGCCCTCTGACGCCATCAGTACTAAACGGTCTATCTAGTCACGTGCTGCAGACAACATCAAAAATTCAGACGTACACCGAGATGCAGGTTATCATCGAATTCATAGTCACTGCCGACATCGCTCTGTAGTTCAAATAACCGATAACCGACAAAACCAGATGTTCCGGGTATAAATTCAATCTCGAAGCGCAACACGACATCCAGCAAACCATCCGCATCATTGGAGGTGGTGATATCAGGGGCATAATGTACATCCCCGGCGATGTGCATCGGGGTGTTGGAGGGGAAGGTGTAGCGCATCCGCGCACCTAGCGCCAGCGCGTAAAATTCATCATCGATATCGTCAATATGCGTGGCGTAGGCCTTGGCGCCAAGTCCGAATGCGAATGGCGTACGCCC
Organism: uncultured Gammaproteobacteria bacterium; assembly: GCA_947258875.1. GTDB lineage: Bacteria > Pseudomonadota > Gammaproteobacteria > CAMYKB01 > CAMYKB01 > CAMYKB01. Next base: position 17,788 of record CAMYKB010000015.1, on the reverse strand, counting down.
GGCTGGCAGCCCGGTCACCATGAATCCAAGCGTAGCGGCTATATCGTCTTCCTCATTGAAAAAGCCACCCAGGGACAAACGCCCACCACCGTTACCCACAGACCCCGTATCAGCTGTAAAGGTGAACTGTGCCGTCTCATCACTCAGGGCAATCTCCAGGTCATTGGCCTGGACCGATAGACTGACTATGAAGATAGTGAAGACAAAACTGACTCTGCGGTACATTGCTCTACTCCTCGGAAACCCATTCTTATGGCGCAAGCGCGCCCCGGAAACTGCTGTAACTGAAACATAGATTACCGCGCAGTTTAGCATCAAGACCACATGCTCACACGCTATCTTGTGGTAGAGCGTGACTATGACCACACATATAGTGCATTTAATTTACTTATGTTTGGTTATAAATAATATTGATTAATAGATAGGCCGTATTGTTGACATAGCTCAAGGACATCATTATATTAGCAATTGGTTATATTATTATTTAATGGAGATTTACCATATGAGCGGATTAATACCTAACTTTCCTCACGACGGCGTCGTTACCGTTAACCGGGTGATTATCAAGCCGGAATTCACTGTTGACGACTTGCAGGAACGTGTCGCCTTCCTCTGTGAAAACGTCAAAACCTATCACTCAGATACCGGTTTTGTCGGTGGTTTTGTCGCGCTTAATAGTGGCAACATCTCCAATGAAGGCAGCAGTATCGGCCAGGCCGTTGAAAGCGACATGAAGGGCAAAGAGGCCTTGATTGTCACCTTCTGGAACAGCTTCGAGGACCACGAGGAATCTCACCGCAGTGAAACTTTCCAGCCTTTGTTCATGAAAGTGCTGGAACTGTGCGAGAACGGTAACGAAGAGATTGCCTATGACATGCTCTGGTCGGGTAAGGCCTATTCAGCCGAAGAAGCCGAAGCTGCACGCGCTTCCAAGCTACACGCTGCATGATAACAGCCAGATAGATCATTTTTTAATCAAAAAAGCGCGGCAGGGCTTCCCTGCCGCGCTTTTTTTATGTAGCTTAGGGCGTACTTATCACATAATCGATTAGCTTTAATACTTAACGCCAAGTATTTATTGACTTTTTCCTCATTTCATGTGATTTTGTCATGACTAGGTCATGACAATGCCAAAACAAAACACACAAAACAGCGCATTTCTTCAGGTCAGGGTACCCCGCGACCTGCGTACCGCCTTCATGCATGCGGCCAAGCAAGAGGACGACAGCGCTTCACGCCTCGTCAGACAATGGATCAGGGATTACATCCAGGAACACCAATCATCAGATAAGCACAGCAAGACATGAACTATAACAAGGGGGTTATCCGGCTGCGGAGCAGAAAAAAGACGACACACCCGTAGCTGGAAAACACAAACTACAAGTAACCTAAGGAACGCAGTACATGAGCACCAATATTTCGCTCATCAGACCAGACAATGAAGTCTGGGCCTATTTGTGCAACGAAATGCCGTCGCCTCTGAAGATAGCCAGGTTGACGAATGAAGGCCAGCTCTTCAATGCCATGCACGAAAACACCCTGGACATTGAGGTCGCCATACTCGGCAGTGACCTGGAAGAACCACTTCATACCGCGACCTGGATTCACGCCTGGGATCAATCGATACAAATATTCATCCTCAGTGCTGATGACAAATTCACCGCACTAAAACAGTCACTGGAAGAATCCAGCGTGCTGGGCCCGCAAATCAGTATATGGCAGATGGTCAATCTTGGAGCACTGCCGCTGGCACTCAAGAAAGCAGTAGCGCAAGCCAAGTTACAACGCAACTTCAAAGGTTCTCTAACAACAGAATACGCACGTATCAACACACTAACGAGCCGGCAAAACACAAGCAAAGAAAATTTCGACCGGCTTATGGACCATGCCGGGCTGGGCATGATCCATATCGAGGCGCAGAGCGCGATACTCAACCTCAATCATACAGCCGGCGAAATCCTGCAAATGGATAAGCACAAAATAACGGGCAAGCCCATTTTTTCCTTGTTCCAGGCTGATGAAGAACAAAGAATACGACATCTATTAACCAGCGCGAAAGAGCCATGCAGACAAACGCGACAACAGACATTCCAGATCAAGACCGGCAATGAGACTCTACGCTTTTGTGAACTCTCCGTGCTGACATCATCGCCTGACTCCGGAATGTCAGGGACGCGACTCCTGATACGCGATGTCAGCGAACGAGTCATTGAAGAAAACAGATTATCAAACGAAAAAGATTTCATCCAGATCACGTTGAATAACATGCGTGATGGCGTTATAGCGACAGACGCTGATGGCAAAGTTCAAAGCATGAACCCTATTGCCGAAACACTCACAGGTCACCCGGAATATGCCGCACAGAACAAACCCCTCAACGACGTATTAAAAATCATAGATGCGAAGACGCGCGAACGCATCCCTGATCCTGTATCCTCATGTCTTTCCGCAGGCCATTCCATCGAATCTTCAGAGCACTGCATACTCATCGACCGGCACGGCGCAGAACATGCTGTTGAGGGATCAGCAGTCCCTGTATATGACAACAACAAATGCATCAAAGGAGCCGTACTACTCATCAAGGACGTCTCTGATACATACGAACTTGCCAGAGAGATCAGCCATCAGGCAACCCACGACCCACTGACCGGTCTGCTCAATCGCCGTATTTTCGAGGAACGTCTGGATCAGGCGATTGACACGGCCAGACTGCATGACATTGAACACACCCTGTGCTATTTCGATCTTGACCAATTCAAAATTATTAACGTCAGAGCTGGGCATGTGGCTGGCGATGCAGTACTCAAACAAGTCTCAAACCTGTTGTCGGAAAAGATCCGTAGCATCGACACGCTTGCGCGCCTGGGTGGAGATGAATTCAGTCTGTTGCTTGAAAACACGCCAATCGAACGCGCCAAGGATATTGCTAAAGCAATGATGGGGGCTATTAACAATTACCGTTTCGACTGGAATGGCCGCAAGTTTGAAATAGGCGCAAGCATTGGTATGGTACCTATCACCACAGACACAACGAATACCGCCCAACTGCTAACGCAGGCCGATCTTGCCTGCAATACCGCCAAGGATCTGGGCCGCAACCGCATACATGTTTACCGCTCTGACGATACTGAAATGACGCGTCGGCAGACAGAAATATTACATGTCGCCGGGGTTACCGACGCACTAAGAGAAAATCGATTTATCCTGTACTGTCAACCTATCGTGTCATTATCCAGTGCGGGAAATACGCCGGTACATTATGAATTACTCCTGAGGCTGCTGGACGCAAGCAGCAAGCTTGTCATGCCAAAGAATTTTATTCCTGCTGCTGAGCGCTACGGCGTGATGTCGGCCATAGACCGCTGGGTTATTCATACTGCATTCAAAAGTTACGACTCTACATTCAGCTCAGAAGGGAATACACAAATCGCCATCAACCTATCGGGCAACTCACTGAGTGATCATGACTTGCAGGACTTTATATTGCGAGAATTTGACGCCAGCGGGATGTCTCCTGAGCGTGTATGTTTTGAGATTACCGAGACAGCCGCTATCAGCAACCTTGCTAAGGCGAGTGAATTTATTTCCAGCATGAAAACCAACGGCTGTCAGTTTGCGCTGGACGATTTCGGAAGTGGCCTGTCGTCTTTCACATACCTGAAAAACCTGCCGGTCGATTATCTTAAAATAGATGGTAGTTTTGTCCTCGACATGGCAGATGATTCCATTGACTACGCCATGGTTGAAGCAATTAATCAGGTTGGCCATGTCCTCGGAATCGACACGATTGCGGAATGCGTCGAAAGCGAAGATGTAGTGGTACAACTGCGCAATTTAGGGGTTGACTATGCCCAGGGATACGCACTGGGCACACCGCTGCCCATGAAAGAAGTGCAACTTATAAACTAGTATTTATGCATATTTAACTACCGGCGATCATGAATATCATGGCTGCATCTGACAACGACACACCACAAGAAATCGATGTACTGCGGCGCAAATTAAATGCATTGTTGGTGGATGCGCGCATGAACGAAGATATTCTGCGCCGCTTCCAGGCTTTGGAGTTGAGGCTCTTGAGTTGTCGCACGATCATGGAGCTCATGCAAACGCTTATTCACTACAGCCACAGGAATTTTGGCTGGGATGCGGTTACGATGACTCTTCTCGATTCAGATTACAGTATACGACACCTACTGGAGCTAATCGAAGTCAGTCCCGAAGACCTAAAAGGACTCATCTTTATCTCCGACCTCAAAGACCTAACCAAAATTTTCAATACCGCCCTGAAACCGAAAATCGGTCTGTATCAGGCTGCTCACCATGACGCACTGTTTCCATCCCAATACAGACCTTTAGGCAGCGCGGTAATTCTCCCGCTTATGCATCACGGTAAATTGAGGGGCAGTCTCAACCTTGGTAGCACATACAGGGATCGCTTCAAGACGAACATGGCCACCGACTTCCTGCAACATATGGCGGCGGTACTCAGCACATGCCTGGATAACGCCATCGCCCAGGAAGCACTCAAACATGCAGGCCTCACCGATGCGCTGACAGGAGTAAACAATAGACGCTTCTTTGATCAACGCCTGCGTGAAGAGGTTGAACGCGCCGAACGTGATAACACGCCATTATGTCTGCTGTTCATCGACATCGACAACTTTAAACAAGTCAATGATCAATATGGACACACTGCCGGCGACCAGGTCCTGCATACAACAGCATCACTTATTCGTAAACAAATACGAACCGTAGACATTGTAGCCCGTTTCGGCGGCGAGGAATTTGCAGTGCTGTTAACACAGGCCGACGAAACCATGGCGATGGTAATTGCCGAACGGATCAGAAGCGCGATTCAAGCACATAAATTTTGTCCTTGCGATACCAAGATACTGGAAGTGACAGTATCCATAGGCATTGCAACAAATCAGTTTGAGTTGGGCACATCAAGCACGCGTGAATATAACGACAAGCTCATCGAGCATTCAGACATCGCCCTATATGAAGCCAAGCGCAACGGCAAAAATCGCATTGTACGCGCCAGTCAACTTGATGCTGTCAAGCTAAAAGACTAAAACCATTGCTACACACTCATATTAGCGTCGAGTATCGACGATCACGGCAAAAATAGGCCATACAGGCATGAGTTGACAATTCTTAACAAATGTACACAGTTTTTTAATCAATCTGCGAATCCCAACACTGCATTGTCGACTACAAACAGCTATGTTAACAACACGCAGCAATAGTGCATTGGAGCTTTTATGCAAACATCAATCATTGAGCAACGATTTGACACCAGAACGCCCGTTAATTTTGAGGTCCTCTGCAGCGCCAATAACCGGCCCGCTGTAATAACCGGCAAGATTACTAATATGAGCGGCACTGGCTTGTTGCTCTGGGCCTCGAGCTTTCTTTCGGTAGGTGATGAAATCTACATTTCCATGCCCGTCGCAAGTAAAGAACGCAAAACTTCCGGCATAGCAGCAATCGTTACGCGTATATATCAGCAGAATAACTCTGGAAAAATCGGTTATGGCTGCACCTACGCACCGGCATAGAGCTAACACACTACCAGATACCCTGTTGGCCTGACGCAGTGTCCACCCATTGCGTCAGCATCCAGGCATGAACCCGATCAGATTCATTCTCATTTTTTGCGCCAGCATATTGTCCGGTATTGCTTGCAGCACAGCCGATACTTCATTTAATTCTCCTGTCGACAACAAAACCTATGCAGGCGACAGTTATGGCGTGACACGCATGCCCAGCCTGTTCGGTTATGATTACATCACCGTCAGCCAGCTCAGTGGACAGACATCACAAACAACGGACTCTGACAATTACACTAAAATCAGCAACACAAGCCACGGTAAATGGCGCTGGTCGATATATTCCGAAAACTATCTGTCGGCGGCAGACCAGCGCGACACACGTATTGCTGTAGTAAAAAAATGGCAAGCGGTATTCAGCGTCTACAGAGAGACCGCGCGCACCATCCTGGGCGAGAGCGCCCCACCCCTGGACCTTGAACTCTATCTGGTGCCACCTGACAGCAAACTGCGAACCAGTGAACACCGCTTCAGCGCGACACATTTCCCGTTTCGTTTTTATTTCGACAAACTACCGGCAGGTGCGGCCGACAACGACTCCATACTAAATGATGCACTTATCAAAATACTGCAAACAGCATCCCATGAACATGCACATGCCTGGCTATCGCTACCCAAAAACAGGAAAAATGCGCCGAACTATTTAAGCGAAGAGGTAATGGCGAATCTATTTGAAATTTGTATCGCCACGCCTGCTGCCAGGGCCATCGGACAGGAAATTGATTACCAGATGAATATCAATGGAGTCGCCACGCGCAACCCTACTCAAAGTGATTTTGACAGCATGAAACCACGTCGCAGCAGTAAGGGTAACTGGTATTACGACAATTATCAGCTCGTCTGGTTGAGTCTGAATAATGCATTGAATAATGGCAGCATGCGGATAAACAGCGAGCGTGACATCAGTAAGGTTGTGTCGATGTGCTCCGATGTATTCAATACGGGCCACGATTTCCAAACCGGCCCCTATCAGCCTGGCGCACACTAATTCCAGGCTGATAGGGGCCGGCTCATGAAGCTCTGGTAAGTACCATACACATGCCTGGATATGCGTCGTTAATAACAATACTACATCTGTATTTTTGCATCCGCAGGATTTTTTCCTGACTTCAATTGCTGCAATAACAGACCTGATGTAATCATCATCAACCCGATTACCGTAGTCATCAATATCGGCTCACCCACTAAATAACTAATAAAGAACAATGAAATAAACGGCGACAAAAATATCAGGTTAGCGATCTGCGCAGTATTAATTGCATGCCGCAACGCCTTCAACCAGAGAATAAAAGCAAGGCCCATCTCGACAAGCCCCACATAAATCGCGCCTAACAAACCGCGCCCCGATGGCAGTGATAGCTCTGCAAACAGCCAACATGAAATACAAACCAATGGCAGCGCAAAGACAAAGCTCAAAAACAGGCACAACACCGGATCCCTGCTATCCCGTGCATTGATCAACCAGTACAAGGCCCAGATCACAGTACTACCCAACGCCAGCGCCACCCCCAAAGGGTTAACAAACCGCAAGCTCAGGAGATCACCCTGGCTTGCGATCACCCAAACCCCTGCATAACAGATCAAACCGGCTACGATCTGCCTACCACTCAGCTTTTGCTTCAACAATGGTACCGATAATAACGCCAGGGTTAGCGCCCAGGTGTAATTCAGCGGCTGAGCAACCTGTGCTGGCAACAGGTCATAGGCCTGAAACAACACCGCGTAATACAAGAAAGGGTTGAGGACACCAAGCATCAGCGAATCCCTGTACTCACGAGACGTACAGGAGAAGGCCTGACCCAGCTTCCCTTGGACTAGCAACACCAAACCCATAAATAGGGTTGAAGTCAGGCTCGCGTAGAGCAATAACGACAAAGGCTCAAGGTCACGTAACGCGAGTTTGAATGCTGATGCGACCGTCGACCACAACAGAACTGCCGCGCCTGCAAATAAATACGCCTTTTTCTGGTTACCCATATGATCCATTGAAAGCTACGTCATTGCGGGACTTGTAAGGTGAACACACAACTGTAAATAGTGCCGTGTGAGTCTCAAATAAGTCTGATATCTGCACATACTATCCAGGACATGCAGGCATACTTTATCCCAACGGGGAAATTACACAATAGATACAGCGCCCGTCTACTCTCAAGGCACAGCAATAGTGGAGTGGGCAATACGGCTTATCTACACCGGCTTACATGCGTAAACCAAAACCAATATCAGCAAGATTTAACGTATTGACAAAAAAACCCGCTCCGAAAAAGAAATTCGAAACGGGTTTTGGTCTATTCCGCCAGACTATTCAATCAAGCCTGTCGAACTAAGCGCTATTTGACAGCAGACGTCATATATTCAATAACCGCACGCATTTCTTCGTCCGAGCATTCCATGCAGGTACCCATAGGCGGCATTGCATTTTTACCCTTCTTGGCAGAAGCGACAAGCGCGTCGATACCACCTGCAAGACGTGGCGCCCAGGCCGCCTTGTCATCCAGTTTTGGCGCCCCGGCAACCCCTGCCGCATGGCAAGCGATACATTTAGTGTCATAGATTTTCTTTGCCTTGTCATCAGCCTGTGCCATACCGCTCACTGCAAGTACACTTCCTATTACGCCTGTGACAATTATATGTTTCAGCATGATTACGCCCTCTCTCAACTAGTGAACACCTAAAACTGTATTAAGATGATTATGAACTCGGGATAATACCATTGCTTTTTATGGCGTGGTAAAAAAAATGATGAGCTGGAACTCAGTTACACCCTAATTACGTTCACACCGCACTTTGTCATCGCCTGCCATTTCTGACACTTGATCTAAGTCATGGACTTCTGGAGATTATCGACGCAAAAATGCCCGCATATTTACATGGTTAAAGCCAATTCCAATAAGGCTGAGTCTTGAGCATAACGCCGCAAACGCTCAACATCATTGAGCATGACCATATTATCCTGATTCCTGATGAACCCAACTTTGCGCAGTTTGGTGCACTATCATCAACAGCTTTGACTATTTAGGGCCAACAGCATTCTGTCTATACCCATCACCTTACTGACACTAACAATTACTGATATATTTTAAGGGATTCAAAGTAACTATATAGTCAGGGAGATAGAGTTCCCCCCTCTCGCGAATTACCGGTACTCGCAAAGCACTCCGCTCATTCGTCAATTTGTCACATTTTATTTGGTAATTTCTCTCTATTAATCACACTGCGCCGAGCGCAATCTTAATCAGCCAGAGAAGCTGGCGAAGTATTTTTGTATCAAACACCACCTACTTAAGAACTGCTGTACCGTAACTCAAGGAGAGAATTATGGCTACTACTAAAACCCCATGTTGCCCCGAATTACCTGATGGAAAGAAGTGCGATTATCTGGATTTCATATATCGCCTCACGCACATCGCTTCCGTCGACAACCAACGCATCCCTGTCGAACTTGGAATTCACGTGCGTCTTGAACGCTGTACCGGGCCACTTCAACTCGGCAACCTGGTTTATAGCACCACCTTGTTGCCCAAAGAAAAAGTACGACTGTTCACACTGGATCGTCGCTCACGATTTACATTCGATAGTGAATCGCAGCTCTCTTACCGCCATGAACGCGCGGCCGAAGAGCAATTTTATATGGATAGCTATGACAAATTTATGTCGGATCTGGATACCTCCGACAGTCGTTCATCTTCGTCAAGCTCCTCGGGATCGGCTTCCAGCAGTGCTGGCACCAGCGGGCTACTTGGCACTATCGTCAATGGTCCTTCGGTCAGCGTGTCCGGACAATATAATGCCTCGTCCACCAGTGACTTTCTACGTGAGCTAAGCGCGCATGCGGAGTCCTCTCACAATCGCTCGGTGGAAATGACCCGCGCCTCAAGCTCGGTATCAATCGGTGAAGTGTCGACTCGCCAACATGCCGAAGGCGAGAGCGAAAGCCAGCTTGAAAGCACCAGCCGCACGTTTTCCAATCCGAATCGCTGCCGCGCGGTGACCTACCTGTTTTACCAGGTCGACAAACAGCAAACGACCACCCTTACGATTCAGGCCATACGCACTCGGGTTCTGGATGCTGCCGGGGACAGTGCAGTGGTCAATCGCCCGGTGCGCAATGACACCGCATTGACTACCCTGCCCGCTGGCGTTCTCGCGACTTCGGATAAACTCGTTGCGGTGACTACTGCAAATCGTACTGTCGAGCTTGCACCGCCCGTGTTAACGGGTATTTCCACTGCAGGTCTTAGCAGTGCGGTCTTCACCCGCCCTCGCCAGGAACCCATTGATAATGCTACCCGGGCAAAAGCGGAAGCCGCAGTGCGCGAAGACCTGGTCAAGCAAGGCGTACTGGATACAAAAGGCCAGGTCAGCGAGAAGATACGGGCGGAGCTTGAATTCAGTTTACGCACCAGCATCCCCACTCCCGGTGTTGTGGTGAAAGGATGTCTCGACGACTGCGAAACCTGTGAACCCGAGCTGCAACAAAGCATCAAGCTGGAGCTGGAACGCAAGAAGCTGCAAAACGAACTGCTGAAACGACAAATCGAGTTCTTACCTGAGTCCCAGGAGTATCGATGCTGCCCGGTTAAAGAGGAAGAAACGGCCGATGAGGATTAATCAATAGCATCAGATCCAGCGCTGTTCTACAAAAGCACCTTCTCCCCTTTATGGAGAGAAGGTGCTTTATGGGGCTGCAATGACCCATCCCTTGAGATTCAGCTTCGTTTACTAATAAGCCAATACGTAATGCCTAGCGCCATAACCACAGCAGCCGTTCCGTATATGTACGGAGGCGTTATTGTCTCGTAATCAAATATAATAACTTTTCGCGCAATAGCCATTAATGCTGTAGCGATCACCAGGCGCACTGGAATGACATTATCGCTCAGATACATACTTATATTAATAAAAATTTCGATTGCAATCAGCACAGCAAGGAATGCACCGAATGTGGCCAGAATGTCGTTGATCTGAAGCAGCAGAAACGGCGGCTCTACTAGGCGTTGATATAACACATAAATAACATCACCAATTCCCCACACAATAACAAGCACCATAAGTACGGCAAGCACTTTAACCGCCAGGCGTATAATTTTATGCAAAAAACGAATTGTAGGATCTTCATGCTCTAAATGAAGATCATGTCCAGGCTCGTGGCCATGGGATATTTGTTTATCTCGTTCCATATTCGCTTTGACCAATTGGCGCCTAACGGACGATACTCCTGCTACTGATTCTATTTTATAGAATAGCCACCCATATTGATTTAGGCCACTAGAAGCTCATTGTATTTTCTCCACAACTGGCCTCAATTGCCCTTTATCATTATTCTAACGAATCATTTATTGGGCTATCACCATCCAGTCTATAGTGGGTCATCCCGCGCGTAACGCCGTAGCACTCCACGAAAACAATGCCTGATCAAATCAGATATTCTGCGATGGCCTTTTCATTCCAGGAAAGCCCGATACCCGGGAGGTCGTGAGCGATAACTGCCCCATTATTGACGCTTAGTGGTGTCTCATTGATGGAGCGTGCAACATCGAACCATTCCAGCCTGTGTGCCGTTAGGGTTACGGCCAATAAGTGGGATGACACTTCCACAAAAAGATGCGAGGAAACCGGAAGGTCATTGGCGGCGGCAAGCCATGCGGCGTCCATCCAGCCGGAGACGCCGCCAATCTTCATGACGTCCGGCATAACATAATCGGATGCATCGGCGACAATCGCCTTGGTCATATCGGGCAGCCCCCACCAATTCTCCCCAGTTTGCACCGGCGTCCGGATTGCCTCACGCACGCTGGCATGACCATTGTAATCCTCAGCGCGTACCGGTTCCTCGATCCAGGCTAAACCTTCTTCATCCAACAACTGCAGCCGCCTAATGGATTCTTCAACAGTAAACGCTTGATTAAAATCCATCGCGAACCACACATCATCACCTGCTACCTTTTTGATAGCCTTTGCCACTGCCAGATCAGTGTTTGCATCAGGGTGACCGGCCTTGACCTTGAAGGCGTTAAAGCCGTTATTGAGAGAGCTTTCTATCTCTTTTGCGGTTTCGTCCGGACCCATTTGCCCCAAGCTATCGTAAACAGGCAATGCTATAGGGCCATTATCCAAGAGGCGGGAAAGCGACACGGAGTTGAACTTCGCCATTGCATCCCATAACGCCATATCGACTGCGGCGACGGCAATACCCGTCAAACCCTGGTTGCCGAGCAGACGAAAGCGCGCCTGCAGCATTGCGGTTACCGCGGCAGGGTCAAGCTCTGCTCCGATCAGTAACTCCTCAAGGTTACGCAGCAGTTCTGCCACAGGTTTGAGGGCAAGCGGCGTGTACACAAACACATAGGAGCACCCGCTTATGCCGGCATTTGTTTCAACATCGAGCAGCACGAGTGGAGCAACCTTTAACGTGCCGGAGGCCGTTTTATGCGGCTTATCAAGTGGCGCGCATACTGCACGCACTTTGATGTTCTTGATCCTGGGCGCTGCTATGTCCTGCATACCTGTGTCCTGTGTACATCAGCGAGACTATGGAATAGATTTCAGGTAATAGTCCCAAATGAGTATCGCCGTATTACCCTAT
>CAMYKB010000015.1:3125-5526 GCA_947258875.1 uncultured Gammaproteobacteria bacterium | reverse complement strand
CAGGTGTAATCGACAAACGCGACGCGATCACCTGCTTGGGCATGTCCAGGCGCACCTCGGATGCAGCCACATGCGTATTCGGAATCAGCTCCAGCAAATAAGATATCAACCGAGAGGTTGCATTGTGTAAGGTCAGGCGATCGATTTCCGCGACATGCCCGTGCAGACGACGACTCATCTGCGCCATCACGGCAAAACAGGCCTCCGTTGATTGATGGAGAATACCAGCATAGTGGTTTGCATCGATACACCATACCCGGCTTTTGGCAATGGCCGTGGCGGTGACCGGATATTTCTGCATTTTTGAGAACATTACCGCTTCTGCAAAGGTTTGGCCCGGCATGATCAGATCGATAACCTTCTCATGACCTTCCGGCGAAAGCAGTGCAAGCTTCATTTTACCACTTTCCAGCAGGAAGAATTCCCCACTCGGTTGCTGTTGTTCAAATAGCACCTGCCCTTCATCAAGCAACGCGTAGCGTATGCGTTGCAGAACACTGTCGAACTGATCGGCATCCAGATCAGAAAATAACAGGCACTGTCGTATACGCGGCAGAGCCTCTTCTATTTCGGTTGCTGTCAGGGGTGTTCTTTGCATTATCGATGTGCCGCGTTTTTCCAAAGACCGGTTATATACCAACGACTGGAGGAATGTAAGATTGTTGTGTATGTCATCCATGCATGCAGATACATCCAGTCATGGATTCAATGTAACGCAAAGGATTGCATTCGCATCGCATTCATACCGCATATATGTAATGTACAGGATTCATAACGTGCGGATGCAGTACAGGAATAGACCGCGGCAAGGCCGAGCTGCAGATTCTTCTTTCCTTTTGCTGAAGTTCGTTCCTCACCCCTAGCTACGCGAGCTATCCTACACTCCGAGTCGTTATTCGCAGTTCCCGAATAAAAAATACCTGCGTACCAGACCCTCACATCGCACCTCGGCATTTAAACTTTGTCAAATTCATACCACAACATGTTGTGTTTGTGGTACTTTTGACCAGCGCCCGCAAAACTTCATCGTTTGTAATAGTTAGGTTTCATAACTTAATGATATATATACATATTAATTTATTAGTCAATCGACGAATGGCGGTTGACCGCATGCCGATTGCGGCCTAAGCTTATCAATCAAAACACTATATATTGTGTTTGACCTGCGGGGACACCATCTAAGAACTACCGGGATCGCAATCCGGACGGGCTAGAACTTCTCCGCTAACAATATCAATAACATGCAATCGGAGAGAAACCCCGCCATGACCGTCCAGGCACGAGATGCCAGTAGTAAAGAAAACGACGCCGTACCTTTTCAAGACGCCTCACTCGATATCTGGGACAAGAAATACCGGCTGAGAAGTCGCACCGGTGACATTCTCGACCGCGACATAGAAGACACCTATCTGCGTGTCGCGAAAGCACTGGCCGAAATCGAACAGCCTGCCGAACGCGAGCACTGGCAGCAACAGTTCCTGTGGGCGCTGCGCCATGGCGCTATCCCTGCCGGGCGCATCACCTCTAACGCCGGGGCGGAGGAACACAAACCCGCCACCTCGACCATCAACTGCACCGTATCCGGCGCCATCCGTGATTCCATGGACGACATCCTCGCCAAGGTCCACGAAGCAGGACTCACCCTCAAGGCCGGTTGCGGCATCGGTTATGAGTTCTCCACCCTGCGGCCCAGGGGGGGCTACGTCTCCGGCGCGGGCGCCAACACCTCCGGCCCACTGTCGTTCATGGATATCTACGACAAGATGTGCTTCACCATCTCGTCGGCCGGTGGCCGCCGTGGCGCGCAAATGGCCACCTTCGATGTCGGCCATCCCGATGTCTTCGATTTCATCCGCGCCAAACGCGAACACGGCCGTTTGCGTCAGTTCAATCTGTCGCTGCTGATCACCGATGAATTCATGCAGGCGGTGGAGCGCAGGGAAGACTGGCAACTCGCCTTCCCCATCAAGGCCAGCGAAGCCGAAGAAGACGGCATCGATCTGCACGACACCAGCCAGGTACTGTGGCGCGACTGGCCGATCACGGAAGACTACATCACCAATGACCAGGGCCAGGTCGCCTGCAAGATCTATAAGACCATCAAGGCGCATCGCTTGTGGGATGCCATCATGACATCCACCTACGACTTCGCCGAACCCGGTTTCATCCTCATCGACAAGGTCAATGAGATGAACAACAACTGGTTCTGCGAAAACATTCGCGCCACCAACCCCTGCGTCACGGCGGATACGCGCCTGCATACCCAGCACGGCATGATTCCCATCGGTGAACTGTATCAACGCAAGCTCGATCTTGAAGTCACCGTCGATCAACGCGCATTAGGCAAAGAACAAAAAGGCTGCGAAATACGTAATGCTGTGCCCGCCTTCATGACAGCCAG
>CAMYKB010000015.1:0-3074 GCA_947258875.1 uncultured Gammaproteobacteria bacterium | reverse complement strand
GGATCGGCAAAGCTGGGCATGCTACTTGGACTGATCACCGGTGACGGTCACTTCACCAATCGTGGACAGGGTAAGGAAGCGGCCATCATTAACTTCTGGGGCAACGAATGCGAACTGGCGCCGATGGTTGCCAGTTATGTCAACAGCCTGATTGCAGACGTTTCCAAAACATCACGTCAATATCAGGTATCACCGGTCGCCGTACCCGACAGGAACCATGTGTTCGTGCGTTCAGTGATTCTCGCGCGCGTCCTGGCCTATTACAACTTCACCCGCACAACCAAATTGCAGGTACCTGAGATTATCTGGCGTGGTTCAGAAGACTGCGTTAAACATTATCTACAGGCACTGTTTCAGACCGATGGTACGGTCAACATTTCTGGTAAAAGCCAGAGCTGCTCGATTCGTCTGGCCTCCAGCCACCAAAGCCTGTTGCGGGAAGTGCAGATGCTACTAGCGAACTTTGGCATCTTCTGCCGCATTCACAAACGCCGCGAGGCCGGTAAGCGTTGGCTGCCGGATGGCAAGGGTGGACGCAAACAATATGAGTGCAATGCCGACCATGAATTGATAATCGATGGCCAGTCGCGCGACCTGTTTATGCAGGAAATCGGCTTCATGCTGGATTACAAAAATAATCGTTACCATGAATGGGCCAAGGGCCGCCCACTGCGCAAGACACAGCCCTGGACCGCAACCATAGATAAGATCGAACACATCGGCCGGGAAGCGGTATTCGATACCACACAGGCCGATCACAACACAGTGATTTTCAATGGCCTGGTGACAGGGCAATGTGGCGAGCAGCCTCTTCCGCCCTACGGTGCCTGTCTGTTGGGTTCGATTAACCTGACGCGTTTCGTGCGTGATCCGTTTACCGACAAGGCCGCGTTCGACTGGGATGAATTCCGCAAGGTCACCAAGGTGTTCACGCGGCTGCTCGATAACGTGGTCGAGATCAATGCGCTGCCATTACAGGAACAGCGTAATGCAATCATGCGCAAGCGCCGTCATGGCATGGGCTTTTTGGGCCTGGGTTCCACACTCACCATGCTGCGCAAGCGTTATGACTCACAGGGCGCAGTTGATTTCACCGAAGAGGTGAGCAAGCAACTGGCGCTGACCGGCTGGCACGCGGCACTGGAACTGGCGCGCGAGAAGGGCCCAGCACCGATCATGGAAGAGGAATTCGAGGTCACCGCGGAGATGCTGAACAAACGCCCGGAAATGAAACGCGACGGTTACAGACTGGGCGACAAGATCAAGGGCAAGGTGCTGCACGCGCGCTATAGCCGCTACATGCAACAGATCGCAGAAGAAGATCCGGAGCTGATTAATGCACTGGCCGAAACCGGCGCGCGCTTCACACACCACAGCTCCATCGCGCCCACCGGCACCATCTCGCTGTCACTGGCCAACAACGCCAGCAACGGCATCGAGCCCAGCTTTGCGCATCATTATTCGCGCAATGTGATCCGCGAAGGCAAAAAGACCAAGGAAAAGGTGGATGTCTATTCCTATGAGTTACTGGCCTACCGGCATCTGATCAACCCGCAGGCGATGCCGGATTCCGAACAGCAAGACGAAAAACTGCCGGACTATTTTGTCGCCGCCGACGACATTACGCCCAAGGCACATGTCGACATCCAGGCGGCAGCGCAGAAATGGATCGATTCCTCCATTTCCAAAACCGCCAACGTGCCCACGGATTACCCCTACGATGACTTCAAAGACATCTACCGCTACGCCTACCAGCAGGGCCTCAAGGGCTGCACCACCTTCCGCTTCAACCCGGAGGCCTTCCAGGGCGTGCTGGTCAAGGAAAAAGACCTGGAAAACACCCTTTACAGCTTCACCCTGGAGGACGGCACCGTTATCAAGGTGAAAGGCAACGAGGAAATCGAATACGACGGCGAGGTCCACACCGCCGCCAACCTGTACGACGCCCTGAAAGAAGGCTACTACGGTAAATTTTAACCCGGGGTAAATTTTAAACCGGGACAAATTCTAGAGAGAGGAAAGAACATGGCAATCAAGATTGATAATAAGATCGTTGGCTACGACGTAGACGCAGATGAAACCGAAGCAGTGCAACTTGCAGAAACCGCAGCACAGGAACAGCCCGCGCAATCCAACAAGATTGCAGTGGAGAAACACGAAGCACCCGAAAGCAACGTCATCCAGATGCACGAAAAGGTCGAGCGCCCCGACATGCTGCTCGGCTCCACTTACAAGATCAAGACACCGCTGTCTGATCATGCGTTGTACATCACCATTAACGACATCATCCTCAATGAGGGCACCGAACACGAGTTACGCAGACCCTTCGAAGTCTTCATCATCTCCAAGAACATGGACCACTTCCAGTGGATCGTCGCCCTCACCCGCATCATCTCGGCGGTGTTCCGTAAAGGCGGCGACGTGACCTTCCTCGTTGACGAACTACGTTCCGTGTTCGACCCCAGCGGCGGTTATTACAAAAAAGGCGGCAAATACATGCCCTCACTGGTGGCCGAAATGGGCGACGCCATCGAATCACACCTGCGCATGATCGGCCTGCTCAAGGAACCCGAACTCGATGAACACCAGAAAAAACTGCTCGCCGAAAAACGCACCGAATTCGAAAGCAGACAACAGGCCTGCGACGACGACACCGACAGCAGCTTCCCCGACGGCGCCACACTGTGCAAGAAATGCCAGACCAAGGCCGTGATCGTGATGGATGGGTGTATGACGTGTTTGAATTGTGGGGAGAGTAAGTGTGGGTGAGGTTGGGTAGATATGATCATATTGATTCACATTGCTAAGTTGATGCATTCAAAAGACCAAAGACGCAGAACACTTGAATTAAGGTCAAGAACTCTGACACCTTGATTTCTATCAGAAGTTTTCAGCCTCGTAAGTGGTTAAATGATACTTTTGAGAAACCATGAAATAATCACTAGCCCACAGATCAATGTACTTGAAGAATCTCCATATCCAAAACATAAAATCCTTACAAAAGGTTGTTTTGGAGGATCTGCCACCTCTTGTTATCCTAACAGGCCCAAATGGTGTGGGGAAATCTGCTGTCC
>CAMYKB010000014.1 GCA_947258875.1 uncultured Gammaproteobacteria bacterium | reverse complement strand
AAGATCCACTGTTCGGTGCTGGCGGAAGATGCCATCAAGGCGGCGATCGATGACTACAAAGGCAAGGCCGAGCCAGAACAGCAGAAAAAATCAGCCTGAAGCGAGAAGGTAGGTAAAAGTTATGGCGATCACGTTGACACAAGCCGCGGCTGACCGCGTCAAGACGTTTCTCGAAAAACGAGGCAAAGGTGCTGGGTTGCGCCTGGGTGTTAGAACCACGGGTTGCTCGGGTATGGCCTATGTTATCGAGTATGCCGATGATGTCGAAGAGGGTGATACGGTATACGAGGACAAAGGTGTCAAGGTCATTATCAATCCCAAGAGCCTGGTATACCTCGACGGCACCGAGCTGGATTTTGCCAAAGAAGGACTGAACGAAGGCTTTAAGTTCAATAATCCAAACGAGAAAGATCGTTGTGGTTGTGGCGAGAGTTTTAACGTCTAAGTCAGCTGTTTACTGTCAGCCCTTTATTGTGTAAATAATCATAGATCGCTGCTGGCGCCGGGTTAGACTTATCATGGTTATCGATGCTTCTCGAAATTATTTCGAGCTGTTTGATTTTTCAGAATCGTTTGACATTGATGCGTCAGTCCTGGCGGATAAATACCGGGAATTACAGTCATTAACGCACCCTGATCGTTATGCAAATGCATCTGATCAGGAACGGCGTTTGGCAGTACAAGCCGCGTCATATATCAACGAGGCCTTCCAGATATTGAAGCAACCGCAAAGCCGGGCCCGTTACCTGTTGAGTTTAAAAGGTGTTGTCTTTAATGACGAAACGGATACTGCAGCGGATACTGAATTTCTGATGGAGCAAATCGAGCTGCGTGAGGCGCTGGAAGAGGCCGCCCAGAAAGATGACCCGCTCGCCAGGCTCGATGAGCTGGCGTCGGAGATCAGTGGACGCAGTGATGCGCTGATACAGGCATTTAGAGAACAGTTTATTAATGATGATACGGTGGCCGCCAAGGAAACTGTGCTGAAAATGCGTTTCCTGCAACGGCTGCATCATGAAATTGATCGATTAGCAGAGCAGTTTGAAGATGAACTGCTTTGATCGGACACCATAACCTGCCATGGCACTTTTACAAATTTCAGAACCCGGTATGTCGACCAACCCGCACGAGCAGCGGCTTGCTGTGGGTATCGATCTGGGTACGACCAACTCGCTGGTGGCCTCGGTGCGCAGTGGGGTGGCCGAGACACTGGCGGATGATGAGGGGCGACATATCCTGCCATCCGTGGTGCGTTATATAAAAGATACTGATGTGGTTGTGGGTGAAGCGGCTAAGACAGTCGCCGCTGATGATCCGTTAAACACCATTGCTTCGGTCAAGCGTTTGATGGGCCGTGGCATCGGTGACCTGAAAACCGTGGCGGGGCATGTGCCTTATGAGTTTGCCGGTACGGATTCCTCGGTGCCGCGCATTCGCACTGTCGTCGGTGAGGTCAGCCCAATCGAAGTTTCCAGCGAAATTCTGAAGGCATTGAAGGCGCGTGCGGAGCAAACACTCGGTGGTGAATTAGCGGGAGTTGTCATTACAGTGCCGGCCTATTTTGATGATGCGCAACGCCAGGCAACCAAGGACGCGGCCAGGCTCGCCGGCCTGAATGTATTTCGTTTATTGAATGAACCGACCGCAGCCGCTGTTGCCTATGGTCTGGATCAGGGTACAGAGGGCGTCATTGCTGTGTTTGATCTTGGCGGCGGTACTTTCGATGTGTCGATATTGAGATTAAATAAAGGCGTATTCGAAGTGCTGGCCACCGGTGGTGATACAGCATTGGGTGGTGATGACTTTGATCGCGCCATTGCAGGCTGGCTGATGGAGCAGGCCGGTATTGCCGATGATGCGGGCCATAAGCAAATGCGCCGTCTCATGCGCGATGCCTGTGCTGCCAAAGAAACCTTAACCCGCCAGGAGGACGCGGATATCAAGCTCGAACTCGCCGATGGTTCACATTGGCAGGGTCAACTGACACGTGAGCAATTCAATCGCTTGATTGAGCCGTTTACCAAGAAGGCGCTCGCTGCATGCCGGCGCGCGTTACGCGATGCAGGAGTCAGTAAGCAAGATGTGATCGATGTCGTCATGGTCGGCGGTTCAACTCGCGTACCCAATGTGCGCGAACAAGTCGGTGAGTTTTTTGGCAAACCACCATTGGTGGATATCGATCCCGACAAGGTCGTTGCAATCGGCGCTGCGATTCAGGCCGATATTCTGGCGGGTAACAAACCGGATGATGAAATGCTGCTGCTGGATGTGATTCCCTTATCGCTGGGGCTTGAAACCATGGGCGGTCTGGTGGAGAAGGTGATTAATCGCAACACCACCATTCCGGTCGCCAAGGCACAGGAGTTCACGACGTATAAGGATGGCCAGACAGCAATGGCCATACATATAGTACAAGGTGAACGTGAATTGGTTGACGATTGCCGCTCGTTGGCGCGTTTTGAATTACGCGATATACCGCCCATGGTGGCGGGGCAACCGCGTATCCGGGTCACCTTCCAGATTGATGCAGACGGCTTGTTGAATGTGACTGCCGAGGAGCTGACCAGTGGTGTGCAGGCGGGTGTTGAAGTCAAACCGTCCTACGGGCTGACTGATAACGAAATCGAAACCATGCTGAAGGATTCAATGGCGTATGCGCAAGACGATATGGAACAGCGGCGTCTGCGTGAACAACAAGTCGAGGCTGATCGGGTGATTGAGGCGCTAGATGCGGCACTGGCAGTCGACGGCAAGCTGCTGTTGTCAGAAGACGAATATGCGGCAATCATCAGCGCGCGCGATATGTTGATTGAAGTGCGCCAGGGCAATGATGCCAATGCAATTAAGCAGGCGATCAAACAGATTGAAAAAACCAGCGAGGACTATGTCGCACGGCGTATGAATCGCAGTATTCAGCAGGCGATGGCCGGTCACAAAGTTGAAGAATTCGAGTAATGATTGATTTGTTGACTATATTCCAGGAATAAACCAGAGAAATGACAAAGATCACGTTCTTACCGCATGAAGAAATCTGCCCGGAAGGCGCCATTGTGGAAGCTGAGCCGGGCATTAGCATCTGTGATGCGGCGTTGAAGAATGGCATTGAGATCGAGCATGCCTGTGAGAAGTCCTGTGCTTGCACTACCTGCCATGTCTACGTGCGTGAAGGCTTCGATTCATTGGCCGAGTCGACCGAAGATGAAGATGATTTTCTGGACAAGGCATGGGGTCTGGAACCTGACTCACGCCTCAGTTGTCAGACGCTGGTCGCTGACGAGGACCTGGTGATCGAGATTCCCAAATACACTATTAACATGGTGTCGGAAAACCATTAAAGGAGGTCAAGCGATGGGGCTGAAATGGACAGATACCCTGGATATTGCTATCGCGCTGGATGAAGCTCACCCGGATATCGATCCGCAGTTAGTGAGGTTTACGGATTTGCGTAGCTGGGTCTGCGCGCTGGATGAGTTCGATGATGACCCTGAGCGTTCCGGCGAAAAGATTCTGGAGGCCATTCAAATGGCCTGGATGGATGAGCGCGATTAGAGGGACGCGCGCTGCCAGGGCTAATCCCGAAAAGGGGTAGGGTCATTGCTTGCGGCCTCTGCCATAGGTAAACTACCGAACCAAAAGATTATTGGGTAAACCCGCGATTTGTCGCGGGTTTATGGTATTTGGATTTAAACAACTGGAGCTTAAGTGAATGGCTGTTGAACGTACAATCTCGATTATTAAACCTGATGCCGTTGGTAAAAATGTCATAGGCGAAATTTACAACCGTTTTGAGAAGGCAGGTTTGAAGATCGTTGCTGCAAAAATGATGCACCTGTCCCGCGAAAAGGCCGAAGGGTTTTACGCTGTGCATAAAGAGCGGCCTTTTTTCAAGGACCTGGTGAGTTTCATGACCTCTGGCCCCGTGATGATACAGGTGTTGGAGGGCGAGAACGCGATCAGCAAGAATCGTGAAGTCATGGGTGCCACTAATCCTGCAGAGGCGGCCCCAGGTACCATTCGGGCTGATTTCGCTGAGACCATCGATGAGAATGCCGTACACGGTTCCGATGGTGCGGACACAGCCAAAACTGAAATCGAATATTTCTTTACACCGGAAGAGATCTGCCCACGCACACGATAGCAATACGGCGATGAATACTGGAGCAAGCGCGAAAATCAATTTGCTGGGGTTAACCCGGCAACAACTGGAAGCCTTCTTTGCCGAGCGTGGCGAGAAGTCTTTTCGCGCTTCTCAGCTTATGAAATGGATTCATCAGCAGGGCGTTACCGACTTTGATGCGATGACCAATCTCAGTGTCGCATTGCGTCAGCGCCTAAATCAGGAAGCGGAAATACGTGCACCAGAACTGGTGACCGAGCAATGTTCTGCCGATGGTACGCGCAAATGGGTATTGAGGCTCGAGGGTGATAATGCCATCGAAACGGTTTTTATCCCGGAGAGTGATCGGGGGACGTTATGTGTATCCTCCCAGGTAGGTTGTGCCCTCGATTGCACATTCTGTTCGACCGCGCGCCAGGGGTTTAACCGCAATCTGACATCCGCAGAAATCATCGCCCAATTATGGTTTGCCAGACGCGCCCTCAACGACTCGGCGGAGAGTGCTGACAAGATCACGAACGTGGTAATGATGGGTATGGGTGAGCCACTCCTGAATTTCAATAACAGCGTGGCTGCCATGGAGTTAATGCTGGAGGATTTCGCCTACGGTCTTAGTAAGCGAAAAGTGACTCTCAGTACTTCTGGAGTAGTACCTGCCATCGATCGCCTCAAGCAAGTCATCGATGTCAGCCTTGCTGTATCTCTACACGCGCCGAATGATGAGTTGCGGGATCAGCTTGTGCCGTTGAATCGCAAGTACCCCATCAAGGAATTGCTGGCAGCATGCCGACGATATATAGACGGTAAAAATCACAAACATACCATTACCTTTGAGTATGTCATGCTCGATGGTGTTAATGACTCCGTAGAACAAGCCTATCAACTGGCGAAGCTTATTCGTAATCTGCCCAGCAAGGTTAATCTAATTCCGTTTAACCCATTTCCCGGGACGGGTTACAAACGTTCCAGCCAAATCATCATTGATCGTTTCCGCGACATTCTGCAACAAAATGGTTTGACGACCATCACGCGCAGACCACGTGGCGATGATATCGATGCCGCTTGTGGCCAGCTGGTTGGTAAAGTGCAGGATCGCAGCCGTCGCGCGCAACATTTTATGCGTCTTGAGCAGAGTGCCATAATTGAGCGCGAGGCCAGTATATGATTAGCATCCGTAATTACATGGTCGCCCTGGTTTGTCTGATTCTGGCAGCCTGCGCAACTGATGGTACTGAGATTGATCTTACCAGCGCTGACTCCAAGGCCGCGCAGGTTAACGTGCAATTAGGTGTTGGGTATATGAATCAGGGCAAGCTACAGTTGGCGGATACAAAATTCAGGCGCGCATTGAAACAGGCGCCGCGCCTGCCGGTAGCTCACTGGACATATGCGTTACTTCAGGAACGCCTGGGTGAATTTGAAGCGGCTGAAAAACATTTCAAGAAGGCCGTAGCCCTGGATCCAAAAGATTCCAGGGCGCATAACAATTATGGTGTTTTCCTATGCAATCGTGGGCGTATTGAAGAAGCTGATCAGGAGTTTGTGACAGCCGTTAATAATCCTCTCTACCAGTTGCCGCAATCGGCGTACACCAATGCCGGCATTTGTGCCCTGAAGATCCCTGATGAGAAGAAAGCGGAAGACTATTTTCGTATGGCACTGAGCAGGAATGCGCGCTATACACCAGCCCTGTTACAGATGGCCAGGCTGACTTATCAAAGACGTTTATATTTACAGACGCGTGCGTATTTGCAGCGCTATACCGATGTCGCGAAACCCAATCCCGGCGTTTTATGGCTAGGCTATCAAACAGAGCGCCAGTTAGGTGATTACAGTACGGCCAGTAGTTATGCTTTGCAGCTCAAAAACCTGTTCCCCGAATCGCGTGAGACAACATTGCTTTTGGAGTCGGAGCGCAATGGTCTCTGAGCCAGTAAGGGATGAGGAGCAGGGCGGGCAGCAACAGGGTGGTCCTGGTGAAATTATGCGTAAACGGCGTATCCAGATGGGCCTGGATACACCGCAAGTTGCTGAGCGGTTGCACTTGTCTCAAGGCATTATTGAAGCTATCGACAATGATGATTTTGAGTCTTTACCGGAACCTGCCTATGTTAGGGGCTATATTCGCGCCTATGCGCGTATGCTCGATCTCGATCATGAGCCTTTACTGGCGCGTTATAATGCCTTGGCTCCTGCCGAGCCACAAATAAATTTTAGCGAGTTCAAGCCGCGTGAAAAGGCCCATAACCTTACCATGCGTTGGGGTACGCTGTTGGTCAGCATTACCTTGCTTGCACTATTGATTGTCTGGTTTGTTAATCAGCGTGCTGCTCTGCAGGACTCGATCGCGGTGTCAGATGCTGATCTGCAACAATATTCGCAACCGGAACTGCAACTTGATTCCAGCCGCTTAGAACCGTTGGATATAAAGAGCCTTGAAAATGAGTTGGCAGCGCAGCCAATTTCTGCCAATGCCCGACAGGCGGATGAACTCACTAGTGAGTCATCCTCTGAAGCTCCCAGCGAAATAACTACTGAATCTGGCTTGATGGTGCAACTGCCTGTACCGGCAACTGCATCTACAGGGTCAGCAGCGATGACTAGTAGAACCGCCGCAGGAGATAGCCTGACATTGACCTATCTTGCTGACTCGTGGGCCGAAATTCGGGACGCGAACGATACCGTGCTCGCCAAAGGACTGATACGGGCGGGTACAGTACAGACCTTACAAGGCGAGGCGCCATTTCGCTGTTTTCTTGGTAACGCAACAGTCGTTGAAATTAAGATGAATAACAAGCCTTTCGATCACTCGAAATTTATACGTGCTAATAAAACGGCACGTTTTAATGTTGCCGCCAGTCGTTAACATGCACTTCTGTTTTTATTTGTGAATCCATAGTCTTGATGCCTAAATCAGTCCAGTCAATACGCGGCATGAATGATATTTTGCCTGCGCAAACTCCATCATGGCGCTGGCTAGAAACGCGCTTGCAGTCGATTCTCATGAGCTATGGCTATGAAGAAATCCGTATGCCCGTAGTTGAACATACAGAACTGTTTTCGCGATCAATCGGTGAAGTCACCGATATTGTCGAAAAAGAGATGTATACCTTTGAAGACCGTAATGGTGATAGCCTGACTTTACGACCGGAGGGTACGGCAGGTTGCGTTCGTGCCGGTATTCAACATGGCCTGCTGCACAATCAACAGCAGCGTTTATGGTATATGGGTCCGATCTTCAGGCATGAACGACCGCAGCGGGGGCGCTATCGTCAGTTTCATCAAATCGGTGTTGAATGTTTTGGGATTGAAGGGCCGGATATCGATGCAGAGCTGATTATTATGACGGCCCGCATGTGGCAAGCCTTGGGTATCGATAATGTGCGCCTCGAAATCAATTCCATAGGCACTCCTGGTTCGCGCGCCGCATATCGTCAACAGCTTGTTGATTATTTTTCGGCAATGCATGATCAACTTGATGAGGATTCGAAACGACGTTTGCACACCAATCCATTACGGATTCTGGATAGCAAGAACCCGGATATGAAAGATCTCATTATGGGTGCGCCTGGCATCCTCGATGCTCTGGATGGGGAGTCGCAGCGTCATTTTGAGGGCCTGATGTCACGTCTTGATGAAGCGGGCCTTGAGTATGTCGTCAATCAGAGATTGGTACGTGGCCTGGATTATTATAGCAGAACAGTCTTTGAGTGGGTGTCGGAGGAACTCGGTGCGCAGGGTACAATATGTGCAGGTGGGCGTTACGATGATCTGGTCGAACAACTCGGCGGACGTCCAACAAACGCAGTGGGTTTTGCCATCGGCCTCGAGCGCCTTCAGGAACTGGTTGAACAGCGCGCTCCAGGCATGGAGTTGACGCAACTCGATATTTACCTGGTTGCCCTGGGTGTTAAGGCGAACGTACAGGCCATGCAACTGTCAGACAGTTTGCGTGACGAGATTGAAGGTGTACGGATAATGATGAATTGTGGTGGAGGCAGTTTCAAGGCCCAATTCAAACGTGCCGATCGCTCGGGTGCGAGGCTGGCACTCATCCTGGGTGAGGATGAGGTCAGAGATAATACTGTAGGAGTTAAATTCCTGCGTGAGGATACACCACAGGAAAGCATAGATCGTGAGCAGCTGGCTGGTTATCTGCGCTCAGCATTATTATAGGTAACCTCATATTAAGTGAGAGGCTACTGCGGCGCGGGGATGCGCCGCCATTTTTTAATCACCTGGATGATTGAAAAATGGCGGAAACCGAGAGTCACATTTTTTGGTTTTCGTCTCTGAAAAGTGATGCAAGACTTTTTCAGGGCTTACATAAATATTTGAGATCGTATTAAAGCGTACATTCCGGAGACAGACGTGAGCGGATATCATACAGAAGAAGAGCAGGTTGAGGCCATAAAGAAGTGGTGGAGCGAAAACGGCCGTTCTGTGGTTGCAGGGGCTGTGCTGGGGCTCGGTGGATTATTTGGTTGGCGTGCATGGGTTTCACATCAGCATACACAGGCTGAAACTGCATCGTCATTTTATAATGCCGTCTCACAAGCGATAGCGGTTAACGATCGACAAACTGCAGCTGAGAATACGACCGCCTTACAGGATGGGTTCGCGTCTTCTCCCTATGCCTCGCTGGCGGCATTAGAATTGGCCAGGGTAAAAGCAGATTCCGATCAACTTGATGCTGCTGCTGAACAGTTACTCTGGGCCATTAAACACAGCCCGCAACAGACCGTGCGCGATATTGCTGGACTGCGCCTGGCGCGAGTTTATGTTGCGCAATCCAGATTTGATGAGGCACTGCAAATAATCGAAGGTGATTTTGCCTCCAGCTATGATGCTTTACGCGATGAGATCCGAGGTGATGTGCTGGTGGGGAAAGGTGATATTGATGCTGCCAGGGAAGCCTATGATCGTGCTCTCAATCTGGACGGTAATAATGAATATCTGCAAATGAAGCGTGCTGACCTGGGCGAAAAACCACTTGTCGATCCTTCTTGATTGAATTTATGTTGACTTATCAGGCCTGCTTTCCAGACAGAGAATATCGCATGTGTAATTCATATCTTTCACGGACTTCCATAATACTGCTGTTTTCATTCCTGATAACAGCATGTGCGAGTGTCGATGATTTGCGCAAACCGGCAGAACTGACTGATATCAAGCAAACCCTTGATGTTAATAAGGTCTGGGATAAGGACACGGGTTCAGGTGTTAAAGATCGGTATGCCAAACTGTACCCGTATTTTGCAGGTGATAATGTTTATGTTGTCGATGTAAAGGGCCGAATTACTGCACTGGAATCTGCTACAGGGAAAACCTTGTGGACACGTTATGTGGGTGCTGCCACGACGACTACTGCCAACCCGGAAGCAAACGAAAAACCGTGGACGAGTTTCGAGTCAGATATTTTTGCGGCTGACTCCGCATCGGATGGCGCTAATGAGGGTTCGACAGCGTCTACCGGCGCGGATATTTCTGCTGGAGTCTCAGGAAATTCACTATTACTACTGTTGGGTACCGAGGAAGGCAATGTGATTGCTGTCAATCGGGAAAATGGTGTTGAGCTCTGGCGGCAACGCCTCAGCAGCGAGGTGATGGCGATATCCAATGTGAATGCTGAGACAGCGGTAGTGCGCACCAATGATAGTCAATTACATGGTCTGGATGTCGCAGACGGCAGGATTATCTGGCAGGTCAAACGCAAATCTCCGCTATTGACCCTGCGTGGAATGAGCCGCCCACTCGTCGTCTCTGATGGTGTGGTCACAGGGTTTGATGACGGTAAACTTGCAGTATATTCACTGCGGCAGGGCAAGCCACTGTGGCAAACTACAGTGGCTAATCCTGCTGGGCGCTCCGAAATTGAGAGAATCGTCGATATCGATGGTGAGATGAAGATCGGTGAGGGTGTGCTGTATGCCTCTAGTTACCGCGGTAGATTGGTAGCGGTGTCACTGGCTGACGGCAGGTTACTCTGGTCGCGAGAGCTTTCCTCGCATAATGGACTAGATATCGATGTCAGCCGTGTTTACGTCACAGATGATGAAGATAATGTATTGGCCTTCGACCGCAATAGTGGTGCGCCTGTATGGAAGCAGGACAAGCTGAAATTCAGAAAACTGTCAGCACCTACTAGTATAGGTAACTATCTTGTTGTTGGCGATGGTGAAGGTTATCTACATTGGTTGTCGATATTTGATGGTCATTTCGTCGCACGTAGCCGTGCAGGAGGAGATGCCATTATTACCCCACCTCAAGTTGTTGAGAGGCGCGTCTATGTGCTCAATGCGGGCGGAAAATTGTCTGTCTTCGACACCACTGTCAGTGAGGCGGCAGGCACAGCAACGGATACTCATAGCGAGTAATGTTGCTTGTTCTGTGGCAGTAAGATTATTCCCCTAGAGTCACCTCCTTATGAAACCTGTCATCGCACTCGTCGGCCGTCCTAATGTTGGCAAGTCGACTCTTTTTAACCAGCTGACGCGTACGCGTGATGCTTTGGTTGCGGATTTTCCAGGTCTGACCCGTGATCGCAAATACGGTGATGGCAAGGTGGGCGATCGTGATTATCTGGTTATTGATACCGGTGGCATTGGTGGTGAACAGGAATCCATCGATCGGCTTATGGAAGGGCAAACAAAGCTGGCGATTGAAGAAGCCGACCTGATCTTGTTGATTGTTGATGGCCGTGATGGCCTCACCGCCGCAGATGAATTGCTTGCCAGGGAACTGCGTGCGTATAACAAGCCATTGGTTATGGCCATTAATAAAACCGATGGAATGGACCCTGATCAGGCGAGCGCCGACTTTTACCGGCTTGGAATCGCACAGACCTTCGCAATCGCCGCCGCGCACGGGCGTGGTATCAAGGCCATGATGCAGGTCTTATGCAATCTGCTGCCACTACAACCTGCTATTTCTATAGAGGAGAGACTGGAGCAGGGTATCCGTATTGCGTTTATCGGCCGCCCTAACGTCGGCAAATCAACACTCATTAATCGCTTACTCGGTGAAGAGCGCCTGGTGACCTTTGATATGCCTGGCACTACACGCGATAGTATATCGGTACCGTTCCAGCGTAATGGCCAGAATTACACCTTAATTGATACAGCCGGTGTGCGCAGGCGCAGTCGCGTATCACAGGCGATCGAAAAGTTCAGTATCGTGAAAACACTGCAGGCAATAGAATCATGCGATGTGGTTATCCTGGTACTGGATGCACAACAGGGTATTGCCGAACAGGACGCCACATTGCTGGGTATGATTCTGGAATCCGGGCGTGCACTTGTCATTGCAGTCAATAAATGGGATGGCCTAAGAGATGATGACAGGACACGAATACGTCGTGAACTCGATCTCAGGTTATCGTTTATCAATTTTGCCGAGCAACATATGATTTCGGCGTTACACGGCACAGGTGTGGGGCATTTGATGAATGCCGTTAAGCGTGCCTATCGTTCTGCAATGTTAAAGGCTCCTACGCCTGAGCTGAGCCGTTTGTTAGAGCAGGCTGTTGCCGACCATCAGCCCCCGTTGGTGCATGGCCGTCGGATCAAACTCCGTTATGCGCATCAGGGCGGTAATAACCCGTTCCGCATCATCATTCATGGGAATCAGACTGAACGTCTGCCACTTTCATATAAACGCTATCTGATGAATTACTATCAGAAGGCGCTGAAGCTGACGGGAGCGCCTGTAAGGATCGAGTTGAAGACTGCAGATAACCCCTATGCAGGAAAGCGAAATCCATTGACACCACGCCAGGAACATAAACGCCAGCGCCTGATGAAGCATATCAAGAAGCGCAGATGAGGGTTGTTATGATGACGGGCACAGACTTTGTAAACTAATGTCACAGGTTATGTAATGTAACAGTTTGTTACAGTCGGTCTATCATTTCAGGTGTAATGTATGTACTGCAGTGTATGAAACCTACATTGCGCCTCCGTAGTTATTACGGCTGTTGCACCTGCAATAGCCGTTTTTTTTGCGTCATTGATAAATCGCCCAAGAACTGAATGCTTGTATATACCGTGTGTTGTAAAACAGTGTTACATAAACGATGATTACACAGTTTATGACAGTTAATAGCTCGAACAAGGTGTAGTATAAGTGCTGCATTGTAAGAGTGTTTACATTGCTCCTCCGTAGTTTTTACGGCTACTGCGTCTGCAGTAGCCGTTTTTTTTTATGTGGCGTAAATATTGGATAAAAACGCCGTGACAACTACTAATGCCACGGCGGATCTTCAGGTGTGTGTTCTATTATTGACGTCTTGTCCATCTGAATAGTAGTGCGGGGGCAAGTAACATCAGCATCCAAGTATCGAAAGCACCGCCGCCGCTAAATCCTGAGCCTGAGGGTTTGCGGGTATCTGCGCGCTGTGTCTGGTACATCGGTTGTTGTGTGTCAACCCTGCGCGACTGTACCGGACTCTGTGCGCGTTGCTGTTGGGCCGTTTGTTCTGTGGCCAGTCGCTGCTGATTGCGGCGCTCAATACCACGTGCTGTGAATACTTCATCCCTCACTACGAGCATGGAGGTATAGTCAGTTACCAGACTGTATTCCAACGCCAGGTCTTTGACGGCTTGTTTGAGGTCTGCCTCTTCTCCAAAGTCATTCATCGTTTGCATCATGCCGTCAACGCTGGCATATGCCCAGAGCCGTTCCAGTTCTGGGTTGAGGTTGGTTTGTGCGGGAAAATTAAAGGCTGTGGTGTATTCCTTATCCTCGCCGGAAACCTTAGCTTTGATATGTACTCTGGCATTACCGTCTCCCGTATAATGACCCAGGACTATTATTTGTTGCCCTCTATAAATGTTGCCGATAGTTTGTGGCGTAAGATCAGAGGTTTTAATACCACTGATGTCTATTTTGACGCCATGCAGTGTTTCGTGGCTGACCTTGCTGGCAGCCAGCAGTAATTGTCCGACAATGTCATCACTGTTGGAAATGCTTGCCGAAAACCCGCCGGATGCCTTGGTTATAGCTTCCAATAGCGGACGGTTTGCACTGTTACCCATAATGAACGTAAACAAACGCACATCCTTTTTACGTATCAAGTCCAAGAACTGTTTCTGTTTAGTGACACCAACATTAGCAACTCCATCGGTAACCAGCACGATACTCGTAGTCCTGTCAGCATCCAGTGAACCAAGCCCTTGTTTTAAGCCTGCGTAAAGATTGGTGCTTTGATTCGGTTGCTGTGAGGCAACCAACTGGCTGTAATGGGCAATATTTTCTGGCGTCGCAGCCGTGAAACCTGAGGTAAGTTCCCTGGCATTACTGTTGAAAGTGACAATCCTGAAGCGGTCTTGTGGTGACATTGCCTTGAGCGCGCGTTGTACACCATCCGCAAGCGAGCTGTACTTGCCGCCGTTCATAGAACCGGATAAATCCAGTACGAAAGCCCAGTCGCGCCCTTCGACAATTGGCTTCAGGTCATCACCCGGCGTGATGCTGAGCATGAATGTGCCACGCTTTGCTGCATCCGGTTTGTAAGTAACAAGATCCACCGATCCGGGTAGGTTAGCTGCATGACGCCAGTACACCACGATATCCTGATCGAGGGTATAAGCAGAAGTCTGGGTGCTGATGGGTGTCGATGTGGCGCCGCCTTCGGCATCATTTTGTGTGCTAGCTATATTTCCCTGCCTATTTAATGACATTTGCCACTGCTGGTCGTCCTGTTGATTGATGAGAGCCTGTGGTGAGTTGGGCGCGCGCAGGGCATCAACTGGATAACCCGAACGTAATTTCAGATCGAAACTGAATTTCTCTTTCACGCTCTCACTGGCTGTCCAGAAGGCCAGTTTCTGTTCGTCGACATTACCTTCTTCAAGTGGGTAAACGTAACGACCGATACCGGTGTCGATATGGGTGGGTTGCAGGTATACCAGACGAATACGGGTATTCTGGCCTGCACGCACCGGGCTCACACTGATGTCGAAGGTCTTATAGCTGTCTTTCTCTGTCAGTCCGGTTTCACGTCCTGCGGCCTTTTCTTCCTCATAGATTTGCCTGGCCTGCTGCTTTTCCAATACCTCACCGTGTACCGGTTTGTCATCGATCCACATCGTGAACTCTGAAACTGCGCCTTTCTCGGGTACCGGGAAAGAGTAAACCGCTTCCAGATCTCGCTGATGCGGGTTGTGGAAAACCTGGTCCACCCGGGTGATGGCATAACCGTCTTCAATGATGACATTGACCTGATGCTCACGGATATCCAGAGCGGGAAGGCTGCCATCAGTAGGGGTCAGCAGACCCGCAGCCAGGGCCTGAGTACCGACCATAAATAATAATAATGCCGAAAGGGCGTGGACCAACCTTCTGAAAATGCTCATCTTTTTTCTCCTTTAATTAAGCGGTGTTCAATAAAAACCAAATAATTAACCCCGATATTTTATATTGAACGATGTTTAATTGTGTTATACCCTATAATTAATCATTGTTCAATATCTTTAGGTGGATTTTTGAACGCTGTTCAGCAGTAAACTAGAATGGGTTTGCCACATGGGGGTAGATTAATGGCGAGACGCAGTGACCATAGCCGTGAAGAAATCAAGACAATGGCCATCCAGGCAGCGCACCAAATTGTTGAGCGTGAAGGATTGGTGGCGTTAACGACACGTAAAGTCGCAAATGCAATTGGCTATACCGTAGGCACGTTGTATCACGTGTTTCAGAATCAGGACGAACTGATTGTGCACGTCAACGCCGCGACATTGGATGATCTCTACAAACAGTTGTCTGAATCGGCAACACATTGCCGTAAGCCGGAGAGCTGCGTATTGATTCTGGGCCATGAGTATGTACGTTTTGCGTACCAGCATCGTAATCTGTGGTCCAGTGTTTTTGAGCACAGCCTGCCAGCAGGGGATGAAACTCCTGAATGGTTCAGAGCGCGTGTAACGAAGTTGTTTGGCCTGATCGAAGCTGCACTGGAAAACATAACTGGCAATCAACGAATAGATACACAACTGGCGTCGAATGCACTGTGGAGTGGTGTACATGGCATTTGTGTGTTGGGAATCACCGGGAAACTGGAACATGCCGATGAAAAAAATATTAACGTATTAGTGGATTCGCTGATAAGGAATTATCTGGCCGGTCTTAGTGCACCGAAAAAATAACGCGATGTTAGTCAATCATATCTTAAGGGGATCAAATTAATGATAGGTTTGCTCAGGAGAGCGCTATGCAGCTTGTTCAGGCTGCTTTACAAGGTTGAGATTTCTGGCCTGGAACATTTTGATCAGGCGGGTGATCGTGTGCTTGTGGTCGCAAATCACACTTCGTTTATCGATGCAGTACTATTGGCTTTATATCTTCCGCAAAAACTGACATTTGCCATCAATACACAGATGGCGCAACGTTGGTGGATTCGCCCTTTTCTACTGCTGGTGCAGTGCTTCCCAATGGACCCCGCCAATCCCTTGGCGACCAAGTCCTTGATCCGCTACTTACAAAAGGATAACAAGGCCGTTATCTTTCCCGAGGGTAGAATCACGGTGACCGGTTCGCTCATGAAAATCTATGACGGTACTGGTCTGGTGGCTGATAAATCAGGTGCCATGATTTTACCGGTACGCATCGATGGCGCCCAGTACACGCCCTTTTCTCGATTGCGTGGGCGCGTGCGCATACGCTGGTTCCCGAAAATCACACTGACGGTATTGTCGCCCGTACGGCTTGAACCAGGTTCTGAATTTCGTGGTCGCGCACGTCGCCGTGAAGCCGGTCGCATGCTCTCAGATCTAATGACTGAAATGATGTTTGCCACCAGTGATTACCGTAAGACCCTGTTCCAGGGATTGTTGGATGCGCGGCAGATACATGGTGGACGTCACGTTATTCTGGAAGATGTGCAACGCAAGGCATTGAACTATGATCGTGTAGTCACGGGTGCCTATGCACTTGGTCGTGCCTTTGCCGGGCATACTCGTGAGGGTGAATATGTAGCTGTGTTACTACCGAATATGACCGGTACAGTGATCGCATTTATGGGGCTGCAGGCATTTGGCAGGGTGCCGGCTATGCTCAACTACACAGTTGGCGCGCATGGCATGCTGTCGGCATGTAAGACAGCACAGATTAATACCGTCATCACTTCGCGCCGCTTTATTGAAATGGCGAAACTTCAGGATGTGGCCACGCAACTGCAGACAACAACAACCCTGTTATACCTAGAAGATCTCGTCGCTGAGATCACGGTTTTTGCAAAGCTGTTGGCATGGCTATCGATGCGATTTGCGGACTTGTCCTACTATCGCTATGCCGGCAAGGTTGATCCTGATAGCCCGGCAGTGGTGTTGTTCACATCGGGTTCAGAAGGGGCGCCCAAGGGCGTGGTCTTATCGCACACCAATCTAATGGCGAATCGCCAGCAACTGGCCGCACGTGTAGATTTTACAGCACAGGACAGAGTGCTGAATGCTTTGCCGATATTTCATTCATTCGGTCTGACAGGGGGTACTTTATTGCCCTTGATCTCGGGTGTATACACCTTCTTTTATCCTTCGCCACTGCATTACCGTATCGTGCCGGAAATGGCCTATGATATTAATGCCACCATACTGTTTGGTACCAATACCTTTTTGTCCGGCTACGCGCGCTTTGCACATCCTTACGATTTCTACAGCGTACGCTATGTGTTCGCCGGAGCAGAAAAATTACAAGAGCAGACACGACGTACCTGGTCAGATCGCTATGGCGTGCGTATCTTCGAGGGCTATGGAGCAACCGAAACCAGTCCGGCTTTGACCACCAATACACCCATGGCGAATCAACCGGGTTCGGTAGGACGCTTCCTGCCTGGCATAAAGTACCGGCTTGAACCGGTCCCGGGTGTCGAAGAGGGGGGGCGTTTACATGTGCAGGGGCCAAACATCATGTTGGGGTATCTGCTGGCTGACAATCCTGCTGTGCTAGTACCGCCGCAGCTCGAAGATGGCGTCCCCAGTTACGATACGGGTGACATAGTGAAGCTCGATGAGGGTGGATTTGTCTATATCCAGGGGCGCGCCAAGCGTTTTGCCAAGGTAGGTGGTGAGATGGTGTCGCTTACCGCGGTTGAAGAATTGGCTTGCCGCCTGTGGCCAGATGAATTGCACGCTGTTGTGGCTCTGCCAGATGCACACAAGGGTGAGCAACTTGTATTGGTCACCGAGAAACAGCAGGCCCATCGCAGCGAGTTGTTGAAGTTTGCGCGCGATGAAGGCATCGGTGAGATCAACGTCCCGCGTAAACTGCTGGTGGTCAAGAAATTACCGGTTCTGGGAACCGGCAAGATCGACTACAAAGCGCTCGAAACATTGGCCACGGAGGGGCAGCAAGTATGAATCGTGGTGTTTACCCGCTATTGATAGCCCAGTTTCTGACGGCCTTCGCCGATAACGCGATTCTGTTTACCGCCATTGCGATGATACTCAAACTCAGTGAGCCGCCGCAGTGGTATGTGCCTGCACTACAGAGTGTTTTCCTGTTGGCGTTTGTGGTGCTGGCGCCGTGGGTGGGAGTGTTTGCGGATAAACATTCCAAACCCAGAGTATTGATCACTGGCAACCTCATCAAGGCATTGGGTGCGGTTGCTATACTCTTTGGTATCGAACCCCTGCTGGCCTATGCCGTCATCGGTGTGGGTGCTGCGGTTTACAGTCCCGCCAAGTATGGGATCCTTCCGGAACTCGTGGATTCCAGAGAATTGGTGCGCGCCAATAGCTGGATTGAGAGTTCGACTATTGTTGCCATCGTTACCGGTACCGTCATTGGCGCGCGGCTGGCTGATTACAGTACCAGTCTTGCATTGGTGATGGTGGTTGGATTATTCATCATTTCATCAGCCATCACCCTACTAATACCCAAATTGCCACCGCGGGGCGCGAGTAAGGTTGCTGCATTACCCGCCTTTGTGCGTATGACGCGAGGTTTTTTTGCTACCGCACGGGTGCGATTCTCGATGTTGGGCGCCAGTATCTTCTGGGGGGTCGCAGCTGTGTTGCGTGTAATATTGATCGCCTGGGCACCTATCGTATTGATGTTAAACAATGCGACAGAAATATCCGAACTTACACTATTTCTCGCGATCGGCATTGTCGCCGGTGCGGCGCTGGTGCCCAAACTGATCCCCATGGAGTACCTGCGCCGCGCACGCCTGGCAGCCTATCTGATGGGCATCTTTATTATCCTGCTAGGCGGTGTCCAGGATGTGTGGGCAGCGCGCATAGTCCTCTTCATTATCGGTTGTGCCGGTGGATTATTCGTAGTGCCTATCAATGCGGCCTTGCAAAAAGTAGGGCATGACACTATTGGTAGCGGCGGAGCGGTGGCGATACAACATTTTTTTGAGAACCTGGCAATGTTGTTTGCAGTGGGGCTCTACACCCTGGCGAGCACACGCGACGTTGATCCCACCTTAATGATACTGATATTGGGTTTTGCGGTATTGATAGCGACAACCATCATCTCCTGGCACCTGCCACGCGATCCACAACCCGGAGCATGACGCGTCCGAATTCGATGACCTGTGCGGGATTGGCTCTAAGGACGGGTCACAAGCTGGTCTGCAATAAAAAGGCTGGGGTCAACGCTGGTTTGATTGAGAAACACTGTCCAGTGTAAATGCGGGCCTGTGACGCGTCCTGTCATGCCGACCGCACCCAGTTGATCGCCTTGCTGCAGCTTTTGGCCGGGCTTGACATCGATGCGGCTCAGATGTGCATAAGATGTAATAAATCCGTTTCCGTGATCCAGATATACCATATTGCCACTGAAGAAAAAGTCATGTGCGACGACGACCACGCCGTCGGCGGGTGCCACGATAGGCGTACCTTCAGGGGCGGCGAAATCCAGGCCGGTATGGCGGCGTATGCGTTCCTGATTGTTATAGATGCGCTGCAATCCGAAGGGGCTGCTGAGTGGACCCTCTACCGGCCTGATGAAATCAAAACGGGCCGCGCTATCGGTCCAGGTCTTACGCGCGTTGGCCTTGATGCTGCGTTCCTTTTTAATGCGCGCCATATCTTCCTGTAAAGGCGTCACCTTGCGCTTGTTTTTGATCGTGATATGCCGGGTTTCGTATTCTTTGTTTTCGACCTGAAAGTTGTATGTACTGGTAGTTTTATCAGGCCAGGACACCTTTATGTTGTGCCGACCGGGTTTTGCAGACAGGGGGATACCCACTACAGCCTGCCATGTCGAGTCATTGCAGACTACGCTGACGCGTTTCTTGTTATAAGTGGCGCGGGGTGGTTGGTCGCTTTTTTTAGCGAGCGCGATGACCACCACGCCACCCGGTACCGGTAATGAAACTGGGGTGTTAGCATTTGCATTGAGTGCCACCAGGCCAAGAAATATGATGGAAAATCGAATCATAGTCATATGCTATCAAGTGAACAGAGTTAGCGAAAGGTGAAGGGCATGATACGATGTCATTTATGAACAAGCCGGCACATCTTGCAAAGCGCATGGAGGACATTCGTACATTTCATGTGATGAATATCCTGGCGCAAGCGAAAAATATGGAGCGTGCAGGGCGTTCCATTATTCATATGGAAGCCGGCGAGCCAGATTTCAGCACACCGCAACCGATCGTGGAAGCGGGCAAGGCGGCCTTGATGGACGGTAAGACGCAATATACAGCTGCAACTGGCTTACCCGAGTTGCGCGAGGCAATTGCACAATATTATCAACATCGATATGGCGTCGAGGTTGCTCCCCGACGGATTATAGTGACACCAGGTGCTTCCGGGGCACTAATATTGACGACAGCAGCGGTCATTGATCCAGGCAGTAGCCTGTTGCTGGCTGATCCTGCATACCCTTGTAATCGGCATTTTGCCCGTTTATTCGAAGGCTCAGCCATCAATGTGCCGGTGTGTGCCGAGACTAACTACCAATTAAACCCCGAGCTTTTGAGCCAGCATTGGCGTGACGATTCTGTTGGTGCACTGGTTGCGACTCCGGCCAATCCAACCGGCACCTTGATACCGCAACAGCATCTTGCTGAAATGGCACGTTTTTGTGCAGGGCGTAATGGTGTAATGATCGTTGACGAGCTATACCATGGCCTGGTGTATGGCGATCAACCCTCTACTACATTGACCATGGGTGATAATGTATTTGTCATCAACAGCTTCTCGAAATACTTCGGCATGACTGGCTGGCGTTTGGGTTGGGTGGTGGCCCCAAGTGCTTATGTTGACGCCATAGACCGGCTTGCACAGAATCTGTTCCTGGCGGCATCTACACCGGCGCAATATGCAGCACTTGCTGCCTTTGAGCCTGCAACGATTGAAATACTGGAGCAACGCCGTGAGGTTTTTCAACAACGCCGTGATTTCCTGGTGCCGGCACTGCGTGAACTTGGATTTGAGATTCCTGTGGTGCCGCAAGGCGCGTTCTATGTCTATGCCAACTGTGAACACTTCACGGATGATAGCTTCAGTTTTGCGGAGAAACTACTCGAGGAAGCCGGTGTTGCGATTACCCCCGGCATTGATTTTGGTGAGCACCAGGCCGAAAAACACGTGCGTTTTGCCTATACAACCTCTATGGAGAACCTGAAAGAAGGTATAAAACGTATGGGTAAATGGTTGGCATAGCCGCTTTGGCTTAAGGTATAACTACTGTCTCGATATACTAGAATCAATCCCAAACCAGACGTGCAAGTTGGGCTGAGCAGTGCGATGCCCAACGCGGTAACATTAGAAAAGAATTGTTGAACAGCGTTACACTTAGTCCAACCCACTAACCTGTAGTTAAGATATGGTGGGATAAAGAACAAATCCCTAGGATTGATATTTACTAATATGACTTGGAGTAGAGCATGGCAAGAGCAAGCGCAAGACATATACTGGTAGAAACAGAAGCCCAGTGTAATGAGCTTAAGGATCAAATAGCCAGTGGCGCTGACTTCGGCGATGTGGCTAAACAACATTCCAGGTGTCCGTCAGGGCAGCAGGGTGGTGACCTGGGTGAATTTGGTCCGGGGCAGATGGTTAAAGAATTTGATGAGGTGGTGTTTAGCGCAGAACCCAATACTGTTCAGGGGCCGGTAAAGACACAATTTGGATATCATCTTCTGGAAGTAACCAGCAGAACAGATTGATTCGAATCTTGGACTGCCAATTTAACCCCATTATTTGATCTATGAAAATATGCTTATGACTTCCTTTTCGCGTTTTTCTTCACGTCTGATGTTCTGTTGGCTGATTGCGTTGTGTCAACCTGTACTGGCACAGTCGCTATGGACGGATCTTCCTCAAAAAGACCAGAGCGTGACAGTTATGTCAAGCGCGTCATTGATGCCCGCTCACTCCCGACAACTCATGTTAGACCATGAGGCTATGAAGTTTCTGCTTGCCAACAGCCTGCCTGAGGGTTTTGCTTCTGCATTGGACAACAGGGATAGGCTGCTCGCCTTGCCGCTACCGAATGGAGAAATGATCGAGGTTGCTGTTGAAGAATCTCCGATCATGGAACCCGCGCTTGCTGAACGTTATCCTGAAATCAAAACCTATGTGGCGCGAGGAAAAAATGTTTCTGGCAGGCTGGATATGACGCCACAAGGATTCCATGGCGTTTTGGCTACCAGCAAAGGCATGGTTTACATCGATCCCAGGAAAAATTCAGGCGGGCATTATTATCTCAGCTATTACGCACGCGACTACAATCCAGCCGATAAGCAGCGCCCGGAGAAATTTTGTCATCTTCATGGGAATGCTGCAAAGTCGGTCGAAAATGTGGCTGCTGCTTTTGATGTACAGCTTGCGCTGGCTGCAGATAACCAGTTGCGCACCTACCGGATTGCAATTGCGGCGACGGGTGAATATACGCAATTTCATGGTGGTACCGTACAAGATGCTTTATCCGCTGTTACCACCACCTTGAATCGCGTTAACCAGATCTATGAAAATGATCTCGGGGTGCGCATGATGCTGGTCGCTAACAACGATCAAGTTCTTTTTACCGACCCCACTACAGATCCGTATACGGGCAGTGATCCTGCTGCAATGATCGGCGAGAACCAGACGACACTCAATACCGTGATTGGCAGTGCAAATTACGATATTGGACATGTGTTGGATACCGGGGGCGGTGGTCTGGCAGGATTTGGCGTAACCTGTGGTAGCAACAAGGCCTGGGGTGCAACCGGAATAGCGCAGCCCGTAGGTGACCGTTTTGATGTTGATTATGTTTCCCATGAGATCGGTCATCAGTTCGGCGCACAACACACTTTTAACGGCACTTCGGGTTCATGTTCTGGTAACCGTAATCAGTCAACAGCCTATGAACCTGGTAGCGGCTCAACGATTATGGCCTATGCCGGTATATGTGCGCCTGAAAACCTGCAGAACCAGGGTGATGCAATGTTCCATGCGGGGAGTATTGCTGAAATACGGGGATTTACCTTCTCAGGAACAGGTGCCAGTTGTTCCGCACTGAGCACTAGCGGAAACACGCTGCCTAATGTCAATGCAGGCGCCGACTACTCGATACCCGCGAATACCCCATTTGCCCTATCAGGGATCGCCAGCGACAGTGATGGGAATGCATTAAGTTACTCCTGGGAGCAAATGGATACCGGCGGGTCAACTTCCAGTATGTCCCAGTGGGTTGATAACGGTGACCGGGTGATATTCCGTGCCTTTCTTCCCAGTAGTGACCCTGTGAGGACATTTCCCAATTATGACGACATACGTAATAACATCGATACCAGAGATAAGGGTGAGTCACTACCGGTTACCGATCGCGCATTGAATTTCCGTTTGACAGTACGCGATGGCTTCGGCGGTGTTGCAGAAGATGATACCGTCCTCAGTGTTAGTAGCCTGGCTGGACCGTTTATCATAACAGCACCGAATGGTGGGAAGTTTCCGAGCGACACTGTAACCGTAACCTGGGATGTCGCCAAGACGGACGTTGCTCCCATCAACTGTTCGAATGTGGACATTCTGTTATCAACGGATGATGGCGTTACATTCAATACAACACTGCTAACTGCAACACCCAATGATGGCAGCCAACTTGTTACTTTACCCGGAGCTGGCGTAAGTACTGCACGCATTAAATTACAGTGTTCGGATAATATATTCTTTGATATTTCCGATGCCAGCTTCACTTACTCTGACCCTAGCAATAGTGCGCCCGTGGCAGTCGATGACACATTTACTGCAAATGCGGACAGTAGTAATAATATAATTGATGTGCTGGCAAATGATACAGATGCGGACAGTGGTGATACCCGGCGTATCGTTAGTTCCAGCAATCCTGACCAGGGGGGTACGGTAGTACTAAGCAGCACTGCTGATAATAATACCCTTGTGTACACACCAGCCCCCGGTTTTGCTGGTACGGAAACATTTACATATACCATGCAGGATGCAGCAGCTTTGCAAAGCACGGCTACCGTCATAGTAACCGTGGTTAGCGTAACAGCCTATCCGCCGAATGCAGTTGATGATAGTTATAATGTTGATCAAAACAGCAGCGATAACATCTTAAATGTGTTGGCGAATGATACAGATCAGAATGCAGGTGATACCAAGCGTATAATTTCATTTGGCACCCTCAACCAGGGTGGTGCGGTCACGCTTAGCAGCAATACGATAAATAACACACTGCTCTATACGCCAGCCACGGGTTTTTCTGGCACTGAAACATTTACCTATACCATGGAGGACGCGTTGGGTGCGCAAAGCACCGCAACAGTGACAGTAACCATTGCCCCGCCAGTATTTCCTCCCAGTGGTGGGGGGGGAGGCGGAAGCCTGAGTGCTTTAATGCTGTTGTTTTTGCTTGTACCTTTTGGGCGAATGATTATGGTTACTGTCAACGCGCGGTACAGGCCGTTGACATAATGGCATTGAATTGCGCCGCATAGTCGCGGGCGCGCTGCAAGTAACGCAGGTGTTCATTACCATAAACGGTGTCAGTAACGCCGGGCAGGGGTTGTGTTTCGCATCGTTGCAATGCCTCCACCTGTTGAGTTTCAGGTATACCTGCAGCGTCACCGCCTTTGCCGCCAGCCAGATATAGCACAAAGCGCTGTTCCGCGATCGCGTGCCGGGCATCTTCAGCCGGGTTCGCCGTATCCAGCCATTTCAATGCCGTTATGGCGTCCTGTTCTTTTTTACTCATGATCTGAGTACGAGAATTTTCGGCCTGGGTCTCAGTATTGCTGCCATTATGTGTATCAGCACAACTGCATACAAGGAATACACAGGCGGTTACAGGTAGTATGTAATAGTTCATGTAAGCCTTTCCCTAGAAGAAGATGTCCGTAGTATATCGGGGTTACGTAGTTTAGATTATGAGACTATCAGACACGTTACGCAGGATTCCAGTTGTTTTTCTCAGCGCTCCCCTCAAAGTGCTATTCCACTTATTATACTAATCGGTTTGGCAAAGGAATTCATGATTTGTATCATGGTGTTGTATATCCATTTTTTGGAATAGTGTTAGCATTCGACTTTGATTTTACTTCGTCGCGATATATCGAATATTGGATCAATATATACTATCTCAACAAATCGCTAAACAGTGCACATGAATACTGACACTAAAGGGAAATATCTACTTCTAATCAGTATCCACGGTCTGATCCGGGGTCATGATCTGGAACTCGGGCGTGATGCCGACACTGGTGGACAGACTAAGTACGTGGTGGATCTGGCCAGGGCTTTGGCCGAGCATGACGACATCGAGCGTGTTGATCTCGTGACACGGCGAGTGGTCGATTCGTTGCTCAGCGATGACTATGCCATGCCCATTGAAACCATGACAAGCAAGGCACGTATCGTGCGTCTCGAAGCTGGGCCAGAGGAGTACATTCCCAAGGAACAGTTGTGGGACTCTCTAGACAGCTTTTTGGATAATCTGGTGAATTGGCTTAACGAGCAGCCCCGCATGCCTGACTTGGTGCACTCTCACTACGCGGATGCGGGTTATGTGGGTGTGCGGCTTGCTAATCTGCTCGGCATCCCGCTTATCCATACCGGCCACTCGTTAGGTCGCGATAAACGTAAACGTCTGTTGGCAAAGGGACTTTCGCGTGAGGAGATTGAGCAAACCTACAATATTGAACGACGCATTGATGCCGAAGAGGAAGTGCTGGCCAACGCCGCTCTGGTCATCACCAGCACTCATAACGAGATAGAGGAACAGTACGGGCTCTATAATTACTATGATCCAAATTGCATGTCGGTTATTCCGCCCGGCACAGATCTGCAGCAGTTTCATCCGCCGTTGAAGGGTGAAAAGATCGCCTTTGCGGCGCAGGTAGATCGTTTTCTCACAGATCCGCAAAGACCGTTGATACTGGCACTGTCACGGCCTGATGAGCGCAAGAACATCCTCACACTGATCGAGGCCTACGGTGAATCGCATGCTCTACAACAGTCGGCCAACTTGCTGATCGTCACCGGCGTACGCGACGATATTCGTGATATGGACGCCGGTGCCGAGTCGGTGTTGACCAACATCCTGCTATTGATCGACAGTTATGATCTTTATGGCAAGGTAGCTATCCCCAAGAGTCATCGCGCCAATGAGGTGCCGGATATTTACCGCTTGGTCGCAACGGGGGGCGGTGTGTTCATTAACCCGGCACTTACTGAACCCTTCGGCTTGACCCTGCTGGAGGCCGCTGCCAGCGGCCTGCCAGTGGTGGCGACAGAAAACGGTGGGCCTGTGGACATCGTTGCCAATTGCAACAACGGTGAACTGGTGGATCCGTTGGACAAGGTTGCCATCACAGATGCATTGCTTAAATTGCTGCGGGATCGCAATGCCTGGTCTCGTGCTTCCAGCAATGGCATTGAGGGTGTACGGCGACACTATTCCTGGCAGGCCCATGTCGATAGCTACCTGTCCAAGATCCGAGGGTTGACTCGTAAATATCAAGCTATCCCTAGCCAACGACCGGCGCCTAGATCTTTGCGTTACCGAGATCGCGCCATCTTCACCGATCTTGATCAGAACCTGATAGGCAGCCCCACAGCTCTACAGCGCTTCGTCGAGACAGTTCGTGAGAACCGCAAGTGCGTCATTTTTGGTATCGCCACCGGGCGGCGCATCGATAGCGCACTGGCGTTGATGAAAAAACACGGTATCCCAAGGCCAGACGTGCTGATCAGCAGCCTGGGTACGCGTATCCATTATGGCCAGTCACTGACCGAGGATGACTACTGGGCCGATCACATCGATCACCTATGGAACCCACAGCAAGTGCGCCGGGTAATGACTGAACTTTCCGGCCTTAAACCGCAGCCCAAGACTGAACAGTCTTCGTTCAAGCTGTCGTATTACTACGATCCTCAGAAGGCGCCCCAGGTAGATGAGATTATCGCCATGATTCGGCAAAAGGAACTGACTGCAAATGTGTTGTGCTCCTTTGGTCAGTTCCTCGATATCATACCGTCACGCGCCTCCAAAGGGCAGGCGCTGCGCTATGTTTCCCAACGACTCGACATTCCCCTCGAACACATCCTTGCAGTGGGTGGCTCGGGGGCCGACGAAGACATGATGCGCGGCAACACTCTGGCCGTAGTGGTGGGCAATCGACATCACGAAGAACTATCCCAGCTGGTGGATCAGGAACGCATCTATT
This sequence comes from uncultured Gammaproteobacteria bacterium, assembly GCA_947258875.1. Lineage (GTDB taxonomy): Bacteria > Pseudomonadota > Gammaproteobacteria > CAMYKB01 > CAMYKB01 > CAMYKB01. The sequence goes on along the minus strand of CAMYKB010000014.1, from coordinate 13,793 downwards.
TCGCTGGACAACCCTATGCGCAGGGCATCCTGGAGGCCATCGGGCACTATGATTTCTTCAGTGCTTGTGAGGTGCCGAAGACATGATGGCAGAGCGACTCCTTATCTGCACTGACCTCGATCGCACATTAATCCCTAATGGCCCACAGCCCGAGTCAGCGGGTGCAAGAGAGCATTTTGCGGCGCTGGCGGCACGACCCGAGGTTACACTCACCTATGTCAGCGGACGTCACCGCGCCTTGGTGGAGAAGGCCATAACTCATTACTGCCTGCCACTGCCGGACTTCGTGGTGGGGGATGTCGGTACCACCATCTACCACGTCGGGCTGCAACAGGATTGGGCACGTCAGCGAAGCTGGGAGGAGGAGATCGCCCAGGATTGGGGAGGCAAGACCCATGGCGACTTGAGGGCCATGCTGCACGATTTGCCTGCGCTGCGTCCGCAGGAAGATGACAAACAGAACGAGTACAAACTGAGCTATTACCTGGCTTTGCAAAGTGATCGTCAATCTCTGTCAACGTCGATCTGCCAGCGGCTGGAAGCGGAAGACGTGAATGCCAACCTGATCTGGAGCATCGATGAGCCGGCGGGCGTCGGTCTGCTCGACGTGCTGCCGGCGCGAGCGTCTAAATACCACGCGCTGGAGTCACTCATGAAACACCACGGCTTTACGTACCAAAATACTGTGTTTTGTGGCGACAGTGGCAACGATATGGAAGTGCTGGCCAGCCCGATCCCTGCGGTGTTGGTGGCCAATAGTCAGCCGGATGTTCGCGAGCTTGCACTTCGCCTGGCTGCAGAGAAGGGCCATAGTCAGCAGCTTTATATCGCGCAGGGGCATTTCATGGGCATGAACGGCAACTATAGCGCTGGCATGTTGGAGGGTATCGCCCATTATCATCCGCACTCCGTGGACTGGATGGCGTTCACTGTGGTAGAACAACAGGCATGAAACGCCTCGGTCTATGCATCTTCGGCGAGGTGCTATTCGATCATTTCCCGGATGGCAAACGCGTACTCGGCGGCGCGCCCTTTAACGTGGCTTGGCACCTGCAGGCCTTTGGCCAGGTACCGTACTTCATCAGTCGGGTGGGTGATGACCCTGAAGGTGAGGCCGTACACACCGCGATGCGTGACTGGGGTATGAATACAGACGGCATGCAGACCGACACACAGCATCCAACCGGTCGCGTCAGTATTCAGTTTATTGATGGTGAACCCGTGTACGACATCGTTGAGCCTTGTGCTTACGATATGATCGAACAACCCGCGGCAGTAGCTTGCCGCCTGTTATATCACGGTAGCCTGGCGTTGCGCGATGCAATTTCAAAACAGACAGTCGAAAGTCTCAGAGACTGCAAGCCCGATACGGTGTTTGTCGACGTCAATCTACGCCCGCCCTGGTGGCAGCGTGAACAGGTATTGGCCATGGTGCAGGAAGCGCATTGGGTCAAGCTCAATACCGATGAACTGGATCTGCTGTATCCATTGGAAGAGGCGGGTGCAGCGAAGGCAGCCAGCTTTCTCGCTGAATACGGGCTGCAGGGGTTGGTGCTGACTCGTGGTTCCGAAGGTGCTGAGGTCATGACCGCAAGTGGCGACCATTTCGAGATACAGCCAGAGGCGGATATAGAAGTGGTGGATACGGTAGGTGCGGGCGATGCCTTCGCCTCGGTGATGATCCTCGGCCTGGCGAATAACTGGGCACTGGATCTCACCTTACAGCGGGCGCAGGCGTTTGCATCCAAGCTGGTCGGCAATCGTGGCGCCACTGTGTGCGACACGGCCTTTTATCAACCTTTTATCAATGAATGGAGCCTTGTGGCCTGAATGGCCTGCTGCAGTTATGTACGAACAGGTATCACACTCACTACTGAACAAAATTCTTGACAAGCTCAAGCCCGAAATCCGTAAACGTGACCTACGCCACTTTTACACTCGCCTGGGCGCGAACTTTTATGCCATTTATTCGCTGTCTCATAACCTCTATGGCCAACGCGATGACTTCGAAAGCCAGATGGTGAAACTGGTGGAAGTCATGGCGGCCCAGTACATCACGCGTGACAGTGCCTTGAAAGAGCTGGACAGAGTGCGTGAGCAGGAACACAACTGGTTTCTTAGCCAGGAATGGGTCGGCATGGCGCTATATGCCAATGGCTTCGCGGATAATCTGCAAGGCCTCAAGTCGCGGCTCAGTTATTTTCAGGAACTGGGTATTAACATGGTGCATGTCTTGCCCATCCTGGAATGTCCCAAAGAGGCTAGCGATGGTGGTTACGCAGTCAGTAACTTTCACGACGTGGATGAACGCATCGGTACGTTGGAGGAAGTACAGTCCCTCGCAAAGGCGTTACGCAAGCGCAATATCCTGTTGACCCTGGACGTGGTGGTGAACCATACCTCTGACGAGCACGAGTGGGCCAGCCGTGCACGAGCCGGTGAGCAGAAATACCAGGATTACTATTATATTTTCGACAACCGCGATATCCCGAACATGTTTGAGGAGACCATGCCGGAAATTTTTCCAGAGAGTGCACCAGGAAACTTCACCTTCGACGATGCCATGGATAAGTGGGTGATGACAGTGTTCAACAGCTATCAGTGGGATCTGAACTACAGCAACCCCGAAGTGTTCATTGAGATGCTGGACATCATCCTCTTCTGGGCGAACCAGGGGGCGGATATCGTACGCCTTGATGCGGTCGCTTTTCTGTGGAAGAAGATCGGCACCACCTGCCAGAACGAACGTGAGGCGCATCTCATCCTGCAGTTGATGAAAGACTGCTGTCAGGTGACCGCGCCGGGTGTGTTGTTCATCGCTGAGGCCATCGTCGCGCCGGTAGAGATTGCCAAGTATTTCGGCGAGGATGCGATCATCGCCAAGGAATGCGAAATCGCCTACAACGCTACCTTTATGGCCCTGATGTGGGATGCGGTGGCAACCAAAAACACTAAATTGCTCAACCAGGGCATCCTCAGCCTTCCTGACAAGTTGGACCGAGCCACCTGGCTTAATTATGTGCGGTGTCACGATGATATTGGCCTGGGATTCGATGATGCCGACATTGTGCAGGCCGGTTACCACCCCTATGCTCACCGCCGTTTCCTGGTGGATTACTTTACCGGGGTGTTTGATGATTCACCCGCACGCGGCCAGCCCTTCGGCCGCAACGACAAGACCGGTGATGCGCGTATATCAGGTTCACTCGCTTCATTGGTTGGTCTGGAGGTCGCGCTGGAGAGCGGTGACAATGAACACGTGCAGCAATGCATAGATCTCATCCTGTTGCTGCACAGCATGGTTCTGTCTTTCGGTGGTATCCCATTACTTTACTATGGCGATGAGATCGGCACGCTTAATGACTGCAGTTTCGTAGACGACAGCAGCAAGGCGCACGACAACCGATGGATGCATCGCCCGAAGATAGACTGGAAGAAGGCGGGTCTGCGTAAGCAGCGCGGCTCAGTGGAACAACGTATATTTGAAGGTCTGCAAAAGATGATCGCCGTGCGCAAGAGCACGCCCGCTTTCGCTGACTATAACAACCGTGAACTGATAGAGACCGGCAACCCGCATTTGTTCGTGTTCATGCGCAGCAATCCGTTTCTGCCAAGCGACAATGTGCTGGTCGCGGGTAATTTTGATGATTCACCCCAGTCGCTTACTCTGAGCGATCTAAGTAATCGCGGGCATTTTGAGTATAGTCAACTGCAAGATCTTTATTCCGGCGAGTCGCCGACACAGTTCAAGGATCAGTTGGTGATTCCCCCTTATCGTTTTTACTGGTTGATTGACCGAGGGTTGTAATAGGACATAGTTCGAACTCAGATCAACAGGAGTCAAGGTCAAATCGCTTGCTATGTATGGTTATCAAATTCTTAGACATAAGGATTCAATGGCTTTGAAGTTGATAATGTTTTCCCTAATTTTTTTATTAATTTCTTCAGGCAGTGAACCTGCGCTATTAATCTTTGCAACACCATAACCTAATTCACCCAATCATCCCCAGGCAGTTCTGCATGGGAGTTTTGCTGTATTTTCAAGAATGACCGCTTGTTCTTTAAATCCTTCATTTCTCATTTGTGAGGCAACTGCCATCACATATTTTTGATCTGACATTAACTTTTTTGCTTACAATACGCCGGTATCAGTGCGGTTTAAATAATTGCTGGTCATCAATCGCCTGCTTGCGCAAGCGCTCCACCCACAATGCGGTTGCGCCTGCCACACCCACCGGCATGGCGATGAAGTTCAGGATCGGTATCGAGGTCATCAGCATCATCGCACCACCAAAGCCGAGTGCGAGGGGGCGGTTTTGTTTCAACAAACGGCGTTCGTCAGTAAATTTCATATCGTAATTACCCATGGGATAGTCAGCGTATTCGATGGCCAGCATCCATGCGCTGAATATAAACCAGGCGAAGGGGGCAATCAGATTTACGCCTGGAATCACAAAGAGCAATAACAACGGCAGTATCCAGGCGGCCAGATAAAGCAGTTTTTTCAGTTCGTTGAAGATGGCGGTGTTAATGCTCTTTAGTAGATACCAATAACCCTTGAATTCGGGTAATGCTTGCCCCGTCAGTTTCGCTTCTAACTTTTCAGCGAGTAGAGCATTGAAGGGTGCACCAATCAGATTGGCGATCAGTGTAAAGGTGTAGAACACGATAAGTAGGGTGAGGATCACAAATAATGGCCACAGGAGGTATCGCGCCCAGTCTAGCCATGAAGGTAATAACCAGTCCAGCAGTACCTCGAAACGATCAACACCGTACCAGATCACTAGGGAAAACAAGATGCTGTTTATCAGTAAGGGGATGAGGGCGTAAGGACGGATACCGCGTTGGTTAAGGAGGCCGAAGCCGCGGGTGACGTAATGGGCGCCTTGTTGGAGTTCTTTAATCATAGTGTGTTGGTTCTGGAGTTATTTTCTATGAGGTGTATGCGTCACTACTATCCCATAAATTCGTCATTCCCGCGCAGGCGGGAATCCAGTGAGCAGGGCTGAATATAAACCAATTGTTTACTAGATTCCCGCCTGCGCGGGAATGACGATATTTTTTATTTACGTGGATTACTGGAATTCTGTTGCGTTCAAAATACCTTGTCGGGCCAGTAAGGCTGCACCAAAGGCGGCTTCGGTGTGTTGTGCTCGTACGACATCCACGCCGAGCCGGTTTTGCCTGATTTGTTGCCAGGCGGGGTTATTGGAACCGCCACCCACGGTGTAGATTTTAGTTGGATAGGGCGCGCCGTGTTCAGCGAGTCGCTGATATCCCAGGTACTCGATGTTAGCGATGCCTTCCAGCATGCCCTGGAAAAACTGTACGGGGTCGTCGGGCCTGGGTTCGAGCCGGGGGGCTCGCTCCGGGTCTGCGCTCGGGAAGCGCTCGCCGTTGTGGGTCAGTGGGTAATAATCCAGTCCGGTCGGTTGTTCAGGGCGCAGTAGCGCCGTCATGGCATCGAGTTCGGCCTGCTCAAAATAATGCTGCAAAACGGCGCCGCCGCTATTGGAGGCGCCGCCCGCCAGCCACAGATCGCCCAGGCGATGGCTGTAGATACCGTATTCGGGGGTGAATACGGCTTTATCGCTGATGATCTTGATGGCCAGTGTGCTACCCAGTGAGGTCACGGCTTCGCCCTTCAGGCTGGCGCCAGTGGCGATGAAACCTGCGATGCTGTCGGTGGTGCCAGTGACAATCTGTACGCCATCAGGTAGCCCGAGTTGTCTGGCGATGGCGCATGAGAGACTGCCGCATGGGGTGCCGGGTGGGTATGCCCTGGGCAGCCACGCCTTTTCGATTCCCAGTTGCTGTAGCCAGCCCGGCCATTGGCGTTTGACGGGGTCGTAACCTAGCTTAAGTGCGTTATTTTCGTCACTAATGTTCCAGGATCCACTGAGGCAACCTGCAATCCAATCCGCCTGATGCAGAATCTGTGAAATTGTTTCGGATTGTTGATTATTTATTAACCAAAGCGCCTTGGCGAGGCTGGAACTTGCGCCATGTGCACCGCAGTCTGGCGGTGCGACGGCCTTAATCGCTTTGGCTTGTTGTTGCGCGCGGGCATCGTTGTACATCAGTGCAGGGCCTAACGGTTCGCCCTGATTATTTGTTAGCATGACACTGCTGGACGTGGCGTCGACCGCAATGGATGCAATATTTTTTTTATCTATTTTGTTCAGCAAGTTATCAAGTGTATTTAATGTGATTATCCACCATGAGTAGGGCGACTGCTCGTGATGCGTGCCGTCGATTTCGGGTTTCGGCACAGGGATGCTATGCTCGCCGACGGGCACGCCAGCGCTGTTGATGGCGCAGGCGCGGCAACCCGAGGTACCCAGATCGAGGCCTATAAAAAGGCGTGGATCACGCGGCATGGCTCACACTGTGCGCGTAGTACTTAAGGTAGAGTAACGACTGCGGGTGCTTGCCAGCCGGGTTTGCGATGTTCTGCGACTACGACGGTATATATGCCGCCGCGTACGTTGAAATCAGCAGTCAGGCGCATAAAACGGGGGGCAGTGGCCTCAACAAGGTCGGCAAGAATGCGGTTGGTTACGGCTTCATGGAAGGCGCCTTCGTCGCGGAATGACCAGACATACATCTTGAGGGCCTTGAGTTCGACGCATAATTTGTCCGGAATATACTCGATAAGCAGTTCTGCAAAATCGGGTTGGCCGGTTTTAGGGCAAAGACAGGTAAACTCTGGCACCTGGATACGAATGGTATAATCGCGCCCGGGTTCGGGGTTGTCGAAGGTTTCCAGTTCTTTGCTTGGCTGGCTGGGCATGGTTTAACTCCGTAAAGATTAGAAATTGTTATAACAGATACTATTTTACCCTTGGAACACACCTAAATGCGTCTTAGCAAAATGAAAATGTCGGGCTTCAAGTCCTTTGTTGATCCGACAACTATCGATTTTCCCAGTGACATGGTCGGCATCGTCGGCCCCAACGGATGCGGCAAGTCCAATACCATTGATGCCGTGCGCTGGGTCATGGGCGAGAGTTCCAAGCATATTCGTGGCGATACCATGGAAGATGTCATCTTCAGTGGTTCCAATACCCGCAAGCCAGTCGGACAAGCCTCCATCGAACTGATTTTTGATAACAGCGATGGTCAGGTGGGTGGACAATACGCCCAGTACAATGAAATCTCCATACGCCGCTCAGTGTCGCGCGACGGTCAATCCAAGTACTACCTCAACGGTGTCAAATGTCGCAGGCGCGATATTACCGACATCTTCATGGGAACAGGTTTGGGGCCGCGTAGTTACGCCATCATCGAACAGGGTATGATCTCGCGCCTTATCGAGGCCAAGCCGGAAGAGCTGCGTGTCTATCTTGAGGAGGCCGCGGGTATCTCCAAATACAAAGAGCGCCGCCGTGAAACTGAAAATCGGATCCGCCATACTCGTGAAAATCTATCAAGACTCAATGATTTAAGAGAGGAAATTGAGAAACAACTTGAGAAATTACAACGCCAAGCCAAGACAGCGGAAAAGTATAAAGAGCTGAAAGAATCTGAACGCCAGCTGCGCGCCGAGTTATTGGCCCTGCGTTGGCAGCATCAGGACGAAGACGTCAGGGCGCGTGAGCAGAAAGTAAAGGAAAAGGAGACCCGTTTCGAGGAAGTGGTCGCTGAGCTGCGTGAAATCGAGACGGCAATTGAAAAGAGCCGTGTCGAGCATGCCGAGGCCAATGAATCCTTTAACAAGGTCCAGGGCGAGTATTACAAACTGGGTAGCGATATCTCGCGGGTCGAGCAATCCATCCAGCACAATAAGGCGATGCACGAACGTCAGCAGGAAGAGCGCCAGCAGGTGCAGCAGGCGCTGGAAGGTGCTCAGCAAGCAATGCGTGAGGATCGCGAGCGACTGGTGCAACTGGATAAGGACATTGCAGACGAAGAGCCCGCACTGCAAACATTGCAGGCTGAACAGGAGCGTCAGGAGGCGCAACGTGCAGAAGCTGAACAGGCTATGGCTGCCTGGCAACAGGAGTGGGAGGATCTAAACCAGCGTGCAGCTGAGCCGCAACAGGCGGCACAGGTCGAGCGTACCCGCATCGAACATCTCGAACGCCAGATCACGCAGCTCGCCGAGCGCCGGGAACGCCTTGCTGAAGAACATAACAGTATCTCGACTGAAAGCTTGCAAAGCGAATTGGAAAACCTGGGGACTCTTTTATCACAGGTTAAAGGTGAGGCCGACTCGCACCAGCAAAACCTGCAAAACACCCTGGATACTATTAACCAACAGCGCAGCCGTAATCAGGAGCTAGGTCATCAACTCGATGTGGCGCGCGAAAAAGCACAGACTCTGCGGGGGCGTCTAGCTTCACTTGAAGCCTTACAGGAAGCTGCACTAGGTAAACAGCAGGAGGCTGTAAGTCAGTGGTTGGGGCAACAGGGTCTGACATCTGCGCCGCGTTTGGCAGAGACGCTGGATGTTGAATCCGGCTGGGAACGTGCCGTCGAAACCGTATTGGGTCAATACCTTGAGGCTGTCTGTACCGATGATGTCGATGCGGTGGCTGACGCACTGGGTAGGCTCGAGCACGGCAGCCTGGTATTGCTGGATTCCAGTGCATCTTCTACAACACCGCAGCAGGGCAGGTATGAAACCTTGCTTGGCAAGTTGCGCTCACCTGGTCCGGCAACTGATTTGCTGGAAGGTGTATACGTTGTTTCGGGGTTGCAGCAGGCGCTTGATATGCGCGGGCAATTATCTGCAGGTGAATCAGTTGTAACAAGTGATGGTGTGTGGCTGGGTAAAAACTGGTTGCGTGTGGCGCGCGATGCCGATGAACATGCCGGTGTGATTGCACGCGAGAGCGAGATCAAATCGCTCGCGCAGGAATTGCAGCATGTGGACGAGTCTGTCAATGAGATTGAACAGCAACTGCAACAGGGGCGTCAGGCTCTATCGGAGCAGGAGGCTGCTCGCGAAGAATTACAGGTAGAACACAATCGTGTGCAGCGTCTGCATGCCCAGGCTCAGGCACGAGTGGATCATCATCGCAATCAGTTCGAGCAGGTCAATGCACGCCGCATGAAGCTGGCTGATGAGCTGGCGGAAATCAAGCAGCAGTACGAGCATGATTCCCTGGGCCTGCAAGAGGCGACCGCCGCCCGCAATCAGGCCTTGGAGCAGATGAACCTGCTGGGCGATCAACGTGATGTACTTAGTGGTAAACGCGAAGGTTTTCATAATGCGCTCAAGCAGAGCCGTGAACAACTGCAGGCACAACGTATCAAGACCCATGAGCTGGCGCTGAAGCTGGGTTCCATGCAGACCGCCCGCACTGAGACACAACAGGCGTTGCAGCGCATGGAAGAGCAGTTAGGCCATTTGCAGCAACGCAGCGAAGACCTGCAAGGGCTGATACAACAAAGCCTCGCACCGATTGAGGGTCAGGAGGCTGAGCTTAAGGAGCTGTTGTCACAACGTGTGAGCCTGGAACAATCGCTTACCGAATCGCGCACGCGAGTCCAGGATCTCGATGCCACTATGCGTGAGCAGGAACAAAGCAGGGTACAAATTGAACAACGTATCAACGAGGTACGCACTGAAGTGGAGCGGCTGCGTATGGCATGGCAGGAAGCCAATGTACGTGGTCAGACACTCAAGGAACAGCTGGACGAGAGTGGTTTTGAGCTCGAAGCATTGTTCGCTAGCCTGGAAGAAGGTGCAGCACCTGAAGCCTGGGAAGAACGGCTTGAAAAGCTGGTGCGTCGCATCGAGCGGCTTGGCCCCATAAACCTGGCGGCTATCGAAGAGTTCGAGGAGCAAAGCAAGCGCAAGGAGTACCTCGACAAGCAGAATGATGATTTGATTGAAGCGTTGGAAACTCTGGAGAACGCCATACGCAAGATTGACAAGGAAACACGCAGCCGTTTCAAGGAAACCTACGAACTGGTAAACACCCGCTTACAGGAAATGTTTCCACGCCTGTTCGGTGGTGGCAATGCCCATCTCGAATTGACCGGCGATGATCTACTAACCACGGGTGTGGCGATTTTTGCGCGTCCTCCTGGCAAACGCTTGTCCAGCATTCATCTGATGTCAGGTGGTGAGAAGGCACTCACCGCAGTTGCTATGGTATTTGCTATCTTTGAATTAAATCCTGCGCCATTTTGTATGCTAGACGAGGTCGATGCGCCACTAGATGAGGCCAATGTCGGTCGTTTCTGTGAGTTGGTTAAAGACATGTCTTCCCGTGTTCAGTTTATCTTTATCACACATAACAAGAGCACCATGGAATACGCTGAACAATTAATTGGTGTTACCATGAACGAACCGGGTGTGTCACGCTTGGTGGCTGTGGATGTCGATGAAGCCGCCAGGATGGCGACAGGCTAGTGATAACAGGCCCTAAGGGCGAGGCGATAACTGCATGACTTCTGGGCAGCTCCGTTTGATCCTGATACTCATAGGTATGATCATCCTGATCGCGATCTACATTATGGGGCGCAAACGACCGAATACCCGGCAGGATGATGTTATCGGACAGCATGATTTCGAAGAGAACCTCGAGACCATAGAAGAGGAGCTCGAGGCTCATTTAATCGATGATGCCAGGGAGCCGCAAATCGGTCTTGATGCATTACAGGATGAGTTCAGTGAACTCGATGAGATACACATGGAAGAAGCCGCTGAACGAACGCTTTATCCGCAACAGGAGGAGGCGTCATCACATGACAAAGGCGGGCTGGACTTTGCGAATGAAAAAATCGTGGTGCTGCATATTGCCGCACGTGCTCCACAACAATTTAGTGGTCAGGATATTCTGAAGTTCGCTAAAGAGACGAGCCTGGAGTTTGATAATAGTCAGATTTTTCGCAGGGTCGTCGAACGTCACGGCCGCAAGCATACCTTGTTTAACATGGCTAATATGGTCAATCCGGGTGTCTTCAACCCCAAAAACATGAGTGACTTCAAGACGCCGGGACTGACGTTATTCATGACATTGCCTGGTCCGTTAGAAGGACTGAAATCATTCAATGCCATGCTCGATTGCGCCCAGCGACTGGCAGCCAGCCTGAGTGGTGAATTACTGGATGATACGCGTAGCGCGTTGACCAACCAGACGATCGATCATTTGCGTGATGAGATTCAATTGTTCAGTCTGCGGCATTCGAAGATTGTGTCTGAGGGTGGGTGAGATTTTATTTGTGTCGTTAACGCGACGCTTTTTTATGCGGATATTCGCACCCGCGGGCGAGGTACTTTCTTTGTCAACAGCGACAAAGAAAGTACCCAAAGAAAACGCCGCCCCAACAGGTGTGCTATTCCTGCGCTTCGCAGCTTTGGCTCCGAGATTGTTCGACAGCACTTCCTTGTGCTGGCGAACAATGCGCGCGATCCCTCGCGCACCCCTCCGGGCTCCCAGCCAAAGCTTTACGATGCTCGGGCACACCTGAAGGGGTGATTTAAAACCCACGCATTGAATTTCGTGTTTTGATTAACCGAGTTTTAATCGGGAAGACCGCTCCCGGGTTACGCTGCGCTAACCCAGGCTACAAAAGCGGGTTTTCTCGTTCCCACGCAGGAGTATGGGAACCAGAGAAAGGGGTTTTTTGTTTTGATTTTGATCTTCGTCCCGTTCGACGCAGCCGAGCATCGCAGCGGAAATCGGGGGAAGTGAGCCCCCTGTTTGAGCTGAGCGCGGTTTTATCGCGATCTGCGAGTTGGGCGAACGCCGATTTTCGTGAGAAGCACAGGGCAGTCTTATGTTCAGCCCTAGGCTGAACATAAGACCAAGTTGTCGGGTGTCCTTCTCTTTGGGTACTTTCTCTTGGACAAGCAAGAGAAAGTACCTCGCCCGCAGGTGCGAGAACCTGCATAAAAAACTGTGGCGCTAGCCACTCAAAATTAATTGCAGTAATCTCGTAGAACTATGCCTCCAGATATTAAAAAACGCGTAGCCGCTCTCCGCGAACAGATCGAATATCATAACTATCGTTATCATGTGCTTGATGACCCCGAGCTTCCGGATGCGGAGTACGACCGACTGTTACGGGAACTGCAAGGGCTGGAAGAGAAATATCCCGAGCTGGTTACACCGGATTCACCCACGCAGCGGGTAGGGGCGCAGCCGCTCGATAAGTTCGGCGAGGTCAGGCATGAGGTTCCCATGCTCTCGCTGGGTAACGCTTTCAGCGAGGAGGAATTGATCGCCTTTGATAAGCGCATCCGTGATCGCCTGAAGTGTGACAAGATCATCGAGTACGCTGCTGAGCCCAAGCTTGATGGTCTGGCGGTAAGTTTGTTATATGAAGGCGGCGTGCTGGTGCGTGGTGCCACACGTGGTGATGGCATGACTGGCGAGGATATTACGCAGAATGTACGTACAATTACGTCTGTGCCATTGAGGTTGCGTGGCAAAGGTTTCCCACGAGTGCTGGAAGTGCGTGGCGAAGTCTACATGCCTAAAAAAGGTTTTGAAGCATTCAATGCACGGGCACGTAAAGAGGGTGGCAAGACCCTGGTCAATCCACGTAATGCAGCAGCCGGCAGTTTGCGCCAGCTGGATCCAAAAATGACCGCGCAACGTCCGCTGGAGATATTCTGTTACAGCGTTGGCAGGGTTGATGGTGATGAATTGAAGGCCACCCATAGTCAAGTCCTCAAGCAATTACAAGGCTGGGGATTGCGAGTATGTCCTGAAAGTGATGTCGTCAAGGGTGTTGATGGTTGCCTTGCTTATTACAAAAAGATTGGTGACAAGCGTAATGGCCTTCCGTATGAGATCGATGGCGTGGTTTACAAGGTCAATCATATAGACTTACAGGACGAGCTGGGTTTCGTCTCACGCGCACCCCGCTGGGCGATTGCGCATAAGTTTCCTGCGCAGGAAGAAATCACACAATTACTCGATGTTGAATTTCAGGTCGGACGCACGGGTGCGCTGACCCCGGTTGCACGTCTTGAGCCGGTATTTGTAGGCGGCGTCACAGTGAGTAATGCCACCTTGCATAATATGGATGAGGTTGAACGCAAAGATGTGCGTATTGGCGATACAGTGATCGTGCGCCGTGCCGGTGATGTGATTCCTGAAGTCGTTAGCACTATTAAGGACCGACGGCAAAAAGGTTCACGCAAGATAAAGTTGCCAAAAAAATGCCCTGTGTGCGGTTCGGAGGTGTTTCGAGTCGAGGATGAAGCTGTTGCCCGTTGCACTGGCGGTTTGTATTGCGCAGCGCAGCGCAAGGAGGCGATAAAACACTTCGCCTCGCGCCGGGCGATGGATATCGAAGGGCTGGGTGATAAACTGGTTGAGCAGCTTGTCGAGGAACAGCTCATCGATCATGTCGATGATATCTATCGTTTGACGCAGGAACAGATTGCCGGGTTAGAGCGGATGGGTGACAAGTCAGCAAAGAATCTGTTAGATGCGTTGGAAAAAAGCAAGGAAACCTCATTCGCACGTTTTATCTATGCGTTAGGCATACGTGAAGTAGGTGAGGCGACGGCGCAAACCTTAGCGAGCCACTTTGGTGTATTGAAAGACTTGATGGCTGCTGATGAAGAGGCATTGCAGGCCGTGCCGGATGTTGGACCCGTTGTTGCCAGTCATATCGTGGCGTTTTTCCATCAGGCACATAATCGCGAGATCATCCAAAAGTTACTGGATGCCGGTATTGGCTGGCCTAAAGTCAAGCAGGCCGAATCCACACCCAGGAGGCTGGAAGGTAATACCTATGTGCTGACCGGAACACTGGGCACAATTACGCGAGATGAAGCCAAAGAGAAACTACAGGCCCTCGGTGCAAAAGTCACGGGCAGT
>CAMYKB010000013.1 GCA_947258875.1 uncultured Gammaproteobacteria bacterium | reverse complement strand
TGAAGCCGCGTGCCCGGCGGGCCATGTCCTGGTATGCGGTTGGTCGCGGCTTAAGCGAGCGTAAAGCGGCTTGGTTGTGCAACACACCGCGTTCGGGGTTGCGGTATCAATCGGTGCGTGAGCGGCTGGATCGACATTTGTCGAGGGCGCTGCGCTTAGTAGCCCGCGCCAATCCGGCCTGGGGCTATCGGTTGGTGCTGGGTCTGCTGAGGTTACGCGGCCGGGGGGATAACCCGAAACGGGCCTATCGTATTTGGTCGCTGAATGGGCTGTGTTTACCGCCTTATCGACCCAGTCGCAAGATAAAGACAGGGAACGGGTTGGATGAACCAGCGCGGGTTAGGAATGACGTCTGGGCGTGGGATCTGGTGCATGACAGTTATGCTGAGGGGGAGAAGTTTCGGATGCTGACGGTCAAGGACGAAGCCACCTCATATTGTCTGGCCATTGAAATCGACCGGCATATTCGTAATGGGGATGTAAAATCGTTATTGAAACGCCTCATCACGACGCATGGTCGCCCCAAGGCAGTACGCAGCGATAATGGCAGTGAACTGGTCGCCAAGGAGCTGCAAGAGTTCATTCAAAGTGAAGGCATACGATCGGCCACCATTGATCCTGGCAAGCCTTGGCAGAACGGCAGCAATGAGAGTTTCAACGGCACGTTAAGAAAAGAATGTTTGAATGCTGAATTATTCGGCAGTTTAATGGAGGCTCAGGTTGTGATCGAGCAATGGCGCAAGAAATATAATCGTCAACGCCCACACAGCACGCAGCATTACATCACGCCAGAAATGGCTTACTTTGGACTTACGCAACCATGAAAAGCCTAACATTCCAAGTGGCCAAAGAATGGGGGCATTGCAGCCCCATCCTGCCCCAACTCATCTATGACACCCGGGGTAACTCACAAACCCAGGATGGAGTTGCCCCAATGCCGCTCACCGCCACAGCCATTCGTCATGCCAAACCAGGCAAGAAACCCATCAGAATGTTCGACAGTGGAGGCTTGTTGTACGTCGTCAAACCTTTTTGGACAGATGGTTTGACGACGTACAACTAGAAGTGAACAAACAGCTAATCGTTAGCGAGATCAACATTTTCCGGGAGGCTATGTATCTTTTAGAACCGTTGCCTACAATTTAGTCGGCAGCATATTCTTCATGGGCCCTTGAGCGAGGCCTTGAGGCGCGTATCGGAATGACTGCCACTATAAGCGATAACCTGGTCGCTTTCGATAAGCCAGACTTGCCGTCCCGACCAGCGTGAACCTCGAAGACCTGGATTATCGCGAACAGGCAACCCCGGCGCTGCCGGGGTTGGTTTTATGCTGTCTCCTGTTGATGATTAAAACTCAAAAAGAGGTTCCGTTCATGTCGAACCCGCTGAATACGGGACGTTGACTGGTGTTCGCACGATACATCACAACATAAAGGCCGTGCAGCTGATCTAGACCCAGAAACGTATCCATGAACCTGAATTGCGCACTGTAGCCCGTATCAGGATATGTGTTCGAGTCCAGCAAGTCGCTGAAGGATACCGTGCCATTTATGCTTCTTTCCAGGAACCAGGTGTAGACGCGAGCGGCATTTCCGTTGCCATCGGTATCTCGATAAAACAGCCTGTAATTGAGCATGTATACACTTTCACCACCAACAAAATCAGCTGACTTGTACGGGATTGGGCAATGTAAAGTTGCAAAGCCGGTATTGGCCCTGCGAAAGTAATAGCCATTACTTCCCAGCCGCAGTTTGTCTGCCGAAGCTGGGCTCGTCGGTTCACACATCGATGCGGGCACAGACGCCACATCCAGTGAGCCAGACAGTGCCGGTACGGGAGCTAATGCCACTGCGGCAAAAGCTGCTGTTACGATTACTTTTGCGTGTAGTTTCATTTCGACCTCCTTATTGATGGCTACTTCAGATAGACTATTGTGCTTGGATTCAAATTACTTGCATCGGCTGGGTGGATGCTGAATTCCATCGGCGGCTCTTCAAGGCTTGTTATGATGGCTGTAATCTGCTGTTCGTCCAGACCCGACCGCTCGCTGATATCAATACGGCAACCAAATTCACGACATTCAACAGCACCGAGCAAGTCCGCACTTAACCCGTGCTCGATCATTTTGTTTTGCAAGGTATTCATCAGCAGCATTGTTCGTATTGTGTCTTCACTGCTGCCGAGAAATGCATTGAATTTTATATCTGCTGTAGTCTTCGGATTTAGGATTTTTTTTTGGCGAGCCTGGAAATCAGCGGGATATTGGCCGGGTATCTCACTGCTGTCTGCTGAAATGTGCGGAACGAATGCAAACTCGGCAAGCTGGGTATTCAGGGCTTGAAGTTGCTGCGTGATGCCTCTTATTTGCCGTTGCAAGGATGCGATCTCGTCATCGGCATTATTACCAGGCGCAACAGAACTCTCCGGGGCCAGCCCGCTATCTGTCGGTAAGCTGCTGTAGATATCTTGGTTGAAACTTGAATTCAGAGCCACCAACAGAGCGATGATGCTTAGAGTGATCGGCAGGTATTTCACGTCACCACTCCTTAGACTTACGTATTATTATTCCTGCTCGTCGTGAAAGATAATTAATCACCATGCTCGATGGTATGGTCGGCTTGCTTTTACCTTCACAATTTACCTTTCTATTTCATCCTGCATGAAAGCGTCATGATCCATATCAAAGCATTACGAGTTAATAGTGAATATTTTCTTTACAACCACGGGGCTTCAATGCAGGCGATCAAGCCCAAGGGCTCGAAGATGACATGGGTGGTGCCGTCGCGATAAGGGGTTGCTAACTCATAGCGCACCTTGCCTTGTGCGCTCAGTGACAGGTGCAGCTCAGATACGGTCGGGTCACGCGATGTAGCGGAAACGTTGTCGATCCGTTGTCTACAACTCCGGCGGGCCTTTGTAGAACCACATCTGATACATTGACACGACCCACTGGGTTGCGAAAACGAGCATCATCAGGGCACCGCCGATCATCACTACCCATGCGAAGCCCGTGTAGATCTTGGTCAGGTACCAGGAGGCAATATCCAACAGGATGCCAATAAACGGCGTTGCAATAAGCAGGGTTTTGAGCCACATAGGGTGGATGTAGGTTTGAACAAAGATCATGCTGCTAATAAAGAAGATGAAGGTCAGGCCAAACAGGTGAATATGGGAGATGCGAATAAGGCTGAAAACGTCCATCCCTGTATCCTTTGCCACAACACGAGATACGTCGGTGAAATTCGATAATTTGACTATATGGGGATTCTGCCCCCCGTGACAGGTAAGACAGCGCTTCTCTATGATCGGTTTGACAACTTTATTAAACTCCTCTTCGCCACCACCTCGATGTACCACACCCCCGTTCATATGTATCCAGCCAAAGATAATCTCTCGCTCCTGCGCTGGCAGCATGCCCTTCATAGCCCCCTTGAGCGAGGCCTCAAGTCGAGTATCAGAATGACTGCCACTATAGGCGATAACCAGGTCTGTTTTCGACAGGCCGGGTTTGCCATCCCTTCCAGCGTATACCTCGAAGACCTGGATCATCGCAAACAAGTAACCCACCCCGAGCACCAACAGAGTCATGGTGTATAACATTCTGGATCCACTGGGCAGGTGATGAAGTTGTTCGAAACGAACGTCAGCCATGTCGTGCACCGTTCATAGGGGTGACAGTCAAGATATTGTTCCAGTTAAGACCATGCATGATCTGGGTTGCCTGGTGCTTCCGCCAATTTAACACAAGCCTCATTGCTGCTGGCGTGCTAGAAAAATTGGAGCAGATATAAATATTCATTAATATTCGAAATATATGCGTCTCTACGCTAATTTTTCCTGAAGATCTTCGTAAAATGATGTAAAACTAATTGTTAAGCAATAAAAATCCTTGCAGCATTTCACAGGGGCCGTAGCTCAGTTGGGAGAGCGCGTCGTTCGCAATGACGAGGTCAGGGGTTCGATTCCCCTCGGCTCCACCAAATAACAGCGCCGGCATTAGGCATACCCTTTAATACACACCCACATCAAGGCAGGATCTTGCTATTTTGCTGATTGAGGCAACATAACAAGCAGTTCGCAGGTCATGTACTCCGGCCTCATTATCGAGGGCACCGCGCATTTCCTGATAGGCAAGACGCATAGTGTCATCCAGACCGGAACGCACGAGATCGAGTTCATCCGCACCACGTGTGATACTGCTTTTTAGCAAAGGCGATACTTTCGCCCCAGTTACTTCCTCAAGCATGCTCGCCATCTGGTGGCCACGCATTTCATCATGACGTTTTTGCATGCGCCCAAAGCGAATATGCGAAATATTCCTGATCCATTCAAAGTACGACACCGTTACGCCACCAGCATTTGCATAGGTATCGGGGATAATAATAGTACCTTTCTTGTTGAGTACTTCATCGGCACCGAAGGTAATAGGGCCATTGGCCGCTTCGACAATAAGCCTGGCATTGATTCGATCAGCGTTTTCAAGTGTGATCTGACTCTCGAGAGCAGCAGGGATTAAGATATCGCAGTCCTTTTCCAGCACCGCATTGCCATTTCCCTCAAAACCGGCACCCGGGAAATTTTTGATGGTGCTATGTTCGACGATGTGCTGGTGCAGGTCTTCTATATTAATACCTTCATCAGAGATTAACGCACCATCACGCTCGATGATGGCCGTTATTATTACGCCATCTTCCTCCGACAGAAATTTGGCCACATGGTAGCCCACATTACCGAAACCCTGAATAACACAGGTTTTCCCATCCAGCGTGCCAGACATATTTGCTGAATTCACATCCTCGGAATGTCGAAAAAATTCGCGTATTCCATACTGCACACCACGGCCTGTAGCCTCAACACGCCCCTGTATACCGCCGTGATGTACCGGTTTTCCGGTGACGCAGGCTATATGATTGATATCATCAGGGTGCAGGTGTTTATAGGCATCCGCAATCCAGGCCATTTCACGCTGGCCGGTGCCAACATCGGGTGCGGGGACATTGGTCGACGGGCTGAGAAAACCTTTACGTACCAGTTCAGTTGTGAAGCGGCGCGTGATCACTTCCAGTTCATCCCGATCATAAAGCGAGGGATCAATCAATAGTGCACCTTTTGAGCCACCAAAGGGTACATCCACAATTGCGCATTTATAGGTCATCAAGGCAGCGAGCGCTTCCACTTCGTCCTGATTGGCGTAAGGGGCATAACGGATGCCGCCCTTACATGGCAAGCGGTGGGTACTGTGTGCCGCACGCCAGCCTGTGAAAACCTCTACTTTACCTCTTATTTTTACCGGAAACTGAACCTGCAGTACCGAGTTGCAGGACTTTATGGCATTTGCGGTACCTTCATCCAGCTTGGTGGCGGACATGGCACGATCTACCATGAGATTGACACTTTCCCTGAAACTGGGTTCTTTTATTTTATCAGCCATTATAACTTCCATCAGTGTCTATGATAGCTTGAATGTGAAATCAGTGAATGCAGAAACTCACAGAGCACACTACGCCTGATTCAAACACCCCAGCTGCCGTTATCCAGCCACCAATAGTTGAGCTTAACACCATATAGCGCGTTAGCAATCACTATATACCGCGCAAGAGACTTTTGCGTCAAGCTACGCAGGGACATCATTATTACGATGAAAAAAAAGAAACCAGGAGGCCGTCCCTCTACAGCCCCCTGGTCATTCCTTCCAATGGTTCTGGTTGTAGACTCATCCGTGAACAAACCACCTGTTTATTGACAGGTCCATTCATGCGTGCGGCTCAAATTGATACGTTCCATCAACATACATTCCGCATCGATGAAGCAGGTTTCAGTTCGAGTCACAGCTACTTACCCATGTCCCGCATGGGTTAAGATAATGCCTAAAGTTAATCCCAAATTTTGATCTGGTGCTTGACTCAGGTCAACCATCTCTCAATATGCAGGTGATGAATAGCAACGCCAATCAATCAAATAATTCAAAAATGCCGCTTTAGTTATCGGCTATCAACCTCTTGCTCAAGGTAACAACATTATCTGCTGAATAGCCAATACGACTATAGAATGCAGCAATATCAAGATTACTTTCCCTTACCATGAGCTGTACCTTTGGGCAGCCGCGTTCAAGCAGCGCCGACTCAAGCCTGGCGATAATCTCACGAGCATAACCCCTTTCTTGGTGCTCAGGCGCTACCGCCAAATAATAAATCCAGCCACGATGGCCATCATAGCCACCCATTACCGAAGCGATCAGATGATTCCCTGACAAGCCGACCAGGAACAAACCGTCTTCACACGCGAGTTTGCGCGCGATATCTTTGTGTGGATCATTCCAGGGCATTGTCAAGCCACAGCGTTGCCACAAGTCGACGACCGCGGCTTCATCATTCGGTTCAAAACACCTGATGTGTAGCATTTCATCCATTATTTGACTCGCTCTTGCCATGTTTCCTTCAGCACTGCCCAACGTTCGTGATCGCACCAGCGGTCACCGATTTTGAGATAACGTGGCGAGCACCCCTCCTTGCTGAAACCACAATGTTTTACCAGCTCCAGCGAGCTCGAGCTGGTATTGCCGGGTTGAATGATTGCCACAAGTCAGTGTAGTTTAAGACTGGAACGCATCAGACGAACGAATTCATCGCGATCCGCCTTACGGAGCGCACACAGGCCGACTCTGTAATATCTGCGCGAAAACAATTTTATCATTAATGACTGCTCCAACATTCACGGGCATCTGACTAATTTTGAGGCCCTTTAGCCAATTAAGGAGCCCCTGATTAAGTCATGAGCGATTGATTTGCGTCCCGAATCGTCAAGCGTTGCAACCCTTCGCAATAACGGGTTATTAGCTGCGATTTGCAGCTTGAATTTAACGATTTTGAACGACAACACACCCCACTCAACCTCATCAGAAGCTCCTTAAACAACTCAACCCAGCTTCCAATCAGGGCTCATCTCGATTAATCTGCCAATCGGGATTAACGAGATTCATCACTGGAAGTTAACGATGCGCGATATGCTGCCACTGCTGCAGAAAACCGATTTTCCTGCAATCAATAGGGCAAAGCTCGAAACGCTGCAAATCAACCTGGGTTATAAATGCAACCAGGCCTGCCTGCACTGTCATGTCAACGCCAGCCCCAAACGCAAGGAACAGATGGATCGCAATACTATGGAGGTGGTGCTCAAATTTCTCGCAACATCCACGGCTCGCACGCTGGATTTGACCGGCGGCGCACCTGAACTGAACCCCCATTTCCGAGAACTGGTAACATCAGCCTATGGATTGGGCATTCATATCATGGATCGCTGTAATCTGACGATCCTGCAGGAACCGGAGCAAGAAGACACTGCGGAATTTCTAGCACAACATCGCGTTGAAGTTGTGGCCTCCCTGCCCTGCTATCTTGAAGAGAACGTTAATGAACAACGTGGCGACGGTGTGTTCGCCAGCAGTATTGAAGGTATCCGTAAACTCAACGCGCTGGGTTATGGCGTGGATGACTCCGGCCTCGAACTCAACCTTGTCTACAACCCGATCGGCCCTTATCTTCCCCCCTCACAGGACAGCCTTGAAACCGATTACAAACGAGAACTCGGTGAACGTTATGGCATAGCCTTTAACCGGTTATACACAATTACGAATATGCCTATTGCTCGATTTGGTAGTACCCTGATCAGCAAGGGTGAATTCGATGACTACATGAATTTACTCAAGGGCGCATACAGCGATAACAATCTCGAGAGTGTTATGTGCAAAAATCTCATCAGTGCTGATTACCGCGGCTATTTATATGATTGCGATTTCAACCAAATGCTGAACATACCGATCAGTAATACTAAACCCAAAACTCACCTGAGGGATCTTATTGGAAAGAATATCGAAAATAATCCGATAAGAATTGCCGATCATTGCTATGGCTGTACTGCAGGTCAGGGCAGTAGTTGTGGCGGCGCCCTACTCTAGGACCTGTTAATCCTGGCATCATGCAGCTCTCAATTATCGTGCCGGTCCTGAATGAAGCGCACATCATCCAGGAAACACTTGCATCGCTTGCGGGGCTACGCAAGCGTGGCCATGAAATCATTGTTGTTGATGGGGGCAGCCAGGACGATAGCGTAAACGCCTGCACTAACCATTGTGATCAGCTGATCGCCACCGCCGCGGGCCGGGCACAACAAATGAATGCCGGCGCACAGGTCGCCCATGGAGATGTATTACTTTTTTTACACGCCGATACTCAGCTGCCTGAGCTCGCGGATATCTGCATCCAACGTTGCCTGAGCCACGCCGATCAGGTTTGGGGGCGTTTCGATGTCAGACTTTCGGGAAAGCGGCGTATCTTCAGAATTATTGAAAACATGATGAACCTGCGTTCGCGCCTGACAGGCATCGCCACAGGCGACCAGGCGGTATTTGTCAAACGCCACATCTTCAAACAACTTGGCGGTTTTCCGGATATCGAATTAATGGAAGATATTGCCTTGAGCAAAATACTCAAGCGTTTATACAAACCTGCCTGCATCTCCAAAAAGGTTAGCTCCTCCAGTCGACGCTGGGAGCAAAATGGCATATATCTCACTATCTTCAAAATGTGGCGCTTACGCCTCGCCTTTTTCCTGGGTGCTGACACGAGCAGGCTCGCCCGCTCATATTACGGCAGCAAGCCATGACACAGGGACACAATACAGTTCTAGTTTTTGCCAAGGCCCCTATACCAGGAAAGGTCAATACACGCTTACAGCCTACTTTGTCACAGCAGCAGTGCGCAGTGTTACAACAGCACTTCATCCAGCGCAGTCTAACTACCGCATGCAATCTGGACCACACAAATATTGAGCTGTGGTGCACACCCGACACCAGCCATCCCTTTTTTAGCAGCTGCGCAGCACAGTTTCCGATACAGTTGCGACAACAACATGGCCTTGATCTGGGCGAACGCATGCACCATGCGTTGCAACAAACACTGCAGACAAGCGACTCCGCTGTATTGATGGGTACAGACTGCCCGGGAATTGATACGGCGTATCTCACTCAAGCATTCACACAACTTTCCGAGGGGGACGATCTGGTACTGGGACCGGCACTGGATGGCGGTTATGTGATGATCGGGGCTCGTAAAACTGACTGGTTACTATTCAAAGATATTCACTGGGGAAGCGCAAAAGTACTCGAACAAACTCGGCAACGTATCACTACACTGCAAATGAGATGTACCGAGCTTGAACCCTTGCAGGACATCGATACACAAGAGGACCTTGATGCATTGCGCCAGGATTCTGAATTCAAACACTTATTGCAAAACTTGACTGGTACTTGTTAACACGCGTGTGCCTGCCCTAACCAAACACATGGCTGGAGAATGCTGCCAATCAGAACATATTTGAAGGGTCCACGTCTTCGTCCTGTTTATCATAACGGGTGGGGATATGATCACCCGTAATCATTTCCATATAGCTCATCCCCGGCCCCACCATGGGATAGACACAGGCATCTGTATCTATCAGCACTTCCAGGAAGGCCGGGCCATCGAACTCAATAAATTCCTTGATGACACGTGGCACATCGGCTTTCTTGTCAAGGCGCACGGCATATTTAAAACCATCAGCCTTAGCCGCCATCACAAAATTCTTCTTATGTAGCGACTTGTCGCTGGCTGACATACGCCCCTTGAAATAGAGCTTTTGCCACTGTTTGACCATGCCGTCACCGAAGTTATTGAGCACCACGATCTTGACCGGTAGATCATAAGTGGTCACGGTCTCCAGCTCACCAAGATTCATACGAATACTGGCATCGCCATCAATATCGATTACCATTTTGTCCGGCTGTGCAAGTTGCGCGCCGATCGCTGCAGGCAAGCCAAAACCCATGGTGCCCATGCTGCCTGAAGTCAGCCACAGGCGAGGCGATTTAAAATCAAAATATTGTGCAGCCCACATTTGATGTTGGCCTACACCCGTAGAGATAAAAGCCTCCCCTTTGGTGTGTTTATTGATTTCCTCGATCACATAATACGGCTGTATCAATGCACTATCGCGATCATAGTTCATTGCATAATCTTTCTTGAGCTTGGCAACATGCTGAACCCAGGGCGAATAGTCCTTGTCAAAACTGCGCTGCTTACCATAGTCCAGCAATGTTTGAAGTGCATCAGCCAGGCGGCCGACGTGGTGCCAGTCAGCGGGTTTCACCTTGCCAATTTCTGAATGATCGATATCAAAATGAGCGATATGCTTTGCGTTGGCAGCGAATTTCGCAGGCACACCTGCCACGCGGTCGTCAAAGCGCGCAGCCATCGTAATCAAAAAATCACAGTCATCAACGGCATAGTTTGCATAGGCTGTCCCATGCATGCCAAGCATGTGCAGCGACATGGGATCAGTCGTATCCATCGCGCCAATACCCATTAGTGTTGTCACCATAGGAATATTGAACGTTCTGGCAAAGTTGCGCAGCACTTCGGTACTATTACTGTTGATCACACCACCACCGGCGTAGATCAGCGGCCGTTCGGACTCTGACAGCAAGCGAAAGAACTCGCCGGCATGTTCATCCCGCAGTTTATTGAAATTGACTGCATGCATGCGCTGTCGATAACCACGCACTGGTAATTTTCCTGAACCCATGAAAGTACCCGACCAGTTCTGTACATCCTTGGGAATATCGATGACTACCGGTCCTGGGCGACCGGTGCGAGCAATCTCAAATGCTGTACGCACAGTGGCTTCAAGCTTGTGCGGATCGGTTACCAGGAAAATATGCTTGGCGACCGAACCCATAATGTTCGAAATCGGCGCTTCCTGAAACGCATCCGTGCCTATGGCCCCCGTGGGCACCTGCCCACAGACCACTACAATCGGAATCGAATCAGCCATGCAATCACGTACCGGAGTGACGGTATTGGTCGCGCCAGGGCCAGAAGTCACCATCGCCACGCCAACCTTGCCGCTGCTACGGGCATAACCTGCCGCCATGAAACCCGCGCCCTGTTCGTTAGCGGGTACGATCAGCGGCATCGCCTGCGCGTGCTCAGCGTTGTAACGGAACACCGCATCATAGGTCGGCAGTATTGCACCACCGCTATAACCAAAAACGACATCGACCCCTTCGTCGGCCAATACCTGGATAATCATTTCGGCGCCCGACAGCGTGGTACCTGCTAAGGGATGCTCAGTGTTCTCTGATGGTGCGTAATTTGGATGCATAGTCTTTGAGCTGGTAAATATAAAAGTAAGCAAACCTTTAAAAAAACTTGCGCGACATTCCAGAGAAGGAAAACTAAAGACTCGATTTTCGTTTTCCTTCTTTTTTCAACCACTTAAAGAGATTGAAAATGGTGGTACACCCCATGCCGCAGGAGCCCCTGACTTAAATCAGAATTCCCTAAACTATAACAGATTGTATTGTATGAAGTTTACATTGCAAATACCCAACGCGAAACCGCACTCGAGGCATAGCAAACGGCAGAATTGACCAATTCAGGTCTTGAAAATGTTAGTGGCTTTGCCGCGGCGGAGTATTGATCGCCCGCGTTTTTGACAGAATATGCGAGAAATGTGCATTCATGGAACGGATATCCGGGTTCGGCACCGGCTGGGAGAACAAAAAGCCCTGCACACGATGACAGCCATGTTGCTGTAACCAGGCGAGTTGCGCCCAGTCCTCGACACCTTCCGCGACCACCGTCAGTCCCAGCTCCTTGGCCAACATAATGATTGATCTGACTACGGCAGCGGCCTTGCTCTTACTATCATCAAGTTCGCTAATGAAGGAGCGATCAATCTTAAGGATATCTATGGGTAACAGGCGCAGGTAATTTAGTGAAGAATAACCAACGCCGAAATCATCAATCGAAATCCTCACACCGATATCCTTGAGTCGTGCGAGGATTGAAGCGGCATTATCCGGTTCTTTCACCAATGCTGTTTCAGTGAGCTCTATTTCAAGATAATGAGGCGCCAGACCTGTTTGAGTAAGGATATTTTCCACTTTGCGCGTTAATTCCGTGCGCGTGAAGTGCAACGCCGAAAAATTGATGGCGATCGACATCGGCGTGGGTGCTTCACTCTCGAATTTGCTAATTTGATGGCAGGCCTGTTGCAAAGCCCAGGCATCAAGGTCGAGTATAAAACCAGATTCCTCGGCCAGCGGGATAAATTCATCCGGCATCATCATACCCAGCTCATCATGCTTCCAGCGGGAAAGGGCTTCAACAGAGATCACCTCTCCTGTCTTCAAGTCCACACAAGGTTGGTAATAAAGCATCAACTCATTGCGCTCAATTGACTTGCGCAAACTATTATCCAGAGATAGGCGCCGAGCAGCAGCCATGTGTTGGTCCTGACTATAAAAGTGATAGGTATTGCCGCCAGAATCAATCGCTTCCTGCATCGCCAAAGCTGCCCGTTGCAACAACATATCTTCGTTGACCCCCGTCTCATCACCGAGAGTGACCCCGAGGCTGGCGCCGATGAAATAATCTCTCTCCAGGATATCGTAGGGCTGCGATAGTTTACTGATAATATCTTTTGCGAATTCGGAGGCTTCCAGCTTGGTACTGATACCGGTTTTAATGATTCCGAAATAGTTGCCCCCCAGGCGTGAAAACAGATCCTGGCCTGCGGAGAGTTTTAGTAGCCGGTCTTTGGCGACATTCAGCAGTTCATCACCCACCTCATGACCCAGCGTATCGTTAATGGTTCTGAAGCGATCCAGTGAAATAAGGAACAAGCCGAAATTCTGACCTGTCTGCTCATACATCAATGTCGATTGTTTGAGCCAGGCCATAAACAACTTACGGGTTGGCAAACCAATCACGGTATCATAGTCAGAGGCCTTCTCGGCGACAGAACCGCCAGTATTGATCTTGCTAGCATGCCGCTCGATCGCATAACGGATAGTGCGGGCCAGTACTTTGACCTCCTGCTCGCCTTTGACGACATAGTCTTGCGCACCCAAACGCAATGCCTCGATCGCCATCTTTTCATCATTCGATCCTGTCAGGACAATAATTGGCACATCGAAGTGTGATTTTGTAACAGCCTGCAAGGTCGCTAGCCCTGCCGAATCTTCGAGATTCAAGTCCAGCAGCACGATATCCACGCGATCAAGAAGCTTTCGCGCAGCAGTCAGCTCGCTGACTTGCGCGATCTCAAAACGGGCAGATGTCTCGCCTTCAAGGCGAGTCTTGACCTGAAGCGCTTCTTCCTGGTTATCTTCTACCAGCAATACTCGGATAGCGGGGGGTAGATTCATGGATAAGAGCTCATCCTTAATGTGCGTCCATCCTTAGTCATATGGAGTGTAGCTGAGATTAGGAGGCATACTTTATTATTTATCACCTGATCTCATCTGTCTGCAAACGATTGTTAAATATAAATACTAAAGCGCTTATTCGTGGCCTATGGGCAAAAAATGTGACGCACATCAAATTTACGCGACCCAGCTTGTGGCTATAGGCTGGCAGAGGTCAGGAGTGAATCAAAACGGCCTATGGGATATCAGCCTATTTCAGACGATATGGTGCCCGGGGCCGGAGTCGAACCGGCACGGTGTTGCCACCGAGGGATTTTCTTACCTGCTACAGCTTTCGCTGCTGCGCTTTTACTTAAAACGCATTTGTGGTCTGGACTTTCTCTTTACCGTATCATGAAGCCAGTCATGACGTAGGCAGGAGCCGTCAAGTCTCTACACTTTCCAGGGAGTGATATGAGTGAAACTTCATAAGTATTCTGAAAAACAGCTCAAAGCAGCCATAAAAACGTCGGCCTCAATGAGACAGGCTCTACAGAAACTTAAGGTTGCACCCTATGGCGGCAATTACGAAGTACTCAGAAAAGCGATAAAACACTTTGGCCTGGATACTTCACACTTTACAGGGCAAGCATGGAATAAGGGGAAATCGCTTCCTCCAAGGACACCGATAGCAAAATACCTAAACAATGAACTTCACATACAAACCTACAAGCTCAAAAGACGACTTCTCAAGGAAGACTTTTTTGAGCATCGCTGTTCGATGTGTCAAAACACTGAATGGCTCGGCGGTCTCATCCCTCTCGAGCTTGACCATATAAACGGCAATAGAAGCGATAATCGACTAAAAAACCTGCGGCTTCTTTGCCCTAACTGCCACGCACTTACTCCAACGTATCGAAGTAAGAACCGCTCCAAGGCTTAGCTCGGGATTGCCACCACCTTTAATGTGCTGAGGTTTCCCCGAATTTGACTCCATTCACACCAGTTGTTTCCAAACTGGGTGCTCAATGCCAATAAGTCCCTTGCGTCTACCAATTTCGCCACCCGGGCATGGGTGAACATTTACATTGTACCGCCATAACCGATAATTATGAAACCGACAAAAAATGGAGGCTGGGGTCGGAATCGAACCGGCGTCCACGGCTTTGCAGGCCGCTGCATAACCACTCTGCCACCCAGCCCCTGGTCTGTTATAACCTGGGTAAAAAAAACAGGGAAAGCGCGTCGCCGGGCTTTCCCATTTGCTTAGCGTATTCTGGAGCGGGAAACGAGACTCGAACTCGCGACCCCAACCTTGGCAAGGTTGTGCTCTACCAACTGAGCTATTCCCGCATATTTGTAACCTTTTGCATGCCATCCCTAGCGTAACAGCGCGAGTTCTACTTAACACCAGTCCCGACGTCCTGTCGGGCCGTTCGCTGCTCAACCGCAGCTCACCCAACTGAGCTATTCCCGCGTGGACGTGACATTTTAGGGAAAGTCGCCTTGCTGTCAAGACAATATAGAAGTGTTATTCAGGCCTTTGACAAGACCAGCCAGGCAGAACGCAGATAAACCAGCATTGACCATAGGGTCAATGCTGCTGCCACATAGAGCAAAATGAGACCAATGCCATAGACCGGCAAACCGAATAATGGCTGGTAATACAGCAGGAATAACAGCGAAATCATCTGCACCGTGGTCTTCACTTTACCGATCGACGAGACAGATACGGCTGCTCGTTGACCGATTTTTGCCATCCACTCACGTAAGGCAGAAATGGCGATCTCTCGGCCAATAATAATCATTGCAGCAATCGTCATAAACACATCACCATGGTGATCAACAAGCATTAGCAGAGCCACCGCTACCATCAATTTGTCGGCCACCGGGTCAAGAAAGGCACCAAAATCCGAGGTTTGGTCCAGCTTACGCGCCAGATAGCCATCCAGCCAGTCAGTTATAGCCGCCAAACCGAAGATCAGTGCGCTAGCGGGATAAGCCCACTCATAAGGAAGGTAAAACACCAGCACAAACAACGGGATAAAAGCGATGCGCAGCAACGTCAGTAATGTCGGTATATTTATAGTCATTCGTTACTGCGCCTGTTGATGCATAACATCGAATATTTGCTGAGCGAGCTTTTTACTGATGCCGGTCACTTTGGCGAGATCCTCGACCCCTGCCCGGCTGACCCCACGTAAGCCACCAAAATGTTTCAGCAAGGCCTGTCTACGCTTCGGTCCCAAACCCACAATCTGCTCCAGAGGTGAACTGTTACGAGTCCTGGCCCGTCGTTGTCGGTGACCCGTAATCGCAAAACGATGCGCCTCATCACGGATTTGCTGGATCAGGTGCAAAGCCAAAGAACTGACTGGCAGTATAATAGGCGACCCAACGCCACTCAAGAAAAGCGACTCCAGGCCTGCCTTGCGCTCACTTCCCTTGGCGACACCCACAAGTGTCACACCATCAATCTGTAATTCCTCGAGCACTTCTTCGGCCTGACGTAGCTGTCCTTTACCACCATCGATGAACAGGATATCCGGTAGCTTGCCTTCGCCTTTCTTGAGTCGTGTATAACGCCGAAGTAATGCCTGCCGCATGGCGGCATAATCGTCACCGCCCTGGATATTCTCAATATTGAAACGCCGATAATCTGATTTGAGTGGACCCTCAGCATCGAAGACCACGCACGAAGCCACAGTCGCTTCACCCATGGTATGGCTGATATCGAAGCATTCCATACGGCCTGGCGCCTCTTCCAATCCCAATTCCTCCTGTAGGGCATCGATACGCTGCTGCATACCGGCCCTGGATGCCAGGCGATTACTCAGCGCGAGTTCAGCATTACGCCGGGCAATATCCAGCCAGCGTGCACGCTGCCCCCTGACCGATGCGCTCAACGATACCCGCCGGGCGGCCTTGTCACACAACATCTGTACAATCGCCGGATCATGCGGGGCATGGCTGACGATAATGTCAATCGGAATTTCACGTTGCAGGTAATACTGCCCGATGAAAGCCGTCATAATCTCAGCCTCATCCATTTCAGCTGGCGTTTTCGGATAATAACTTTTACTGCCTAGATTCAGCCCTGAGCGAATATTGAATACCAGCACACAAGCGTTATCCGCCGCTGCAATCAGGGCGATGATATCAAGGTCACCGCTCTCTGCACTGACATATTGCCGCTCTGTAAAACGCCGCAAGGTCTCGACCTGATCACGATAAATGGCCGCCTGTTCATAGTCGAGCTGTGCCGAGGCATGCTCCATACTGGTAATTAGGTCATCAATAACCTGATCGCTTTTACCCTCAAGGAATTGGATTGCATGCTGTACATCGCTCTGGTAATCCCCTGCCGTGATCAAATCCACACAGGGCGCGGTACAGCGTCTTATCTGATACTGCAGGCACGGCCTTGAACGGTTCCTGAAAAAACTGTCTTCGCACTGGCGTATACGGAAAGTTTTCTGCAGCAGGTTGAGGGTTTCGCGCACCGCACCGGCACTGGGATAAGGCCCGAAATAGCGACCCTTCACCCGGCGTGCGCCACGATGAAATCCCAGGCGTGGAAACTCACTGTCTGACGCTATAAATATGTAGGGATAACTCTTGTCATCACGTAACAGAATGTTATAGCGTGGCCGGTATTGCTTGATAAGATTGTTTTCAAGCAACAACGCCTCGGCTTCTGTATTGGTCACTGTGACTTCCACATTAGCAACCTGCGACATCATTGATAAAATACGTGTCGTCAGCCCGCTCTTACGAAAATATGTAGTGACCCTGTTTTTAAGATTCCGCGCCTTACCAACATAAAGAATATCGCCACGGCCATCCAGCATACGGTAAACACCCGGCTGCTGCGTCAAATCCCTGATAAAAGCATCGGCATCAAAGACTGTGGTTTTTTCATGCTCTGACATGTGTCGGGGACCGCAAGGACGCTATGCTTCCAGCAATTTCCTGGCCTTGCGGAATACCGCGTGGAAGTTACGTGTCGTCAAACGTTTGGTCTGGGTGTTGTAACGGCTGCAATGATAAGAATCGAGCAGCGTTAACCCATCACCGATGTCATGCACCACCGCATGACCAAAAGCATATCCGCTCAACTTGAGTTGTAACGCACGCAATACCGCATTATGGGCAATACCACCCAGAGCCAGCACCACCGAGTGGTGCGGTAGTCCATCAAGCTCATGTTTGAGATAGCTATTGCAGTTCTTGATTTCATCCGTAAAAGGCTTGTTTTCCGGTGGCAGGCATTTCACGGCATTGGTGATACGACAATTCTGTAGGCGCAGGCCATCGTTCCTGGATTCAGACACTGGTTGATTACTGAATCCGAATTTATGCAACGTCTCATACAGGAGGATGCCTGCGTGATCCCCTGTAAAAGGCCGGCCACTGGCGTTTGCGCCGTGCATACCGGGCGCCAGGCCAACGATAAGCAGGCGCGCCTTTTTGTCACCAAACGCTGCAACCGGGCGACTGTGGTAATCAGGATGGGTGTGTTTGACCTTATCCAGAAATTGCGCCAGCCGTTTGCAACGGCGGCATTCTGAGTCGAACACTGACTTCGTCATATCGTGGTTAAATAAAATAAAGATTCACAACACTGCCATGGATGAGCCATATCACGTCTGCTGGTCATACCGGCCGTAGACAGCACACGCTAACCGCCTGCATCTTTCTCCAGCATGCCGTGCTGTATTGCCAGTTTGATAAGCTCGAAATCACTTTTTACTTTGAGTTTATCCAGCAGGCGGCTTTTGTAGGTACTGACCGTTTTGGGACTAAGGTGTAGCTTGTCTGATATGACGTGGGGTTTATGACCTTGTGTCAGCATCAACAGTATCTGCATCTCGCGCTGGGATAGTGAATCAAATGGTGAATCTTCTGAGCCCGGCAGCATTCCCAGTGCAAGTTGCTGGGCAATTTCGGCAGCGATATAACGCTCGCCATGTACAACGCGTTCAATGGCGCGCACCATCTCAGCAACATCGCAACCCTTGGTAAGATAGCCCGATGCACCGGCTTCCAGTAATCGTTTGGGAAAAGGCCCTTCGGCGTGGACGGTCAGCACAATGACCTTGGAGCTGGGGTCCGTCTGCATCAGTCGACGGGTTGCCTCGAACCCTCCGATGCCAGGCATATTGACATCCATGAGCACCACATCAGGTGAGTGCTCGCGAGCAAGTTGCAAGGCGTCTTCACCGGTAGATGCTTCTGCGATCACCTTGATGCGATTTTCAGCATAGTCATGCAGCAAGTGCCGAATACCGGTTCTCACGAGATCGTGATCATCTACTAACATTACTGTAATCATTTTTTGCTCTTGTTTGTTGATGTACTGTATTTCTTAACAAACCTCCTGGTTTTGCATCTCCTTAAGAACAAATTAACATATATTACATACCCTGGATATGAAGCGGCGTGATTCTAGTATTTCAGCAAAGCAGAACCCCAGGTAAAACCACCACCAAAGGCCTCCAGCATTAATAATTCACCCCGCTTGATCCGTCCATCACGCACTGCAGCATCCAGCGCCAGCGGTATCGAGGCCGCGGACGTGTTGCCATGCCTGTCGACCGTAACCACCACATGGTCCATGGACATTTTTAATTTGCGGGCTGTCGCCTCGATAATACGGTTATTCGCCTGATGAGGTACCAGCCAGTCGATATCGCTCTTATCGATATTATTGGCCTGCAGGGTTTCATCAACGATACGGCCCAGTGTATTGACCGCCATCTTGAAGACCTCATTACCCTTCATCTGGATATAGGAATCGCTCGGCTTGACGTCCTCAAAGCCCTGTGACACACCAAATGGTGCTGACAGCAAATGCTCATAACTGCCATCAGCATGAATATGGGTAGACAGGATACCCGGCTCCTCACTGGCCTCCAGCACTACGGCACCCGCGCCATCACCAAACAGGACGCAGGTGGTGCGATCACTCCAGTCGATAATACGCGACAGTAATTCAACACCCACAACCACAGCACAACGCGCGCCCCCGGTACGGATGAACCGGTCGGCAACACTCAGCGCATACACAAAACCCGTGCAGGCTGCCGAGATATCAAATGCCGCACAACCGTGAATGTCCAGACGTTTTTGTAATAGGCAGGCAGTACTGGGAAATATCCTGTCCGGTGTGGCCGTAGCAAGGATGATCAGATCGACCTCTTCAGGCTTTTTCCCTGCGGCCTCTATGGCACGCCGTGCCGCCATTTCCGCGAGATCGCAGGTACTCTGATCATCAGCAGCGATATGACGCTGCTTGATACCGGTGCGCTCCTGGATCCAAGCATCGGTGGTATCCACCATGGATTCCAGGTCATGGTTGGTTAATACCTTTTCAGGTAAATAGCTGCCGGTGCCGGCGATTCTGGAATACGTCATGCCGATTCCCGCGCCGTGAGCAGAGCTTCAAGCTTGCTGTCAATACGTTGCGGCACACTCTTATTGGCCTCAATACGCGCAACCTTGATAGCGTGCCCGAAAGAAAATGCATCGGCGCCACCATGGCTCTTTATAACAATACCCTGTAATCCCAACAGACTGGCCCCGTTATAGCAGCGTGGATCGATACTCTGGCCAAAGGCCTTAAGGCTTCTGCGAGCCACCAGGCCACGCAGTTTTGTGAAAATATTACGTCTGAATTCCTTGTTGATATAGTGCGAAATCATTTTCGCCACACCCTCGCTGGACTTGAGTGCGACATTACCTACAAAACCGTCACACACTACCACATCAACATCACCGCAATAAATGTCATCGCCCTCTACATAACCGATATAGTTCAAGTTCGTATTTTCCAGCAAGCGGTTAGCTTCTTTGACCTGATCGTTACCCTTGATGGCTTCTTGCCCGACATTCAACAAACCGACCTTGGGTGAAGCAATATCATCGACAGCGCTGGCCAACACCGAACCCATCACCGCAAACTGGAACAGGTGTTCCGCCTTACAATCTACATTTGCGCCAAGATCAAGCATGTGGGTGTGGCCATTTATTGACGGGATCTTGGTCATCATTGCTGGGCGATCAATTCCGGCCAGAGTCCGCAGCACGAAGCGCCCGGTTGCCATCAGTGCGCCAGTGTTACCTGCGCTGACACAGGCCTGCGCCACACCGTCCTTGACGAGGTTGATTGCCACCCGCATGGATGAGTCCTTTTTCATGCGCAGGGCTTGCGCCGGGGGCTCATCCATCTCAACCCTCTGGCTGGCATGTTGTATGCGCAGATGTTCACCCGTGGTGACGCCCATGGTCTCAAGGTGAGACACAATCAGCGATTCATCACCAACCAGAATAAACTCGATATCATCGAATTGCTGGAGCGCCTCAACGGCAGCGGGCAACACGACTTCCAAGCCATGGTCACCCCCCATAACATCGAGTGAAATCACTGAACGTTGCGTCATGCTATTTGACCTTTCATCACGCGCAAGGCAGTGCTAAACAACAATCCATACCTCGGCAAACGCCCCAATGGCGGCAAAATAAAACAGCCGCACTGCCTGTGATTTCAGACTTCTTCTTCTATCTTGGACTGGATGACCTGCTTGCCCCGATAAAAACCATCCGGGCTGATATGATGCCGCAGGTGCGTTTCGCCTGAGGTGGAATCAATCGAGAGGGGCGCAGCCGTGAGGCTGTCATGCGAACGGCGCATGCCGCGACGTGAACGGGTTTTACGATTCTGTTGAACTGCCATGAGTTATTCTCCAACGAGTCTATCTAATCTGTCTTCAATTGTTTAAGTGCTGCAAACGGATTCGGTTTTTCTTCCGCAACAGCTTCTATTTCTAAAATTTCAGGCTTCAGCCTTTCCAACATTACTGCATCGCATGCCACCTGATCTTCATGCGCCGCCGCCATTGGCAGCGATAACAATAATTCGTCTTCAATCACATCCTTGACGAACAAATACTCCGTGTCCAGCTCATAGGCCTCGTAGCCTTCCTGTAACCTAGCCGCTGCCTCTTCACTGCTGATAATTGCCAGTGTGAATGCCGTATCGATATCGACATCTACCGGCTGTAGACAGCGCTGGCAAGTCATTTGGACCATGGCAACTATTGTACCTGTTATCAACAATTGCCTTGACGCATCCCGCGAGAACGACAGTGACGCCTCGACCTGTCCCTCACTTGAGACCAGGCACTGACATAGGCGTTCCATACTACGTAGCGTCAAAGTACCTGATATACAAGCACTTTGCTGAGCCAGGTGCAGTGGATCGATCTTTACCGGCAGGGGGCCAGACATAAGGCTCGGCATTGTATAGATTGTGACCACGCGCGTCAAAAGAATTCCCAGCAAAATCCGATGCTTGCAGTCAGCTTGCTAGAACATCCAAGGCTATAGCTTGACAGCCCCACCCGCCTCGCTTAGAACAGGGACTTTTCGTAGTCGACCGTCTATCCCACCCATACCGGCTGCACAGGACAATACCTCATGCCACCCAGTCGCCAGATCGTACTTGCCTCCGCATCGCCTTACCGCAGAACCTTGCTGGAACGCCTGGGAATCCCTTTCGATACGGCCGCACCGGATATCGATGAGCGCAGGCTTGCAGGAGAAACAGCAAGCGACATGGTAAAACGGCTGTCGCTAGCCAAGGCCCGGGCTCTGGCTGGGCAATTCCCTGCCGCATTGATCATCGGCTCCGATCAATGCGCTGTCATCGACGGCGAGATACTGGGTAAGCCCGGGAATTACGATAATGCATATACGCAACTGAAAAACGCCGCAGGCCATCAGGTCGATTTCCATACCGGCCTGTGTCTGCTGGATGCAACCAGCGGTGAATCGCAGGTTGACGACATTATTTTTAGCGTTACTTTCCGTCAGCTTACAGATAGCGAAATACAGAATTATCTGCAACGCGA
Source organism: uncultured Gammaproteobacteria bacterium (assembly GCA_947258875.1). Lineage (GTDB taxonomy): Bacteria > Pseudomonadota > Gammaproteobacteria > CAMYKB01 > CAMYKB01 > CAMYKB01. The sequence continues at coordinate 23,211 of CAMYKB010000013.1, read as the reverse complement.
GCAGCCCTATGACTGCGCCGGCAGCTTCAAGTCTGAAGGTCTGGGTATCGCCCTGTTCGAGCGCCTGCAGGGAGATGACCCGAATGCACTCATTGGCTTGCCTATTATCCGGCTACTCGCATTCCTACGTAATGCCGGTGTGAATATCCTGGTTTAGGGATCATGGTCTAACGCAGCCTGGGTTCCATAAGTTCCGTCTTTATCGAACGCACCATTGAGGCACCGATATTTCCGGCAAATCGTTCGAAGAAGTCCGGTTTGCGTGTGAAATCGACAATTTCCTCCTCACCGATGATCTCACGAGCCACATGACCTGCACTGCCTAGCTCATCCACCAGGCCGACATCAATCGCCTCCTCACCGGTCCACACCAGGCCGCTGAACAGCCTGTCGTCGTCGGCAAGCCTGTCACCACGACCCTGCTTGACTACGTCAATAAACTGCCGGTGTATGTTATCCAGCATCCCTTGCAGATGCTCGCGTACCTGCGCATCCTCAGGTAAGAATGGGTCCAACAGGCCCTTGTACTCACCTGCCGTCATCAAGCGACGCTCGACGCCCAACTTGTCAATCGCCTCGACGAAACCGAAACCATCCATGCGCACACCGATCGAACCCACCAGGCTACCCTTGTCGGCATAGATCTTGTCGGCGGCGACCGCGACATACATACCACCCGAAGCACAAAGGTCAGAGATCACGGCATACAGAGGGATATCGGGATATTTGGCGCGCAAGCGCACGATTTCGTCATTTATATAGCCTGACTGCACCGGGCTGCCACCCGGGCTGTTGATGCGCAGGATGACACCCTTGGTACCCTTGTTCTTGAAAGCGGCGCGCAGCCCGGCAACGACATTGTCTGCACTGGCATCCTCGCCATCGGCAATTACGCCTTTGAGATCAACTAACGCGGCATGGCTACCCGAGCTTTTTTTGCCCCCACCAAAATTGGAACCTCCGACAAACATCATTAGCACCAGGAACAGGTAAGCAAAACCCAGCAATTTAAAAAAGATATTCCAGCGTCGGGAACGACGTTGTTCCTCTAGCCCGGCGTTTGCCAGTTGTACGATGGCATCACGTTCCCAGCCTTCTGTGGAACCAGTATTACGAATTTGGTTTTCGTCGCTCATAGTCGTTTCCTTAACGCTTTATCATGTAAACTTTGATTAAAGATATTCACCGCCAGACTTCAGCCAAGCCGGCAATTCCCTGATGTTATCCAGATAGCCCAATGGGTTGTACTGCAATAAATGCTCGAGTGAGTGTACGCCATAGCTCACAGCAAGTGCATGCATTCCTGCATTAGCGGCCATTAACAAATCGTACTCGGTATCACCGATCATCAATGCTGCATCAGGGCTCACGTCAAGATCGGTAACAATTTCTTCGAGCATTTGAGGGTGTGGTTTGGAAAAGGTTTCATCTGCGCAGCGGCTAGCATGAAACAACTCACCCAGACCGGTGCTGGCAAATACCTTATCCAGGCCGCGTCGCGCCTTGCCGGTCGCAACTGCCAACAAATAGCCCTCTGCTGCCAAATTTTCCAATACATCACCTACACCGTCAAACAAACCAGTGGGTGTTTCGTCTTCTTCCAGGAAATGACGGCGGTAAGCATCGGCAAAGGTCTCAACAAAGTCATCATTACACCGTGGATAAAGCGCACGAATCGCCTCTTGCATACCCAGGCCGATGATATGTCTTAATTCGTCATTGCTGCGCAATGCTGCATTGCAATCGTCGATGGCCGCACGCATGCTATTGACGATCTTGGCCTCAGAATCCATGAGAGTACCGTCCCAGTCAAAAACCAACAGCTTCAGTGATAATGTCATGATTCCAGTCTTTCAAGTACGGCCTGCAAATCCGCAGCCAACGGCGCTTCAATATCATAGCGCTGCCCCGATTCAGGCATTGTAAAACGAATCCTGGTGGCATGCAGGAACTGGCGCCTGAGACCGAATTTCTTCATTTCACGATTGAATGCAAAGTCGCCGTACTTGTCATCGCCGGCCAGTGGCTGCCCCAGGTATTCGGCGTGCACCCTGATCTGGTGCGTTCTGCCAGTGCCCAGTGTGACCGCCATTAAACTGGCATTGGCAAAAGTTTGCAGAGGCATGAATAATGTCTCGGCAGATTTACCGTCTTCACTCACCGACATCTTTGGCGTTGACCCCTTGCCACTACCACGCTGCAGCGCTACTGACAGCTTGCGTTCACCGCCCTGCCAACGGCCTGCGAGCAACGCAAGATACTGTTTATCAACCTGCCCGTCGCGCAGTAACTCATGCAGCGCATTGAGCAGTGCGCGCGTCTTGGCAATCAGTAATATGCCACTGGTGTCTTTATCAAGCCGGTGTACTAGTTCCAGCATTGGCGCATTCGGTCGTGCCTGCCGCAAAGCCTCAATCACACCGAATGGGACACCACTGCCGCCGTGCACGGCCAGCCCCGGCGGTTTATTGAGTGCAATAAGCTGGTCATCCTCAAACACCACTGCAGCCTCGAGTTCGGCCAGCAACGTCTGTGGCACTCTTGTCACCTTCTCGATACCCACACGCACAGGAGGGATACGCACACTATCGCCAGTGACAAGACGGTACGCGGGCTTCACCCGGCCTTTGTTAACTCGTACCTCGCCACTGCGCAGGATGCGGTAAATATGGCTTTTCGGCACACCCTTCAGGTGACGCTGCAGGAAATTATCGACTCTCTGTCCCGCATCCTGCTGCTTGATCTCAAGGTAACGGACACTGGGGAGCGTATCATCCTGTGCGGGGGTCATTGTCGAATATTTCCAGTTCAATCATGAGTTTGAAGGATCAACCTATCATGTTATAGTGGCTTGTACTTTCTGCCCAGGCAAGAGCGGATGATTCCGTAACACTCTGCCTGGCCACATGGCGAGGTTTTAAACCGAACCTGAAGATTCTGATGCGGCGAGTCTGCTTAAATTTCAGCCCAATCTGTTCCCTGCGACGCGAATTGTTGCACATATGGCTGATAATCAGGCTCACTGGATCTTGAAACGAGGCGTGACAGCCCTGGAAGCTCGCAAGAGCAAGCCTATGAGCAATCACAATATTTATACAATATCGATTCTACTGCGACCACGCATGCCCATGGTCTTCCTGTGGTATTCCCTGTGCTATTTCTTGTTCTATTTCTTGTTCTATTTAATTCAGCACATATCAGACCTCATGAAGTATCTGCATGCGTATGCCAACCTGGGCGCAGTACAACAACAATCAAGAGATTCACATGAAACGTATTTTAATCAATGCTACACAGCAAGAAGAATTGCGCGTGGCCATGGTCGATGGCCAGCGACTTTACGATCTCGATATCGAAGTCCCTTCAAGGGAGCAAAAGAAAGCCAATATCTACAAGGCGGTTATCACACGAGTTGAACCCAGCCTTGAAGCAGCCTTCGTCAATTATGGTGCTGACAGACATGGCTTTCTCCCTCTCAAGGAAATTGCACGCAGCTATCTCGACAAGGACTCCACCGAGGGTCAGGGACGCACAGCTGTCAAAGATGCAATAAAGGAAGGCCAGGAACTGATCGTCCAGGTTGAACGCGAAGAACGCGGCACCAAGGGCGCTGCACTCACTACTTTCATCAGCCTTGCCGGACGCTATCTTGTCCTGATGCCCAACAACCCGCGTGCCGGTGGTGTCTCACGGCGCATCGAAGGTGAAGAACGCAACGAGGTTCGCGAAGCACTCAGCCAGGTCACGATTCCTGCCGGCATGGGTGCGATCGTACGTACTGCAGGAGTGGGCCGCACAGCCGAAGAACTGCAATGGGATCTCGATTATCTGCAAACGCTATGGTCTGCGATCCAGAAAGCAGGTGAAGAGCGCAGCGCGCCATTTCTTATCTATCAGGAAAGTAACGTCATCATACGTGCGTTGCGAGACCATCTGCGTAGCGATATCGGTGAAATTCTGATTGACGATGAAACCATCTTCAATCAAGCCACTGATTTCATGCAACAGGTCATGCCGCATAACCTGAAGAAGCTTAAGTTGTATCAAGACCATGTACCGCTGTTTAATCGATATCAGATTGAAAGCCAGATTGAATCCGCCTTCGATCGAGAAGTCTCGCTGCCATCAGGTGGCGCCATCGTCATTGATCATACCGAAGCACTGATCTCTATCGACATCAATTCGGCGCGTTCCACCAAAGGTAGTGATATCGAAGAAACCGCCCTCAACACCAACCTTGAGGCTGCTGATGAGGTCGCGCGACAGCTACGCCTGCGGGATCTTGGCGGCTTGATCGTAATCGACTTTATCGATATGGCACCCAGCCGGCATCAACGCGAAGTGGAGAACCGCTTACGTGAAGCCCTGAAAATGGATCGTGCTCGTGTACAGGTTGGACGCATATCTCGCTTTGGTTTGCTGGAGATGTCGCGTCAACGGCTCAGACCTTCACTCGGCGAATCCAGCCAGATAGTGTGTCCACGTTGTACAGGACATGGTCATATACGTAGCATTGAATCACTCGCCTTATCCATATTGCGCTTAATGGAAGAACAGGCAATGAAGGAAAAAACCGGCAGAGTAATTACTCAACTACCGGTTGATATCGCAAGCTTCCTGTTGAACGAAAAACGCGAAATCATTAACGAAATCGAGCAACGCAACAAGGTGCAGTTGCTTGTTGTTCCCAATGCAGCACTGGAAACACCTCATTACAAAATGGAACGGATGCGCGCGGACGACAAGGAATACACCGGCAAGAGCAGTTACGAGCTCGCTAGCAAAAAAGAACCTGAACTGACGGTTGGTGAAACTAAATCCACCGTTGTGGAAAAACCGGCTGTCAGTACTGTTGCACCGGCAGCACCGGCACCACGACCTACACCTACCGCTGCAGCACCGCTTAAGCCCGGGCTATTCACCCGGCTATGGAACTTCCTGTTTGCTCCCGCACCCGAGAGCAAACCAAAACCCAAGCGAACTTCCCAGCAACGACAACAACAGCGCAAACCGCGCCCCAGGCGCCAGCAGTCTGATACACGCAGCCGCAACCAGCCCAGGCAAAAACAGAAACACCAGAGTGATAAACCACAGGAAAAACAAGGTACTCCCCAAAAGCAACAGGCGCAGGGCAATTCGAGCAAGACAGAAGGCAGTGGCAACGCACCACGCAAGCGACGTGGTGGCAGCCGCAGGCGACGCAAGCCACAGCAAGCGGCCACAACCCAGAATCAGAATGCAGCTGAGCAACAAAGCGCAGCGCAGCAACAGGCTGATAAACCTGCAAGAGACAATCAGCCCGGGAATACCATGCCAGCTAGAGAGTCGACAGAGGCTACACAGCCATCAAAACAGCAATGGCCCGAGCGCACTGTAATACCCACATCAGGCAGCACACCGACTAATCCGGCTGGCGCATCGACCACAGCTCAGCCTGCGCCTGCGCAACCGCAGGTAACGTCCCCTGCCTCGGCGCCAGCCAGTCAGGCTGCGAGCAAACCAGCGCCCGCAGTCAATGTGGAATCGAGCAAACCACCTGCGACTCCAAGCAGTCCAGATTCTACAAATTCCTGAACAACAACGTCAGGGGCTGAAAACCCCTGACGTTGTTTTATACCCCGTGCCGACTGCGGATATCCTGCAACAAACCTTCTGCTGCAGCTTCCACCAGATCCAGAACACGTTCGAAACCTGAACCGCCTCCGTAATAAGGATCGGGGACCTCCTGCTCCTGATAACCCTCCGCATATTCCATGAATAGCTGTAACTTGCCCCCGTGCTCACCTTCAGCAAGGACCGCCAGGTTTGCATAGTTATCTTCATCCATTGCAAGGACATAATCGAAGCGCTCAAAATCTACCGCTTTCGCACGCCGTGCCCGCTGAGTACTGAGGTCATAACCGCGGCGTAAAGCTGTCTGCTGTGCACGCCGGTCAGGTGGTTCACCGACGTGATACGCGTGAGTACCCGCTGAATCAACCTCAATAACCTGGCTGAGTCCTGCATCCTCAACCTTTTTTTCAAACACGCCATGCGCGGTAGGAGAACGGCAAATATTGCCCATACATATAAAAAGGACGCTGATTTTTTGTTTCACGGCTGATGACTGTGTTGAGGAACGAACTTTGGATTATACGGGAAAGCTGTGTGTTGGTTCAGGGGCTGCGGGTACTACTGAATATACCCCTTCAATCAGAGTGTACTCATAAAAAAGCCCCACAAGGGGTCTGTTTTATTTGGCGGAGAGGGTGGGATTACAAAATACATCCCTCTGCTCAGCCGCGTATGCTCCCTACGGGCCAGCGGCGAAAAACGCCGCTGTTCCAAATCGCTCCCGGCGATTTGGTCGAACCCGAGTGGCTTCTCACCCTGCCTAACCACAAAATATAAAAAGGCCCCAAAAACAGGGGCCTTTTTATATTTGGCGGAGAGGGTGGGATTCGAACCCACGGTGGGCTATGAACCCACGCTGGTTTTCAAGACCAGTGCTTTCGACCACTCAGCCACCTCTCCGGAATCGGTATTGTAATAGAATTTACTGCTGTATTTCCCACTATCGGGTGGGATTACAAAATACTTCCCTGTATTTTGCCGTGCGGGCCAGCGCCAAAAAGCGGCGCTGTTCAAAATCGTTCCTGACGATTTTGTCGAACCCACGGTGGGCTATGAACCCACGCTGGTTTTCAAGACCAGTGCTTTATTCCGGGCGTCCTGCCCTCCACCCCTCCGGGGCCAGCCTTCGGCTGTTCAAAATCGTTCCCGACGATTTTGTCGACCACTCAGCCACCTCTCCAGCGGGCGACAAGGATAACCATTCCTGTGATTCAAAACCACCCCTGGAGCAGGGGTTTATACCTGTGAATTTTCTGGTAAATCTGCGATCATATAAAGCAGTATGACCAATTAAATCCGCAATATCTATGGAGCTAATCGAATGAGTGTAGAACGCATTGCAACATCAACTACTAGAGAATCAACACTTGCCACCAATAAGGTACTACGCAATACCTATATGCTGTTGACTCTGACGCTGCTCACCAGCGCAGTGACTGCCGGTATCGCTATGGCAACAGGTGCGCAACCCATTAATTTCTGGTTAATGCTTGCCGTCTTTATCGGCGGGCCGTTTGTAATCAATGCCGTTAGAAACAGTGGCTGGGCGATTATCCTGACGTTCCTCTTCACTGGTTTTATGGGTTATGTGCTGGGCCCCATCCTCTCCCTTTATCTTAATCTGCCAAATGGACCACAGGTGGTTGTTATGGCCTTTGGCACCACCGCAACCATGTTCCTTGGTCTTTCAGGCTATGCTATTGCGACTCGCAAGGATTTCAGTTTTATGGGTGGCTTCCTGATGGTAGGCCTGTTGGTGGTACTGGCAGCTATCATTGCCAATTTCTTTCTACAGATACCGGCGCTGTCCCTAACAATCTCCGCAGCGGCTGTCATGCTGATGTCAGGCCTGATTCTGTTTGATACCAGCCGCATGGTGAATGGTGGCGAAACAAATTATGTGATCATGACGGTCTCATTATTTGCCAATATCTATGTCATGTTCCTGCACCTGCTCAATCTGTTTTCCGCGTTAAGTGGTGAATAACAGGTCATGCATTTATTCCGAGCCCCGCTGCGGCGGGGCATTTTTGTTGCCTCAGGCACCTCGGCCAAGGAATAGATGACTGACAACTTCACTGGCGTATTCCTGGACCTTGAATCAGCGGACCGCGGCGATCTTGATCTTACCCGTCTTAAGGATTGCTTCAGTGTGTTTACCCCTTACCCACACACCGCGGCCAGTGAGGTAGCGCAAAGAATCGGCCACGCCGATGTCGTAATCTCGAACAAAACCTTTATTGGCCGTCCGCATCTCGCTGAGGCGAAGCGACTTAAAATAATCTGTATCGCCGCGACAGGCACCAATAACGTCGACCTGCAAGCTGCACAGGAGGCCGGTGTGGTTGTGTGTAATGTACGCGATTACGCAACCGCCTCTGTGGTACAGCATGTTTTCGCACTCATCCTATCCCTGACAACTCATCTGCAGGAATATCACGCTGCCGTCAATAACGGCAGCTGGTCAAAAAGCCGACATTTCTGTTCTCTGGAGTATCCAATTCGTGAACTGGCAGGCAAGACACTGGGCATCATTGGTTACGGCGTGCTGGGCCGCGCGGTTGCCGAGGTCGGCAAGGCTTTCGGCATGGAGATACAGGTCGCCCAGGGGACATCACAAGACCACGACCGGGTTTCACTTGACAAATTGCTGGCATCATCCGATGCCATCAGCCTGCACTGTCCGTTGACGCCGCAAACTCGCAACATGATAGCAGCACCACAACTGGCGGCAATGCGTCGTGATGCATTGTTGATCAATACGGCACGCGGCGGGCTGGTGGATGAACAGGCATTGGCCGATGCCCTGCGCACCGGAACCATCGGCGGCGCCGGTTTCGATGTCCTCAGCGAGGAACCTCCGCCCAAAGATCATATCTTGCTGTCAAACGATATCCCAAATCTGATCCTCACGCCGCACACAGCCTGGGCAAGCAAGGAATCACGCCAACGCATGGTTGACGAACTGGTGCTCAACATTAACGCCTGGCAGGCCGACAGTATTCGCAACCAGGTTGTTTAAGGTCAAATTGACCGCATGACACTTGAGGGCAGTAAGCTGGCAGTTTATAGCAACTGCGATGAGCGTAGCGCGGATGCACAATCACTTGCGGAAAGGTTAAACCTGCCTGTTGTTCACATGCTTGATGACTCGATAGATTACCTGCTGGCCTACACGGAACATCATCTCGAGTTACGCCGAACCGGCCGCGAGGCACCTGGACCAGTTTATGTTGATTTTCTACAAGGCAGGCTGGGATATCGCGGCAAACGCATCAACACCAAGAACGAACCATTGGCAAAGGCAGTCGGACTAAAACCGGGTTATCGACCAGAGATCATTGATGCCACCGCTGGCCTGGGCCGCGACAGCTTTGTACTCGCCACACTGGGATGCAGAGTGCGTCTGCTGGAACGATCTCCTGTTATTGCCGCACTGCTGAGAGATGGTATCGAACGCAGCAAATGCGATGCAGATACGGGCAGCATTAGTGCAAACCTGACATTGATCGAGGCAGATGCAATATCATACCTGTCGTCACTTGAGGACGACGAACGACCCGACGTTATATATCTAGACCCTATGTATCCGCACTCCAGCAAGAGTGCTTTAGTGAAAAAGGAAATGCGTTATTTCCGTGAAATCGTGGGTGCCGATGAAGACGCTGACCGCTTGCTCGCTGTGGCACTCGGAAAAGCATTCAAGCGTGTAGTCGTCAAACGCCCGCGGCTGGCTAAGCCGCTACATGGCTGTAAACCGACAGGGAACATTTCGGGCAAAACCACGCGTTTCGATATTTACAGCATTACCTGACTAGCCTGGCACGTATCAGCAACCTGCCCCGATGGTCACCATAGTTCCCGAGGTATAACAATACTCGGGGATAGTAAGATTGAGTTTGGTCTGTTGATTCTTGAAAACACGCCCGGCCAAATCGTAGCGGCTGCCACGACAGGGATCGACAAAGCCACCCTGCGATCCGCCCTCGCCTGCCCGGCCAGGCATAAACTCCACCTCGCAACCAGTATCCCTCGCCATCGCAACCGCAATAAAATACGCCGGTCCGATGGCACGATAGGCATTCCGTGCATAGACCGGTTGGTTACTGTATTTGGAATGCGGGTCATATAAGCTTTCATCCATGCTAGCGATACCTGCCAACATCGCAGCACTGCGATGCAGCACGATGACCTTGCGGCCACCCCAATCCCGTTTGATATGTTCGCCGGGTTTCAGATCAGCCAGGTTCACGCTAATCACTGGCGACCGCTTGGTCGTACGACCATCAAAGAATGACGCAAGGAATATGTAGATCAATATCGCAATGCCGATCAGGGACAGTAATTTCAAAGTTACCCGGTAGATAACGCGCTTGTCATGGGACTCCATACAGGAAATACGAAAATGTGCTAATCGCGGAAATTATCAAATTGCACGGGCTGCTCCAACTTGGCCTCACGCAACATGCTCATCACGCCCTGCAGATCATCGCGTTTTTTTCCCGTCACCCTGACCTTCTCGCCCTGGATCGCCGCCTGTACTTTGGCCTTCGAATCCTTAATCAGTTTTACGATCTTCCTGGCCAGTGCAGCGTCGATACCTTGCTTGACCGTTACCAGCTGTTTCGCCTGATGTACCGCAACCTCTATCGCCCCCTCATCCAGTGCGCCAACATCGATGCCGCGTTTGGAGAGCTTTTGCACCAGAATATCCATCACTTGTTTGACCTGGAATTCAGCAGGAGCAAGCAAGGTCAGCACGGCCTCTTGCCGCTCCACCCTGGAGTCCGTGCCCTTAAAGTCGAAACGATTGGATATTTCCCGGTTGCTCTGATCGACGGCATTAGTGAGTTCATGCATATCCACTTCCGAGACGATATCAAATGATGGCATTCAGGCTTCTCCTTCTTTTATCAAGAACTGGTTTTTATTCAGATCTGGTTTAATATACGACAATTCATTGCTGCGTAGAAACTCATGCATAAATTCTTTATTACAATCGGCGCGCTGTGTGCTGCGCTTGCCGTGGGACTGGGTGCATTTGGCGCGCATGGCCTTAAAAATACACTCTCGGACACCATGCTTTCAGTGTACCAAACCGGTGTCGAGTACCATATGTACCATGCCCTGGGCCTGATACTGATCGGCCTCATCAGCTGGCAACTGGGTGAAAACAAATTAGCGACAATCTCCGGCTGGCTGATGCTGACAGGGATCGTACTATTTTCAGGCAGCCTTTATGTTCTGTCGATCAGTGGCATCCGCTGGTTGGGCGCAATAACACCACTGGGTGGTACTGCATTCATTATCGCCTGGCTATTACTCGCAGTCGCGGTTATACGTGCATAACATGGCTTGCTTCTCCAGGATTACTGCCGCATCATCAGCCTCCTTCGAACCAGGATAAGGTATCAACAGTGAATCAACTTTCATATGCCGTGCGTGCCACACAGCTGCTTGATGATCTCATGGACCACTTAAGTGAAAACGAAGCACTCGAGGATATGGACATTGATATCATCGACGGCGTACTCACCGCCGAATTCGAAGACGGCAGCAAGATGATCATCAACCGCCAGGAACCGCTGGAACAGATTTGGCTGGCGTCACCTGAAGGACCCGCACACTTCAGCTATAACGAAGCAAGCGATAGCTGGGTAAACAACAAGACCGGCGACAACCTGCTGGCAACACTTAACCGGATCCTCACGCTTAAAACCGGCAACGAGATCAACCTACCGCTATAATAATCTCTCCATCGCGACTTGATCTGGCGAACAGCGTCTGCGCGTCTACTTCTGAAAACGGCAAATAATCGTCGATTGACATACCCCCCAACGCGGACACCACGGCTCCCAAAAGCTTCCGGTACTCAGGCTGCAATGCCGAAGCTCACAGACTAGATAGACTTGATGGAATAACTTGTGTGCTTGGTTATGCGTGGCTTAAAACCGGCCCAGTTATTTATTAATGCTAATTAAATCAAGTCGTTATTGATCAGAATTAATCAACCATGACGTCAACGATACATACCTGGAGGGGTGCGTAGAGTAGCTGTTAGGCGTTCGATAGCTATGGTGTCGATAAAATTTACATTAAATGAATAGCTCGAAAATGCAGGAAAGATTAATTTAAAATACAACAAAATCAATGAGTTACTTATCAATATCAATCAGTCATCAAGTCAATTATAAGAAATCGAGGGAATACATACTGAAACTGTTGAGTATTACAATCGCAATGGTGTCGATAAAATTTACATTTTTATAATTCTAATAAAAGAAAAAAATCATAACCTATTGTTTTGTGACTAGAAAATATAACTGGCATACATTTTGCCTTTTATCTGCGTGGATATATTGCATACAACAGGGAGTTACATAATGAAGTTAAGAACACTGATGGCACTTGCGTGCTTGATCCTGTCAACAAATGTGAGTGCCGGTCTGATTACAACCTTTACCGACCGCACAGTATTTGATGCAGCTGTGGGCGCAACGACTTTCGAAGATTTCACTAGCTCAGCTCACTTTCCGATTCCAGGTGGGAGCCTAAGCTCTACATCCAGTTTTGGCACCCTCTCTGCCGGTGATATTCAGGCTGGTGTCACTTATACAACGCCTCTAGGCTCTGGGAACTATTTTAATATAGACGCCGGAGGGGGCTTTACTGGTGGTTTTCTAGACGGCTTCAATCCAAGCGACCGAGATCTAACGATAACATATGATCCGCTTATTGCGGCTTTTGGCTTCGATACTAATTCATTAATGCCAGATTTTGATATCACAATCAATTTTATGTCAGGGCAGAGTTACGATGCTAACTTTACGGGTATATCATCTATGCAGTTTTTCGGTTTTCAAAGTGACATAGCAGATATTCAGTCAGTGTTAATAAGTGGAAATAATAGTTTCTTTGGATTTGCAATTGACGATCACTCATTTGGTGGAACTGGTAATGGCTCAGTTTCAGTGCCTGAACCTTCCAGTATCGTTTTGCTTGGCTTAGGTTTAGCTGGAATTGCTTTTTCAAGAAAAAAGAAACCCGCCTAATCAATTTAGTTTAATACCCGCTAAAAGCCTCGGTAGCACCGGGGCTTTTTTTGTGTCTAACGCAAATATACTCGGGCAAATTAAAACTCTGTTCCGATCATTGCTCAACTTTATGTTGCCGATGATTTAGGCGTCAATGCGCACGTCCATTTACTTGAATCGGAGTTGCCAATGGGTCGAAGTCGGCAGTTATATACAGTCGCTACCTGCCATATAACCAAATTGACTATATGAGATTACTCACACTAGTCATGTTTCGCTGATTCACGGGTTTCACCGAATAGCGCCTCGATCTCCGCCAGCACCACCTGGGGTTTACGCTGCGTCATTTCCCTGTCTAGCAGTGCGAAGGTATCTGCGTAACCCGGCCGCGATACCAGTTTAGCGCGTGTAACTGACAAGGAAATTTTCCTGAAAAGCCGGAACAGCAGATAGGCAGTTATCGCGATCATTAAACCTGAAAAGGTATATCCTTTGAACCAGACCCAGGCCGCTACACCATAACCGGCAAAACTCAAAACTGCGATCCAAGCCGAAACCTTATGGATGGTTGCCACAATCACAGCGAGCCGGTCGTAATGTTCGGCAAAAACTATCCTGTCCATGTTCAAGCTGTCTTGTCCGTTGCCAAACGAATGGCATCACCGGTATAAATGATACCCGTCGACAGTACCCGGGCCGTCAAACCTCCATGGCCACGCATGGCATTGAAACCGCCTTTTCCAAGCGCCTCTTCCATGTGTGCACAGGGCGCGCATAGACCGGTGCCTTCCAGCAACACATCGCCGACAGTGAATTGCCTGTCCTTGAGTGCCAACAGATTGATGTCTGACACCAGCAGGTTGCGCCGCAGCCATTCCGGTTTCACTTCATCAATACCGAGCAAACCTGCTATCACAGGCAGGTGTTCGGCCTGTATCAGCGTGACCTGTCGCGTGCCACCGGGTCTGGCCCCCGCACGATCACCTTCGAGACCGCTGCCGGTAGCGACACGCACTTCATCAACGACCTCAATGGGTTGGCGGCGCGCGGGCCGCAAACCTATCCACTCGAGTCTTCCAGCGCGTGGAAAATGATCAAGCAATTGTTGATAGGCAGGTGAAGTCATTCTTGAGAAATGCACTATTGAATTTGGGGTAAGTCAGTCCCACCCAACTCGGGTTGCGGCTGCAATAGCCGCCAACGCACAAACGTGGGCTCTTTCTCATAGCCTCTGAGCAGCACATATTTGAACAGGTCGCGCAGGCGATACAAGGTCGTCACGGAGTCGACGCGAATGATTTCCTTACCGGCCTCATCGAAGAATATCAGGGTCGGCGCATAAAACAGGCCGAGTTGTTCTGCCCACTCGCGTGCGCGAATACGTCGGCCATCGGGCGTTAGCACCGGCATCTCTGACCACATATCGAGTTGCACGATCTCAAACTCTTTTGCCAGCGCACGAGTCTGTCCATCTGTCAGCGGATCGCCGTGCATGATGTCACAGGCGTGACAACTACCCTGCTCGAACATCACCAACAGCGGGCGTGATGACTTGAAACGGGTGCGGTCGAGCATGTATGGCGGGCTGGAAAAAAAATCCTGTTTATTAAGCTCAGCCTGATCCATCTTGGGTGGCGGATTGGCACGCAGCAGGTACTCGCGAAAGCTTTCCTGTTTATAGAAACCATCAGCAACATATTTAAGTGCCGCACGAAATTTATAAGGTTTGTAATAACCACGCAGGCGCAACGCCTCAATACCGTCTTTATCATAAAAAATCAGTGAGGGCGTGAAATTGGTTTTCTCACGAATTGCGTATTCCTTTTCGCTGAGCTGATCACCATTAATGGTCGTCACTTCCTGACTGCCCCAGATATCAATGGCAGTGATATTAAAATGTTGTTGCGTGAAACTAACGATATCATCCAGTTTGAAATTGATATTCATCAGCGCCTCGCAATAGGCGCAGTTTTTTTGCCCAAAATAAACCACCAGTCCCTGTTTACCTTCCTCTATGGCTTCTTCGAGATCAGCAGGGATATCCAGGAATGACATCTTGAACCAGTCCGGGTGCTCGAAGTCACGCTGCCGCGGGGTATCATCGATAACAATCGAGCTGTCATCGACCTCGCTCGGTAACAGAGCAAAGGCATCAGATGCGAGCAACACCATACATAACAGCAATAAACGGGAAATCATAAAGTGCCTATAATTAGAAAATAGCCATTCTTAATAAGACTACTTGGCAGTGATTTTTATTTCATCCATACCATCCATATAACCTCGCAGGGCCTGCGGTATGCGAATACTGCCATCCTCATTCTGGTAGTTCTCAAGCACCGCTACCAAAGTACGTCCAACTGCCATACCGGAACCGTTCAAGGTATGCAGCAACTCCGGCTTGCCGGACTCCGGGTTACGCCAGCGGGCTTTCATACGGCGTGCCTGAAAGTCGAGGAAATTACTGCAGGAGGAAATCTCACGATATTTGTCCTGTCCTGGCAGCCAGACCTCCAGATCGTAAGTCTTGGCGGCAGATGCACCGACATCACCCGCACACAACGCCATCACCCGGTAAGGCAGTTCCAGTTTTTGCAAAATGGTCTCGGCGTGCCCCGTCAATTGTTCAAGGGCATCCCAGGAGTCCTGTGGCCGGACGATCTGCACCATTTCCACTTTCTCGAATTGGTGCTGACGGATCATGCCACGGGTATCCTTACCATATGAACCGGCTTCGGAACGAAAACAAGGCGTATAACTGACAAATTTAAGCGGCAGGTCCTCGGCAGTGACAATCTCGTTACGCACCAGATTGGTAACCGGGATTTCGGCCGTCGATATCAAATAATAATCCTGATCGCCACGTAACTTGAACAGGTCTTCTTCAAATTTAGGCAACTGACCCGTACCACGCAGGCTGTCGGCATTCACAATGAACGGGACGTTGACCTCGCAGTAGCCATGCTCGCGGCTATGCACATCGAGCATGAATTGCGCCAGCGCGCGATGCAGTCTGGCAATAGCATTGCGTATAACGACAAATCGCGATCCGGTTAGTTTGGTGCCGGCCTCAAAATCCAGACCACCGAGCTGTTCCCCCAGATCAACATGGTCTTTGGCATCGAAGTCGAACTGCCGTGGTTCACCCCAACGGCGTATCTCGAGGTTATCATCCTCGCTTAGCCCATCGGGCACCGACTCATCAAGCAGATTGGGCAGACCCATCATAATGGCCTGCAACTGCCCCTGGATCTCATCCAATCGCTGCTCGGCATACTTGAGTTTATCGCCCAACTCGGCAACCTCGGCCTTGAGCGGTTCGATATCCTGACCCTGAGCCTTGGCCTGACCTATGGACTTTGAACGTGTATTGCGTTCATTTTGCAGATTCTGGGTCTCTATCTGACAGGCTTTGCGCTGTTCTTCCAGTTCGAGAAACGCAGCCGTGTCCAGCTCAAAACCGCGCCGTCTGAGCGCGATGGCGACCTCTTCCAGTTCATTTCGAAGACGTTTGGGGTCCAGCATGGTAAATGCTCTATAGTCAGCTCAAATCAGCCGCGAATGTTAACACATGCCCTGGCTTGATCATGCCTTTCAGATGCTCGAGCACCGCTGCCACCCGCTCTGGGCTGTCAAAGAATTCGATCACCACCGGCAGGTCCAGTGACATATCCAGCAGGGTCGATGAATGCACCTTGCCCGACACTCCGAAACCGGTGATGCCACGAAACACTGTAACGCCGCGCACCTTCTCAACATCATGCAAGTGCTGAAAAATCTTCACATGCACTGACTGACCTTCCGTGACATAAATTCGCGCTACCGTTACATTCATATCTGCCTGCCTAAAATTACACCGACCCAAACAGCCGCTAAACACAAGACGACGCTGGCCGTGACGTTTAGCAGCGCCTTGAACATTGCACCCTGCTCGATGAGATTCAATGTATCTAACGAGAAAGTAGAAAAGGTAGTAAAGGCACCCAACAAGCCGATCAACAGACCGGCGCGCCACTCCGGGCCCACACTCAGGCGGTCCAGCATCACGACACTCAACAAACCAATCAGTAACGAACCCAGCACATTGACCGTCAGTGTGCCATAGGGGAAATCACGTCCCAGCAGATGATGCACACCTGTCGATGTCCAGTAGCGCAACAAGGCGCCGAGCGCACCACCGACGCCTATCGCCAGCAACTGCATGTCAATACCTTTGCACGATATAAAAACAAGTCTTGTTCTTTTCCCATAATTTGTGAGGCTAACATAGTCTGTGATGATGCTATAGTTGAATCACTACCCTACGGAGTACCCCAGCCGATGAATCAAGCAAGCAAGCCAGTGCCGGATCAAGACATTGCCCTGCGACTCGCGCAACGGCTGGGCGCTGTGTTGCCTGCTGAATCGTTACTCAGCAGCGCGGAAGAACTGCGTCCTTATGAGTGTGACGGCCTTTCCGCCTACCGCAGGCTGCCGCTGATGGTGGCGCTGCCGGAAACCACTGAACAGGTACAGCACATCTTGCGGGTATGCAGGGAATTAGAGGTGCCCGTAGTGGCCCGCGGCGCCGGTACAGGACTATCGGGCGGCGCGCTGCCACTGGAGAACGGATTGCTGCTGAGTCTGACCAAATTCAATCGCATCCTGGAAATTGATGCACATAACCATTGCGCACGGGTACAGCCCGGGGTACGCAATCTCGCGATCTCCGAGGCCGTTGCCGCACATAATCTGTATTACGCACCCGACCCCTCATCACAGATCGCCTGTTCTATTGGCGGCAATGTCGCCGAAAACTCGGGAGGCGTACATTGCCTTAAATACGGACTCACGGTACACAACATCATGGCGCTGGAGATCGTTACCATCGATGGCGAGGTCCTGAGTCTCGGCTCCAGGGCCCTGGATTCAGCCGGATACGATCTACTGGCCTTGATGACAGGCTCGGAAGGCATGCTGGGTGTCATCACTGAGATTACCGTTAAACTGTTGCCCAATCCTGAGCGTGCCCAGGTACTGCTGGCCGCTTTCGATGACGTGCAAAAAGCGGGGGATGCGGTCGCCACGCTTATCGGCGCGGGCATCATTCCTGCCGGTCTGGAAATGATGGACAATCCGGCAATACGTGCCGCCGAGGATTTTGTACATGCCGGTTACCCCGTTGATGCGGCGGCTATCCTGTTGTGTGAACTGGATGGCACCAATGACGAGGTCTCAATCGAAATTAAAAGAGTGCGTGACGTCTTGCTAAAGGCCGGCGCGACTGAAGTCCGCACCGCCGAGAATGATCAACAACGCGCCAGTTTCTGGGCAGGACGCAAGTCCGCTTTCCCGGCTGTGGGCCGTATCTCACCCGATTACTACTGCATGGATGGCACCATCCCGCGCAAACACATCGCGCATGTACTCAAACGCATTAGCGAACTGTCCGAGGAATGCGGTCTACAGGTAGCCAATGTGTTCCATGCTGGAGACGGCAACCTGCATCCGCTGATCCTTTATGATGCCAACACTCCCGGTGAACTTGAAAAAGCCGAAGACTTCGGCGCAAAAATTCTGGAATTGAGTATCGAGGTCGGCGGCACCATCACCGGCGAGCACGGTGTAGGTATCGAAAAAATCAACCAGATGTGCGTGCAATTCAGCAGCGATGAACTGACACAATTCCATGCCATCAAGGCCGCCTTCGACCCCTATGGCCTGCTTAATCCCGGTAAAGCCGTGCCGACATTACATCGTTGCGCAGAATTCGGGGCAATGCATGTGCACGGTGGCAAACTACCACACCCCGAGCTACCACGTTTTTAATCATGAGCAATACCGACCACAGCCAGGCGATACAGGACGCCGTACAAACCGCGCTTACTGACAAAACAACTCTGAACATTCAGGGTGGCAATACCAAGCAATTCTATGGCCGCCGTATTCAGGGACGGCCACTCGATGTCAGCGTACACCGCGGTATTGTCAGCTACGAGCCCACCGAACTGGTATTGACGGCACGCTGTGGCACAGCGTTACGCGAGATTGAGCAGGCCCTCGACAAACACAATCAAATGCTGCCGTTTGAACCACCCCATTTTGGTGATACGGCGACACTAGGCGGTGCCGTAGCATCCGGCCTGTCCGGGCCACGCCGGCCCTACAGCGGCGCGGTGCGTGACAACGTGCTGGGTGTAAAGATCATCAACGGCAAAGGTCAAATCCTGTCATTTGGCGGCGAGGTCATGAAGAATGTCGCAGGCTATGATGCCTCCCGCCTGATGGCAGGCGCGATGGGTACCCTGGGCATCCTGTTGGAGGTCTCAATCAAGGTGCTACCCAAACCGGCAACCGAAATCACCATTGCACGCTCTGCTGATGCAGCACAAGCCATCCAACTGATGACCGAGTGGACGGGACAATATTTACCGGTTTCTGCAACCTATCATGATGGCAAGGAACTCTACATTCGCCTCTCAGGCAATAATAAGGCGATCGAATCCGCCAAACGGATCATCGGAAGCGACAGCGTCGACTGGAGTGACATGTTCTGGTACAACCTGCGTGAACAAGCGAATAGTTTTTTCATGGATGACTTGCCGTTGTGGCGTTTGTCACTGCCAGCGGCAACTACTCCCTTGCAACTGCAGGGTGATGTGGTAATGGAATGGGACGGCGGTCTACGCTGGCTAAAATCCAGCGCTACAGCGGACAACATTCGCTCGCTGGTCAACGCGGCAGGTGGCCACGCCATTCTGTTTCGTAATGGTGACCGTGACAGTGATATCTTTAATCCCTTGTCTGCGGGATTGTTAAACATACACAAAAACCTCAAACAGGCCTTCGATCCGCAGGGCATTTTCAATCCGCAACGCCTGTACGCAGAATTCTGATCATGCAGACGCAACTCACAGATTCCATCAAGAACACATCCCTGGGAAAACAGGCAGAGCAGATCCTGAGGACATGCGTGCACTGCGGTTTCTGCAATGCCACCTGCCCCACCTATCAATTGCTCGGTGATGAACTCGATGGCCCGCGGGGGCGTATCTACCTCATCAAGCAGATGCTGGAAGGCCAGGCTGTCACACCCAAAACACAACTGCATCTCGATCGCTGCCTGACCTGTGTTAATTGTCAAACCACCTGCCCGTCCGGTGTCAGCTATGGCAAGCTGCTTGAAATTGGCCGCGAGATTGCCGAAGAACGCATACCACGGCCGTTGTTACAACGCATGATTCGGCGCGCGTTACGTCTGGTGCTGCCTTATACCCAACGCTTCAATACAGTATTGACTCTGGGTCAACTGGTGCGGCCTGTATTACCTGCCGCACTCAAGCAGAAGGTGCCGCTGCGCAATGCGACTCGCAATAACCACCCGCTGCCACAACAACAGCATGCCCGCAAAATGCTGATACTTGACGGATGTGTACAACCGGTACTCGATCCCGCTACCAACATCGCCACCACCCGGGTGCTGGATCGCCTGGGCATCAGCGTAGTACAGACTCCCGACGCCGGTTGTTGCGGCGCACTGAGCCAGCACCTCAATGCAGGCGCTGAGGCGCAAACATTCATGAAGGCCAATATCGATGCCTGGTGGCCGCATATTGAAGCCGGCGCGGAAGCCATTATCATGACCGCTAGCGGTTGTGGCAGCCTGGTGAAAGCCTATGGCGACTATTTAAAAGATGATCCTGATTACGCTGACAAGGCCGCAAGAGTTTCCGCATTGACTAAAGACCTTAGTGAGGTGCTGTCACAAGAAGACCTGGGGTCACTCGCAGCGCACCCATCTCGCAGGATTGCCTTCCATCCACCCTGCACCCTGCAACATGAACAGAAATTACAAAACGTGGTCGAGCAGATCCTCATTCGCGCCGGTTTTGAGTTGCTGCCCGTTGAAGATGCGCATCTATGCTGCGGTTCAGCCGGCACATACTCGATATTACAACATGAGTTGTCGCAAAAATTACTCACCAACAAGCTGCATAACCTCCAGCAACAACGCCCCGAACTGATCGCTACCGCCAACATCGGCTGTTTGTCTCACTTGCAAAGCCGCGCTAAAGTGCCGGTTGCACATTGGATACACTTATTTGATAATCAATAAGTTATAACACACACCTAAAGTCATATTTTATATGCAGAGCGAGCCGATAGTCTTTACGATTTTCCTGATCTTCACCGGCGCGGCGGTATTGGCCACTCTCGCACTCTACATGCGCCAGGCCATGCTGATCGCCTATATTGCACTGGGCATCCTGATCGGCCCATCTGGTGTTGGACTGGTACAGGATGCCGAGGTCGTCAGGCAGATCGCCAATATCGGCATCATGTTTCTGCTGTTCCTGCTGGGGCTGGATCTTTATCCGCAAAAACTGCTCAAGCTGTTGCAGGAAACCACCCTGGTAACAGGTATCAGCTCATTACTATTCGCATTCATCGGCGCTGGTTTTGGCATGGTGTTGGGATTTTCCTGGACGGAGTCACTCATCATCGGCGCAGCCATGATGTTCTCCAGCACCATCATCGGTCTGAAACTGCTACCCACCACCGTACTGCACCACAAGCATACTGGTGAAATCATTATCAGTGTGTTGTTGTTGCAGGACATCATTGCCATCCTGATCCTGCTTTTCTTACAGGCCAAGGGACAGGGTGAACTGCCAACCGGCAAATTATTATTGTTGTTGCTGTCACTACCGGGTCTGTTGGCGTTTGCCTATGTGTTCGAAAAATTTGTACTCATCAAGTTAATCGAGCGCTTTGACAGTATCCATGAATACGTCTTCCTGCTAACCATCGGCTGGTGCCTGGGGATGGCCGAAGTCGCTTACTTGTTGGGACTGTCACATGAAATCGGGGCATTTATCGCGGGTGTTGCATTGGCCGCTAACCCCATATCGGCCTACATAGCCGAAAGCCTCAAGCCCTTGCGCGATTTCTTCCTGGTTATTTTCTTTTTCAGCCTCGGCGCCACCTTTAATCTGGATATCCTCAGTGCGGTGCTGATACCAGCGCTGCTGTTAGCGGCATTGACTATGGTGTGCAAACCCCTGGTATTCAGGTATTTACTGCGCCGCTCCGGTGAAGCATCCGGGCGTTCAACCGAGGTCGGTTTCCGGCTGGGTCAGATTAGCGAGTTTTCGCTGTTAATTGCCGTACTGGCATTAGAACTGGGCATCATCGGTAGCAAGGCATCCTATCTGATACAGGTCAGCACCCTGCTTACCTTCGCGTTTTCATCCTATCTCATCGTAATGCGTTATCCGACACCGATAGCGGTGTCAGATAAATTACGTCGCGACTGATCAGGATTAGTTATCGCCCGGTTTCCAGATACCGAAGGCTTCCTGCGAAGGCGCTGCAGCCTCTTGTTGCCGTTGTTGGTCGATATCATCGCAGACATGACGTGAAAAGGCGCCCAGGTGTTCAAGGATGTCATTTTTTTCTGGTGACGGGGTGTCCTGCACGCCAACCAAATAGCCGGTAATTGCAGCAAGATATTGGCTGGCGATGAATGGATCCTTGGCACGTTCATCATTCTGGGCAAGCGTGCCGATGACGGCATCGACGAGTTCATTTGAAAGCTTAAGTTGATCCATATGTGGTTACTTCTTGATAGTTGGCAAATGAGCATTTTACAGCATCGTGCTCCATACCACACTTCAACATAAATCAGGCTAACCGGCCCCAGCCTGCTGGTGCAGCAGACTTATTCCCTTATGATCAATATGGATTGTATGCCGCCAGCAGTCTCTTCCAATAGCGATTTTATGGGGATCACTCTATACTTGGCGCCGGATTAGACGAGCCCCGATCAGGAGACTACTTAACATCATGCCGACCAAGTCCTTCCATCCACCTGTACGTACCCTCATGGGCCCAGGCCCTTCCGATGTCAATCCGCGCATCCTGAAAGCCATGGCACGCCCCACCATAGGACATCTTGATCCCCTCTTCGTCGAGATGATGGAGGAGACCAAGACCCTGCTGCAATATGCCTTCCAGACCAAGAACGAACTCACACTGCCGGTTTCGGCACCGGGGTCGGCCGGTATGGAAACCTGTTTCGTCAACCTGATGGAACCCGGTGACAAAGTCATCGTTTGCCAGAACGGTGTCTTCGGTGGCCGCATGAAAGAGAATGTAGAACGTGCTGACGGCATCGATGTTATGGTACAGGACGACTGGGGCAAACCCATTGACCCTAACAAGCTGGAAGACGCCCTCAAGGCCAACCCTGATGCCAAGCTCGTCGCCTTCGTGCATGCTGAGACCTCCACCGGTGTGCAATCAGACGCGAAAACCCTCACTGAAATTGCCCACAAGCATGACTGCCTGACGATCGTCGATGCGGTCACATCGCTGGGTGGCACACCCGTACTGGTCGATGAATGGGGTATCGATGCCATCTACTCCGGCACCCAAAAATGCCTATCCTGCACACCAGGCATTTCACCCGTGAGCTTCAGTGAACGCGCCGTCGAGAAAATCAAACATCGCAAGACACCGGTACAAAGCTGGTTCATGGATATGAGCCTGGTGATGGGCTACTGGGGCGGCGGCGCCAAACGCG
>CAMYKB010000012.1 GCA_947258875.1 uncultured Gammaproteobacteria bacterium | reverse complement strand
TCATCCTCCCATGTCTTTTGAGTAGGGATAGTTGAGCCCGTGAATGCATCACCGACAGCTACACCGTCCAGCGTGTCTATGCGCCTATACAGTTGTGTTGCGGTTACATTTATGCCCGTTGCAAGTTCGAATGATAACCCGATGCCCAGCGTATCTTCAGGGTCACTTAAACCAAATGAAAATGCCAGTCCCAGGCGATCCATAATGTTATTTTCATTTATGATGTCTCTGCCGGAATAGCGTGCATCCGAAAACAGGGTAGAAAAATAGTATGGGATGCCGTAAACAACCAGGCTTCCAACGTACTCGGGACCTGAGGAGTCATCTCTATCCGCTTTTATTTGTGGACCCGAACCAAGGTCAATCGTCGAGTAACTGACATCATCCAGATCTGTCCATATGGCGCCAATCTGGAAGCTGCCATGAAATCTTTGGTATTGTCTTACGGTTTTTTCCCAAACCAGTGCCTGGTTGCTGCGTCTGGCCTGAATTGAAATTTCGTCATCATAGCATTCATACGGTTGCGGAGATTTACGAAGTACAAATTTGTCTGCTTGGCGTACGAAATCAGCCAGTTCGCCCGTATCAAGAATCTGTAAATCAGTAGTTTCGAGCGAGCAGACGGGAATATCCAGGCGTAAGTCTTCCAATGTTGATGCCCGGGCAAATATGCCGATGTAGATTAAGTCTCCTTCAGTTATGCGGGTTTTAGCTTTCGACTGATAGCAAACATTTCCAAACTCATCAAAAACCATAAATACATTTTTTGATTTTATATTACGGGGTTTGCTGTGTTTTGAACCCTTTTCCCATATTTCGCCTTCCTGGTAGCAACTCAATATTTGGCTCGAATCAAGCGTGTCTGCATCCGATGCATCCGTTGTGCCGGGTGCACCGATAAGGCCGCCGATATCAGAATCATCGGAGTGGTTATCTGCGGTCACAGTTGATGGCAGGTATAGGGCTGTGCATAGCGCCACGAAGTGAATTAAAAGCTTGATGTCCATTGTCGTTATTCTCCAAAGGTTACATTTGCATGTGATATGAGTTTTATTGCGGGCATGAAAACAGAGTATTTTGTTCCGATTGCGCCTATCAGGAATCCCCATATACGAAATTTCTCATCGACAAGTGCGGCTCCTGAATCGCCAGGCTTGGTTACCCGGGGCGTCACGGTTAAATCGCGCAATGTGAAATTTGCGTTTACTTTGTAGCGCATTCTGACGCCAATGCATTTAGTCGGGATGGCCTTTGCTCTGGTAATGACAAATAACTTTTGGCCTATATCTGCTCGTGAACTCGGCTGGTAGACGGTGTCGAGGGATGCGTCCGAGTAGGTATTATTGGTGTTACCATTTATGGGCTGTGGTCTAAGTAGTGCGTAATCAAGGTGTTCATTCAGCGCGTAATCCAATACTTTGCATCTGACATTAGCGCCCTTTATTGTGTTGTCAAAAATGTGGACTATTCTCCCCTTTCCTCCGGAGTCTTTAGCAAAATGGCCCGCAGTGATAAAAATATTTCCGAGTGTTTTGTGACCAGCATAGGCGCCGACCGTTGCTTTGGACTGGCTGCTTTTGTGTAATAATCTGTCGCCGGGGTTGAATTTAGCCTGATAGTAAAATCTGCTTCTGACCGGGATAACATCCGTTTTGATGCTGTACGTTTTTCCCTTGTACCGGTAAGAGAATCGTTTGGGTATGCGTTCCTTTTTATCCAGTGTTTTGATAGGCTTTTTTGTTGGCACAGCACATACAAGTGACAGCTGTCTTGTCAGTTTTCCATCTGTTTCTTTAAAGCCGAGAAAGCTTGAAACAATGCCATAGCGTATAAATAACGTGTTTTGTGCTTCGTCAAAGCAGCTCGAATGAACGAGGCGTTTCCTGTCGGCCGATTTTTTTTCTTTTTTATAATTCATTGATTGACTTATTCCTGCGTCACCTGCTTATAGGGATTGACTGGTTTAGTAGATAGGAGTAATACGCCAGCCGACAGTAATCACGTTTAGTATGAATTCATTCATCACCGCTGCCGGGTCTGGGCGCGAGCAGACCGGCAAGTGCGCCGACTGCGGCAGAGCCTATCGCCAGGAATATCTCGGGTATGTCGATCTTGGTTTGATCTGGGACGCCGTTGACGAGGTCAAAGGTGAAATACAGGCAGGAGAAAATGGCTAGCCCGAGAAAGCAGACGACCAGGCGGTAGATCCATTTGTCTGTAATAAGCGCCGGCTTGCTGCGTTCCTTTTCTTTTGCCTTTTGTAGTTTATCCTTTATGGTGTCTTTTGCGGCTGCTATTTCAGGCTCTGTCGATGCTTCTATGACGTCCTCGAATTCTGCTAATACTTGTTCGCCCTTTTTCATTTGATGATTCTCCGTAGTAAAACAAACACCTGCTCTTGATCGGAGTTTGTTGTGTTTTACTTATGGATAGCTAATGCGTCACGGTATGTTTCTCAATGGTTTTTTGATCTTTCCTGCTCATGTAACAATATTTGGGTGATCTGGTACGGATGGATGATTACTTGTGTCTTACCTTCGGTCCCGCAATATTCATTATTGGTGAGATGGTTGAGAATTTTTTCAGCCATTGCGAAATCCTCGCTAAATTCCATCATTAACTGCCGGATTCGATTGAAAAAAATGCCTCTCGTCACCAGGCTGGTCTGGTATACTGTCGCAGCGAAGGGCGCGTGTTTATTCAGTATTTTCGGGAGGAAATATTAGGTGGTCCCCCCGATTTTGAACGTGTGGAACCCTGTTTCTTTGCGCCATTCTTTTTTCCTGTCTGATGGCGCATGTTTTAAACACTCAGATTCCGGACTTGCTAAGTTATCCGCAAGTAAATAGTTAACAGATTCTCTGTGAGAATGTTCCTTGAAATTTTGCTTGCACAAGTGTGTGAGAAGTGAGGTGGAGGAGCTATTCACTGTGCTGTTGTGCGTTACGAGAACTATCTTGCCCTCGTGTCATTCCCGCGGACGCGGGAGAAGTGGTGCAGGGATGCACCGTTAACGGACCTAAGGATGGAATCCAGTTAGGGATTTGTAGGGGTTCGCTGCGCTTACCCCAGCCTCTGTTTGACTGGATACCCGTTTTCACGGGTATGACGACATTTTATTATTTTGAGTTACAAGTCGTCAGTCACTATTGGTTTACATGATGGGTGCGGCGATAACAGATGCATCATGGGGTGTCTCGGTATTGGCATTCGGCGTAATAGGCTGAGCAATTGCGCCATACGTGCTGGATACCCGCCTCGGCAATTACTCGGTAATTGCTCCTGCATCGTCTAAAGCAGCTGCTGTTCGTGTTCTACCTTTACCCATCCATGGGCTCGTACTACCAACAGTCGCTACTGTGGCCCATGTGCTGTGCCATGCCTGGCATTGCCCCGTTTTTCAAGCCGTAGCCGAATGATCTTATGAAGTTCCATCGCTACCAGTACTATCAGAGCAAACCCCAGCAATTCCAACCAATGTTGTAAGGATACCGGCTGTATATTCAGCACGTCTTTGATCCATGGCGTGTACATGGCGCCGATATGTATTAGTTGTGCCGCTGCAGTGCCGATCAAAAGTATCGGATTGCTTAGCAGTTTATGGCGGAATACGGAGCGCGTTTCAGATCGGCAATTAAACACGTGGACATTTTCGAATAGCACCATCAGTAATAGTGTTCCATTGCGAGCTTCGGCCAGTGTGAAACCTCTCGCGAGGAGCCACTGAAAGATGAGAAAAGCAACAGTCCCGATGACCAGTGCAGAAATGACAACCCGCTCTATCATCAGTCGATTGAAAATAGATTCACGCGGCGGCCTTGGTGGTCGCTGCAATTCGTCACCTTCGGCAGGCTCGAATGCCAGGGCTACATCTTGAATCCCGTTGGTCACCAGATTCAGCCAAAGCAACTGTACCGCCACTAGAGGCAGGGGTAATCCTGTCAACAGTGCCAATGTAAACAACACCAGCTCCGCGGCTCCGGTGGAGATGAGGAGGAATATCACTTTGCGTACGTTCGCGTAAGCGACACGCCCCTCCTCTACACCCGCGACAATCGAGGCAAAGTTATCGTCGGTAATGATGAGGTCAGCAGTCTCTCTTGCCACATCAGTCCCGCTCTTGCCCATAGCAACGCCCACCTGAGCAACACGCAGCGCTGGCGCATCGTTTGCACCGTCCCCACTGACCGCGACAAAATGTCCATTTCGTTGCAGAGATTGAACGATGTATAACTTTTGATGTGGACCCACACGTGCGAAGACCCGTGCCTGGCGGGTGAGCTGATCGATTGTTCCCGAATCAAACGACTCTTTCAGTTCGGGCCCGGTAACGACCTGATCCGGACGTTCCACCATATTCAGTTCATTGGCCAGGGCAAGGGCAGTGGCAGGGTGGTCACCGGTGATCATCGCCACCTCAATGCCCGCATCGCGGCAGGCCGCCACGGCTGCCTTCGCTTCTGTGCGCAAGGGATCAATAATCCCTACCAACCCTATCATTACCATTTCGTTCAGATGTTCTTCACTAAAAACCTCACCCGAACCCAGTTCAATCTCCCCAGCAGCCAGGGCAAGCACCCGATACCCTTCGCTGGCCAGTGCCTGAGCTTGTTGTTCGATCAACTCTCGCTCCAGTGTCACGTCCTGTTCGGTTGTCGCCATGGTGCTGCACATAGGCAACAACCGTTCGAGCGCGCCTTTGACGAAGGCGCACTGTTCCCCGTTTACTTCGTTAAGGCTGGCTGAGAACAGGCGCTCGGATTCATAGGGAATGCTGGCAATTTCGGGAAAGGCATTGCCCATTTCTGCTTTGACCACACCGGCTTTATGCGCCAACACCAAAAACGCCACGTCTACGGCATCGCCATGATGACTCCAACCAGATTCTGTGCGACCGAGGAAACCTTCATTCGTCAGCACCGCTGCCTGACAGAGTCGTTGCAGCAGGGCCTCTTCGTCCGCCGATGGCATGCCTCGTGGTGTTAACATTGTACCTTCCGGCACCACTCCTTCACCGGTAACTTCCCACACATCACAATTCGGGAAGGCAATGGCTCGCGCGGTGAGTTGATTCACTGTAAGGGTGCCGGTTTTATCGGTTGCGATAAACGTGCAGGAGCCGAGCGCCTCCACCGCTAGAAGTCGACGCACAATAACGTTTCGCCGCACCATCCTCTGCATACCAATGGCCAGTGCCACAGTAAGCGCTACCGGCAGGCCCTCGGGGATGACGGATACCGCAAGTGCGACAGCGAGCAGGAACATTTCGCCAAGCGGCGTACCACGCATCACCGCCACAGCAAACATGATCAGTGCCGCTAAACCGACAAAGATCGCCACCCAGTGGGTAAAGTTGTCCATCCGCACTTGTAACGGTGCCTTGGGTGGTTGCTTGAACAGTACGTCGGCAGCAATACGTCCCAATGCCGTGTCAAGAGCCGTGCCCACCACAACCCCCCTGGCGCGCCCACGACCGACCAAGGTACCGGCAAAGACCATGTTGGCTCGATCCCCCAGGGGCGTATCCGCAGCCAACATCGTATTGCCATCTTTCAGCACCGGTAGTGATTCACCGGTCAGCAAGGATTCGTCTACCTCCAGATCATGGAGCGCGAGCAGCCTTACGTCAGCAGGGACTTTATCGCCTGATTCCAGAAGCACAATATCGCCGGGGACTAACTCTTCGGCGTCAATTTCATAGGCCTCCCCATCACGCAGTACCTGGGTCCTGGTGGTCACCAGCTTGTGTAAAGCTTCAGCCGCGCGTTGTGCGGAATACTCCTGGAAGGTGCCGATGATGGCATTGACGAGCAGCACCGCGGTAATGAAACCGGCGTCCGACCACTCCTGGATAGCCAGGGACAACAGCGCGGCTGCAACCAGAACATAGATAAGAGGGCTTGCGAATTGGTGCACAAAAACCCTGATGATACTGAGCGGCCTGGCTCTTGGGAGGCTGTTACGACCGTAACGATCGAGGCGTGCAGCAGCTTCACTGCGGGATAGCCCATGAAGCGAGGAGTGTATTGCAGCAATCACTGCGTCACCGGATGAAGCGTGAGGTGTTGCAAGCAGTGTATCCGGCGGTGGCATGTCCGTACCGGGCGCGTCGTTACGGTGTCCTTGTATCCTGGTGGTTTTACTCACGTCGGCTTGCTTCAGTTATAACTCGTTTGCCAGTTAAGAATCCTGAATGGGGATTAGATCAGCCCCGCACACATAGCGAAATAATCATAATTTCTAATATAGCACTGTCATCAATGCCATAATTACAAGCATTACAGGTTTCTAAATTTCATTACTTTATTGAGGAGCTAACAGTATGATAGCCGATGTCAAGTTCCTCGTTATCATGTTCAGTTTTTTTAATTGAAAAATTAAGCGGCGAGGTGGACATTGCCCGAAATTGATCTGAATACGAATTTGAGTTTCCAATAGGGCTGGGCAATACTAACCCATGGACTTTGAATGGGTTGCGATAGCGCTGGGTGATGTTGCCTGGATCACTCTGGCTTTTTTCCTCGGTTTCCTGGCAAGACTGATTGGCCTCCCACCCCTGGTTGGTTTTCTGGCCACCGGTTTCATACTTAATTACCTGGGTATTGCAAGTGGAGAAATGCTGCACAAGCTTGCGGATTTGGGTATCACACTGCTGTTGTTCACCGTTGGCCTGAAGCTAAACCTGAAGGTGTTGATAAGGCAACAGGTCTGGTTGGTGACGGCACTGCATATTTCGTTCATTACCGTCCTCTTCGGAGCAGCTATCTATGCCCTGGCCTTAATAAGTGTGCCGCTGTTCGCCGACCTGGATCTCAAATTTTCGCTGATGCTTGCCTTTGCATTGAGCTTCTCCAGTACCGTCTTTGTGGTCAAGTCGCTGGAGGGAAAAGGGGAGATGAAATCCCTGCATGGACGGATCGCTATCGGCATCCTGGTTATGCAGGATCTGGCTGCGGTCATTTTTCTGGCAGCATCCACAGGCAAGATCCCTTCGCTCTGGGCGCTATTGCTGTTGTTACTCATTCCGCTGCGGCCACTGTTTCACCATCTGTTGCAGATAATAGGTCATGGTGAGCTGTTGATTCTGTATGGTCTGGTACTGGCCCTGGGTGGGGCCGAGCTGTTTGAACTGGGCGGAGTGAAGGACGATCTGGGCGCCCTCATTATGGGGGTGTTGATCTCAACCCATCCTAAATCTGCGGAGATGTCCAAATCCATGCTGGGTTTCAAAGACCTGTTTCTGGTGGGTTTCTTCCTTTCCATAGGTATGTCAGGCCAGCTCTCGCTGGAGGCGCTGATCATCGGGCTACTCTTAGTGCCCTTTGTGTTCGTCAAGTCTGCTCTCTTTATAGCTCTGATGACCCATTTCAAGCTGCGGGCGCGGACTTCCCTGCTGGCGACCCTGAACCTGACCAACTACAGTGAATTCGGCTTGATCGTTGCCGCGATTGGCGTCACGAATGGATGGCTGGATGGCGCATGGTTGGTCGTGATTGCTATAGCGCTATCAGTGTCTTTTGTTGTTGCTGCCCCGTTGAATAGTAACGATGACAGAATTTATAGCCGGTTTAAAGGTTTCTGGATGAGGTTTCAGCGCAAAGAGAGACTTCCTGATGACACGCTGCTGGATACGCTCGGCGCTACCATTGCTGTCTTTGGCATGGGCAGAGTAGGCAGCGGTGCGTATGACAAGATGCGTGAACTCCATGGTGAAACAGTGGTCGGTATTGATTTTGATGCCGAGTTGGTTAAACACCACCAGGCGAAGGGGCGAAAAGCGCTGCACGGTGATCCAAGCGATGCAGATTTTTGGGAGAAAATGGAGCAAAAGCACAGTATTAAACTTGTCATGTTGGCGCTGCCAAAGCTTCAGGCCAATCTGGATGCACTGGAGCAACTGCAGCAGATATCGTTCACCGGACGTATTGCCGCAACGGCAAGATTTCCAGATGAGGAGGCAGTGTTGCGACAGTCTGGCGCGACGGAAGTATTCAATATCTACACTGAAGCCGGGGCAGGGTTTGCAGAACATGTTGAGCGCAAAGCCAGGCCTGATGAGGCAGGGTCACTGGTATAGGGCCTGCTTAAAAAAATCAAATCTCACCTTCTTGTAGGTTGGGTAAGTGTAACGCGCCCAATGAGTAAATATAGTCAACACAAATTCCATCATACCCGCGGAAGCGGGTATCCAGGGAACCATGGTTTTTGCTAGGTTTCGCAGAACACTGCTCACCCCAACCGACAACGTCTACCCGATCAATACGCCGTCATGCTCGCAGCCTTGTAAGTTGGGGTAAGTGCAACGCGCCCAATGAGTAAATATACTCAACACGAATTCCGTCATGCCCGCGGAAGCGGGTATCCAGTGAACAATGGTTTTTGCTGGGTTTCGCAGAACACTGCTCACCCCAACCGACAACGTCTACCCGATCAATACGCCGTCATGCCCGCAGCCTTTCAGGTTGGGGTAAGTGCAACGCAGCCGATGAGTAAATTTACTCAACACAAATTCCATCATGCCCGCGGAAATAACAAGCGAGCTTATTGGTCAAGGATACCAAGTTCAGGGATGCTTTGTTTCAGTTGGTCGAGGTCGGTTAACGTTGCCTCCATGTCAACGGCGTAGGTGCCGCCCGGGCCGCTGACGATAACCGCAATCGGTTCTATACGCCCATACATCCGGCAGCCGGTGTTCGTTCTGCTGTGTACAACGTCGACAGACTCTACTGCGATAACTTTATGTCTGGGGCCACTGAATATTTCATTACTGCGCAAAGTGCCCATTTATGACTCCGCAACGCGCAGCTGCTTTATTCCCAGCCAAACCGACGGTGACAACAGCAAGGCAACAATGAGATAAATAATCTGCAGTGGAATAAGGCGTATGTTTCCACTGCTGTCCAATTCAAAGGCGGCATCGAGGAATTCCGGTACGATTTCAATCGATGCGTCCTGAGTCTGAGTAAGTATTCCTGCCACGGGTCCCACGATGGCCCACAATTGGCCTGTATCAGCCGGGTCACCCAGACCTACACGGACACGTAAACTGATGTCGTCCTTGTGAATCGCATGCCATAAATCTTTAATGAACCTGATGACACGTCGGCGAAATCCTGTTTGCCGGACAGTGGCAAACAGGTTCGGCGTTTTACCGGGCGCGCGCTCAGGATGGCCGGTTTTTTGTGCCGTTGCTTCGTCTTTCACGCCGGTTGCCCTTTCGCGGGATGAGGGCAGCCGCACGCGGACAAGGCCAAACAACCAGAGCAAGGTCATGTCGCCCTGGAAGCCCTGTTGCCAGCTCATTTGAAACTTCAAGGTTACCGGAACCGCCAACAGGGCGATTAGCAACAACAGGAATGTCGCCACTCCGGCCAGCATTGAACTAGCAACGGGTTAAGCCGTGGCTTTTGCCGACGCAGCCTTGCCAATCGTATCGGCAACCTTCTCCAATGCCGATGCAGTGCCGGATTTGATCGGTTCAACCCGAACACCATCATTATTGATAATGACAAGGGCTACCGGTTTTACACCACCGCCACCGCCGGTGCCGCCACCGTGCCCGGTACCTTTTTTGGGTTCAGTGCCCTCACCGCTGCCAACGCCAAACCCAAAACCGACATTAACGAGAGGAATCAGGGTATTGCCTTCAACTGTGATGGGTTCACCAACAACTGTCTTGGTATTGAGCATGCGCTCAATTTCACCAACAGCCTTGTCAAACAGGTTCTCGACGTTTTCCATAGCCGTCTCCTTCAGCAAACGAACTTCGCATATGATGAGTCAATAACATCGGCAAATGCTGGTACGCTATACCATCAATAATAGGCCGCCGGCGCTTGAGGATTTAAACGGAAAAACAGTGAAGAAAAGAGAAACGCCAGCGATTATTGCGCTATAGATCTGCTATTAATATAGTTGCAGCCAGACCTGAATGCCATTGAATAAATTACAAAAACAATGCTCCAGATCAGTGAATCGCCTGAATTCCTGGTCAGTTTTCATGTTGGTCACCGCGTGGTGACCCCAATTTTTTTTGATCACCAGTTGGTAGCTGGGTCTGCCGGTGGTATTGGGCGTACCCATATTGTTCGGCGTGTTGCGCAAAGAACTTTCGCTGTTAATGTACAGTAAGAGTAGACGCCTGTTTTCCCAAAATCCAGGATCTATACTCATTAGGGCCGGTTCCGAACTGCAAGCCAACGCTCAGTCTGATTTCCCTGCCGTCCGGCAGTAGCAAGACGATCGCATCGTAGCGAGATCGACTTTTGATTCAGACAGGCAAGCTACAAAACCCGGGCCAGAAGATACGGTGGCAAAAAAACAAAGTATAAAGGGGCCGAAGGATCGAAAATGATTCATTCTGACCCTTTATCAGAACCTCATCACACAGGAACCAACGCATGGATATGGATGCACCGCGCAAGCGTTACCGAGCCTTCATTAGCTACAGTCAACGTGACAAGGCGATTGCACGGCGCCTGCATCGCGCGCTGGAGACCTACCGGATTCCCGCAGGCGTCGCCGCACTGGTCGGGTCGGATCGTGCGCTGGGGCGTTTTTTCCGCGACGACGACGAGATGGGGGCAAGTCAGAGCCTCGGTACGGCACTCGAAGGCGCCCTGGACGATTCGGAAAACCTGATTATCATCTGTTCGCCCTCGGCGGCCCAGTCCGAATGGGTCGATGCCGAGGTGCGCCACTTCAAGCGACGCGGCGATGCGCGCGTCTTTGCCGTTATCGTCGCTGGCGAGCCGCACGCGGACGATCCGGGTCGCGAATGTTTTCCGCCTTCCCTCAAGGTGAAGATCGATGCTGATGGCACGCCCACGGGAGAACCGGACGAGCCGCGTGCCCCCGATCTTCAGCACGAAGGCATGCAGCGAGTGCGCGCGCAATTGGCCGCTGGCTTGCTCGATCTGCCCTTCGACGAACTGTGGCGCCGGGATCGTCGGCGCGCACTGCGAAACCGGCTGGTGGCTGGGGTCACCGGCCTGGTGGTGGTTGCCGTGCTGGGTATGATGGGTTACGGCTGGCTCGCTGCGCAGCGGGAGTCCAGGGATCAGGCCGCGTATCAGGCCGTGGGCCTGGCGCGTACGGCGGCTGCCGGCGGACGCATTGGAGAAGCGCTCAATCGCCTGGCACCCTTCCTGGCCTATCGCGGTACGAGTATGTTGGTTGAAAACCCGCTGCGCGCACTGCTCGGATGGATTCCGGACCCGCATGCCGCACTCAAGCCCGCCGGTATTCAAGCGGCGCGTTTGCGTGATGCCACCGTGCTGCTCGATCCGGGGCGCGAAGTCTACGACGTCTCCGACATCGGTCTGGCGCTCAAGCGGCTGATACGTTCGCGCGATGGACGGCGCCTGGTCGCCATCGGTGATCAGCGCGTGGTCGTGTTCGACGTCAACACCGGGCAACGCACGGCGCAGGTCGACAATAGCGAAGTGGAGTGGCTGGGCCACGCGTTCGAGGCGCCCAGCGGACTGATTGTCGTCACGGGCGCGATCCTCGGGCCGACCAACGGATCGGTCTGGCCCTACGTGCTGTCGATCTCCGCTGATGGTAACGCAGCTAAACGTGAACAGATCCAGGCGCACATGTTTTGGGGCAGCGTCGTGGGTGTTACCCCGAGTTGCGACGCGCTGTTAGTGGCCACTGAAGACAATAGATCATGGAAGATCGAGACGCGCGCACTCGCTGCCGGACAGTTGGGTGAGCCTGCCGCGTTGCCATCCTTTCAGGCAGCTGACGATTCGGACGCCGCCGGTGTGACCGGGCTGGCACCGCACGGGCCAGCATTCCTGACGCGCGACGCATTTATGGGCGAGGCGACACTCAATCCGTTCACGGAAGCGGGCTGCCCGTCGCCGGATATGGATGATGGCTTTGCGGCGGGCGATCAGACGTTGCAAGGAGCCCGCGTACTGCCGCTCGAACCTAGCCTTGTGCGCGAAGGAGCGGACCGCTGGACGTCTGTTGGAATCGCCGCCGCCGACGTGTCGGAACGCACTGATTATCTTCCGACCTGCACCGNNGAGGCGCAGCCTTGCCCTGTTATCGGTGGGCAAACAGACCAGACGTTTGTGCGCGACGATCTTCCTCGAGGTATGTTCGATCAGGTCGGACCGCCGCCCGTGCCGCGCTGGTCGCGCCAGGCGGACTCGGCGGCCGCGACACCATCACCTGATGCGTCAATCTACTTCGAGCATCGCGTGTTCAACTCAGGTCACCAGCTCATCCTGTGCCGACCCAAGCAGGGCAGAGACGTTTGCCTCAGCGTATCGGCATTGGGTGAGGATCAATTCGAGTTGCCGTTTCTGCGCTCGGCGGATGGCCGTTACCTCTTCTGGCCCTTCGGCGGTACCGTCTACGATATCGAAACACTGCAGCCACTGACGGCAAGCCGCGCCACTCCCCGCAGCAGAGGTCAGCACTACGACTTCGAGTTCGACCGCCCGGGCCTGACCCTAGCCCACAACGGGCGCCTGGTGAGTTTCGTCGGCGATGCTGACGGGACCGCCTGGACGCGCACGGACGACGAACGTGCATCGCCGCGTTTCGGCGTGCTTGCGCAGGAAGAGGGCGAGCCACCCCTGCATGCTTTAGCCTCGCTTGGCGGTCGCCAGTATCTGGCCGTTCGCAACGATGGCGTACTGGCGCGGCTCGATGCCGCAACCGGACAGGAAGTTTGGCGCATGACCGCCGTCGGCCTTGGCGAGATTCAGGGTGTGCAACTCAACCCGGAACGTCGTCATGTGCTCCTGATGGGCAAAAGCGCCTGGCGTGTGTTTCGCCTCGACGATGGCTTCGCCGTGTCAGGGCTGCTCGTTCCACCGCCGGCGCTGGAAAAATCGACCGAAGTCTCGGTCTGCCAGCTCGAAGGTGTGCTCGGGCCAGATGGACAAGTGGCCGTGCGCTGCGGCGCAGACGCGTTCACCTGGCAGCCCCACCTGTACGAAGGTGATATCGCATCGCAGCTCGTACGCCTCACCTGCGCGACCGATGTGAAGGCATCGGCTATTGATACCATCCGACGCTGTTATGTGGATCAATGAGGTCATTGCTGTGTTGTGTCCTGTTTCGCGGGCCGGGTCGGAATCCGGATACACCTGCAGCATGATGGTCTCGCGGCCGTTATCTATGGGTGCACCAGGGTGTAACGCGTGCCGCGTTTGGCGGCCTCCGGACTCTCGGGGTTGTTCAATACCGGTTTGGACGGTTCCAGATACCAGTCGCAGCGTTCCGAATAATTGGGGTTAGAGAACAATTATTCGAATGCGCTCATTAGCAAAACCTGGATGCGCACCCGCGATATCCTGACCATCGTTACACCCTTACTGGTTGGCGGCAGCATCGTGCTGGCGCTACTCAGTCATGTCGGCGCCGACAACATTATTAACACGGTATTTACACCCATCACCCATTGGTGGTTGGGCCTGCCGGTGGTATTGGGCGTACCCATATTGTTCGGCGAGTTACGCAAAGAGCTTTCCCTGTTAATGATCTACCAGGCACTCGGCAGCTTCGAAGTCATGCTCAAAACCATTGGGAAAAGAGATGCGTTTTTCTCCATCGCCCTGTCTGTGGGTGTGGCACTACTGATAAGTGGGGTTGTTCGAGTGCTGCTGGAAGGGGTGCGGTGGATTCAGGTTTAATGTTGTAAAAATTGATGTGGCAATGCAATACCTGACCCTGGGTCTGCTTCTCCCGCCTCGGCTTTGGCATCCCGCGTCGCCCTACCACCTACATGCTGAACAACCGACGAATACGATCAGCATCACTGCTGTCCCACTAACGCGTCATTTCCGCGTAGGCGGAAATCCAGTGAACATGAATAGGCTATAAATCAATCGTCTACTGGATACCCGCCTGTGCGGGTATGACGCCAGTTTGTTTTCAGATTTCATGTCGATAGCCACCATGGAATGCTTATACCCTAAAATAATAGCTTGAAACGAGATAACATCATTATTAGCGGGACAGCAATGGATCAGCATCCTTTTAATAATAAATGTATGTTTCAGCGGTTTATTCGTTTTGCATGGCTAACATATTGCCCAGTCTACACCTTGGCGGCCGGATGAATCTCTTTGTGAGATGTGATTAGTAAAAAGAAAAAATATAATCCGCTGAATAAAGCTAATATTAATAAATACGCTATCCAGTTACCCCCACGAGGCTGAGAGAGTATATTGATCATAAGTTGTATGGTAGATATAAACCCGGCTAACAAGCCAGCATAAATTAATATCAAATTTTGAGGTAAACAATCCTTCCTCATGTAGTGAAGTGCCAGTTTCCAAAGTGTAAATAGTCCCCAAATACCCAATGGCACAGCTATTGGGGCGAGTTCGCCAATAGACCAGTTTCCTGGATTTGACACGGTTTTGTATATGTCAGAGAAACTCATCTCAAAAATAATAATTGGCCACATAAGTATTCCTATAATAAGAAGAGGAACAGACACAGCAGTAACAGGTAAGATGAAGGAAAATGTAATAATTTTTGTTAGTAGTTTTCGATCCATAAGTATAAATCCGTATTTATGCTTTTGTTGGCCGATATGTGGCGTTACGTTGTAATATTAAAATACCAGTACCGGCTTACAGTTGTGTCATAAATGTGCAGGTTTTTGCAATAAGAACCCCTATGTTTTAGATCATCAGTACAATAATAGTGTAGGGTATTTGATTCGCTGTTCGGGATATATTTTTCCGGTACACCAAGGTCATTGGTAACATATTTAATGGTCAATTCGCAGGATTCATTAAGTGCAGGCTTTTCCCAATTCATTTGGGGTGTCCAATGTGCGACGGGGTCTTTTCTGTAAAGACGTATACTGGAATTAATCGATTTAACACCAGGGATATCCTTGGCATCGCCTTCGTAAACGAATGTGACAAATTGATTGCCATCGCCATGAAATCCCCCATGATTGTCTTTGACAAAAATATTTTTTGCGTTCGCTGGTATAAACCCTCTTTTCAGTAGATCTTTTTTCACTGCATAGTGTTGATAAGATGACATGGGCCAGGAACTTATTGGTAAAAAATACGAAAATAGTCCAGCTGCTAGCCAGACGATAATCATGAGGAGAATATTTAGATATCGGAAAATGTTTATAAATGGATGGCCTGGCTTTCCTTTGTTTCTTGTTTTATATATTTTCCAGCCTAAGTATGGAATTACAAAAAACAAAACACCTAATGCATAAAAATCCACTCCCAGGAATGGCAATGCCCACGTAAGAGA
This sequence comes from uncultured Gammaproteobacteria bacterium, assembly GCA_947258875.1. Taxonomy (GTDB): domain Bacteria; phylum Pseudomonadota; class Gammaproteobacteria; order CAMYKB01; family CAMYKB01; genus CAMYKB01. The sequence continues at coordinate 107,354 of CAMYKB010000012.1, read as the reverse complement.
GATTAAGATTATAAAGATCAGGTGATACTTGTCCGCAGATTCTTTCATATTTTATACTTAACTTCTAAATAACCCCTGGTTCTCGTAGGGTGATGAAATGGTCTCTCCCTAAAAATGGCGTCGCGATACACCATGGTAGGCGCGTAAAAACACCGTCGGCTAAGAGGAGGGGCATCTCATCGCGCTACGCGAGCTGAGCTTACTGACTTCATTTATCCGTCCAGCCTAAAGTGAACAAGTATATAGGATGAGGTTATTCGTCACTACCACTGCCAGGACTAGGTGCGAGTAGTCCGGCAAGTGCGCCCACTGCCGCTGAACCTATTGCCAGGAATATTTCAGGTATCTTGACGGTAGTTTGATCACTGGCCCCACTAACTAGATCGAAGGTGAAGTATAGGCATGAGAGAATTGCCAGGCCGAGGAAGCAGACAACGAAGCGATATATCCATTTATCAGTTGCTAGAGGCGATTTTTGCCGTTGCTTTTCTTTCTCTTTTAGTATTTTTTTCTTTATTAATTGTTTTGCTTCAGGAGTAATTTCGGGTTCTGTTGAGGCATCAATAACTTCCTCTAAATCTACTAGTGCCTTTTCGCTCATCTTCATGTCATTAATCTCCATCGCGAATAAACGTATTATCTAAAAAAACCGAGGTAAGACTCATTGCTGCCCCACTAACGTGTCATTTCCGCCTCGGCTTTGGCATCCTGCATTGCCCTACCACCTACCTCCATGCAGGTGTGCGCAGGTATGTCGACAGTTTGTTTTTCAGATTTCATGTCGATAGCCACCATGGAATGCTTATGCCTTAAAATAGTAGCTTGAAACGGTATAACATCATTATTAGTGGAGCAGCAATGGAGCGCATTGTATCTAATCGTACCGATAAATGTCCTGCTTTAGGTATAGCGAATAATAATGCGATTGTCAGTTTTTTTGAGATGTTGGTTTAAGAGAAAGAAATCTTATTGGGGTGATGGATGTGTTGGCGGTCATTCGGCGCAATACGTTACGCTATTGCGCCTTGTGTTAACTGACAAAAAATATATAAGTGATGTGTAGTATCTGTATCAATGAATCATTAGGAATCGATCGGTTTCATTGCGCGAACAACTACGAACGCGCCTTCGTCAAAACCTTTTTTAACCGCATGGCTTTGTGTTTCGTTATTCCCCGGAAATAAGGTTTGTGTGAAATCGAAATCTATAAAGCCTGTCGATCTCAGTATTTGGATAATTTCGGCCGCGGTATGAAAGTGGGCGTGCTTATAAAATCGGCTTGCTTTCTTATGCCGTTGGTATTGTTGGCCCAACTCGCTTTGTTTCTCGATAAAACCAATTATTAAGAATCCTCCGGGCTTGAGAATTCTAAATGATTCCTTGAAGGAGATTTCCAGGGAGTCAAGAAAACAGATTGTCGTGACGAAAAGTACATAGTCGAACGTCAGTGCTGTTAATGGCAGGTTTTCGGCAACACCAGCGATGATGTTCATGCCGTTCGCCTGGGCTATTGCAGCCATCGCCGCGGAGGGTTCGATGCCGGTGCTGATGCCCAGGGGTTTTGCAAACCGGCCTGTGCCCACGCCGATTTCAATGCCTCTGCCGCTGCTTGGCACAAGCTGCCTTAAAGCCTCCAGTTCGGCCTGATAATGAGCCGGGTGCGATTCAAACCAGGCATCATAGGTTTGCGCATGTTCATCAAAGACATTTTTATTAACCATGATGAGTGTGGATGGTTAAAAGGTTTTTATTCCTGGTGCATAGCCGAGATGCTGGCCGCTATATTTAATTCTATACGCGGCGCCAGTTTTCTTCATCCCTGAAGACTTCATGTCTGGCCCATTTTGAGAAGTCGTTAACTGTCATGATCCCGGTCTTGCGTCGACCGGCACCTGCGACGCCTTTATAGATTAGGCTGCGGTTGATGGGAGTATTTTCTTCGGCCCAGTCTACAATTTGCCGCACCGCCCAGTCATCGCCGTATTTGCCGTTGCTATAGAAATTGCCCAGCTTCAGGCTGCGTGGGTCGATGTGTTGGCTTTCACGGTGTTTGGTCGCGAGCTCATAAATCTGCAACAGATCTTTTTCGGTGACATCGATATAAGAGTCGATTTCACTCAAGGCATAGACGAAATCTTCATGGCTTATGGCTTCATGACCTGTGGTGTCCTGATTTGACGCTTCAAGGATAGCGGCTTGCTGTGCATCGACCGTATCTGGCGCCGCGATTTTTTTGAAAACGTGGTTGAGGTAATGCGGATAGCGGCGCCAGGCGAACAGGGCATTGAACGCCACGGCGGTGATGAGGATGGCGAGGGCGTTGAAGAACACGGGTGTGATCACGAAGGCGTAGCCTAGATCCAGAACCGGGGTTCCACCTATGACGGCGGTGAGTGCCGTGGCACCGCCTGGAGGATGGATGCAACGCAGGTAATGCATCACGCCCACCGCCAGCCCCACGGCCAGTGCGGCGGCGAGTGCGGTGTCAGGAACGAGTTGCGCGCAGCTGACGCCGACCAGCGCGGAAACCAAATGTCCGCCCACTAACGGCCAGGGCTGCGACAATGCGCCGTGTGGTACGGCAAACAACAATACCGCTGAAGCACCCATCGAGGCCACCATAAGATATGCGCCGCTACCGGTGAGGAAATAATGGCTGGTGAGATAAACAATCAGAATCCCGATAAATCCGCCGAGTGACGAAACCAGTCGTTCCACATGACTTGCGGGGCGTGATTCGATGCCCAGGAGTTTGAAAAACGGTTGCATTATCTATGCTGGCTTATAGCTACGCTATCCAAGGCGATCGTAGCCCTCTCTCAACAGGACTTCGGTGGTTTGCCAGTTGATACACTCATCGGTAACGGAGACTCCATATTGCAATTGGCTCAGATCATCTGGAATATTCTGGCGGCCTTCGTTCAAGTTGCTTTCCAGCATCATGCCGACTATCGATGTGGGTGATCCGGTGGCGTTGCTGGCGGCAATCTGTTCAATGAGGTTGCGCCAGACGATCGCCTGACGCCCATGTTTCTTGCCGCTGTTGGCATGTGAGCAATCAATCATTAGCTGTGATGGCAGCCCGGAGGCGGATAAAAGCTCGGCCGCAGCGGAGACGTCTGCCTCTTCATAATTACTGCCTTTGCTGCCGCCGCGTAGAATCAAGTGAGTATCCGTGTTGCCAGCAGTGGCAATAATGGATGTTTGCCCGTCGTCGTTGATGCCCAGGAAGGTGTGTGGCGCGGCTGCCGATAACATCGCGTCGATCGCCACCTGGCGGTTGCCGTCTGTCGAATTCTTGAAGCCGACGGGCGCTGAAAGTCCGGATGCGATTTGGCGATGTGTCTGGCTCTCGATGGTGCGCGCACCTATCGCCACCCAGGCAATAAGATCGCCGATGTAGTGTGGTGACAAGGGTTCCAGAATCTCTGTTGCCGCAGGCATTCCGAGATCGTTGATATCAATTAGCAAGCGGCGGGCGATAGACAGACCTTTTCCCATATTGAGCGAGCCATTGAGATCGGGGTCGCTGATTAATCCTTTCCAGCCTACGGTTGTGCGCGGTTTTTCAAAATATACGCGCATCACGATATACAACCGGTCGCTGAGTTCATCGGCTAAAGTCTTCAGGCGCCTTGCATATTCCAGGGCTGCGTCAGGGTCGTGTATGGAACACGGGCCTACAATAACCATGGGCCGCGTGTCGCGACGCTGTAGGATGTCATGAATGGTTTTGCGGGCATTGATGACGGTAGTGTATGCGGCGTCACTGGCGGGCATCTTTTCTAATAGCTCACCGGGGCTGACCACTGTGAGCATGTCACGTACCCGTGCGTTGGATACCTGTTTCAAGAGCTGTGGGTCTGGGCTGGTCATGAGTCTATTGCAGTAATGCGAGTGTATGGATAAACAGGATACTACGTTTTCTGGGGTATTCGGTATATGGATGTAAGCAGTAGGGCAATGCATGGGGCGCTTGCCGAGGCGGAAGCAGTGCCACAGGGAAGTGGCGTTAACGGACCTAAGGATGGAATCCAGTGAAAATGAATAGCCTTGATATCAATTGCTTACTGGATACGCGCTTTCGCGGGTATGACAAGCGTAGGTTAGGGCGCATGAAACGAGCCCGAACATGCCTGGCGTAGGCCTGCACGGAAATGACTGACAAGTGAGACGGTAATGTGTTTGCCTTGATGCAACATCAAGACATCAAGCAACAATTTGCTTACTATAGACGCCTTTCCGATTTTGGCCTGGAGCGTGGTGTATGAAGGTTTTGGTAGTGGGCGGTGGCGGGCGTGAGCACGCGCTGGCGTGGAAAGCGGCGCAGTCATCCGATGTCGAGAAGGTCTATGTGGCACCGGGAAATGCCGGCACCGCGCAGGAGCCCAAGCTGGAGAATGTCGCGATAGCTGCCGAGGATATCGCCGAGCTGTTCCGCTTTGCCGAGGACCAGGCCATCGATCTGACCATTGTGGGCCCCGAGGTACCGCTGGTGGCCGGGATCGTCGACAGCTTCCGCGACGGCGGGCTCAGGATCTTCGGCCCGACGCGAGACGCCGCACAGCTGGAAGGCTCCAAGGCGTTCACTAAGGATTTTCTGCAGCGCCACAGCATCCCGACCGGACACTACGGCGTGTTTACCGACCTCAACGACGCGCTGACTTTTATTCACGACCGGGGTGCGCCGATCGTCATCAAGGCCGATGGTTTGGCGGCGGGTAAGGGTGTGGTGGTGGCAATGACCGTGGAACAGGCCAATGCCGCGGTGCGCGACATGCTTGCCGGCAATGTGTTTGGCGAGGCGGGTCATCGCGTGGTGATCGAAGAATTTCTCACTGGCGAGGAAGCCAGCTTCATTTGTATGGTCGACGGCGCGAACATCTTGCCTATGGCGACATCACAGGATCACAAGGCGCGTGATAATGGTGACAAGGGCCCCAATACTGGCGGCATGGGTGCGTATTCCCCGGCGCCCGTGGTCACGGCGGAAGTTCATGACCGCATTATGAGTGAAGTCATCGAACCTACCGTCAAGGGTATGGCTCTGGAAGGTAACCCCTTCGTTGGGTTTTTATACGCCGGTTTGATGATTGCCGAGGACGGCGCACCCAAGGTCATTGAATACAACGTGCGATTTGGTGATCCGGAAACCCAGCCTATCATGATGCGCATGAAATCCGATCTGGCCGCGCTTTGCATGGCTGCTGTCACAGACGGCCTGGCATCGCAGAGCATCGAATGGGATCCGCGCCCTTCGTTAGGGGTTGTCATGGCGGCGGGTGGTTATCCAGGCAGTTACAACCAGGGCGATGTCATTAGCGGGTTGCCTGAAGATGCCGCGGATAGCAAAGTCTTTCATGCCGGTACTGTCGAAAAAGACGGCCAGATTACGACCAAGGGCGGGCGTGTGCTCTGTGTCGTTGCGTTAGGTGATACTGTCGCCGCTGCGCAGACCAAGGCATATCAACAAGTTGATAAGATAAAATGGAAAGACGCCTATTACCGTACTGATATCGGCCATCGTGCAATTGGTAGGTTGGGGTAGCGCAGCGAATTCACGGCTTCCGCCTCGGCAAACGCTGTCTGCGTTGCACTACCTCCTACATCCATGCAGTCGTGCCCTCTCGCGACACTTATACAGCCTTGAGCGTCGTTCACGTTGGCGTTCGCAGAAATGACATGTTCGATTGCTTGTTGGGGTTTGTTTGTCATCCCAAGCTACAGATCGCAAATTAGGGGAGGTTTATGACTATGCATTATCAAGGCAGTTGTCATTGCGGCGCAATACGCTTTTCATATGAGGGCGAGAAGATTGCCAATGGTCTACGTTGCACATGCTCCATGTGCTCTCGCAAAGGGGCAATGATGTCGACAGAGTTCATTCCGCAACAACAACTTAAGATTGAAGTGGATGATGATCTTTTGGGGCTTTACCAATTTGGCATAAAAACAGCCAAACATTATTTTTGCAAACGCTGTGGGATATACCCCTTTCACGAAACTGCCCGTAAAGCAGGCCACTACCGGGTAAACCTTGGTTGTGTTGAGGGCGTCGATGTGTGTACGCTGCAAGAAGAAGCATTTGACGGTAAAAATCTGCTTTGAGTATGCCGGGATGGGCGTGCCGGGGTTCGTGTCTCACCCCAGTCCACGGCTGTTCACGAGGCAGGCTCTTGGGGTAGTATTGTTCGGGTAGGACGATAAGAATAAGTGCAATACAGGGGTAGGTTATGCATGTGATATTAGGTTTTCTGGCAACTGTGGTCACCATTCTGTGGTTGCTGTATCGGCTGGCTGAGATGGGGATTGATCTGGGTGGCCTGAATCCGTTTCTTTGGCAAAGACGGAAAAAATGGGTGAAGCATCATGACGCAAACCCGGTGTTTAAAATCACGAGTCCTATGGAGGTAACGGCGCTCCTTATAACGGCCACTGCAAAGGCCGACGGTGACATGAGCGCTGAAGAAAGGGATGCAATCCTTTCGATGTTTGAAAATGAATTTCACTTATCAAGAGAAGGCGCTGCCGCATTGTTGACCTCCAGCAGTCATCTTTTGGGGACAGGGGAAGAAGTAAGGAATGGGCTTAATAATGTTCTCGCCCCCAGTTTGGAGAATTTTTCGGGGGAACAGGCCTCGTCAGCAGTTGAATTATTAAGAAAAATTTCGACGATCAGTGGTCCGATTACAGTTTCTCAAGATCAACTCATAAGCAACGCATCCTCGATATTACAGCAAGTGACAGCACCCAAGGGGAAATGGCAATAAGGCGAACATTTTGTTCTTGAGTTTGTGAAATGTATTTAGTTGGTCCACTTGGCCCGATGGGTATGTTGGGGTTCGCTTCACTCACCGCCAGCGCTTAGATTGTTATCGCTAACCTGGAGTGCTATGTGCAATGTCCGTTCTATTGTTTAGGCTCCGGAGTGTGCCGGACGACGAAGCCGCAGAGATTCGCGATTTGTTGACGCAAAACAGTATTGATTATTATGAAACCCCCGGCGGTAACTGGGGTATCTCCATGGCGGCTATATGGCTTAAAGACGAAAGTCAGTTGCAGGAGGCGCGGTCACTGATTGAGGCATACCAGCAGGAGAGGTTTGCAAGGGTGAGGGGTGAGCATGAGCGCCTAAGAAGAGAAGGGAAAAAAAGAACATTGATGGATGAAATAAAAGAAAACCCGTTACAGGTTATTTTTTATTTAGCAATAACAGCAGGCTTAATCTATATCTTCACCAAACCGTTTTTCGCTATTGGCAAATAACGGTGTGTTGGGGCTCGTCTCTCACACCGGCTTGTACACGACACCCGTTTTGAATGATGTGTTGAGCAACTACTTAGCGCTTCATCGCATCGAAGAATTCGTTATTAGTCTTGGTGGCTTGCAGGCGGCCCAGCATAAAGTCCATGGCTTCGATTTCATCCATCGGATGTAGGAATTTGCGTAGGATCCACATCTTTTGCAGTTCTTCTGTGTCGGTTAATAATTCTTCGCGGCGGGTGCCGGAGCGGTTGATGTTAATGGCTGGGAAGGTGCGTTTTTCCGCGATGCGCCGATCAAGGTGGATTTCGCTGTTGCCTGTGCCTTTGAATTCTTCGTAAATGACTTCATCCATCTTGGAGCCGGTATCGATCAGGGCGGTTGCCATGATGGTAAGGCTGCCGCCTTCCTCGATATTGCGTGCTGCACCAAAGAAGCGCTTGGGCCGGTGTAATGCATTGGCGTCGACACCACCCGTTAAGACCTTGCCGGAAGACGGCACCACGGTGTTGTAGGCGCGCGCCAGGCGAGTGATGGAGTCCAGCAGGATGACGACATCGATCTTGTGTTCAACCAGGCGTTTGGCTTTTTCAATGACCATTTCGGCGACCTGCACATGGCGACTGGCCGGTTCATCGAAGGTACTGGAGATGACTTCGCCCTGTACCATGCGCGCCATCTCGGTGACTTCCTCGGGGCGTTCATCGATGAGCAGTACAATGAGATAACACTCGGGGTGATTAGTGGTGATGCTTTGTGCGATGTTTTGCAGCATCAGCGTCTTACCCGCCTTCGGTGGAGAAACAATAAGGCCGCGTTGACCCTTACCGAGGGGTGCTGCGATGTCGATGATGCGTGCTGTGATGTCTTCTGTGCTGCCGTTGCCACGTTCGAGCTTGAGACGTTCATCGGGATGCAGGGGCGTCAGATTTTCAAACAAGACCTTGCTTTTGGCGTTTTCCGGGGCCTCGAAATTAATTTTGTCGACCTTGAGCATGGCGAAATAACGTTCGCCATCCTTGGGTGGACGGATCTTGCCGGAGATGGTGTCGCCAGTGCGCAAACCAAAGCGGCGAATCTGACTGGGTGACACATAGATATCGTCCGGTCCTGCAAGATAGGAACTGTCAGCGGAACGTAGAAAACCGAAACCGTCCTGTAGTATTTCCAGTACGCCGTCGCCAAAGATGTCTTCACCATTTTTGGCGTGTGCCTTGAGGATGGCGAAGATGATGTCCTGCTTGCGTGAGCGCGCCATGTTGTCGATGCCGGCGGATTGCGCAAGTGTGACGAGTTCTGCGGCGGGTTTGGTTTTGAGTTCTGTCAGATTCATAGATGTATTCTGTCTTGATGGGGTGGGTGGTTTACATAAGCCGAATAATTAAAAGGATTGTATTAATGGTGCCAGGAGATTCAGAGTTAAGTGATCCAGGTGTGCGGTGTCCGCGTGATTAGCCACTGGTAACACGCAGAACCAAGTCTGCGGTGCATGATTATATTCTGGGCAATAGTTCGTTTGTTATTAAGGGTCTTAAATCCAGAAAGCACCCGGATGCCGGGATCAGTTCGCGTTATATGTAAGTTGTATTAAACGGGAAAATGCCTGGACGGCAGGAATACTTACTGGTTATACCCATTAAGCTAGCACTAAATTCATGGGCCGTCTAGCCCTAAAGGGCTAGACGGCAAAAAAACTAGATGCTCTGGTCAATAAATGCGGTCAATTGCGACTTGGAGACCGCGCCAACCTTGGTGGCCTCAACGTCACCGTTCTTGAATAGCATCAGGGTCGGGATACCGCGAATACCATATTTGGGTGGTGTCGACGGATTGTCGTCGATATTGAGTTTGGCCACCCTGAGGCGCCCGGCGTATTCCTCGGCGATTTCATCCAGGATGGGGGCGATCATTTTGCAAGGACCACACCATTCGGCCCAGTAGTCGACCAGCACGGGCTGCTCGGATTTCAGTACTTCATTTTCAAAAGAGTCATCGCTCAAATAAGTGATGTTTTCGCTCACAATAAAATCTCCGAAAGATCGCTAAATATAATTACGAGTGGGATTATCAGCGGGTTGTTTTAAGTATTAGGCTTAAGGGGGTGTTCAGTAGGCATGTGGCTCGGATCCTGATGAACCTGTTCACTGAACTCAGCTTAGCCCATCGTTAACTGGAAGTCTATTGAGCTGGGGCCGAGCCCGACCAACGGAGTCCACTAAATTAGGGTATGCTAAGGGGTTATGACGCAAGAATTACTCTCCGAGACCACCTATAGCCAATTTGATCTTCCGCCCGGCATCAGCCGTGGCCTTGAGGATGCGGGTTTTACCCATTGCACACTGATTCAGGCACAGGCGTTGCCATTGGCCCTCAGTGGCCTGGACGTTGCGGGTCAGGCACAGACCGGTACGGGCAAGACAGCGGCCTTCCTGGTGGCGCTGTTTGCGCATCTACTGAAGAAGCAGGCGCCCGCCACGCGGCGGCTCAATCAGCCACGCGCGATTGTATTGGCGCCGACCCGTGAGCTGGCGATACAAATCCATAAGGATGCAGTGCTGCTGGGCGGACATACAGGTTTGCGCCTGGGACTGGTCTATGGCGGGACTGATTACCAGAAACAGCGTGCGCACATGGAAGAGGGGGTCGATATTTTGATCGGAACCCCCGGGCGTATCATTGATTACTTCAAACAGCATGTGTTTGATCTGCGCGCCATCGAGGTGATGGTGCTGGATGAGGCGGATCGCATGTTTGACTTGGGCTTCATTAAGGACATCCGTTTCCTGTTGCGCCGTATGCCGGCTCCAGAGAAGCGACTGAGTATGCTGTTCTCGGCCACGCTTTCACACCGCGTGATGGAGCTGGCCTATGAACACATGAACAACCCGGAGCTCATCAAGATCGAGTCCGACTCCAAGACCGCGGACCGTGTGCGCCAGCTGGTGTACTATCCTTCCAACGAGGAAAAGGTCCCCTTGTTGTTGGGATTATTGCAAGATCACAAGACTGAACGCAGCATTGCGTTCGTCAATACCAAGCGTACCGCCGAGCGTCTCGATGCCTACCTACGGGGCAATGACATAAAGACCGGGCTGCTGTCGGGCGATGTGCCACAGAATAAACGCCAACGCTTGTTAACTGATTTTGAAAACGGTGAGTTCCCGATATTGATCGCAACCGATGTCGCCGCCAGGGGCCTGCATATCCCGGATGTAAGCCATGTTTTCAATTATGACTTGCCGCAATCCGGTGAAGATTATGTGCACCGCATTGGGCGTACCGCCCGTGCCGGTGCCGAGGGTGATGCCATCAGCTTTGCCTGTGAGGATTCAGCGTTCTATCTGCCTGAGATCGAGGAATACATCGGGCTCAAGCTGGAAACCGCGGCTGTGGACCCGGACTTATTGGTCACACCCAAGCCTCCGGCCAAGCGCCACCGCCGCGAACCGCTTCCGGGTGACAAACGACGTGGCAACAGTGGTGCACCGCGTGGGCGCAGCGGTGGTGCTGGTAACAAGCGTCGCCGCCGTAAACCCGGTGGTGAGATAAAAAAAACCGCGTGAACTCTAGTCCTAATTTAAAGACTGTTAACAGGCCCTAATCGCCATCCGTTGGCGGTGATTCAGTCTGAGCAATACTTTTATCCTGCCCGCCCATACTGGCGAGCCAACCAGGCAATGCGTCACCCCATTGGTGCAACGCCAGCCCAGACAGGATCAAAGCGGTACCCAATAGCACGTAAGCCTGTAACGATTCCTGGTTGAACCAGAAGCCCAGCAACAATGCCAGCACTGGTGTCATCAGAGTGATCAGTGCCATGCTCGCCGTTGTCAGGTGTTTCAGCGCATAAAAGAACAGCACAAACCCCAACACTGAACCGAAAACGCCCAGGTAAAGAATCGCCAGACTGCCACGTAGCGGCAATTCATCAGGCATACCGCTGTCGCTCAATAGCCAGACCAGCAAGAACAGAGGTACAGCCAGCATCAGGGTGCCGGTGGTAATGGCCAGGGCCGGGATGCTGGCGGCCACACGCTTGACGAGCACGATACTGAGTGAATGCAGGCAGGTTGCCAGCAGGATACCGAGTATGCCTTTGATTGTATTGCCCGAAGCGCCCAGTTCAGATTGAAAGATGACCGCCAGTCCCAGCAGGCCTATCAACATGCCGGCAAATTTGGTGCCCGTGATACGTTCCGTGAGCAATACCCTCGCCAACAGGCTGGTGATGATGGGAGCTAAACCAAACAGTACCGCGATCATCCCTGAGGGAATGTACTGTGCACTCCAGTACACCATCGACATGGCACCGAACACACCCACACAGGAAACAAGATAGGTCAGCCGGGCCTGTCGGTCCCAGGGCAGGCGTACGCGCAGCAGGGCCATTAACATCAGGCACACCACCAAGCCCAACACCATGCGTGATGAGACGGCGAACAAGGCGCCGGTATCCTGTGCGCTCCATTTGATCGCCAGAGGGGTGGTCGACCAGATCAATATCACGCCAATGTAGGCGGAGGGGACTGACATGTAAGCTCCTCGGGTGTTGGCAAAACAAAAAAGGCCGCAGAGTGATAAAGTCTGCGGCCTTTGGAAATTCAAGTACTTTACTGAAGTTGCTGTGTTATGAAATTCCTCGGCAGGCAGGCGCAAATACTACTCGCCACAGTATAATGGCGGGCAGTTTTACCGCTTGCTTGAAACAAGAATTCATGTCATTGATTCTGCGCTTAATCCGGCAATTGTCAATAGCTGGATTTTATTGAAGTTGTGACAACAGTGCAGGCGTTTTATGGCGACTCTATTTGCGGGCTGGTGTCGCCATGGTTTTCTGCTGATAGCCACATCGACAAATCATCCGGCAGCGCGGCACGCTGCTCGCTGGTCTGCCAACCCTGGCGGGCAGCCAACTGGCGCAGGTTCTCGATTCTGTTTTTATCTTGTGGATGACTGAGCAAGAATTGGGGTGGCTCGTTGCTGTCTGCATGGATTTCCTGGTGCAGGATATCGAACAGATCGGTGGCACCACCGATGTGCCCATAATATTTCTGGATAATTCGTAATGCCTCTTGGTCCGCAGCCTGCTCCATATTACGATTGAATTTGAGCAACGTGAGCAGGCCTGTACTCCCCAAGACCATGTCAGCATCGGTTCCCCCCATGAGGGCGTTGAGGGCCAGTTGTACCAATATGACGCGGCCAATCGAGGCAATGGGGTCACGATGTTTGATGTGTGCTATCTCATGTGCCATGACAGTAGCCAGGGCATTTTCATGCGGCATTTTCTCCAGCAGGCCGCGATAAAACATCAAGTTACCTCCTAATGTTGCGTAGGCATTGATGGTGTCGGCTGGCGAATAATGGGTAACAATGCGCATGCCTTGCGGTATCTCTGCGTGTGTAACTAATTGGTCAGTGAGATGTTGCAGGTAGTCACCGATTTGCGAGGGGTCATCCTGTTCGCTATAGCGTGCCGTCAGTGAGAGTTCGGTTTCAAAGGGAACACGCCTGGCGACGTAGCCGGCTGCCAGTGATAGCACAGTCACGATGATTACGATCAGTGCGATCAGACCTAGCAATAAAGTGAGAAATTCCTTGAGCGGATGTTCATTGGTGGTATTGATGCCTTCCGGAGGCTGTGAATTGGAGTACTTCACGGTTACTCGTCCTGGCGGTCAGGCTGCCGGGGCGAGGCGGTCTGCTTGAATCAGGGCGGTACCATAGGCCAGCACTTCGATGGAACCAATAGCATTTTTGCGGCCTTTTGAGATCGAAGCGGTTTCGTATTTAATATTGAAAACCATCTCCGCGTTGAGTTGTTGCGCCTGTGCCTTCATGCGTAGCAAGGCTTCGCGGCGGGCGCGATCGAGTAGGGTTTCGTAGGAGGTCACGCGGCCGCCGAAGAAGTTGCGCAGGCCGGCAAGGAAACGTTTGAAATAATCGACTGAAATGACCACGTTACCGCTGACCAATGTTTGTACGTGGAAAGGTTTGCGAACCGGTGGGAGACGGCTGGAGATCGCTGGCAGGCTGAGCATGGCCTTTTCACGCTCAATAATAGAGCGGTAATGGCGCTTTTCCGCCAGGCGACCGAAACCATAGCCCACCAGCAGTAGCAGCAGGAACAGGATCAGGTTGAGATACTGGAGTATCAGTTCAAGCATGCGCTATCACTCCAGTACTACGGCGGTGCCGTAGACATAAATCTCGGCTGCGCCTTGGGCCACACTTGAGGTGGAGAAACGTACGTTGAGTACGGCATTTGCGCCTATAGTGGCGGCTTGTTCGCGCATGCGCTCGATGGCTTCCTCGCGGGAGTCACTCAACAGTTCGGTGTACCCCTTGAGCTCGCCACCGAATATGTTCTTCAACCCGGCCATGATATCGCGGCCAGCGTGCTTGGCGCGCACTGTACTGCCCTGTACCAGGCCCAGGTGCTCTTTGATGCGCCGGCCGGGCATGATTTCCATATTGCTGATAACCATATGTGCTCCTCCAGAACAATAACTAGGAAAATAAACAAATAACGAGGATGTTGACGGATTCAATATGCTTTGCACGGTAGCATGGCAATGCGCTAAACCCTTCTGTACTCCAGTCGGGCGGTAGAATTTTGCCGATGGTTTGATTTGGGTTAGTTGTTTACCGAAAATCTATAGTGTGCGGTGCTGATGTCGTGATATTTTCAGGTAATGGCTGTATAACAACATTTTGTTTCTTGTGTTATTTAAGTAGCGGTAAGCTACAGATCTTGGTTTAAGGAAATACTGCATCATGCGTGAGCGTTCAATTTGTGTGTTGGGTGGTACCGGATTTGTCGGTAAGCAGGTTGTGAGCCGGCTGGCTGCCCAGGGGCATAGCGTTAAGCTGCTGACCCGCAGGCGTGAACGTCACAGGGAACTGTTGGTGCTTCCAGGAGTGTCGATACTCGAGACCGATGTATATGATCAGAATGAGCTGACCAAGCGCCTCGTTGGATGTGATGCCGGTATCAATCTTGTCGGCATACTTAATGAGCGTGGGCATAGCGGTAAGGGTTTTCGCAAGACGCACGTTGATCTGCCGCTCAATTTCCTGCGCGCCTGTGAACAGCATCGTGTTACCCGTGTGTTGCACATGAGTGCCCTCAATGCCGATCCGGACGGTCCCAGCCATTATCTTCGTACCAAGGGCGAAGCCGAAAACCAGATTCACACCCTGGCGGGTAATCGTATCCAGGTGACCAGCTTCCGGCCTTCGGTGATCTTCGGGGAAGGCGACAGCTTTCTCAACCGGTTTGCAGCATTACTCAAATTAACACCGGGCATCTTCCCGCTAGCCTGTGCCGATGCGCGCTTCGCACCTGTTTATGTCGGCGACGTGGCGGATTTTATAGTGAACGCGCTCGAAGATAAGTCAACTTATGGGCAGCGTTATGATCTTTGCGGGCCGCATGAATATACACTCAGGCAGCTGGTTGAATTTACTGCCAAGATGCAGGGCCTGGAACGCACTGTTATCGGCCTGCCCGGATGGTTGTCGAAGCTGCAGGCAAGCGTGTTTGAGTTTGTTCCGGGCAAACCGTTTTCGCTGGATAACTACAATTCCTTGTCGCGCGATAGTGTCTGCGAGCAGGGCATTACATGTACGACATCGCTGGAATCAATCGCGCCCCTGTATTTGGGTAATGCTGATCGCGAGTCTCGTATGCAACACTTTCGTACTGAGTATTGGGCAAAAAACGATAAAGTAGGTTAAGGAACCTCAGACTTAATCAAAACGTGCTTGACACTGAGGCGTGTTTTCCATCACCTGCTTGCGTTGCTCAGGGTCCAGTCTTCCAATTTCCTCGACGCGCTTATAAAAGCGCGGATAGTCGTTGCTACAAGCTTCCAATAGGCGGATAAACTGCGGCACCTTGTCGCGGTATACCGAAATAGATGCCAGCTTGGCATTGTTGATTGTGTCGTTGAACCAGTGGTCATAACCACTGTAACCGCCCCAGCTGGCTTTTAAATCATTATATTCGCGCCGCATATGTTCGATAAGTTGTTGCTTGGCAATGCGTTTGGCTTCGCTATTCTGATCACTTTCGTAAGTCACTTTCAGGTGTTGGCGTGTACGCTTGATCAATGCGCTGAAATCATCTTTGTAATGCGTGATCAATTCGTAGTTTGCCAGTGCACCATCATCATTCTTGTGTCTTAGCCAGCGACGTACACCACTTTCCTGTACGGCGGTTGCAAAGGCCTCGTTGAACGCGCTGTCGTCTTTGACGTAAACCTGTTGATGTGAGAGTTCGTGAAAAATCAGCCCGGCGAGACCGGTTTCACCGCGCGTCATCATGGTGTTGAGCAATGGGTCATCGAACCAGCCTAACGTGGAATAGGCCTGTACGCCGCCGACGTAGACATCCATGTCTTTGTCGCGGTATTTATCGGCAAAGCTGTTGGCCTGTTCTTCAGAGAAATAACCGCGGTAGGGTACGCAGCCCGCAATCGGAAAGCACCAGTGATGCGGGGTCAATGAAAATTCCGGTGCTGCGAATACCGCCCAGGTAACAAAAGGTCGCCCGATATCCGCGTAGCTGCGGTAACTGCCATTGTCAGGTAACCCAAGTTCACGGCTGGCGTAATCCCTGATCTGTCTGGCGGCAGTGAGTTGTTGGACTAGTTCGTCTTGTTGGGCTGTGCGCGTGTTGGTTGCTTCGCTCAGTATGTTATCGAGTGGCTCACGTTTCGACATCACTGACCAGTGCCCCTGCAGGGTGTGATTCAGGTAGGACAGGCTGCTGCAGGCCGGCATCATGACTAGCGCTGTCAGTGCAATTATCGCGATGAGCGCGTAGCGTTTAATCATGTCAGTAGAAAATCATTTTATTGTGGACGGCATGTCATAATGATTGTATCGAATCTGGCCGTCTGATTAAAAGGAAACTGGGTGTTGCGAAAGTATAGAGAGCCGTTCTTTTTGTGGAATAGTCGCCAGAAGGCATTGATGACGGTACCAGTTGGCCTGGCAGCGGGCGTATGTGTCTGGGTTGGCATAAGGTGGCGGATTGATACATGACTCGTTTTAGAGAGATGACCTGATAAACTCGCATCATGGAAATTTATCTCGTAGGTGGCGCAGTGCGCGACAAATTACTCGGCCGTCCTGTCAAGGAACGGGACTGGGTGGTGGTGGGTGCTACGCCGGAAGAAATGGTGGCGCTGGGATATAAGCCTGTTGGTAAGGATTTTCCTGTATTCCTGCATCCTGAAACCCATGAGGAATATGCACTGGCGCGCACCGAGCGCAAGACCGCGCCGGGTTACAAGGGTTTTGTAGTGCATGCTGATGTAGATGTTACGTTGCAGCAGGACCTGCAACGCCGTGACCTGACTATTAATGCCATAGCCGAGACGTCGGAGGGCGAGGCCGTCGATCCTTATGGCGGATGCAACGACCTCGAGAAACGTGTACTGCGGCATGTTTCCCCGGCCTTCGCCGAAGATCCGGTCCGTGTCTTGCGCGTGGCGCGTTTTGCGGCGCGCTATAAACACCTAGGCTTCAAGGTGGCCGATGAAACCCTGGCGTTGATGAAACACATGGTTGCCAATAGCGAGGTTGATGCGCTGGTGCCGGAACGTGTCTGGCAGGAACTGGTCAAGGCCTTGAGTGAAGATACGCCTTCAGAATTTTTTGAGGTGCTGCGTGCCTGTGGTGCGCTGGCGGTTCTGTTCCCTGAAATCGAGTGCCTTTATGGCGTGCCGCAACCGGAAAAATGGCATCCGGAAATCGACACCGGGGTGCACGTGATGATGGTGGTCGATCAGGCGGCCAGGATCTCGGATGATCTTATGGTGCGTTTTGCCGCGCTCACGCACGATCTTGGAAAAGGTAGCACGCCCAGGGATATATGGCCCAGCCATCATGGTCATGAAAAACGCAGCGTCGAGCTGGTTGAGCAGCTGTGTGATCGTTACAAAGCGCCGAACGCCTATCGTGATCTCGCCAGGAAAGTTGCGCGTTTTCATGGCCGCGTTCACAAGGCGGAAGAATTACGGTCCTCTACGCTGTTAAAAACACTGCAGGAATTGGATGTCTTTCGCCGTGCTGATGTGCTTGAGCAGTTTCTGCTCGCCTGTGAAGCGGATCATCGCGGACGTACGGGTTTTGAAGAAAGGCCCTATCCCCAGGCCGCTGTGTTTCGCAAGGCGTATCAAGCAGCAGCCAGTGTTGATCCTGGGCCATTGGTAGAACAAGGCATGCAGGGGCAGGGTATTGCAGACGCCCTGTACCGTTTGCGCCTCAACGCGGTCAAGGCTTCACGTAATAATGCCGAGATAGATCAGGGCGAACAGGCCGACACCGAGTATTAACCGGTAAATCACAAACGGTAGCATGCTTATGCGCGCCAGTAACCTCAGAAACACCTCGATACACAAGTAGGCGCTCACACCTGAAATCAGGGCGCCGATAATCAATACTTGCCAGTCGGCGGCAGCAGGTTGTTGCGCCAGTTTCAGTGTTTGCAGACCGCCGGCCAGGATGATGACCGGAATCGACAATAAAAATGAAAAACGCGCGGCCGCTTCACGCGTCATGCCCATCGCCAGTCCGGCGGTAATGGTGATGCCCGAGCGAGAGGTGCCCGGGATCAGCGCCAATGCCTGTGCGCAACCGATGAGGACAACATCTTTCCATGTAACTGTGTGCTCATCGCGAACGCGGCGACCCTGGGCATCGGCCCACCACAACAACAGGCCGAAGATGATAGTGGTACAGGCGATCACCAAAGGTGAGCGCAGTAAGGCTTCGATGGAGTCGTTAAAAAGCAAGCCCGCCAGTCCCACTGGTATGGTGCCGAACAATACGGCCCAGGCGAGTCGCGCATCCGGTGTCAGCTGCCGCGTAGTCAGACTGCCAAACCAGTCCACGGTCATGCGCCTTAGTTCGTGCCGGAAATAAAACATCACCGCCAGCAAGGTGCCGACGTGTACCGAGACATCAAATGCCAGGCCCTGGTCCTGCCATCTGGTCAACACCGGCACCAGGATGAGATGTGCGGAACTTGAAATGGGTAGAAATTCAGTCAGTCCCTGCAGCAGCGCGAGCACCATGATTTGTATCACACCCATAAATAGTTATCTCTTGATGTTGTTACAGGCGTGAACAATAGTCGCGTAACGAAAATCCTTGCAAGGACTCTGTAACTCCTTTGCTTAGCGCCATGACCTGGAAACGTTCACCCATTTCCGAGGGTAGGGTCAGCAGCTTGATTTGTTGCGACATGCGTAAGCGCGCCTGTTCATCAACGGCTTCGGCATAAAATTCCTCGAGTCCGTTTGCAATCAGGAAATTAGCCTGGCTGGTGTAGCCTGCCAGGGAAAGTCCGCTGGCCTCAGCGGCTTCCGCGACCGCGGTGAAATCCACATTGGCGCTGATGTCCTGCAGGCCAGGATAAAAGAACGGATCATTATGCGCGCGGTGCTGGTAGTGGCAAATCAAGGTACCGTCACGGCGCTCGGGATGATAATACTCGCGGCGCGGATAACCGTAATCGATGAGCAGCACCACGGCCTGATCAAGGCATTCAGCCAGTGATTGCATCCAGGGATCCAGGCGTGCATTGAATTCGGAACAATAGCCATCCTCCAGAGCGGCTGGTAGATCCTTGCTAATGTTGGCAACATGCGCCAGCAGGAGTTCGTCTGCTGGCCGTTCCTGCCATCCGGGCTGGTTGTTTTCGTCGACTCCAACCTGGCGTTCCACCACAGTACTGCCGCGCACCGCAAAGCACTGCGCGGGCATGGCATCGAGTATCTCATTGCCGAGCACTATGCCTTTGAAGTGTTGTGGTAAGCCATCCAGCCACTCGATACGCGACAGCAGTTGTGGTGCGCGGGCCTCTAACGTCTCGCGCTGGCGTGCACGCAACTCTGCGCTGAGTTCCAGAATACAATAGCGTTCAGGTAGGCAGTCCAGGTGTTGTAATTCAGTAAGTATGTCGGCAGCCATTACACCCGTGCCCGCGCCAAACTCTAGAACTTCGCCGTTGCTGATGTGTTCGAGTAGTTGCGCACATTGCCTGGCAAGGCAGCGCGAAAACAACGGTGAGAGTTCCGGTGCGGTCACAAAATCACCCCCGCGGCCGAATTTATGCAGCCCGGCTGAATAGTAGCCTAGCGCGGGCGTATACAGGGCCAGTTCCATGTAGCGATCGAAGCCGATGCTGCCGCCGGCCGTAGCGATTTCTTTTCTGATGAGATCCAGTACAGTTGCGCTGTGTGTCTTGGCCGTGCTCTCCGGTTGGGGCAGGCTGCTGATATCCATATGCGTGGTGGTCATTGCAGGTTACAGGTCTGTGATAAAGTGTGAGTTGTAATCAATATAGGTCAACGGATGATGCAGCATACCACTTCACAGTCTATCGAGGGAAAAACCGTACTTATCACCGGTGCGGCACGGCGTGTCGGTGCGCACATGGCCAGGGTGTTACATGCCGCAGGTATGAACATAGTAATTCATTACCGCGGTTCACGTAGCGAGGCCGAAGCATTGGCAAATGAAATGCAAAAATCACGGGCCAATTCTGTTGTGTTACTGCAGGCCGATCTGAAAGATTTCGATAGCTTGCCGCGCGTCATTGAAGAGGCGACTGCTGTCTGGGGAAGGCTGGATGTGCTGATCAATAATGCGTCCACTTTTTACCCGACCAAGGTTGGCGAGCTCACCGAGCAGCACTGGTTTGACCTGGTGGATGTCAATCTCAAGGCGCCGTTATTCCTAGCGCAGGCCGCGGTAGCCGAATTAAAAAAACATCACGGCTGCATGATTAATATTATTGATATCCATGCCGACAGGCCGATGCGCAATTATTCAACCTATTGTATTGCCAAGGCAGGTCTGGCCATGCTCACCAAGGCCATGGCCAAAGACCTGGGGCCGGAGATTCGTGTCAACGGTATTGCACCCGGTGTCATTATGTGGCCGGAGGCGGAGGAAAACAGTGCGACACATGAAGCAATTCTGGAACGGGTCGCACTCAAGCGTGAGGGCAGCCCCCAGGATATCGCCACCACCGCATTATTTTTGATTCGTGATGCGGGCTATATTACCGGGCAGATTATTTCAGTGGATGGTGGGCGAACTTTAAGTAATTGATGAAGGTTGCAATCGTTACGCTCGATGGCTTCAATGAGGTCGAGTCATTTAATATTCTTCTTGGGCTCAAGAAAGATTGTAGTCGAGTTTCAATTTTTCCAGTTTTTGTTCGCCCATCTCAGCATCATCCCATAAACCCTGAATTTTTACACCCAGACTAGGGTGTTTCAGATCGCCCGCAATCTCGGCGAGCGGCTCGAGTACAAATGCATAACGTGTGATTTCGTCGCGTGGAATTTCGAGTTCGTTGTCATCGATAACCAGGTCATCGTAGAGCAGGATGTCGAGGTCCAGGGTGCGGTCATTGAACTTGTTCTTGCCGCGCACGCGGCCGTGACGGCTTTCCACCTGGCGCAGGTAATTGGCAATCTCAATGGGTCGCATGTCGGTATCGAAACCCACCACCAGGTTATGAAAGTCATGGCCCTCGAAACCCACCGCCTTGCTGAGATAAGTCGATGACAGAACCAGGTCGCCGAAGCTGTCATGGAATTCCTGGAGCGATTCAGGGATGTGTTTTTCCTTGTCGACATTACTGCCGACACTGACGTAGACGCGAGGCATGATTAATCCTTTTTGCCACGTTCGATGATGATGCCGACATCTCTGGACCCACTGACCGCACCCGGCTTACTCAGCGTGACTCGCACCCAGGGGATCTCGAATTCCTTCAGCAACAACTCGGCGATGCGTTCGATGAGGGTCTCCACCAGCTCAAACTGGCTTTCCTCGACGAAGGCAATGACACGCTTGGCCACCGCCTTGTAGTTGAGGGTATCCTCGATCGAGTCGCTGGCAGCCGCCTTTTTGATGTCGGTAGCCATCTCCAGGTCGATACTGACGATCTGTTTAATGCGTTTTTCCCACTCGTAGATGCCGATGGTGGCGCCAATGCGCAGGTCTCGCAGGTAGATGATGTCCATAACTCTCCAGTCCAGCCTAAATGCGGCCCAGGACCTCAACTATACTTGCAGCGGCTATAAGCTGCCAAATACCGCCCGGGAAGCCTTATTGGCTTGAGTCGAACGGGCGATTCTGCTATCGTGCGCGGCCCTGAGGCGGTTGGAAGGCAGGATGCCATTCAGTGCCGTCATATTGACCTAGATTGGAGCAAAATCATGTCTCGAGTATGCCAGGTAACGGGCAAACGGCCGATGAGCGGCAATAACGTTTCCCACGCCAAAAACAGGACCCGCCGGCGTTTTCTGCCGAATCTACACACCCATCGTTTCTGGGTCGAGAACGAAAACCGCTGGGTGAAGCTGCGCGTTTCCAGTAAGGGTATGCGCATTATCGATAAGAAGGGCATCGACACCGTGTTGTCGGACATCCGTGCCCGTGGCGAGAAGGTCTAAGGAGGCACTATGGCTAAGGCAGTTCGTGACAAGATCAAACTCGTGTCAAGCGCCGGCACCGGGCACTATTACACCACCACCAAGAATAAGCGGAATACTCCCGACAAGTTTGAATTTAAGAAATATGACCCAGTGGTGAGAAAGCACGTGATTTATAAGGAAGCCAAGATCAAGTAAGGGTTCCTTGTGTTTAATTTAAAAAAAGCCCGGCAATGCCGGGCTTTTTTGTCGCCAGTTTGTCTACAACGAGTCGCTTCCCAGTTGTGCAATCAGTTCCAGATTGATGTCATCGAAACCCAGGACGCGACCACCATGCTGAAGGGTGAATGTCTTGGCATCCTGCTGTGATTTGAAGGCTGCCAGGGTCGCGCCCATGGCGCCGCGTTGCGGGTGATCGACGACATACCACGCGTTTCGCGCGTCGATAAAATTATTGTCGACCGGATGTGTCCATGATGTTGTCGCCATGTCATGCACGTAAACGGAGCCAGTGACAGTCCTGGACTCCGGTTGTAACAAGTAGGCAAACAGTTCGCGAGTAGAGCAAAACTTCAAAGGTGTTAGACGGCCGCGCACATAAGCCTCGCCCTTGGGGCCCGGAAAATTATTGATGATCATGCCGCACACATGACACTCGTCAGCGTCTGTAATGGCGACGGGTAACTGTGTATGTTGGGTCGACTCTCGCTCGCTACAGGCGCTGATGATAAACATGAATGCGAATAGCAGCCCGGTGCTGCGCAACGTCACGCGGTATGGCGATGTGTACAGACGGATAGGCACCGAAGCTTCCTTAGGTTAGCCTGCGGTTGAACAACCACAGCGCAACACCGAAAGGGAACAACACCCAGGTGAGTAGTACGCTCATTAGCATGGCGGGATGAAATAGGCCTGCAGAGGCCACTGACGTCAAACCGGAATAGGCCTGTGCCGCCTCAAATCCGCTCAGGTTAGCAAGGCGAAATACATCGGTAGGGTTGAGTAATAGTAAATAAGGGAATACATCTGCGGCTACGCTACCCCCGCTACCGACTAATAACCCGAGTAGCGCCAGATCAAATACCAGCACAAACAAAAACCATACCAGCAGCGCGAGACCTGCGGCGCGGGATTTTTCACTTACTACGACGCTAATGAGGTGTGCCATGGCAACAAACACCCAGCCCAACAGGGTGGCGCTCAACACAAAAAAGCCAAAGGCCTGCCACAGTTTTATGTTCCCCAATTCGTGAGTCAGTACCGCTATCAGTAGCCCGGCGACTCCAAAGCCCACCACGGTAGATACTGAAAGGATGCAGGCATTGTCTGATAGCCATCCTGAAGTTCGTTACAGTGCAGTGCGCGCATTGCGTTTTTTTCAGGATGAGCGTTCAGTTGTGCCGTTAATTAATGCGCTAAAAGATACCCACCCGGACGTAAGATGGGTGGCCGCGGAATCACTTGGAGAGCTCGGTGATCCGCGTGCGGTGACCCCGCTTATTGATACACTTGCTGATGGCCATAGCCTGGTTAGGGCGCGTGCTGCCGACGCATTAGGTCTGTTGCATGATCCACGTGCGCTTGAGCCTCTGGTACGAATGCTTCGTGAAGAAAAAAGCGCCAGTATGCGCTACGTTGCGGCGCGGGCATTGGGAGCACTGGGCGATCGCCGTGCCAGTATGCCACTCCGGGAGGCGCTTAACGATGGTGCTTCTGATGTGAGAGCCCGCGCCAAACAGTCATTGAGGGAGTTGTGACCTTGTCTGAACCATTTCTTCGCCTGGTTTTCCAGGCGGTAGATATCAACAGCAAAAAAAACCCGCCATCAGGCGGGTTTTTTTTGCTCGGCAGATACTGGAGTTAAGCAGCTACAGGCTGTAAGGAATATCCCCTCAGCCGCTGTGCAAATTCCTCCAGTACCTGGACGCCGGTTGCTTCGGCCTGTTTGCACCATTCCTGTAAGGCTTCCAGTAGTTTTTCATGACTGCTGTAGGTGCGGCTCCACAACTGCTGCAATTTGCGGCGGTATTCGTATACGGTGTGCAGGGCCTCATTGTCCTCCAGCGTGGACTTAAGGCGGTTCATGGACTGGTCGTCGACACGGCTTTCCTCACGCACCAGTGTCTTGCGGATACGCTTGAGCGCCAGGCGATAAGTGGCATCGGCGCGACTCAGCTCCATGCGAAATACCGGCAAGGTAACGTTTCGGGCGTATTGCGACATGACATGCAGTCGGCTGCTGATGATAGCGCGCAGCGTATCCATGTCGATGATGTCCTTGCCGGCGACAACCACGGGCTTTGGCGCAACCTTTTTTATCCTGGCCAGACCCAGTGCTGACATGGTTTTGATGTATAGCCAGCCGATATCGAACTCCCACCACTTGCTGGAGAACTTGGCTGAACTGGGGAAGGCATGATGGTTGTTGTGCATTTCCTCGCCACCGATGATGATGCCGATGTTGGAAATGTTAGTAGAGCCATCTGGAGATTCGAAGCTGCGATAACCCCAGTAGTGTCCGATGCCGTTGATTACACCAGCTGCGAAGAATGGTATCCATAGCATCTGCACGGCGAAAATGGTGATGCCATACACACCAAACAGCAACAGATCGATTATCGCCATCAGGCTGACACCGAGTATGCTGTGTTTACTATAAATGTTTTGTTCCAGCCAGTCGTCAGGTGTGCCGTGACCGTAGTCACGCATAGTGTCACTGTTTTTTGCTTCATCCTTATAAAGTTCAGCGCCCTGCCACAACACGGTATTGATGCCTTTGAAATACGGGCTATGTGGATCGAGTTCGGTTTCGCATTTGGCGTGGTGTTTGCGATGAATAGATACCCATTCTTTTGTGACCATGCCGGTTGTCAGCCATAACCAGAAACGGAAAAAGTGACTGACGACTGGATGTAGATCCAACGCGCGATGCGCCTGCGCGCGATGCAAAAAGATGGTGACAGATGCAATAGTGATATGGGTAAGTAACAGGGCCGTTAGGACATAGCCCCACCAGGGGAGTGACAGTAATCCGTCTAACATAAAGAGCCTCGGATGATTAATGTATGTATGGTTCTCGGCGTGTCCGGATTGTCCAGATGCGCTGATAACGATATGGGGGTTATTACACCTTCTGACAAGGGGTATGGCAAGCCTCGTTCATCAGGGCGATATACCGCTTGATCATTTGTGACAATTTAACGTCGTAGTAGCAGGTTGCCTGTGGCATCAACCTTGCAGTCCCAATGCGGTTTGACCAGTGTGGTGGCGACATTTTCGGTGATTAGAACGGGGCCCTGCAGCCGTTGTTGTGGCATGAGTTGCGAGCGTTCGAAGACAGGAACTGCGGTATCGATACCATGGACAGCTGTTTCGCTGACAGGTTCCGCGGGCTGCGTCAGATCGAGCTGAGGCAGTTGCGGTGGCGTGGTATCAGCATGCAGACCAACTCGGATATTTACCAACTCAACCGGCATCTCATGGGCATGGCCGAATTCTCTGTGGTGCTGCTCATGGAAGGCGCTGGCGCTTTGCGTCACGCCTTGCCACGCAACGTTCAGGGTTGATGACTGGCCGAGATAACGCAAGTCCAGTGTGTATTGTGCCTGTATTGAATCAACAGCTTCCCGCGCAAGTTCATTACGACCACGTTCGGCGAGCCGCTGCAACTGTGCTGTGATGTCTTCATCGTTATATTGGTTGAGCACGCCGCCCAGGGTCTGAGAGAATTGACGGCCCTGTGGCGCCACCAGCATACCCAGTGCAGACAGTACCCCGGCGTGTATGGGTACCAGTGCCTGCCGCATACCCAGCTCTTCGGCCAGATCACAGACATGCAGGCCGCCCGCACCACCGAAGCTGACCAGGGTGTAAGCTGCCGGGTTGAGCCCGCGCTGTACGGAGATGACACGCAGGGCCTGCGCCATGTGTTGGTTGGCGATGCGGATGATGCCTTCGGCGGTGGTATCGATGTCAAGCTTAAGCTGGTCGGCCAAACCGGCCAACACTCCACGGGCGGCGGCCATATCAAGCGGCATACCACCGCCAAGACGAGTGTTGGCTGGCAGGCGGCCCAGTATCAGATTGGCGTCCGTAACGGTGGGTAATTGTCCCCCCTGAGCATAGCAGGCCGGGCCGGGTGCAGCGCCAGCGGATTCCGGGCCGACCCGTAACAGTCCGCCTTCATCGACGTGTGCAATCGAACCGCCGCCGGCACCGATAGTGTGCATGTCTACCATGGGCACGGCCACTGGATAACCGGCGATCACGCTTTCCGAGCTGAGGCGGAGGCTTTCATCTAGCGGGCCATCGATGAGCGCGACGTCGGTGGAAGTGCCGCCCATATCAAGGGTGAGTAAACTGCTGATGTCGGATGCTGCAGCGACATAGCGCGCACCCATCAGGCCGCCAGCCGGGCCGGAGAGCAATAGGTTGACCGCATGCTCACCGGCCTGTTGTGCGCTGATGGTATCGCCGTGGCTTTGCATGACCTTGACACTGGTGCCGGGTATCGCGTTATGCAGGCGCTGTAGATAGCCATGCATGATAGGCCCGATATAACTGTTCAGCCAGGTTGCGATACCGCGTTCATATTCGCGGTATTCCGGCAGTACCGCAGAGGATCGCGACACAAAAATACCATCGGGGACTGCGGCTTCGATCTGTCGCTCGAAACGGTCATCCAGGAAAGAAAACAACAGGTTGATGGCTACGGCCTGGGGGCGCAACTGTTCAAGTTGGGCGGTCAGCTCGGCAAGATCGCTGGCCCCGAGTGCTTCGATGACCGCTCCTTCGGCAGACAGTCGGCCACCGGTTTCCAGGCACAGTTCCGCGGGCACTGGCGGCGGAGTTGGCGTGGGTTGCAGGTTATATAATTCGCGGCGTGCCTGACGGCCAATGCTCAGGACATCGCCCAGCCCGTGGTTGGCGATGTAGGCCGTGCGTACACCCTTGCCCTCGAGCAGAGCATTGGTGGCAACAGTGGAACCATGCACCACTTCCAGACCCTGCAGTTCAAGACCCAGTTCGTCTATACCACGCAGGATCGCAACTTCCGGCGCATGTGGCGTTGACAAGACCTTGTGGACGCGTAATGCGCGGCCGTCAAAGTAAATCAGGTCAGTAAAGGTTCCGCCGGTATCGACACCGAGCAAGCTCACACTTTCATTTCCGTTACCAATCGATAGAATGTTTTATGCATAGTATGCACAAAATGGATTATCGTTTTTTGACGGCCAGCATGCGAGAGGTATTACCCAATAGTTGCGGCGCTGTTACTATGGCGAATTGATGATACGGGAAAACTTACATTACCATGGCGTCTGAAAATCTCGTCAGCGCACAACAACTTTACCGTTATTATGGGCATCATTGTGCTGTCCATGATGTTGGGTTGCAACTGCGCAAGGGCGAGGTGCTCGGCCTGCTGGGCCCGAATGGCGCCGGTAAGTCATCCACCTTGCAGATGCTGAGCGGCAACCTGGCGCCCAGTGCCGGACGCATCATGATCAATGGTATCGATTTACTGGATGAGCCGCGGCATGCCAAGCAACACGTTGGCTACCTGCCGGAACAACCGCCGTTGTATCTTGATCTGACGGTAAATGAATTCCTGCGTTACAGCGCGCAGTTGCACCGTATCCCGCAACCAGCCATCAAACAGGCCGTCGAACAAGCCAGTATGCGCTGCGGTCTTGGCGATGTGGGCCGCCGCTTGATAGGTAACCTGTCCAAGGGCTATAAGCAACGTGTTGGCATTGCGCAGGCCATTATCCATTCCCCCAGGGTCGTGATCCTCGATGAACCGACGGTAGGTCTTGATCCGATCCAGATCCAGGAGATCCGTGTATTGATTCGCCAGTTGGGTGAAGAGCACAGTGTCATTCTTTCGACCCATATACTGCCGGAAGTGCAGGCGGTTTGTGATCGCGTGTTGATCATGAACAAAGGTCGTATCGTGTTCGACGACAGTCTTGACGGTTTTGAACGTCGGCATGGTTCAGCAAGCTATATTGTCGAATTCAAGCGCGAAGCTTCGTTAGGTATGCTGGAGGCGCTGGATCACATTGATAGCGTTGAAATAATTGGAGACAGGCGCTATCGGCTTGCCTATAGCAACGCAGAGCAGGCGCCACAGGTGATTGTGCAGGCAGCCGTCAGTAATGGCTGGGGCCTGCAGGAACTGATGCCTGAAAATACCACACTGGAACAAATTTTCGTTGAGCTGGTGTATCGCGATGAGCATGCCGATCTCGTTAACAACGCTACTCACGAGAAGGCCGGGCCAGCATGATCGTCACGATTGCGCGCAACGAGCTGCGGCGCATGTTTCTGTCGCCGATGGCATGGTCGATACTCGCGGTCCTGCTGTTTATTCTCGGTTTGCTGTTCCTGGTGTTTGTCGATAATTTCTTTGCAACCCTGCAGGTACAGTTTGCGGGTGTCGAGTCCGCCCCCGGTGTGACGGACGCGGTTGTTTCACCGCTGATTCTATGGGCCGGTATCATAATGCTTGCAGTATCGCCGTTGCTAACCATGCGCTCGCTTAGCGAAGAACGACAGAATGGCGTGTTGACCCTGCTCACCAGTGCGCCGGTATCAATGACCGAGATCGTGTTGGGTAAATACCTGGGTCTGCTACTTTTCGTGCTGGTTATGATTGGCCTGATTGTGCTTATGCCCGTGTCGTTAGTCGGCGCCACCAACCTGGACTGGGGCAAGATCGCAGCAGGTCTCCTGGGACTGTTTTTGTTGCTGGCATCGTTTGCCGCGGCCGGTCTTTATATATCGAGCCTCACTTCCACGCCAGCGGTTAGTGCCGTCAGTAGTTTTGGTTTATTGTTATTCCTGGTGGTGATCTATATTTCCGGAAAGTCGCAGAGTACGGGCAGCGAGTTGTTTATCTATGTTTCACACTTTGGCCATTTCCTGTCCTTTGCGAAGGGGCTGTTTGATAGCAGCGACCTGATTTACTATCTGTTGTTTATCGCAGTGTTTCTGGTGCTGACGATACGCCGTCTCGATAATCTGCGGTTGCAACACTAGGAAGAGACACCTCATGCAAGTGACATCCAGATCGCGCTGGCAAATCAGGCTGCAAAACATTATTTTCTTTGTGTTGCTGACCTGCGTTATCAGTGCATTGGCATGGCTAAGCACGCAATATTATTATCAAGCTGATTGGACTGCAGGTAAGCGTAATACACTCGCTGCAGATACCCGCTTGTTTCTACAGGGGCTGGATGAGGCGGTCACTATAACGGCCTATGTGCCGAATGAGCCGGAGCTGCGTCAGCGTATCTCTGAGAATATTGAACGCTACAGTCGTTATAAACAGGATATCAGTCTGGAGTTTGTCGATCCCAACCTGGAGCCCGGGCGCGCCGAAAGAGCAGGGGTGACGCGCAATGGGCAGTTATCCATCAGTATCGGCGAGCGTAGCGAGACCGTCGACGACATCACTGAACAAACCATTACGAATTCCCTGCAGCGTCTTTCTCGTAAGAGTGAGCGTTGGTTGGTGTTTCTTGAAGGTCATGGCGAACGTGACCCTGATGACAACAGTAATCCAGGCTTGAGCCGTTTGCAGGATAGCCTGGTTCGCAGCGGCTTCAAGGTACAAAAACTCAATCTGATTCGTACCCCGGTTATTCCCGATAATACCTCGGTGTTGGTTATCGCCGGTGTGCAGGGGAGCCTGACCCCAGGTGAGCTGCAGAAGATCCAGGACTTCGTGGCGCAAGGTGGGGCGTTATTATGGTTGCATGATCCCGCTGTCGAGGATTCGCTTGCGCGTTCTGATCTTGATCCCCTGTCGGATGATCTTGCGCTGCGCTTTATCAGTGGCACCTTGGTGGATGCCAATCCGGAAATACGTCAGGTGTTGGGGATTAAGCATCCAGCGGTGGTACCGGTGGTTGATTATGAGGAGCACCCTGTTACCCGGGGGCTGAAGTTCCACACGCTTTTCCCCTTTGCCGGTGGCATCGATGTGTTAGTGAACGAGGAATCGTTATGGCGTCCGCAACCTATACTGCTAACGCTGCCGCGCGCCTGGTCCGAAACCGGCGGATTTATGGGCGAGGATATTAGCTTTAGCACAGATGCGGGGGATACCGCCGGACCATTGATGCTGGGTTTGAGCCTTACGCGCCAGCGTGAAGACAGGCAGCAGCGTGTGATCGTTGTGGGGGACAGCGATTTCGTCGCCAATGCCTATATCGGTCAAGGTAGTAATCTGGAGCTGGGTTTGAATCTCTTTAACTGGTTAAGTCAGGATGAGGGCCTGTTGTCGATCAGTCCCAGGGCGGCGCCCGATACGCAGCTGCAACTCAGCAAGCCCAGGATGATCGCAATCGTTGCCGGTTTTTTGCTGGTATTGCCTCTTGGCTTACTGATCGTGGGTTTTACACTGTGGTTCAAGCGGCGTAATCAATAATGACATCACGCGCCGCCTTGAATCTGTTCATGCTGGTGCTGTTACTAGGCCTGGGGCTGTTCATTTATTTGCAGCAGGGAAAGCAGGTGCAGCAGGCGGATCCGCTGACCGCATTATCCGTTGCAAATATAACCACGATTACCGTGACACGTGCTGACAAGCCGACGATCGTTATGCAGAAGCAGGCAGGCAGCTGGTGGCTGAGGTCGCCAGTCGAGGCGCCAGCCAACAGGCCACGCATCAATGCCTTGCTGGGTCTGGCGCAACAGCCCAGCCGAGCTAATTATGCGCAGCAGGAACTTGAGCTTGCGCGTTACGGGCTAGTGGATGGAAACTATCGCGTAGTGCTCAATGATCTCGAACTGGTGTTCGGTAACCGCAATCCGGTCAATAATTACCGCTACGTAAAGTCGGGTGAACACGTGCATATGATCGATGATAACCTGGTTGATTTGAGTTCTGCTGATACTGCGTCGTTTATATCCGCCCGCCTGTTACCGCGGGATGCTGTGATCGATGCTATCAGTCTGCCGGGTCTGCAGCTCCAGCGAAACGAACAGAACTGGCAGCAACAGCCAGAGGCCGCACTGCCGGCCGATGCCATCCAGGTCTTGTTGCAGAACTGGCAGACGGCCAGTGCGCTATGGGTCCGGGATCTTGCAGATGAAGCCACCGGCAGCGGCCAGGTCGTGATCCGTCTGCGCAGTAGCAGGCAAGTCACCCTCGATATCCTGGCGCGCGAACCGGAATTGGTGCTGGCAAACCGGGAGATCAAGGTGGAGTACCATTTGCCCATGCAGCGTGTCTCCCAGCTAGTCGAGCCGCAACCTGTAACAACGCGCATGCAGCCTACGGCAACTGAATAATTCCGTTTGCGCGGATTGGGTATTTAGCCATTTTATCGATCAATAGGTAAATACGGCGTGCCTTGGCGCGGCTGACGTCATAAAATGACCATAGATAGCCGTTTTAATGGCTGGCCCCACTCACTAAATATCATGCAATACAAATCACATACGCACCCAACCCTCGAAGAGGCAGGCACATCGATTGCGGTAGCCCTACAATCCGAGGCTGACACCAGCGACGCGCTTGCGGTGATTGCGTTTGCCGGCGAGCCAGCGTCCAGCGCGGATATTTATTTACAATTACCCAGTCTGGGCGCCAAACCAATGGCTGAAGTCTGGCGTAGTCACTTACCGTTGCTGCAGGGTGAATACGGTCCCCTGAAATATCGTTGTAATAATGACCTGCTGTTCGGCTGGTTGTACCTCGATACGGGTGATTGTGTAGACATGGACGTTGCCAGCTACCAGGCGTATCGACAGATTCTTGATTTCATTACACGCCAAGGCTATCCGCATTTGCAGCGCATCTGGAATTACTTTGCAGACATCAATATGCATCAAGCTGATGGTTTGAACCGTTACCAGGCGTTCTGTCAGGGGCGTCATCGTGCGCTCGCAGAAAAACCGCATTACCTGCAGGAGTTGCCTGCGGCCACGGTCATCGGTACACAAACGGGTGGCATGGCCATCTATTTTATCGCGGCAAAAGAACCCGGAATCGGCATCGAAAATCCGCGACAGGTCAGCGCTTTTAATTACCCCTTACAGTACGGACCGCAAAGCCCGTCGTTCGCGCGTGCCCTGGTGAAACGCTGGGGACAACAGGTGCATTTATACATATCCGGCACGGCAAGTATTGTTGGGCATGAATCGCGTCATGCGAATGATGTGCCCGGACAACTGGATGAAACCCTCAATAACCTGGGTGCATTAGTTGAGATTGCCAGAGAAAATTACGGTATGGCTATCCATTCGCCTGCCGATTTTTCTCTTTTAAAGGTGTATTTGCGTAATGCTGATGACAATGAAGAAGTGAGCCGGCATTTGTCAAAGGCATTTGGATCGCTCGATAATGTGTTATTGCTGCAGGGTGATGTTTGTCGGCAGGAGCTATTGTTGGAGATAGAAGGCGTGTATATCGCTGATGCCTGAATTACCCGAGGTTGAAACCACGCGCAGGGGTATAGAACCGCACGTTAAGGGTAAGCGTGTCACCGATGTCATCGTCCGTCAACGTCAATTGCGTTGGCCGATACCCAAAAATTTAAAACGTCTACTTGTTGGTCAGGTCGTCAGTAGCGTCGAACGACGCGCAAAATATTTGTTGCTCACAACCAAAGCAGGTACTGCCATTGTTCATCTCGGGATGTCCGGCAGCTTGAGGGTAGTTAACAAAAAATCCATGCCGGAACTGCATGACCATGTCGATATAGTGCTGAGTTCCGCAAAGGCGCTACGGCTACGTGACCCGCGCCGTTTCGGAGCGCTGTTATGGGTTAAGGGAGACCCCATGCAGCATGCATTATTGAAGGGTATTGGACCTGAGCCATTGGATGATGTATTCGATGCTGAATACCTTTACCGAAAATCGCGCGGTCGTCGGGTCTCGGTGAAGCAATTTATTATGAATAGCCATATCGTCGCCGGTGTCGGTAATATCTATGCCAGCGAGGCCCTGTTTTTAGCCGGTATCAATCCTGTGCGTCAGGCCGGGCGAGTCAGTAGAGCGCGGTATGTAAAACTGGTCGGCGCTATCAAACATGTGCTTACAAAAGCCATCAAATTTGGCGGTACCACATTGCGTGATTTCACGCATGAAGATGGCAAGCCCGGTTATTTCGCCAACGAGCTGAATGTTTATGGCAGGCAGGCAGAGCCCTGCCCGCAGTGCGGTACAGCTATCAAGCTGCGTGTGCAGGGGCAGCGTGCGACTTATTATTGCGCTCTGTGTCAGGCGGGGTAATGAGTATCAGGTTAAAACATATCGTTATCACCGCAGCCATAAGTGCCTGTAGTGTACTTGTCGCATCGCTATGGTTGGGTAATGCGCTATTTGCTGCGCGCCCCGCAACGATCGATTCCATACCAGCCACCCTTCCTATAGAAGCGGTTACGTTTGCGGGCAAGTCCGGAAATCTGCTGTCGGGTTGGTATGTAAAAGGCAATGCAGGTAAGGGCGGAATACTGCTAATGCATAGTGTTAAGTCTAACAGGCGCGAAATGCTGGACCGCGCTAATTTTCTGTATCGCGCGGGTTACTCATTGCTGCTGTTTGACTTCCAGGCGCATGGTGAGAGTGCGGGTGAGTATATTACCTATGGCTACCTTGAGGCTCAGGATGCTGATGACGCATTAAGTTATTTTCATCAACGCATACCTGGGGAACCGATCGGCGTGATCGGAGCTTCCCTGGGGGGTGTCGCGGTCATGTTGAGCTCGGTGGTGCAATCTGCCGACGCGTTGGTGCTTGAGGCAGTTTATCCCAGCTTAAAAGAGGCTATTGCTAATCGTATCGCTATTCGCCTTGGGCCGTTGGGCCGCCATCTTTCGCCTTTGTTGATCTGGCAAATCAAGCCGCGCCTGGGTTTTGATCCAGCTGCTCTGGCTCCCATCGACAAGGCGGGGGATGTGAAAGTGCCCGTATTGCTTGTAGCGGGTGCAAAAGATCAACACACCACGCTAGCTGAATCCGAGCGGTTATATGAAAAATTACCGCAACCTAAACAATTATGGGTCATCGATGATGCGGCGCACGAGAATCTCCATCTCCACAGTCCTGCAGAATATGAAAAACGGATATTAAATTTCTTTGCAAGCTACCTGTAGTTGCCTTGATAATTAGCTGCGATACATTGTTCATCAATAGCAATCAATAATTAAACTTAACGATGCAACGCTATTTCCACATCATTCAGAACTATCCTAAACTCATCGTAGTTTTGGCTGCCACCATTGTGCTTCTGCTAGGCTCGGGTGTACATCGACTTACTATTACCAACGACTTTCGGGTCTACTTTAGTGAAGATAACCCGCAGTTGGCCGCATTTGATAATTTGGAAGAAACCTTTGGTAAGCAGGATAGCCTTTATTATTTTATCCGGCCTAAAACAGGCGATGTTTTTCAAAAGGATGTCATTGCTCTTATCTGGTCGTTAACAGAGAAGGCATGGTCTCTTCCTTATGCGGATCGTGTTAATTCTTTAACTAATTATCAACACACCGAGGCTGACGGAGATGATCTTGTTATTGATTATCTTGTCGTTGATCCTGAGACGCTTGACGGGCGTGATTTGCAGAGAATAAAAGAGATCGTTCTGAGTGAGCCGTCGTTGCTCAATAATCTCGTACCGATAAATGGCAAAGTAACGGGGGTGCGAGTACGGCTCGATCTTCCCGGAGATGATGTCAAAGCAAATGACGTGAGTGTATTTGCCGGGCGTGAGTTGCTTGAGGAGTTTTCTTCCCGGTATCCCGATATTGAAATATTGCTGGCAGGAAGCAGCGTCGCTGGCACTACCCTGGGCGAGGCAGTTCAGCATGACCTC
Organism: uncultured Gammaproteobacteria bacterium; assembly: GCA_947258875.1. Lineage (GTDB taxonomy): Bacteria > Pseudomonadota > Gammaproteobacteria > CAMYKB01 > CAMYKB01 > CAMYKB01. Next base: position 72,796 of record CAMYKB010000012.1, on the reverse strand, counting down.
TCAAGACTGGTATCCGTTAGCTACATCGTGATTATCATTCTGCTACTCGTGCTGTTACGCAGCGTGAAAGGGATGCTGGTGACAGTGATATTGGTTACATTTTCCACGCTGGCTACGATGGGTATCTATGGATGGGCGGGCAAGACACTGACGCCTGTCGCGGGCTGGGTTCCCAGCATCGTCATGACTATCGCTGTGGCGGATGCGGTGCATATATTGATTACCTATTTTCACGGACTGCGTACAGGTAAAGCCCGCAAAGACTCAATTCTTGAATCTTTGAAAATTAATGCCAATCCGGTATTTATCACCAGTGTGACAACCATAATTGGGGTGTTGTGCCTTAACTTTAGCGATTCACCACCCTACCGAGACTTGGGAAATATGGTCGCCTTAGGCGTCTTGTTTGCATACCTGCTAACCATGACTTTTCTGCCGGCGCTTTTGTTCTGGATGGATATTGGGAAAAATCATGTCGGTAAGGGCGCCAATATCTGGATGGACAGGTTCGGCATTTATGTTATCTCACACCATAAATATTTTCTTGTTGCAATGACGATTCTGGTGGTTGTGCTTGTCAGCTTTATTCCCAGGAACCAGTTGACTGAACGCTGGAATGAATACTTTGATGAATCATTTCCGTTACGTCAATCGGTAGAGGCCATCAATAATGAACTTACCGGTATTCACTATATACGTTATGTTCTGGAAAGCCGTGAGGATCATGGGATACATGAGCCAGAATATTTGCGTGCCGTAGAAGGCTTTGTCAACTGGTGTAGGCTGCAGGATGGTGTTTCTTATGTTGGTAGCCTTACGGATATATACAAGCGGCTTAATCGCAGCATGCATGGTGATGACACTAACTGGTATAAGCTGCCGGATAGCAGGCAACTGGCAGCACAACTTTTTCTTCTTTATGAAATTGGCTTGCCGAGAGAATTAAATCTTGACGATATCGTCAATTACAACCGTTCCACATCGGTGGTAACAGTGGTATTGCATAAAACAGATTCCGAAAGATTGCTTGATTTCGATCGAGGTGCACAGCAATGGCTGAAGCTGAACGCCGCTGATATCGGCCACAGTGAAGGCACCGGACTTGACATGATCTTTGCCCATATCAACCATCGCAATATCCGCAGTCTGCTGAAAGGTACGGTGCTGGCGCTCATATTGATTTCCTTCGTACTGATCTTCGCATTACGTTCCATTCGTCTCGGCTTGATAAGCCTAATACCTAACCTTGCGCCAGCTGGGCTCGCTTATGGTACATGGGCGTTGCTTGTAGGTAAGGTGGATATGTCGGCCTCAGTCGTCATTTGCATGAGCCTCGGTATTGTAGTTGATGATACTGTGCACTTTTTAAGTAAATACCGCCACGCACGTATCAATTTATCCGGTAATGCTGTGGAGAGTATGCGCTACGCTTTCCAGACGGTCGGCATGGCACTGACTATTACGACGGTTGTCCTGGTTGCCGGGTTTCTGGTGTTGACGGCTTCACCTTTTTCTCCGACCTGGGTGAGTGGTCTGCTGCTTTCACTTACGCTGTCCTATGCATTACTCGCGGACTTTTTTTTCCTGCCTCCGTTGATCATGATGCTTGATTCGAAACTCAACGACTGATGTTGGATCCATTTGCAGTGATCAGATGTTTATCTGCTAGGTTGAAGAGTTGCGAGTTGAGAAGCCCCAGAGACATAAAGCGGGTCCCATAATCTCTACTGATATGGCTACAGAGGTAGTCATCGTATCAGGATGTTCAAATGCACTCCTGTATGCGGTTTGTAAGGTTGCCGTAATGATTCAGCGCAGTTTCAACGTGTAGACCGGCTCGTAGCCGCACGGGCCCGCATGGCCATTCGATGGTGTCTGTCCTAGTTTGCAACGATTTCGCCAGTTATTCAGGGCTAACCTGTAAATCTAAACGATAATGATTTGCATTAGCGTTATATTTCTAATATTATCGATCTCTTATTCACATAGCAAATTTGGAGAAATTAGGTCATGGGGTATCGGTATATCAACAATTTAGGGCTTGTTTCACTGGTATTTCTGTCAGGAACTGGCGCGCTTCTGGCTGAAGAGGTTAGCCAGGTTTCAGCTCTGGTACTGGATCGTGTCATGGTCGTTGGCGACCCGTCACAAGTAGACGAAATCAGCGGTTCGGCCCAGGTTATTGACGAGCAAGAGTTGGACAAGCATGACTATAGCGATATCAACCGCGTGTTGAGTACGCTACCGGGTATTAACCTGCAGGAAGAAGACGGTTACGGTTTGCGACCAAATATAGGGATGCGTGGCACTGGTGTCGATCGCAGCAGCAAGATCACTGTCATGGAGGATGGCGTACTGATTGCTCCGGCACCGTACGCGGCGCCGTCAGCCTATTACTTCCCGATGACAGGGCGTATGCAGACAGTCGAGGTTATGAAAGGTCCGGCTGCAATCAAACACGGGCCGAATACAAACGGTGGCGCGCTCAACCTGATCAGCCGGTCCGTACCTGATCAATTGCGTGGCAGTGTGTCGTTTAAGGCGGGCGATGACCGGTTGCGGGAAACACATGCCTTCATCGGTGACTCAAAAAACAACTTCGGCTGGTTGGCAGAAACCTTCCAAATTTCAAATGATGGCTTTAAGCAACTGGATAACGGCGCTGCTACCGGCATCGATGTCGCGGATTACATGATGAAATTTCGGATCAACAGCGACGCCGACAGTGAACATTACCAGGAGCTCGAGCTGAAGCTAGGTGCTACAGACGAGTTATCGAACCTGAGTTATCTCGGGCTGACTGAAGCTGATTTTGATGCGACCCCTTTTCGACGTTATGCCGCTTCACAGAAGGATGTGATGGATGCTGAACATCAACAATACCAGCTGCGTCACCATATACAGGCGAGCGATAAAGTGGATATCACAAGTACATTGTATCGTAATGATTTCAAGCGTAACTGGTACAAGCTTAACAAGGTTGATGGCGCAGGCATCAGTAGCATCCTTGCGGATCCGGTTAGTTTTGCAAACGAGTACGCGGTTATCGTGGGCGGAAATAGCGTGGCTGATGCGCTGGAAGTCAAGGCCAACAATCGTGAATATTATTCGCAGGGGATCGAATCAATTGTTGGTGTCCAGCTGCAAACTGCTGCACTAGACCATGATATCGAAGTCGGCATTCGGTATCACGAAGATGAAGAAGATCGCCATCAGTGGGTGGATGACTATCAAATGATTAACGGCACCATGGTGCTGACTACAGCCGGAACGCCTGGCACTGGAAACAAGAATAACCGTGTCGCCTCTGCTGAGGCATTGGCTCTGTTTGTGCAAGATGAGATTCGTTTTGGTAACTTTATTATGACACCGGGTGTTCGCTACGAAGACATCGAATTGACGCGAGAGGACTATGGCTCCAGTGATCCCGGGCGAACCACTACACCAACCACTGTCGACAATGATGTTTCTGCGGTGACGCCTGGGATTGGTATTAGTTATCAGGTCAACGATGCAGTCACGGTGTTAGCGGGAATACACAAGGGCTTCACTGCGCCTGGGCCGGGCACCCAAGCTGATGCGGAGGAGAGCATCAATACTGAACTTGGGCTGCGTTACAGACAGGATGGATTTAATGCGGAAGCGATAGGGTTTTATAATCAATACGATAACCTGCTCGGAACATGTACCGCGTCCAGTGGTGGGAGTTGTACCGCAGGAGATCAATTCGACGGCGGCGAAGTTGATGTAGTTGGTCTTGAGGCGGTCCTTGGTTACGATATTGGTGCGGCTCGTGATTTCAAATACGGGATTCCGCTGCGGCTTGCCTATACCTATACAAAAGCAGAATTCCAAAACAGCTTTGACAGTAGCTTCGGTGAATGGGGCGATGTGCTTGCAAGCGATGAGTTGCCCTATATTCCTCAGCAACAGCTATCAGCGGGCATTGGGGTGTTGGCTAATGACTGGAGTTTGAACCTCCATGCCAAATATACCGATGAAATGCGTGCAGTTGCCGGGCAAGGCAGTATTCCGGATAGTGAATTGATTGCGGATCACTGGGTTGTGGATTTAGCGGGCGAGTATAGATTGAAAGGAACTGGCAGACTGTTCCTTGCCGTTGAAAACCTCACGGATGAGGTCTACATGGCTGCGCGGCGTCCCGCGGGTGCCAGACCAGGAAAGCCGCGTACGGTGACGGCCGGTTTCAGGGCTGAATTCTAGATTTTTTAACACCATAAGCATAGCGGGCAGTTATCATCAACTGCCCGCTATAGTTTTATTACTGATTCTGTTGATTACCGTAGTTATCTGGTCGGTGCGGCGCCAAGCTCAGGGGTTTCACTGTCTTCCGGCGGCTCGAAACGTCCCTTACCTTCATAGGCCTGATACTCGGCAATATTAAGTTTGCCATTGCCGTCTGTGTCTATTGCTGCGAAGTTCTTGTTCAGGTCTTCGCGTACGTTTGCCTCGTCCGGAGTAATGTAGCCACTGGCATCCCTATCCAGTTCCTCGAATTCAAGCGGGTAGTCGGCTGCCTGTGCATTGGCAGCAAGCAGTAGGCAGGACGCTAGTGATAATGAGAGTAATGTGATATTCATGGTCGCGCTCCTTTAAGGTGTAACGAGTCTATAACAGGGCACTAGGGATACTACTGCTTAATAAGCTATATGGCAGGCCGGGGTGGCAATTTGATGCAAATCAAGTAAATGGGTCTGATGAAAGGTCTGTGATGCGCCAGGGTCGCGGATCGGCGACAGGCAGTCGGCGGGCAGTGGCACTGAAATGCTGTAATCCTTTAGCTTGTGTTTACAGTCAACTGGCCTATAAAGTGATATAGCTATGAGCAAGATGCCTGATGACGATCCACTGTTTCAACTACTCGAGGAACGGGTGGGGCGCCTGCATCTGCGGCAACGATTAGGTATTGAATCCGATCATGAAAAAGACATCTTCGGGCAGGGGTACAATTTTTTCCATATCGAAAACTGGTATTCCATTCGCTCTGTTATCAGAAATTCGCTGAGGCTGCTGTTTCTGCATGAGCGCGGCAAAAGAAACGCGCTAGATATACAAGTCAATCACAATAATTTTGCGATCAATAAACTTCACCGCGAATTTGAGGGCTATACGATACTGCACATTAGTGACCCGCATCTGGATATGAATCCACAAATGCCTGCTGCCCTCATTGAGCGTGTACAACAGGTGGAATATGATCTGTGTGTATTGACGGGTGATTTCAGGGCTGAGACCTTTGGTCCATACGAAGCCACGCTCGAAGCCATGCAGCATGTGAGGGCGCAGCTTGGTACGGAAGTATACGGTGTGCTTGGAAATCACGATAGCATACACATGCTGCCTGGTCTTGAGGCCATGGGTATCCAGATGTTGATCAATGAGTCTATTGTGATCCAGCGTAACGGGGCCGTATTGCATGTGGCCGGCATTGATGACCCCCATTATTACCGTGCAGATAACCTTGAAAAGGCGACCGCAGGAATAGCGCTTGATGAGCCATCGATATTGTTATCTCACTCGCCTGAAATCTATAAACATGCTGCACACGCTGGCTTTGATGTCATGCTTTGCGGTCACACGCATGGTGGTCAGATATGCCTTCCCGGTGGTATCCCATTGATGTGCAATGCGCGTTGTCCGCGCGAATATTGTTATGACAGCTGGAAGTATCATCAGCTGCAAGGTTATACCTCCAGGGGTTCAGGTGCATGTGTGGTGGATGTGCGTCTCAATTGTCCGCCTGAAATCACACTCCATCATCTACATAGTGGCTAGTATAAAGCCGTGTGCTCTCAATACGGCCGCCTTCTGATATGCAGTTTATAAAGCAGACGGGATAGCAAGAGCTCCACAATAAAAAAGACTGTGGTCAGTATTAGGATCTCGGTCCAGGTCAGAGAAAATAGCGAACGCAGCACTAATAACGGAAATAGCACTTCCGGTATCTGGTCAAGGCCCAGGGCCATATCGCTGGAAGGGATATGCATGCGCCGCTTGATAAAACTTGAGAGCAGGTCGCCTGCCATGGAAGACAAGGCCACGAGTATGCCGGTGCTCGGGGCGAGCCCCAACGTGATGGCTGCGAAAGTGGTTATCACGATAGACGCGATCAGGCCGCGCCAGGTTTTTGACGGGCCCAGTAGCGGCTGCCTGTCGATGAAATTTATGCCTGCGTCGAGGGGGTAAGCGAATCTGTCCCGAAGAAAGCGATGCGCAATTATGGGCGCGCCGTTGGCGATAATGATAAGAATCAGAGCATACAGCACATCACGCACCAGGGTTAGTAGTAGTGTTGCCGCATCGACGGATGACGGCTTGCTCAATGATACCTGTAGCGTCGATCATACAAAAGCGCCGCTATTTTGAACGCTTATGCAAGCACTTCGATCATAACCAGGATCCACCGGATCTCAAGCCCTGTTCATGAGCCTGGAAGTGCTTGAGGTGATGGATGTTGTTGAAGGTAGTATATTAAGTGCCAGTGGCGCTCCTGTTGTATCGCAATTACCAGTCACTGCTATCCAGGAACTCGTCGTTATCGCTGATCCAGTTACTGTTTTTGTTTTTAAAGTCATGCTTAACCTTTTCCTCGATGCGTTGTACGTTCGCTGTCAGTTGTTGTTCAGCTGCACCGATCTTGGATATATGGCGATCAACCCATTTGGAATCGTAATTATCAATGATATAAGGAGTAATCATGACTACAGTTTCTGTATTGACGCTTAATGTTTCATTATTGGAAAACAGTTTCCCAAGTAGCGGTACATCGCCGACTAATGGCACGCTTTCGCGGCTCTCGCTGACGCTGCGTTTCATCAGGCCGCCGATAAAGATAGTCTGCGCGTCGCGTACCAGTAGTTGCGTGGTTACTTCGGTTGTCGTTTGGCTTGGTATCCCATCTGTTACGGTGCCGGTGCTGACCTCAGGATGAATTTTCAACATTACACGATCCTGGTTATCAACAGACGGTTCGACCTTCAGGATGACGCCTGATTCCAGGAATTCGATACTTTCGCTGGTGATCTGGTTGATGGTGGTTGTGAGTCTGTAACCGATACGATCTCCGATGACAACTGAAGCCTCCTGATTTTCCAGTGCAAGCAGCTTGGGTGTAGACAGGGTGCGTACCCTGCCTTCGGTGTTCAGGGCGTTCAGTGCCAGCTCGATATTTGGTGTTACGAGGTTGAAAAAGAAACCTGATGAACCAGGGCTGGCCAGTCCGCCTGTACCGAAACTACCCTGACCACCGTCACTGTTAAAGAGCTTTTTCCAATCCAGGCCAAATGTCTCGCTATCATCAAGAACAATTTCAAGTATCTTGGCCTCGATAAGTATCTGCTTAGGTTGCCTATCGATCGCAGAAAGCAGGTTTTCTATGCGGTCAAGAAACTCGGGGGAATCCTCGACAACCAGCAGATTACGTTCAGGAAGTGGCGTAATTTTTCCATAAGTAGAGAGATGATTCTTAAGAATGGTTTCCACTGCTTGCGTGTCAGAGTACTGTACCTTGAATGTACGTAATTGCGTGATGCCGCCCTGTTCGTATTTGCCTGCCTCGTTCCTGTCAATAATGAAATAACTACCTTGACGGCGTTCAACAGCATAACCAGCCGTACTCGCTATCGCATTGATGGCATGATCTATAGAGACATCATAGAGATTGACCGACACATTGCCGGTAACATTTTTGGATAACAAAATGTTAACGCGTTGCTTGCGCGATAACATTTCCATGGCCTCGACAATATCGGTATCGCGTAGCGAAAGTGAAAATCTGTTAGATTTTCTTTTCCTTACAAAACCAACATTTTTTGGTTGTTCGTCCTGTGCCGAAAGTGTCTGGCCGTTTGTATTGTCAGCGACAGTTTCATCCAGGGCTAGCGCGTCAAATTCGGTTGCTGCGATAATCAGCAGGAAAAAACATAAGCAGAATTTTCCCAGAGGTTTGATTAGAAATTGTATGCTGTCCATGTTAATCATCCTGATAGCTGTCAACTGTTACGGTTACTTGTGTTTCGCCCCTGAAGAAAACGGCTGCACCTTCACTTACCGATAAAAGCCGGTAGCCTCCTATTTCGTCTCCCATGCCGATAATTTCTCCGCCCACGTTAACCAGAGATTCGTTACCGGCAGATAGTGTTGAGCGAAGATCGATGTGTACGGGTGCTCGTTCACTATTGTGAGCAGGCTTGATGTTGCTTGTAGTATGAACAAGCTTTGGTCGTTTGAACGGATTGTATGTCACCCCAGATTCTACGTTCGCTGCGTGACTCGTAACTGTGGTCAGCAACAAGATGACAAGCGTCATACGGATAGTGAAATACATGCCGTTCATTGCTGTTCACTCCGATAAGACGCAATGGTAAGTTTTGCCGTTAGCTGGGAGTCCTCCTTGTGCTGATCCAGGGGTCGCATTTCATACTTCTTGATCACCACGAAACCGAGTTCATTATTGAGTTCCCTTAGCCAGGCATAGAGATCAAAATAATCGCCCGTTACATCCACATCGAATAGAATTTCGTGGAACATGTCTATCGGTACGCCTTTTGATGGTTTGACGCCTGCCAGTTCTATTTGGTGTCGCCAGGAAATGACCTGTAATTGGCCGATGATGTAGGCCTCGATTTCATTCTCCGGGCGATTCGCCATCTCACCGTAAAGTCGCTTGTTTAATGCGCTAAGTTGTTCCCTGCTTCTGGCTAGCTGGCTAGGAAGGTCGCCACCACTATTTATCGCCTCTTGTATTGCCTCGCGTGAATTGGCTGCGCTGAGATATGCGCGCACCTGGGGCCAAAGCAAGGTGGCGGTTAACGAGGACGCGGCAAAAAAGATGGTGACGCCTGCTATGATCAGCAGTTTCGCGGGTTCAAGTCGTGCCAAGTAAGCGGTCATCGATCTTCACCTACATTGGTGTTGATGACGATTGCCAAGTCGAAATCCACAACATTCATGGTCGTATAGCGCCGCAGGGATGTTTTTACAACACGGACATCCTCTATCTGTGGTTGTTGGAAAAGACGCTTAACAAATTGCGAGAGTGCGGAGTGGTCGCGTGCCTGGCCCACTATTTTCATGTGCGTCTGGACTCGCATTGCCTCATCACTGGTAGTTGCTTCATCACTTGGCACAACGATAAAATAGCCGGTATTGACAGTTTTTGGCGTCTTGCCGGTAACGATGCCCGCGCGCTGGAATTCCCAGCGCGAAAACCATAGATCATTGCCGGGAAGTGCCCGGTCAATGGTTTCGAACATGGACTCGGCGGCGACGCCGGTGCGTAAGCCCTTAAGCAGCTGCCACTTTTTCATCAAGCCTGTATTCTCTTCTTGCAGTTGTGCGAGCTCATTGTGTTGTTGTGTGGTAATAGCTTGCTGCTTTTGTAATTCATTGATATCCGATTCAACTTGCCATGTTTTGTATTGGAATGCCGCAAAAGCACTGGTGTTGAATAAGAGAAGAATACCCATAAACATGGTTAAACGTTTCGTCCATATGCGCCGTGCAATCTGGTTGCGGTAGTCGGTTGGTATCAGGTCGATTTCATTCATGGGCTGTCAACCCCCGCAATGCCAGGCCGATGGCAACCGCTGTATCGAGTATTTCCTGGTCACCAACATAATCATCAGAACCGCCTGCTTCGCCTGAGATAGATGAATAGCTAGGAATCGTAACGGGTAGATTGACAAGGGTATGCAACAGTTTGTCAATTCCCTTCCAGCGGGCTATGCTGCCGAGTAAATAGACCTGCTTGACTGATCCGCCGCGTGTTTCAGAGGCGGCATAGATAAGAGCGCGGTTTATTTCGTCAATGAGTTTTGCAAATTTAGGTTTTACGATCTCAGCAAGTGTGCTTGAAATATCAGTATCGGTAACCAATGAGTCTTGTTTGTCGGTTTCCTGGCTAGAAACGAGGCCATGTTTGTACACCAGGTCTCTTGCGGTCTCCAGGGATACATCCAGTGAAACTGATATGCGCTCAAGTAATGCTTGCTCACCGAATTCAAATTCCTGGTCAAATAGCAATCTGCGCCCGGAAATCAAGGTCATAAAACTCTTTGAGCTACCAAAGTTAACGACCAGACGGCTTTCGTTAGAATCGTCCCCTGATATTGCGCTGATTAAACGCTTAATGGCTGACGGTCCGATATCCAGGGTGTCGACGATGAATCCGGCTTTACGAAGGCTTTCGAGATAGGCGATAACGCGGTCGCGGTTGGCAACAGCGACGATCGCCAGACGTTCTTCGTCCTGCTCGCTGCTGCGTACCGGCAGATAATCGATTACATAATCTTCAATATTCCGCGGTACTCGTTTCGCTATCAGCTTGAGGATTGCTTCGGCATCATTTTGCCCTCTGCTGACCTGGTAGGCGAGTGGCATGATGCGTACATCATGTGCGGGCATGGTTGTTACGATTTTACGTCCATTAAATGGTCCTGAATGCAATGCTCTGTGTAGCAGTTGTTTCAATTCGCGTGGTGAATTCAGGAGCTCTTCGCGTGTTTCCGGGTACCTAATTGAAGTACGCGCGCGAAATATGACATCGCCAGAAACTATTTTTTCCATCTGTACGAGATGCATTTTTTCGATTGCAAAGTCAACGCCGATAGCCCCCAGTTTGCTATTCTGTGGCCTTACATCGAACCTCTCGATCATCTGCCTTAGGGCAATCATAGCTTCCTCACTATTACGCCCCTCGCGTCCAGGCGAGGCGGCTATACATCCAAGCCACTATTACAGTGACAAATCTCTCCTATAAAGTGTCGGCAGAGGTTGTTGAAACTTGAGGTGAATAAGCTGGTCAGCTGGAGTCAGGTGCCTTAATTGAACTCTTGAACGGCGTGTAAAATAAGTAGCAGTATCGGTAAACCTGGCCTGCTAATTGAAGAACAACGACATCGTCTCATCGAGTTGCTGCCGTGTTTGCTGTGCAATCATCTCAAAAATTTCTGGTGTAAGAGCGGTCATGTGCCATGCAAACGGATCAATGTCGCGGGCGGATAATTTACTATTTTCGTCGGAGGAGGTGATATGGGTCGCAATGTGTACAATCGCAGTTTCCAGAATACAATCCTTGGCATTGCCGGGTTCGGGATGATATGCGGTTGCTTCCTGGAGGCTGTTTGGTAATCCCCATGCCTGCATCAGTGCACTCCCTACTTGAGCATAATCAAAACCGAGAAGCTCACGCTCGACAAGGAATAAAGAATCGTTCTGCTGTTCATGGTTGAGCAGGATTTGTTGCATCTGCGCGGGCATCAATTGATACATCACCAGGTGACCGATATCGTGTAGCAAACCCGCGATGAATAAACGCTCACCGTGTAACGCATTACAATGTTCAGCAAGCAAGCGTGAGGCCAGGCCGCAAGATACGCTATTCCGCCAGAAGTTGCTCATATTCACCATGTCGCTGGACATGCTCGCAAATGCGCCAGTAACGGATGTTGCCAATGCCAGGTCGTGTACCTGTTGTGTGCCTAACACATTAGTCGCCTGATGGATGGTCTCAATTCTTGCCCTGAAGCCAAAAAAAGCACTGTTCGCTACACGTAATACACGCGCAGTCAGCCCCGGGTCGTGGCTGATCATCGCGGCCATGTCGTTCATTGAAGAGTGTGGGTCGTCCAGAATATCTTTAAGACGAAAATACACTTCGGGCAAAGAAAACAGTTTTACAGTGTTGGAGATCAGTCCCCAAACGGTCGACATTTCAGGCTCCTCCGCTGTTAACGAATAGCGTTGTAATAGTTGCGTCGGCTGAAGCGGCTTGAACTTGAGGTAATACATACAGTTTGGTGACACGGGTTGTCGGCTTAAGATGCTTTACGCATCTTGTTAAATAGTAAAGACATTGCGCTATCCAGTTCCTGGGCCGTTTCGCGCACGCTCGAATCGAGAGCTTCCGGTGTGATGCCGGTAATCTGCCATACCGACGGGTCTATACACTGTGTCTTTAAAGTGCCCGTCTCTATAGCCGTGGCCACATGGGTAGCGATGTGTACGATAGCTGTTTCAAGTCCGTAAGTCAGTGCGTAGGCGGGTTCGGGATGACGCGTCGTAGATTCCTGCAGGCTGTCAGGCAGTCCCCATTCATTCATCAACTTGCCACCCACTTTTGCGTAATCAAAACCGAGGAGATCGCGCTCCACCTGGAACAGCGGGCGTGCCTGCTCTTTGCTGCGCATCAGGGCCTGTTGCATCTGCATGGGTAGCAGCTGATACATAACGAGATGGCCGATAGCATGTAACAGGCCCGCAATGAATAAGCGCTCGTTGTCCAGCACATTACACTGGCTGGCCAGCAGTCGTGATGCTAGTCCACAGGCTACGCTGTTTCGCCAAAAAACATTCATATCCATTACGTCGGTTGACACATCAGAAAATGCTTCTGTCACTGATGTCGCCAGTGCCAGGTCATGTATCTGTTGTGTGCCTAACATACGTGTCGCCTGGGAAACGGTCTCGATGTTTGAGCCAAGACCGAAAAAAGCACTGTTCACCATGCGCAGCAGGCGCGCGGTCAAGCCCGGGTCATGTTTGATGACCTCGGCCATATCGTTCATCGAGGAGTTCGGATCTTCCAGGACCGCCTTGAGGCGAATGTATACGTCTGGTAATGAGAACAACTTGGCCGAATTGATAACCAATTCTTCAGTGGTGGACATTGCAGGATCTCCGGATTGAAAAGTCATCTCTGTCTTAGTCACATCGGCCATAAATCCAAAAACTTGAGGTGAGCAGTGGTTATGCATAGGCCTGCCTCACTTAAAAATCCAGGCCCTAGTGATAACAACAGGGGGGATATCAGGAGGTCATAAATTGTTATTGGAAAAGCAGGGGTGCCGTCTCATCAAGCAGTAGTCTCGTATCCTGTGCTATCGGCCCTAGGATTTCCGGTGAAAGGCTGGTCCTTTCCCACGCGAAGGGGTCGATCTGCAGCGTCGTTAAATCGGTAGTCTCATTTGAGCTGGCGATACCGACGGCAATGTGCACAATTGAGGCTTCCATTGTATATTCCTCCTGCGCATCGGCAGGTTCGACATGATATGTCGTGGAATTCTGCAGGCTGTCTGGTAAGCCCCAGGCGTTTGTCAATTTGCCACCGACTTGTGCATAATCAAAACCGATCAGCTCACGCTCTATTTGGGACAGCGGTCTGTCCTGTTCCTGCCATTGCGATAGTGCCTGTTGTGCCAACTCTGGTATGTGTTGATACATTACGAGATGACCAATATCGTGTAACACGCCCGCGACGAACAAGCGCTCGCCGTCTAACACGTTGCACTCGCTTGCCAGTGTGTGCGCGGCCAGACCACAATGAATGCTATTTCGCCAAAACACATTCATATTCATCACTTCATTCGACATGCCGGAGAATGTTCCTGACATTGAAGTGACCAGGGCCAAATCGTGAATCTGCTGCATGCCAAGCATGTTTACTGCATGCGGTATAGTTTCAATTGGAGTGCCTATGCAAAAAAAAGAGCTGTTTACGATACGTAATATTCGGCCAACGAGCGCAGGATCCTGGCTTATAATCGTGGCAATTTCATTGATCGAAGAGTCAGGATCGTCAAGCACCGCCTTAAGTCTTAGGTACACATCGGGTAATGAAAACAGTTTGGTCGAATTTGTAACCAGTTCATCAACGGTGGGCATACTTTAATCTCCAGGTCATCAGTAACGACATACTCTCCTTAATATCGGCACATTTTCCGAAATCTAAATGGTCGACAGATGTCCGGCGCAGATGATTTGCAGTGTTTGATGCAAAATCACGTCGTGAGAAACCCTGGCGGTACTATCAGTACTCGATCACCAACTGTGGCCGTCGCTCGGCATTCGAGTGTTCCTTGCTGGCGAACGATACATTCCTACCGGCATTTACGCTGTCATAGGTGATCTGAATGCCGTAGTTGGGTGAAATACCGTCAACCCATTCCTGCATGAGTGATGTGACGTCCCATTCATACCAGCCATCAGTGCCGATTTCGATCGAAGTCGTCGCCACCGGCGGCGCGCTGTAGGTTCCACCGCCACCGCCACTCCAGGCGGTCGCGCCATCAGCGGTGGACCAGTCGGCCCCTGACTCGGTCCAGTCCTGATCGATGCGATAGGCCCGGGCATTGAAGTTGCCTGATCTGTTCGAATCGAATTGATATAACCTGAGGGTGGCGGACGTGATGGCGGTGCCTGCCGGGACCGAGGACACATCAAACCGCAGCAGGCTATATAGGTGGGGGCCACCGTTATCGCGCCCGACTTTAAGTTCATCGTCACTGCCATTATTGCTGCCGTTGAGGCCTTTGATAAAGGTATCGGCCGATGTTGCGAGCGTTGCAGGTGTGCCCGGAGAAGACCCGCCACCGCCGCCATTAATACTGATCTGTACATCGCCGAAGTAGATGAACTGATCGTCGTCTCCACCGTTAGAAAGGAAGCGGATCTGTGTGTTCGACGCAATATAGGATGTGATGTCAAAGCTCTCCGGGACTGGCGTGGGGTCAGTGGCGGTCAGGTTATACGTTTTCAGGCTTGTCCAGCTTGCACCGCCATTACCAGAAACCTGTACCGTGACAGACCCCTCCGGCTCGACGACATCGCGCTGATAATTGAATGTCAGGGTTGCCGTGGTGGCGTCGCTCAAGTCTGCCTCTCGATGCAAAGATTCGCCGCCATCGCTATTGCCCCAGACACGCAAGCGGTTACCAACGACTCTGATCTTGCCGGCGTTCGGTCCGTCGGATTCGCCGCTCTCCTGCCAATCCCCGCTCCAGGTCAATGTGCCGTCGTTACCGTTGTAGGCGACAGCGTTGAATAGGTCGAGGAAGTATAGTCCGCCACCGCCACCGCCACCGCCGCCCCCTGCAACATTGAGCGACATCACCTTGTCCACACCGTCATCACCGATAACGTGATCGCAGGTCAGCGGGTTGATCGCAAACCCCACTGTTCCGGAAGTGCCAAACGACGACACATCGTATTCGCCGGTACA
Organism: uncultured Gammaproteobacteria bacterium; assembly: GCA_947258875.1. GTDB lineage: Bacteria > Pseudomonadota > Gammaproteobacteria > CAMYKB01 > CAMYKB01 > CAMYKB01. The sequence goes on along the minus strand of CAMYKB010000012.1, from coordinate 57,777 downwards.
TCGTATTCGCCGGTCTTGGTGCCATCCATCGCCAGGATGTAGGCCTTTTTGTTTTCATCGAGAACCAGCAGCTTATCGCTGTTCGGAATATGTGCGACATCGGTTAACCCCGACGCATAGGCATTCAAATTCAGGCTGGTCTTCAGCGTGCCGGCCTGATCAGTGATGTAAACTAGGTTTTTACTCCGGTCAGTAACTGCCAGATGTCCGTCATAGGTGCCACTCGAGGTTACGTCAATAAACGCCGCACCACTCGGGGTGTCTGCTGGGAAACCGTTCAAGCTAAAAGAGCTAACCATGGCGCCGTTCTTATCGAAATAACGCACGTCTTTAGCGTCGAAATCGACCACTGCCGCGTGTTCTGCCCAGATGCCGGTGCTCACATAGGCTACGCCCCCCATATCTATTGACCCGGGCGTAGTGGCGAGCAAGGCCCCGCTCATATCGTTCAGGTAAAACAGATCGTCGGTGGCGTCGACACTGAGCCAGGCACCGCCTGATGGTGCCGTCACGCCAAAGAACTCCACGCCTTCTGGTATATAGTCGAGGTCTTTTTGCACACTGGAACCGTAGATATCTGTGGCGAACTCATTAACCTTGGTATCAGGAATGTAGTCCGCATTACAGGAAGTTGCCTTATTGAGTGCGATGACCTTGTCCTCAAGATCGTCACCGATGACGTGATCACAAGTCAGTGGATTAATGGCGAGACCGACGGTACCGGATGTGCTGTAGGCCTTTTTGTTTTCATCGAGAACCAGCAGCTTATCGCTGTTCGGAATATGTGCGGCATCGGTTAACCCCGACGCATAGGCGTTCAGATTCAGGCTGGTCTTCAGCGTGCCGGCCTGATCAGTGATGTAAACTAGGTTTTTACTCCGGTCAGTAATTGCAAGGTGCGCGTCATAGGTGCCGGTAATTGTGGTTTGGATAAAGGCTGCGCCGCTGGGGGTGCCAACACCGAATCCGGACAGGCTGAATGACCCGGCCATCGCACCGTCCTTGTCATAGTAGCGCACATCATCATTGTTAAAATCTGATGCAGCGATATGCCCGGCCCAGGTACCGGAACTCACGTAGGCCACCCCGCCCATGCCCGTCGATCCCGGCGCATTGGAGAGCAGGGTACCGGTGATGTCGTTGAGGTAGAAGGTACGATCGGTGGCGTCGACACTGAGCCAGGCACCGCCAGCCGGTACCGTGGCGCCGAAGAACGTCACGCCTTCCGGCATGAACGTTAGGTCCTTGATGACGCTCGAGCCATAAGGGTCAGTGTCGTACTCACTGATCTTGGTGTCTGGAATAAAATCCGCATCACATGACGGTGGCGGTGGAGGCGGGGTGCAATCCACACCGCACTCGCAGGCATAGGTGATAGTCAGCTTGGGGTGATTGGTAGCGGTTGTACCGTCACTACTGCTAAAGCGGGCATTTATTGCATTACCGCTATACACCCTCACCATCAGGCCGTCATTGGTGGTGCCGGTTACCCAGCCATGCACCATCTCTGTCACATCCCATGTGTACCAGGTAGCGGGCGCACCGGTGATCGTGGTTACAGCCTCCACATTAGCATCATAGTCGCCACCAGGATTTGTCCAGTTCTGACCCGTGGCAAAGATGTTCCATGTGGTTTCGGTTTCAAGCCAGGGCCGGGTTGCTTTATGCACGCTCATTTCTGGTGAACCGATGCTGTCGGCTGATTCGAAATGCAGTGCAAGCTGTGCGGAAATCACCTTGGCGCCTGCCGGGATACTGGTTATATCAAATTTCAACAGGGCGTTGGTATCGCCGGTACCCACACGTAGTTTAGGGTTGTTTCCATAGTTGCTATTTACATTTGGGGCAAGGCGATTGGAAATATAAGTATCATTCCCTTCGGCGCCTGCTTGCAGCACGACGGTCGGTGCAGGCGGTTGGTAGACAGCAATGCCAGCGCGGGTCATGCTGCGGCTAGTACCTATGGACAGTGTTCCGGTTGCACTGATGGATACGGGGGAACCCTGGGTGGGCGTTACACTGGCGGTGTAACTGTGCGCAGCAAAATTCTCTGTAATCGGATTCGGGTAACCCGTGCAATTGCTGTTTTGTGTTTGCCATAAGGCATGATTGAAACCCGCCTCGGCTACATAACTTGCCTGATCGACCTGTATCTCACTGCCCGTCATATTTGAGCTCATGGCACTTTCACGATTTAGTAGCAGTGCGATCGCAGCGACGATGAACAGCGTCATCACAACGGTGATGAGTACATAACCCTGTTCTCTGTCACGCTGCCTCATGGTGTGCCCCCCACGCGTACACGGGTGTTGAGGCTGACGACTTCGCCACTGGCACCGGTCAGCTCCAGCGTAATGTCGACTAAAACTGCGCGGTTGCCACCTTGGGGGATGCGTTCTACGCGGAAATACGTGACGTTGTCGGCGATGATGCTCTCAGTGAAATCAGCGCCTGTAACTAAGCCATCGGTGTTGACATCGGTTAGCGCAGGTTGACGCTCTATAAGACGCGAGCCATTTAGGTGGAAAGCCACCGTATCTAACCAATCTTCGTCTATGGTGCCACGATCGTCTTCATCTTCGTCGTCGTCCTCCTTGTTTGATTCATCGATCTGGCTGTCACCATCTTCATCGGTACCCATCAAGCCGGGAAATCCGTCCGCGTTAGTATCTGAACCTATGTCCTCATCAACGCTGCCATCGCCATCATCATCCAGGCCATTGAGCGGATCTTCGTCTTTGGTGCCTGCTGTGTCTTCATCTTCATCATCATCTTCCTTGTTGGATTCATCGACTAGCCCGTCACCATCATCATCAATATTGACTAGCCCTGACGTACCGTCAGCATTGTTGTCAGAGCCGATATCTTCGTCGATCAGCCCATCCTTATCGTTATCAGCATCCATGAATCCATCGTCATCATAATCTTGAGTCGGCGACAAGCTGACTGCAAGAACCGCAGTGGCCTTGGTGCTACTGCCCTCGGGCGGCGATGCAGGTACCGTTTCTTCACGTACGTTTTCACGCCAGTCGGTATTTGGATTATTTGCTAGCGGCAATATCAGTCGCTGCGTACCCCGCACGGCTGCGGCCATACGCTGCATGGCAAAACGTGCCTGTTGCGTGAGGTTATTGTGCTCACGCGTGGCATCTTCCGCTTGCAGTGTCTGGGAGATAACGCCGGCCAGGCCTGTCATGATCAGCGAGGCGATCGCAACTGTAAGCAATAACTCAGTCAGCGTTAGGCCAGCTTGAAATAGTTTGTTTTTCATCTGCTGGTCAGTGTTTCCATGGACTGTGCCGTAGCTTCGATTACCACACGTACCCATAGCAGGCTGATATCGACATCACTGCCCGTGTATGGGTTGTTATCAGCATCGCTGTTGGCGTCGGCAATAGTAAATGGATCGTTGTCGCCATCGGAGTTATCGGCATCGTAAAAGGAGAGGTACACCAGGCGCCGGTTTGGCGTACCTGCGGCTTCGGTGTAGCTGCTCAGTGTGTTCGGGTTGCCGGCTGCGGCGGCTGCAGACAAAAGGCTGCCGAAGGGTTGTGCCAGTATTTCTTCCGTCTTGGCGGTCACGTGGTAGTGTTCCACGGCGTAGGACTCATGAACGCCTGCACCCAATATGCCGGTCTGTAATGCATCCAGCGCCGGTATCAGGCTAACGGCGATGAGTGCCATCGCGACCAGCACTTCGACATAGGATAGGCCGCGCTGGCGTTGTGCTCCAGGTTGGCTCGCTTTCAACGCTTTCATTGGATGGTCACCCGCCCTGTTATGGGTGCCACGATCACTGTGCGTTGGTGCCCCGCGTATCCGAGCGTGAGCGTTGCCTGCTCAAGCATGGAAATGGATCCTGCACTTTCATGCTTGGGTAACCCTGTGGGATCGAAGCCGATGTCGTCCTGCGGTGTGGCGATACCCACGAATTTGAAATAGATGTTGGTAAGGCTGACCCCTCGCCATCCCGGCTCATTAGCAAATTGCAGGTCGTAGAGTTTCTTGTCGACGGGGTTGCGTACCGAATAGTCGGGGGCAGGAAAGCCAAAGACTTCTTTGAGTTCATAAACGCGCAGCCGCTGAGCGTTGACGGTGGCACTAATGCCATGGGGTTTACCGGTTCGTATCGCCTCGCTGCGTGTAAAGCGTATGGCCTGGGCAACTTCATTGGCAACGACATCAAGTTTCTTTTCGTCCGTTGATGACAAATTGGGGATCGCCACTACTGTGACGATCCCCATGATGCTGATGACTACCAGTATTTCCAGTAGCGACATTCCCTTGTCAGCTGTACACCTCATACTTATCCATCTGTACGCTATAGCGATTAGCGCTTGTCGTAGGTAGTCGTGGTATTAGGAATGGTGCGCGCGTCATTGGCGATAAACTGGCCAGTGACGACATCGTACTTCCAGCCTTTTGCCGGTGTGGTAGCAAATGGATCAGCTACACCCGTCATGCCCAGCGCGGCGGTGCCCTGGAACGCCACATCATTTGAATCGGTGATGGGGTTGGCTGGCAGGTTTTCCTTCTTGAAGTAGGGACCGTATTTGAAGGTGGCGTCCTTGACGGTCGCAGTCTTGCCATTGACATCGGTATATAGTGTCAATTGTGCTTTTAATGCCGCGAGTTTGTCTGCGTCATTGCCTGATAGAGTGGTACCGTTGGTCTCCCTGTATTGACCAGGATAACGGCCGCCGTGCTGTTGGTAATACAGGTCCATCGCTGAGCGCACATTGGCCAGATTGGAATCCAGTGACGACAGTTTGGCGTCCTCGGTGGAGGATGCAAACTGCGGCACGACGATAGCCGCCAAGATGGCCAGGATGATGACCACGATTAACAACTCGACCAGAGTGAAACCCCGTTGTACTGAATAAGAATGACTGTCCATTATGTGTACTCCATATGTTCCAATAATTGATGATTCGTGCTTATTTATCGGCCGTCGCGCAGTAAACTTTAATGGCCGCTGGTGACGACCAGGTGACCGTGTGTCGCGGGTGCACGCTAAGCAGGTCAGGATCTGCTTGTTTTAAGGGGTTTTAATGCGCAAGCACGGCAAACCTGCCCCTATGGGCATAATGTCGGCAGTTTTCAGGAATTCTTTAGGCGAACGGTTAGCTGACGGCGCGGGAAAGTTTGAAGATTGGCAGGATGAGTGAGCTCACCAGCACACCCACCACCACACCCATCACCAGTAACATGATCGGTTCAGCCAGTTTTGAAAGCGCCTTCAGATTTTTCGATAACTGGCGTTCATAATAATCCGCGATACGTCCCATCACCTTGGGCAGGTTGCCTGTTTCCTCGCCGGTGGTAATCATTTGTTCGGCGATAGGGGGTATGAAATCGGTCTTGTTGAATCCCACGGCAAGCCCGGCACCTTCCTGCACCTGGGCCTCGACGTCGTTAATGAATTGTTGGTACACGGTGTTACGCACCACGCCCTTGCAGGCTGCCAGCGTATCCATAACGCTAACACCATTGCGTAGTGACAGGCTCATGACGCGTAGTGATTGCACCAGGTACAGTTTAATAAAGACATCTTTCAGCACAGGCGCACCCAGCTTAAAGCTATCCAGATACCGTATTCCATCAGGACTTTTTAACCAGTATCTCAGGAATAGCATACAAACCATGATGCCACCAAGGATGAATATCCAGTACTGTGTCAAGATATTACTGGCTGCCATTAGCCCGATGGTGGTAGCGGGTAATTGATCCTCAATGCTCGCAAACATGTCACCGAACTTGGGGAATACGACAACCAGCACAAAAACGACTACAGCAAAAGAGAAAAAAACCAGGAACGCGGGGTATGAAAATGAAGAAACCAGTGTGTTGCGCAACTCCTCGCGTTTTTGTTCCATCTCCTGGAGCTGTGTCAGTACCTGATGCATAAAACCACCCCTTTCACTGGCGGCAACCAGATTAATATATGTCGTGCTGAATACCTCCGGGTGCAAGGATAATGCATATGAGAAAGTATTACCTTCGGTGATATTGTTCATTAGATCATCGATGAGGTAGGCCATGGCCGGATTATCAGACTGTGCCTTGAGGGTAGTTAATGCCTGCGGCAGGCTGGCACCTGTTTCCAGCATTAGAGAAAGCTGTTCCGTAAAAAACATCCGATCCTTATCCGCCACCTTGCCCTTCTTGTGTAACAGCTCCTGCCAGTTTGTCATGTTTTGGACAAATCGGTTTTGTGGTTTTTCACTGACAACTTGTGGGGGCATTTCTAGTGGCATAGTGAACCTGTCTAGTTGCTAATAACGCGGGATACTTCTTCAAGCGTAGTAGATCCCTCCAGTGAGCGATCCAAGGCATCATCGAATAGTGTCCTAACTTTATTCTCCATAAGATATGACGTTAGCTCGTCGCGACTGGGGTTAGAAATGACGAGTTTTTGTAGTGCCTCATCGGCTTGCAGCATTTCATGTACGCCGAGACGGCCCTTGTAACCCGAGTCATAGCATTCAGGGCATCCCCGTCCTTTATGCAGACGGATGTTGGCTTGTGAGTCCCAACCATAATGTGCAATGACATCGGGTGGTGCAAGGAAACTGGTTTTGCAGGATGGGCAAATCATTCTTACCAGGCGTTGCGCAACAACGCCTATCAATGCTGATGACAAAAGATAAGGTTCAATCCCCATATCGATCATGCGAGTAATGGCGCCTACGCTGTCATTGGTGTGTAGTGTGGAAAGCACCAGATGGCCTGTCAATGCTGCCTGTACAGCGATCTCTGCAGTTTCGCGTTCCCGGATTTCGCCCACCATGATGATATCGGGGTCCTGTCGCAGCACATGTTTCAATACTTTCGCAAAAGTCAGGCCGATTTTGTTTTTGACCTCATTTTGGTTAACTATCTCAACCTGGTATTCAACGGGATCTTCGATGGTGACAATATTTTTTTCAATACTGTTCAAGTAATTCAGCGCAGCATAAAGGCTGGTAGTCTTGCCGCTACCCGTGGGCCCGGTAACGAGAATCAAACCGTGACTACGTTCGAGCAGCTCTTTGAAGCATGAAAGATTGTCGTCAGTCATGCCCAGTTTGTTGACATCAAGTATGGCCTGGTTTTTATCCAGCACGCGCAGTACGATTTTTTCTCCGAACAAACCAGGCAATGAACTGAAGCGTAGATCGACTGAACGGCCTTGCGTATGAACCTGGATGCGGCCGTCCTGTGGAATGCGGCGTTCTGCAATATCCAGATTGGCCATAACTTTGAGCCTAGAAACCAGGGCTGCGTGTAGTTCGCTCTTGGGCGTCATGACTTCATACAATACACCATCGATACGGTAACGAACCCTTGACTTGGTGCGCGAAGGTTCAATATGAATATCACTGGCGCCGTCGTGTACCGCACGCTGTATAATTGAATTAACCAGGTTGATGACCGGGCTTTCCGCTGCCATCTCGTCAATCGTCGAGTAGTCATCAGGGGTGGTGTTCTCAATGACTTCAAAGTCTTCATCGATCTCTGTAATTAACTCGGCGGTATAACGATCTCCAGCGTACGCTTCGTTGATAGTCTTGAGTATGTCTTCGCGCCGTGCCAGCACGGGTCGAACGCGGCAGTTAAGCCGTTCTTCGATCTCGTCGAAACTATGTATGGCCTGTGGATCGGCTGTTGCCAGTGACAAGGCGCCGCGGACCTTGAATAATGGTAGCACTTTGAGTCTGGTGGCGGTTTCAACATCAAGCTGTTCAACGATATCGGGGTCGTAGATGCCGGTCCGCAGGCTGACAAAGGGTACGGAGAGCTGTTGGGCAAGTGCGGTAAGTACGTCATTTTCAGAAACCCAGCCTTTGTCAATGATGATCTGCCCCATGCGTTTGTCGAGTTTTTTCTGCAAGCGTATGGCTTCTGAAATTCTTGCCTCGGTGATGAGGCCGCGCTCAACAAGGATGTCGCCCAGGCGTAGTTTATTGTCGCCAGATGTTTTGGGGTAATATTCATTGTCATTGCCTGCCTCAGGCTCGACCATGCAAACATATTCAGCGAAATCAGTGATGTAAAAAATCTCGCGAATGAGTGAATTGAGCTGAGCAACCTTCAACCAGCCGCCGACCTTTACCAGTTTTTCCTGTATATCCAGCAGGGACTCCAGCGCTGCGCTATTCAGTCTTTGCACTTTTGCCAGGTCGATTACAATCTGAGTTTCGAATGCCTGCAGGCATTCGTTGACGGATTCGTGTAATTCCGCTATCCCGGATTCATTGGATAGCACACCTTTGGGCGCAAGATAGGTCATGACACCGATCTGGGTATGCATGATCTCAGCCTTGATGTGTTCCTCAGTTGCGCTCATGATGTATTCTTGTCCTGCTGTAATCCATTAAAAAAACCAAGTGCTTCATACGGTTCCAATTTAACTATTGTTCTCGAAATTCAGCTTTTATTGCTAACGGCGCGTAGCCCTCTCGTCTGAGATTTTCCTTTCCCAGGCGGGGCACGCTGAATATTCGAGATTTCGTCGAGATATTTTTCTAATGGCATTGGCTTGCCTATGCCATATCCTTGGGCATAATCAATACCTAATTCGGCAAGACGGTTCATAATGGCCTGGTTTTCGACGAATTCAGCAAGCGTTTCAAGCCCCATGACATGGCCTACCTGGTTGATGGCTGATACCATTGTATTAGAGACTGGATCATCAATAATTTCCTTAACAAAACTACCATCGATCTTCAGGTAATCCACGGAAAGGTTTTTTAGATAGGCGAATGAGCTTAACCCTGTCCCAAAATCATCAAGCGAGAACCGGCAGCCCCGCTTTCTGATTGAAGAGATAAATTCTTTGGCCTCATCAATATTCTCAATTGCTGCTGATTCTGTAATTTCGAAACAAATGTTTTTGGCTACTACGCCCTCGCGACCCAGTTGTTCGATAACGAAGCCAAGAAAGTCGCGAGCACTCATGGATTGGCCTGATAGGTTGATAGATACTTGTGCACTCTTAGCCCAGTCTGTTTTCCAGATCCGGACGAATTCGGACAGGGTTTTATTTATCACCCATTTGTCGATGTCAGGCATGAGATGATAGCGCTCTGCAGCAGGGATAAACGCCCATGGCGTCAGAATGTCGCCGTTTTCATCTCTAAGGCGCAGCAGTATCTCCACATGGAAATTTTCTGACCTATTGCTCAATGGTACTATCACCTGGCTGTAAATCTGAAAACGGTTTTCGCGTAATGCGTTCTTGATGCGACTTACCCACTGCATTTCGCCTTTTCGGCGTATAAGATCACTATTGCCTTTTTTGTATACCTGCACTCTGTTCTTTCCCGATTCCTTGGCTGCGTTGCGAGCGACTTCTGCAGTGCTGATAACGCTCGCAGGACTTTCTGAATCCGGTGTTATGGCCGCAACCCCGATCGTCGTGCTGATCTCAATTCTCTGATCCTGCCATGTATATTCGAGTGCGGTTATTGTGAGGCGAATCTTCTCTGCAACACTCTCGCCATCTTCTAATGTGCAATTATCGAGTAAGACTCCGAATTCGTCACCGCCGGTTCTGGACAGAATGTCAGTATCGCGAATCAAATCATCTATGACTTTTGCTACATTCTTTATTATCTCATCACCGGCCTGGTAACTGATGGTGTCATTAATGATTTGCAGGTCATCTATATCAAGGTCTAGAATGCAGTGAGTCGTGCCTTGCTCTTGTGAGGCTAGTAAATTCTGACGAACATGATATTCATAACCAGACCTATTTAATTGTCCTGTAAGCGGGTCGTAGACAGTCTGCAGAATTTTTGTAACCTTCCTGGACATGACTTCCAGTAGATTGCGGTCACTGTTGGTATAGTCCGGCATTTGACTATTTTTTATAGTGGCGAGTATGCCGGTAACATTGCCATCGCCGCCCAGCACAGGGATGGAGAGAGCTTTTCGAGCCCCCATTTGCGAATTGACGACCGTGCCGCATTTGCTTGCTGCAGAGGTGCTAAATATACCTTTTCTTAAGCGGCTGACAATTGATGCTTTTTCCGCCGAAAGGTTTTCATCTTTTATGTGGCTGATACATATTTTTCTGTCTGGTAGTAGCAATGTACTCATGCCAACGTCCATATACGTTGCACAGTTATCCACCAATATCTGTAGTGCGAAACGCGCTTCCTGCAAGCCATTGACATGATCGTCCGTATCATAAACCAGGTTGAGTTCATCGTAGCGCTCTGCCAATTCTCCTGCCATGCCATCCAGTTCCGCAACTATTTGGTGTTCGCTCTTTATGCAGGCGGCTATGCCCTGCAAAAATTCCTCCGCTATATCATTGCTGTGTGGTTTATGGTTTTTGATTGTGCAATCAACGACCAGCGCAAGTGCACCAATCTGTTCACCTGAATCGTTTGTCATTACCATGCTGTACAAGAAGTTACCATCGCCCAGCTTGCTGTGCCTTACTGTTTCAATATCTGACGATTTTACTGATAGCGTGCTCTTAAGGAATGCTGCAGCATCTATATTGTGATTTCTTGCTGACAAGTCGGTTGTCCACAATAAGTCACCATCCATGTTACAAATCGTGACATCAGCGCCAGATGGGAATATGCTGCGTAGCAGGCGTGAATACTTGTCAAAGTCAAGCAAATTGAATGCTTTATTAGCCAAACTCGTAATCCCCGGTTGTTTTAACGGTGTCGAAGTAATTTTCCAGCATCACTGTTAACTTGCGTATGCTCACGGGCTTTTCGAGAAATAACAGGTTAGTTATATTACGCGACCATTCCCTATGTTCAATTTCTGTTCTTGATGTCAAAACAAGTATCAGGAATTCGCGCCTGGGATATATTTCCTGAATTTGCGCGCATAACTCTTCACCTGTCATATGTGGCATTTGAATGTCGGTTATAAGGGCGTCGGGTGTTTGTTGGTTGATTCGTGCCAACGCGGCAGCACCATGTGGTGCGGAGTCGACCTCAAATCCTGCTTTCTCAAGAGCGACCCTAAGGACACGCACAACATGCGGTTCATCATCGGCTATCAATATGCGCTTCATGTCTAGCTCGCCTTATCTATTAACATGACTTCTTTTCTGAGTTCGATGATGAACTCACTGCCTTCGCCGAGCGTGCTATCTACGTGCAGGTTGCCATGATGCAATTGGATGATTTCTCTCGCCAGCGGCAGGCCAAGACCATGGCCCGTGCGATTTCTTACCTCTTCATCATTTGATCTGTAGAATTTTTCAAATATTTTTTCCTGATCTTCAGATTGAATGCCGATCCCATTATCGATGACCCGTATTGTGAGCTGATTTTCTGTTTCTTCGGCCGACATCGTCACGGTGCCTCCAGGACGACTGTATTTAATGGCATTGGTAAGCAGGTTATTGACCGCGATACGAAGCAGGTCTTTATCGGCGGAGATTGCACCCAGCTCTTTGGGCAGATCAAGCTTGAAGTCGATATCTTCGCCTCGTCCACTACGGGAAACATTCGCCATGACGTCTTCGAGAAGGTCGCGTGGTTTTATACGTTGCCGTTCAACAGTCATACTGCCCATCTCGAATTTGGTCAGGCTAAGCAGGTTGTTAATGAGCGCTGAAAGTCTCTCGACCTCGTCATAGATGACGTTTGTTGCCTCGATGCGAAATTCCGGTTTTTGCCCTTCCTCTCCCTGTAGTGCTTCGCTATACATAGCGAGGACGTTTAACGGAGTCTTCAGTTCATGCGCAATATGTGCGACAAATTCGCTGCGGCCTTCTTTTGAATATTTCTCGTGGGTAATGTCGGCGAGTACGACCAGAATGCCTAAAACCGTGACATTATCCTTGCGTGACACTAGTGGGTAGGCTTTGATTGCTATGGTTTTCCCGGGTGCGTTATCGGGTGAGAATTCAATAGATTCGCTGGAATAACTGGCAACTGCCTTGTTATTGTATTTAGACAGGAACGCCTTGATTTCTAGGTTATGGCACCATTCTTCAAGCTTACCTCCAATGACCTCTTCCGGATCCATACCCAGCAGTGGCAGCAATTTTGCATTGGCATAAGTAATTACGCTCGTTTCATCGAGAACAAGCACGCCCTCAGGTATAGATTGGAGCGCCATCTCCATGCGTTCGCGCTTGTAAGACAAAAATTTGGCTGATGTCACCAGGTCAGTATGTTGTGACTTGAGCGTTGTAATTCTATTGCCAGCCAGTTCAATGAAATTGTTGAATCGCTCACTGCAATTGCCTGTTTCCCGGAATGATTCGATCTCTGTGCGCTCAAAAAAGCCGCCCTCTATCAGTTTCTCTAAAGCCCGACCAATATGATTTAGTGGTTTTGCCTGCCGCTTGATCAGGAAATGAAAAAACGCTGTGAGCAGGAAAATAGGTAAAGACAGGGTGGCGAACAGTAACAACTGTTGCATGTTCAGAATCACGCCCGGCTCAAAAAATCCCAGTCTAACGAAACCGGCCAGGTTGCCATCCACTAGTAGGGGAGCATGGTATTCCTGGATATTGCGACCATCGGCAGCGTGTGAGAGGGTACGCTTTGCCAACCAGGAAGACGGCTCTGATGGGAGTTCAACATCGGGTATAATTATCCTGGTTGCTTTGAATTCGTTGAACACATTTCCCTGGCTGTCGGTTACCACTGCATAGGCAAAATCAGGACTATCCTGGTTGCTGCGCATTGCCTCTAGGAACACGTTGTTACCGGAGGGGGTAGTCAGTTGTTCGAGGGGGATGTTGGAGATCAAGCGGGTCAGGGTCGTGCCGTAATGGTGTGCCTGGGTTTCCCTGGAGTCTTGCTGGTATTGAAAGGTCACCACTATGACCAGCGCAATCACTGCAAATGATACACCGATCATAATCAGTCCTAAACGCTCGCTCTTCCAAAGCGGGGTATGCATGCTTCCCAACATTCGATTAGTCCAGGTTTGTGTAGTAAATGTAGTGTTGCAATGGGTTTATCGGCATCCTGTGCGTGATCTTTAATAACTACAGCGACGAAGATGGCAGTAAAGTGTGAGAATTGAGGTTGCCCCTCAAATTGGTAGCCTCCAGGCAATCAATTGATATATATAATAAAATCCGTTCAGCCTTGGCGACGTTAGCGCGAGGAATCGGCTGTTACCAGCCAAGAGGTTGAGAGACACAGCTACGCAATACCTATATATGAATAAATTAAAATACCTGGCCTACGGCTCTAACCTTCATCTGGCACGGATGCAAATCAGGGTGCCGACGGCAGAAGCCGTGGAGACACACGAATTGTGTGGTTGGTCATTACACTTCCATAAGCGTGGCAGGGATGGGTCTGCTAAATGTAACGTGATAAATACCAATGACCCACGCGACAGGGTGCATGGTGTGATTTATGAAATTGAGGCCCATGAAAAAAAGCATCTCGATAAGGCGGAAGGATTGGGCAAGGGTTATGAAATACATCGTCTGGAGCTTGAGCAGCTTGGCCCTGTATTCCTGTATCTGGCATCAGCGGACTACATCGATGATTCACTTCATCCATTTTCCTGGTACAAGGCGTTTGTTGTGCAGGGTGCGCAGCAACAGGGTCTGCCAGAAGCATATATCCGCAAACTCGCAAGAGTTGAGGCGGTGCGGGATCCTGATAGCTGCCGCCACCAGAGAAACATTCGAATCATCGAGCGAGCTATAAGATATATTTTTCAGCAATAGGCTGCATCGGATATGAAGCTCTCGATCAAAGTCGTACCAGGTGCATCACGTAATGGAATCGTGGGCTGGCTTGGTGATAGCTTAAAGCTGCGCGTCACCGCACCCGCTGAAGGCGGCAAGGCGAACACTGCACCCAGAAAAAGCGTAGAAATAATAGGTTTGTCGGAAACAGAGATAATGGAGAGGTTGGAAAGTAAAGAGATATAAGAAGCATGCCTGCTATCGGACAGGACCGGTCGTACGAATTCCCCGTCCCAATAGTGATTAAACTCCATTTATTTCGGTAATGCGCTTTAAAGTGCTATAACCGGCCACGATACGCACCTATCCGCAGCAGCCTTTGCTTTATCTGTCGCTTTAGCGTACTTTCGGTTGGGCTCCTTTCCATTCTCAGTAATTCACATGTCAGTTTATAATTACTCCACCGTCGCGAAATTCTCGTCCTTCGAATAGATTTTGTCTGATCCAATTGTATTTGTTTTGTAGCAACGGATTGCCTACGTCAAGATCGTCCAAGATCATCTGTCGTAACTCGTCGCCACGGAAGATGTAGTATTGAACAGCATACAAAAAGGAATGAGGCAAGCTAGTGTTGTCGTAGTTTCCGTTCACGCCAACAAAACCGGTACACCGTGGGGATGCTTGTGGGCACTGACGAATAGCAATAGAAAAAATGTGTCGGCCGTTTTCGATCGATCCTTGCGACAACCCAGATCGTTCGGCTGCCGCTATACGATGGATCTTACTTTTTCCTATTTTACTCCCTAGGCCGATGGCAGCAGCAAAATAATGACCAAGCTCTTCCCAAATTCTTTGCTCGGTGTCCGTGTGGTTGTTCCATGCCCCTTGGCAGTGAAAAATACTACCCTTCCTTTTCAAGTGAACAGGGAGATTCTTTGTCAGGCATGGGGTCAAGTCATCGGACCACCCCGGGGGCCCACCCAAGCTACACATCCATTCCGTTAGGTCTCTGTAGATTCCACCGACTCGTTTCGTAGGGAGCATCCACATATTGAAGCCAATTTCGGTTAGTACGGCTCTGTTGTCAGACGCAAGATTTATAACCCCTACAGGGCCAGAGGGCTCATCGTAATTCTTGCAAACGTCATCGCCACTATCGACTTGCGCGTTATAGATGGCCAAATCCAAAAAAATATCATCGAACATCATCCTTCGACTCAGATTAATGACTTCAGGACGGCCACCATTTCGGGTACCTACAATCGTTGCGAATGCGTCATTTCCGTAATTAGGATTAGCAAACGCCGGATTATTCGGTGGCAACATAACAATTGAAGGACGATGATCAAAATCGATGGCCGCGGGGTGTCTGCTGCTCTTACCACGTCCTATCCAACCATATGACACCCATGGCGACTTGTGGTCCGCGATGTCCCATCGAGCGGAATTTACTTGACCGTTTGGATTACTCCAGACCGCAAGCAGCCGGTTGCGGTAGGCGGAGAGTGCAGGTTGAACATGTCTATCAGCATTCGGTGTATACGACTTTACGATTCGATCAGAGCCTTCACCTGTTACCGAATCATGGAAACGGTGGGTCAGCTCATGGCGGGTCTCATTCGAGGCGTCATCAACAAGCCTTTCCTCAGCGGTCAACACATGATATTTTCCATTCAGATATTCAACATTGGACAGCGCAAAAATATCGGTGCTCCTTTGCTTAGTCGACAAGAAGACCCAGCTTCCATTGGACAGACGGTTAACTGTCTCGAATATTAGCCCCCCGCCTGTCCGTCTAAAGATACCGACCTGCCCGGGGCCGCTACTGTCGATTGCGGCCTCTAGGCATCCGGGCCAATCACGACTATCGATCTGATTCCCTTCAAACACTCTCACGTATCTGCAACCACCGTCGGCAATATGGACAATATGGTAGTCGACATCGCCGGCGTTGGATGTAAGAGCAACTTCGAAACGACCCTTTACGGAGCCGTCACCCAGTAAAATGTTCCAGAAACCCCACGGACCTGCGCCTGCCTTGCTTGTCCAGTAGAGATTGTCATCCGCACCTCGGGCAAAGATTCGCAAGATTCCATCACGTGTTATTAGCATCGGGTCGGTGTCAGTGGCAAAGGTCTGAATCGTCGTAAGTGTTACTGGTGCCCAGGCCGACCAGTTCTTCGGTGTCGTACTCCGAGAATAACCCAGAAAAAGCGTAGAAATAATAGGTTTGTCGGAAACAGAGATAATGGAGAGGTTGGAAAGTAAAGAGATATAAGAAGCATGCCTGCTATCGGACAGTTCCCGTCATTCTGGCGAAAGCCGGAATCCACAGTCCAAACCGGATATATAACCTGGCGCTGCAGATCAGATCAATCCTGAACTACTGCATGTATGTAGTAAGACCTTTTATCACCAGATCCTGGCGATTCGCTTGTTAGCAATCAGTTTATTGATAAACAATTCCTTTTGTTTGGCCTTGTACCCTTATCATGCGCCGTACTTCCAGATCAAACGTGTCATTCGCGTTTATCGATTGCTTATTTGTGACCTCGTTAGCGCGTTGATTAACCAGGTCAGCCACGATACGTTGTAGTTCTTGCCGCTCAGTTCTGATTTGGTCGATGTAATCCTGCTGCTGTTGTATGGACATGCGCTGCAGTATCTCGGGAAGCTGTGCGCGAGGAATGTCTTTTAGCTGTGCTATACCGGAATCAATATCATCAATCAGGTCGCCATTCCCTTGTATGATCTTCCCAGTCCTCGAGTTGTATGCCATGCGGTCAGACATCACGGAATGGTTGAGGCGTTCTGCCGCTTTTTGCTTATCCGTTGTGGTTTCTCGTTGTGCGATGTTGCCATAGGGCAGGATCAGCATCCCCAATTTACGGTTAAGGGCGACGAGGTCTTGATCAAAAATCGTCTCTACATGCTGAATCTTTGGTGACTGTGGGATTTGGGTATAGGCGCCATTGGCCTGCTGGGCAATTTCTTTCCAGATGGGGGTGGTGAGAGGATTATTGCCGCATTGTAAGGTATTGATAATGATGTCTTTCTGCGCCGCAATGCCTGCGGTTTGTGAGTAAGGCGTATCGTTTTGATAGTCCATATGCGGCGGTGAATCGCCTACCAGAAATACGACTCTGTAGGTTGGCGGATCGTCAGACCAGTTGATTTGGGTGACCGATTCATAAAGTGCCTGGTTCACCGATTCCGGCATATCGCCGCCGCCGTTTGCCTTGAATGTATTCAGGTGACGGGCGATGGTATCCAGGTCTTGAGTGAGGGGGTAATGCTGTGTGATGTATTGATCATTACGATCGCGAAAGGCAATCAGGCAAAAGCGAATATCGGGTGTAGGTGTGGCGTTAGCGATTTCGTTAGCGATAAACCAGATTTTTTGCTTGGCGGCATCGATCAGACCCGACATCGACCCGGTGGTATCCAGTACAAAGCAGACATCAATGGCCTGCTTGCCTGCAGCTGCCTGCACGTTGTTGTTCAGCGATAGCCCTGTAAATACTAAAAGCATGGCTGTTAGTTTCAATGCCTTCATAACCGATCCCCGTTGTAAGTGTATTGCTTGAATGCAGGGTTATTCTCACAAACAATAATGGGGATGCGGTGACGAATTCTGGCAACAATGAGGCAATTGCAAGGATCTGAGGTATTCGCAGAATGGTGTGCTTCAGAACAATGCTGCTTCCTCTGGGTAGACTCTGACAATAGGCCATAGATACCGAAGAGCAGGCGGATTAAGCTGAGTTCGTGTTTTGTTGAGTAGGTTTGCGTGGCCTATGTTACTAAGGTGTTCATAAGTAGATTTAAATATATTGACATGCTGTGCCAGCGCAAGCGGGAAGCTTACCAGGACATAGCGTGTGCTCCGTAGCCCGACTTCTTGTATCCATAATTTTATACGGCAAATGGTGGTGGAGCGGATTGCACGTACGCAGGTGTCGCTTCCAGACGCTGATACCATGCGCGTATATTCGGATAGTGTTCTAGGGGTACCTTGCCTGGCTCTGCATACATGAGCAATGCGCCTAGCGAATAATCGGCAAGGGTCAGCGTATCACCCGTTACAAACGACCGAGACGCGAGCTGTTGCTCCAGGATAGGGGCGAAACGGTGGAAGTTCTCAGTGCCGCGTTCGATGATGGTGGGGTCGGGTTCGCCCAGTTTGAATGTGGGTTTGACGAAATTCTCCCATACGATGTCAGCCATGGCCGGACCAAAATGCGCTTGTTCCCAGGTTTGCCAACGCGTGATATCTGCGCGGGCCTTGGGGTCGTTCGGAAACAGATCGTTATCAGGGGCGGTGGAGGCCAAGTATTGCATAATGGCATTGGATTCCCAGAGCTTAAAGTCACCATCCACCAGTGCTGGCGCCATGCCGTTGGGGTTGATGGCGAGATATTCAGGTCCTTCCATTTCATCGCTAAAAGGGGCCACGGACTGCATATCAACATCGAGGCCCAGGTGGTTGATGACAGCCACAACTTTGCGGCAATTCGGTGAACCGTTCAGGATGTAGAGTTTCATAATGTATCCTCCAAAAGTCTGGGGTATCAGTCGCTGCTGTCCTATTAGATGATATTATTATCTCGTTTTACGCTGCTATTTTAGGGTATAAGTCCCCATGCAGTCGTGCGCGGGTATGACGCGTTAGTGGGATAGCGGTGGGCATCAGTCATATGATAATTTAGGGAACCAGTCTGTACCGCGGCCCTCAGGCGTCAGATCGAACAGGTTCCATAATGGCCAGATGAGATCGGCGTGTCGTGGATGCTGTCCTGCTTCTGTAGGTGCAAAAAACAGTTCGCTATTGTAAAAATGATAAATGCCGCCATCCGTCTTTGTGAAGACATTGATATCGGGTAACTGTTCGCCTTGTACATTTTCGGCAAAGTAATCCAGGTTGTAGGTATTGTTTGCGGAGGACAGCAACCGAAGTTTGTCCCAGCCACGTTCCAATGCACAGCGTCTGATCTTCTGGGTAGGAGCCTTGGCAATCACGGCAAGATTAATACGATCTTGTGCGTGATGTGCATTACCATTGAGGCTGTCCAATAATGAGACGCACATGGGGCATGCGTGTTCGGCATCAGGCCCATACATGAAGCTGTAAACGATCAGGCTGTCCTTGCCTTTCTCAAATAACTCGGAAAACCTCGTCTGCCTGACTGTTTCCTGGTCCGTTAAATCAGCGGCGCCTTCTTCAAAGGTATAGTCTTGTTTGAGTTTACCTCCGGGCGGGAGCCGTCTTCTCAACGATGCAACCTCTTCAAGCTGTTTTCGCAGATCCATTTCAGCCGCAAGTAATGTATCCCGGGCATTTCGATATGTATCAGTTTCGCCCGGGAAATGAATGTCATGAAATTTTCCCATGCCCGTTCTCCTTGAGGTCGCTTAGTGCAAGAGTTGTGCAAGGCAATCGAGACTGCTGTTCCAGCCAAAGGTATGTCCCTCGAGTGATTTTTCGCTGGGTAAGAACTCATGTGTCAGCACAACTTCTGTCGATGTGCCCAGTTCATGAAATTCGATGGTCACCAGTGTTTCTGTATATTCACCTTCACTGCCTCCACAGCCCTGACCATCCAGTACCCAGGTGTACACCAGTTTCTCAGGCGGGTTGATTTCCCGGTAAGTACCATAGTGATGCACCGTCTCCCCTGCTGGCGTTTGCATCACGGTCTTGTACTCGCCGCCAACGCGAAGATCGACCTCGGCATTGACTGTTGTCACCCCTTCAGGGCCGAACCACCGCTTGAGTTCGTCAGGATCGATCCATGCCCTGAAGACCCTCTCGCGGGGTGCATCAAAGACACGTTTTATGACAGCGCTATGGGTTTGTTGGGTCGGATTGGGTGTCGCCATGATCGGATTTCCTCATTTTGCTTTGTTGTGTTCAAGGTATTTGGCAAGCGCATCGAACTGACCCTCCCAGAAACGCTGGTATTGGGTAATCCAGTCGTTGGCGGCCTTGAGTGCTTCGGGTTGTAACTGGCAACGGCGCCATTGAGCATCTTTTTCGCGGCTAATGAGCTGTGCTTTTTCCAACACTTTCAAATGCTTACTGACCGCCGCCATGGACATATTGAAGGGTTTGGACAATTCGCCAACGGTGGTCCCGCCTTGGGCGAGGCGTTCCAGAATGGCCCTGCGGGTGGGATCGGCGAGCGCGGCAAAGGTGTTGTTGAGCTGTTCGGTTTGCATGATCTCATTCGTCTGTATTAAACCATATGGTTAAATATAGGCAAATGAGAGTCAGTGTCAAGGCTGAATCAGAATTATGATACAAAGTGAGAACAAGACGTCTTGTGAAGGCCTTTGCTGGAGGGCTGTAATCGAAGTGATGGTTGCTTTGATTGAATCCCGCCTGCGCGAGTCCTGATAACTAAAATGTATGCGAAGTCCCGCCGTAGATCTTATAATCATCGATGTCGACGGCATATGCGGCGTCAAGACGCAGGTCGACGTTTACCAGCCAGCGAATCTTCCAGCGCAGCCCCAGACCCAGTGAGCCTTTGAGGTCGAGAAGATCAACTTCGCCCTTGTAATAGGTGTTGCCGATGTCGGCGAATAGCACGCCACGAATTTGTGGATGCTGTGCCCAGGGTTTCAGGTACTCCAGGTTCGCGAGCGCATAATGATGTCCTGTAATGCTGTTCAGGTCATAGCCGCGTAAAGTGGTGCTGCTGCCCAACGTGAAGGCGTCGGTTTCATTGGGAAACCCGTTACTGAGCCCGATGCGGAACTGGTAGTTCAGATTGTCATGGGGCTCTTGCCCGCGCGGTTTGTAGCGACGATAGAATAATTCCAGCGTCTGGAAGTCATTGTCGCTCCCCAGATCCGGGCTGCTGATGCGCAGACCGGCACCGTATTCGGTACCCCGCCGTTGAAACGGCAATTCGTTTACCTGGGTGAATTCCGTGCCCGTCCTGAAGGCGACGATATCTTCGTCCTGTACCAGGCCGGAGGTGCCGGATAAAAAATCATATTCATTGCGCGTGAAATCCATGCCGATGAGTCCGCGCCATCCCTGGCTGCGTCCATCGGTTCGCAGCCAGCGCGAAATGATGAATGAGAGGTTACGCGTGTCACGCTCGTATTCGCCCTGTACGTTTGCTGTTTGCGTGATGTGTTCCTGCAGCAATTCCTGTGTAGCAGACAGGTCTAAGCCGAATGCTGTGCCAGGAATACGATTGATACTGTAAAGCAATTCGTATTGCTCGCCGTGATTGCCGTTGTCAAGCTCCTTTGCAGCACCATCTAAAATCAGGCGTTGGTTGTAACCGAAAAGGTTATAGAAGCGTAGCTCACCTCCGTACTCGAGATCGCCGTCAGCGCTTCTTTCCAGTTTGGGAATGGGTAGGGTGTAATATTTTTCACTTACCTCGATCTGCAGAATCTGACCTTCAGTGTCCGGTACTAGTTTTGCACTTACTTCTTTGAAAAGTTCGAGATCCATAATCGCCTGGCGCGATTCTTCAATTTTTATCATGTCCACAGGGTCGCCTTCCTCGATAGACATTTCCTGCCTGAGGATGATTTCACGAGTGACATTATTGCCAAGAAATTCGATACGTGTAATGACAGCCGGCAAGGGGCCACTGATTTGATCAGCCCAAGTGGGGACATCAACAATAACAACCAATAACAAGATTGAGGCAAGAACTCGCCATACTAAAGACAGACAGTCGATCGATCCGTCGCAGCTAATCTGCGAGGTGATACCTAAGGCAGGCTTATCCGTAACACCCATCGATGCGAGGCTTGATCAGCATGGGAGTATAGATAAAACTAAATAGTGCAAAAGCCATAATCCACGAGACCTGTGAGACACCGATCCATAATGTATACCACGCCGGAGCAATAAGAGGTAGTAACACGCGCGTAACACTACCGATAAAAAATACCAGGAATACCCATAGTAAAATCGCTGGGGGCGCAAAGACATTGCGTCCGGTGTGACCCAGCGCCACGCGTGCCATCATGCCTATGGTCATCATGCCGATGCCACCATAAGCGAAGGCATGTACTGCAAGCATGGGGTTAATGCTCATGAAATACGATAACCCCTTGAAAGCGAAGCCTAATACGATCCAGCCATAAGCGAGGTATAACACCCACAAAAGCGGTTTGCTCCAGATCCCGGGCGTATACCATCCTGCCATGCGCAAGGCATGTAGTAGAAACAACAACAGTGCCGTACAGGCAGAAACCAGTGGCATGGGTATATATACTTCTACCACCAGGAAAATCAACATGAGTATTAAACTGCCGATGTCGACCCAGCGCCTGTTTGTCAATGTCACTGTGTAGCCGACACCTTTTTCAATAAAGAAAGGGATAACACGTCGTGCCATCATCAATACCAGTGACAGGACAATATATAGTCCGGTGTAGAGTCCCCAGCGCAGCCCATCAGCAAATATGCCTAGTACGCCCAGATAGAACAAAAGGTTGCCGAGCAGCAGTAATGTCAGTTTTGTCCATACCGCGAGCTGCTCCCATTGCCTAACTTTTACGATAGGGTGCAGCACGGCTGCACACAAGCCGAGGTTGAAGCCGAGGTCAAGTATGATCATTGCCTTTATCGCATAAGGTTGGTCGATAAAGGGAGCGATGCGTGCCAACAACCACAGTAATGCCAGCAACAACAGCCACGCTCCGCGCAGGGTGTCGACATTAGTCCAGTTACGCACGGCCGTTAGCAGGAAGCCTGCAATTACGGCCATGGCGTAGCCATATATCATTTCATGTGCATGCCAGGTAATGCTCGTCATATCGTGTAGCGGTAACACGGTGGGGTCGATATGATAAAGCCACAACCACAGCGCCATCGTAACGACTGAAAACCACCCTGCGAGCAGGAAGAAGGGCCTGAAACCCAGATGATGCAGGGCAAAACGATGAGCTGTGGATGTTTCTTGAATTTGCATGGTGATGTGACGGCTAATACATGCGGCAAATGGTCAGGGTGTGTGTTTGTCCATAAAGCACTCTACTTCCGCCGTAATAACGATGTGTTGAGACTGCTAAGGCGTGATTGCATTGCTGTTCTGTTTCAGCAATCAATTTGCATCCCTTAGCCCTGGAGGGCGGATACAGCAGCAAGGCTGGCGTCACCACAGGGCGGTAGGGCGGTGTTATTTATTACCAATTGCCACCGTCGGATCGACACCGCGCATATCAGGCAAGGAATGTGCAATGCCCTTATGACAGTCGATGCAGGTTTGTCCTTCGTCAAGCGCTACGGAGTGCTGGGCCACAGCGCGTCTGCCTTGTGCAGGGTAGTCCATCGACTCGTAGTCGTGGCAGTTGCGGCATTCGCGTGAGTCTGTTTTTTTCATGACCTCCCAGACGTGCTTAGCCATCTTGAGGCGCTTGGCTTCAAATTTCTCCGGTGTTTCGATAGAACCCGCCATTTTATGAAACAATTCGTTAGTCGCCTGGATTTTGCGTACCACCTTGTGTTGCCATTCTTTGGGCACATGGCAATCGGGGCAGGTGGCGCGCACGCCGGTGCGGTTGGCGTAATGAATGGTGTCTTTGTATTCCTCGTAGACATTGACTTGCATTTCGTGGCAGGAGATACAAAATTCCTCGTTGTTCGTCATCTCCATGGCCCAGTTGAAGCCGCCCCAGAATAAGATGCCGGCGATAATACCAACAGATAGCAATGTGCCCAATGAAAACTTGGCGCTAGGTTTTTTTAGAACACGCCATATTCTGTAAATAATACCGTTGCGTTGTTTGATATCGTTCATGACTTGATTCCCTTGTAATGCCCTGATTGACTGCGGTTATCTTCCCGATATCGCCTGGAGCGGTTCAAATTCATTTTCAACCAGTGGTTGTGTGTCTGCTTGTGGTACATGGCACTGGGTGCAGAAATAGCGGCGCGCTGACACATTGGCGAGGACGTGCTTATCACGATCCTCGAAATGCGTCTGGCTGATCTTGGTAGCGCCAGCTTCCTTGTAGTTTGCCCAACTGTGGCAGGTCAGGCATTTATTGAATTTCAGGTTAATTTTGTAACCCGTGGTGTTGTGCGGAATCAATGGAGGTTGTTGAACATAGTCGCGTGTTATCGGGTCGCGATCTTGCTGCCATTTCTTATGCAAGGGGGCTTTTGAGTTTTCATCGATTTCCATATGCCCGCGTAATGACACCACATCCTGTGCGAACGACGATTGCATGAGGACGATATTAATACCAAATAATACAATAAGCGCCATCCGAATTGACTTGCTCATGAAAGTACCTCCGTCTTGTGTGGTAGCGGCTCGTTTTGTAAGCTGCTTGTCTTATGGTGAAAACGTAAATCGAAAACGAATACATCCTTGGCGCAGATATCGATACAACGCCCGCAGTTGGTGCAGTTTGCAGACATAATAACCGGTCCAATGCCTTTATCTGCGCCCTTGAGGGTAGCGGGTATGATTTGCGGCTCAGGGCAGATGGCATAACAGTCCGCACAGTCGTTGCATTGCTCGCGGGCGACAGCGCTGATGCGTAACGGCGTGACATGCCCCAGCAAGTTGTAGAACGCGCCGACGGGACACAAATGGCCACACCATGCGCGTTTGCTGACAAGCAGGTCGAGTATGAATACCGCCAGTATAATTGTCCATGCCAGTCCCATACCGAAGATCAAGCCACGGTGCAGCATGGACACGGGGTTAACCATTTCCCAGGCGACTGTACCGGTCATCGCAGCCAGCACGAGTGTCATGCCCAGAATCCAGTAGCGCGTATTCCGTGACAGTTGCGCGCCGCCCTTGATGCCAAGACGTTCACGTAACCAGTGCGCAGCATCCGTGACCATGTTGACCGGGCATACCCAGGAGCAATACATGCGGCCGCCGACCAGTAGATAAAACACCAGCACGACCAAGGCGCCGGTGATGGCCGTCATTTCCGGCCAGTGTCTGGTTAAGAGTGTTTGTATCAGCACATATGGATCCGTCAATGGCAGGATATTGAGTGTCAGGCTGGCATTGAGGTTGCCTTTGACGAGCCATATTCCGGCCCAGGGTCCGGCAACAAACAGGGCGAGGATAGATAGCTGGCTGATACGCCGCAGCAATAACCACTGGTTGGCCTTAAACCACCCTTTACTCATGATGGCGTCTGCGCCGGGCCGCTTTGATGACGTCATCGCTGCTGTTCCGGTTTGCCGTCGATGATCAGGCCTTCGCCGGCGTGTTCATAACGCTGCCCTTCCGGTAGGTTGTACTGATGTGGTTGGTCGGGTGTCACCAGGCTTTGTCCGGCCTGTTGTTTTTCTTCCCAGCCCAAACGGTAGTGACGGCCGAGTTCACCCTTGGCGAGATGTACAGGCATGACCTTGATGGCGGCTTCTTCCATCACGCAGGCCCGTTCACATTTGCCACAACCGGTGCAGGCATCGGAGTGCACTTCGGGAATAAACAATGCGTGTTTTCCGGAGCGTTTGTTGTGGCGCATCTCCAGTGTGATCGCATCACCCCGTACCGGGCAGACATTGAAGCACACCTCGCAACGCAGCCCCTGAAATGCAATACAGGTTTCCTGGTCGACCAGCACCGCCAGTCCCATACGAGCATCGTTGATATTTTCAAGCGCATGATCCAGCGCCCCAGTAGGGCAGGCCACGACGCAGGGGATGTCCTCACACATTTCGCAGGGGATATCACGGGCGACGAAGTAGGGTGTGCCGGTAGCAACCTGCTCACCCAGTTTTCCCAGTTTGAGCGTATCATAGGGGCAGTCGCGTACGCACAGACCGCAACGAACGCACGCGCCGAGAAAATTTTTTTCGGTCAATGCGCCCGGTGGGCGGATGGCATAGGGCGGTAGTGACAATGCCTGGCGCGAATATAATCCCACACCCAGGGTCAACAAGGCCGCACCACCTGCCGTGCGAGCCATGCCTGCCAGGAAGCGCCGGCGCTTGTTGTTTGTCGCAACCATCATTCTCTATACGCCGCACTCAGGCTTTGACCTTTTCTATTCTGACGGCGCATTTCTTGTAGTCCGTTTCCTTGGACAACGGGTCGGTGGCGTCGAGCGTGACTTTATTTATCAGGCGCCCGGCGTCGAACCAGGGCGCAAACACCAATCCTTTGGGTGGGCGGTTGCGTCCACGGGTTTCAACGCGCATCACCACCTCGCCACGGCGGCTGACAACCTTGGCTGCGAGACCGCGACGCAGGCCGCGGGCCTTGGCATCATCCGGGTGCATGAACAACACGGCATCGGGGAAGGCGCGGTAGAGTTCCGGCACGCGCCGGGTCATGGAACCCGAATGCCAATGTTCCAACACACGCCCGGTGGACAACCACAGATCGAATTCAGTATCAGGGCTTTCCGCCGGTGGCTCGTAGGGTGCAAAGATGATGTTGGCGCGGCCATCCGGCCTGCCATAGAATTTGACGCCTTCATCCTTCGCGACAAATGGGTCGTAACCTTCACGATAACGCCATAAGGTTTCCTTGCCGTTGATCACCGGCCAGCGTAAACCACGTGAATTATGGTAGGCATCAAACTCGGCGAGGTCATGACCTTTTTTCGGGCCTTGAGTGCCGAAGATGCGGTACTCCTCAAACAGGCCTTTCTGTAGGTAAAAGCCGAAGTGTTCCATCTCGTCGTTATCGTATGAGTACCCTGCCGCATCGGTGACAGTTTGTTTGGGGAATTTATCGACTTGACCGTTAGCGTAGAGGATGTCATACAAGGTTTTACCGCGGTATTGCGGTGCCTTGGCGAGTAATTCTTCCGGCCATACCTCTTCGGCCTTGAAACGTTTTGAGAATTCCACCAGCTGCCAGACATCCGAACGCGCCTCGCCCGGCGCCTTGACCTGCTGGCGCCAGAACTGGGTACGGCGTTCGGCATTACCATAGGCGCCTTCTTTCTCGGTCCACATTGCAGTGGGCAGGATCAGGTCGGCTGCCATGGCGGTGACGGTGGGGTATGGGTCGGAAACCACAATGAAGTTATCCGGATTACGGTAACCGGGGATCGCATCCTCGTTGATATTAGCTGCCGCCTGCATGTTGTTGTTACACATCACCCAATAGGCGTTGAGCTTGCCGTCTTTCAGCATGCGGTTTTGCAGCACGGCGTGGTAACCAGGTTTACCGGGCAGGGTGCCTTCCGGCAATTTCCATACCTGCTCCGAGAAGTCGCGATGCGCTTTTTTCTTCACTACCAGGTCGGCTGGCAAGCGGTGCGAAAAGGTACCAACTTCGCGAGCTGTACCACAAGCGGATGGCTGGCCGGTGAGCGAGAACGGGCTGTTGCCCGGTTCTGATATCTTGCCCATCAATAAGTGGATGTTATAAATTAATCCATTGGCCCAGACACCGCGCGTGTGTTGGTTAAAGCCCATGGTCCAGAAAGACGTTACCTTCTTGTTGGGGTCGGCATAAACCTTGGCGAGCTTTTCAAGATTTTCCTTGGGCACGCCGGAGATTTCTGAGGTGTACTCCAACGTGTAGGGTGCAACGGACTTGGCATATTCCTCAAAGCTGATCTTGCTGAGTTTGCCCTTACCGGGGTTTTGGGCCTTTTGCTCCAGCGGATGTTCTGGGCGCAGGCCATAACCGATGTCGGTTGCGGTGGCCGTGAAGTTGACGTGGTTGTCGATAAAATCCTGTTTATAGGCCTTGTTCTGGATAATGTAATTCGCGATGTAGTTGAGAATGGCCAGATCGGTTTGCGGCGTGAAGATCATACCGTTATCGGTCAACTCGAAGCAGCGGTGCTCGAAGGTCGATAAAACATGTACCTCACAACCTTCCTTGGTTAGACGTGTGTCGGTGAGACGCGACCAGAGAATCGGGTGCATCTCTGCCATGTTGGAGCCCCACAACACAAAGACATCGGCGTGTTCAAGATCGTCATAACAACCCATGGGTTCATCGGCGCCAAAGGCGCGCATAAAGCCACCCACGGCGGAGGCCATGCAGTGACGCGCATTAGGGTCGATATGGTTGGAGCGGAAACCCGCTTTATAAAGTTTGGACGCCGCGTAACCTTCCCATACCGTCCATTGACCGGAACCGAACATACCCACACTGGAGGTGATCTTCTCCGCTGGCAGGCCCTTATTGCGTTCCAGATCCTTCTTGATCGCGGCTTTCCATTTTTCGGCCATGATGTCGAAGGCCTGGTCCCAGCTGATTGCTGTAAATTCGCCTTGCTTGTCGAACTTACCGTTGGTCATACGCAACAAAGGCGTAGAGAGCCGGTCCTTGCCGTACATGATCTTGGAGAGAAAGTAGCCCTTGATGCAGTTAAGGCCGCGATTAACCGGTGCATCCGGGTCGCCCTGTGTTGCCACAACTTTGCCGTTCTTAGTGCCTACCAGTACGCTGCATCCGGTGCCACAGAAGCGACAGGGTGCCTTGTCCCAACGGATATCATCCTTTGATTTTGCCAAGGCCGACTTCATGCCGGGTAGGGTGATGCCTGCAGCTGTAGCGGTCGCTGCAATTGCATTGGACTTGATAAAGTCGCGCCGTGTCAGTTTCATTATTGGGCCTCCTGCATATCCGAATCTTTTTCGTAATGGTGGTAAATCATGGATGCCGAGACTACGCCCGGCAGATCATGCATTTTGACGACGCTGTCGGCCATGCCGCGGTCGCTGCTTTCTTCAACGGTGACGACCAGGCGACCGTCGGGGTTGCTGCCGTGTACTTCAACGCCATCCAGTGCGTCAAGGCGCAGGCGGACGGCATCGATATTTTCCGGGCGTGCACGCACTATTACGCCACTGATATTCATGACTGCGGTACCTCTTGCTGTATTGGGTGGTGAATGGAAATTGCCGTTACCGGGCACGCGGACACGCACATACCGCAGCCGGTGCAGCGGTATGGTTTAATCATAGGTATAGCGGAGTTGCCGATCCTCAGACGAAACCTCAGGGCTGCGGTTTCGCATTGATCGCCACATGAGCGGCATTCGACACCCTGCTGTGCAATACATTTCTCCGAGATAGATGCCTCGAGATTCCAGGGGGATGTTGCGGTACTATCAAGGCTACCGGTCCTGCAGACTTTCACGCAGTCGGTGCAAAAGCTGCAACCACCCTGTGAGAAATCAATCTGGGGAAAGCCGCCACGGCCGCTGACAAGAATGTGTTCGGGACATACTGTGATACAGTCGCCACAACGATTGCAGCGCTCAATAAAATCATGCTCAGTGAGCGCAAACGGCGGACGAATTGGTTTCGCCCGCCCTGAAAAATCGCCCCGTAAAAACTGGGCTCTACTGACTTCCATTCACACCCTCAATAGTACTGTTTAACTATACTGCACTTTGACGCTTACAGGGCGGTATGTACTTGATCCATATCAACTGCCAGTTGTCCCCGTCCGCTAATAACAAAATCAATGGTTATTCAACAATATTTATATGGATATCAGGATGTGATGATGGGCGTGTAAAAAACAGAGAAGACAATGCGACGGATGTTTGCAGGCGCCTATTTCGGTGCGTCGTAAATTATCTATCCGTAAGCTAACAGTATTTGTGAGGGTTGCAGCGAGCATGAGTTTGAAAACCCTGGCCCTGGGTAATATGCTCATTCAGTTATAGTTGTGAACGCTCGATGTCGATCAGGCGTTGTTTACGCCACACCCCTCCGCCATAGCCCGCGAGTTTGCCGTCGCTGTTGATGACGCGATGGCAAGGGATGATGATCGCAATACGGTTGTCGCCATTGGCGCGTGCCACGGCACGATGCCCGGCTGGCAGTCCGAGTTTTCTGGCGAGTTCGCCATAACTGGTTGTCGTGCCATAAGGAATTTCCTGTAGCGCCTTCCAGACGCGTTGCTGAAAAGCGGATCCCGGTGTCAGTAGCGGTACGGTGAACCTCTGTAGTTTGCCCTGGAAATAGGCTTTAAGTTCTTTGTGGGTTTTCTTAATAATAGGGTTCGTTCCGGGCACAATGGTGCAGCCTAAGCGTGTGTGTAGTGTCTTCAACTGTTTTTCCAGCATCCGCCGGTCGGCGAATTCCAAGAAACACAATTTGTTTTCTGTGGCGCCCGCAATGATTGGGCCAAGCAACGTGGGTATTTGTTGCACTACCACCAAGGGGGCGCCTTGTGCGGCGCACGGCGAAGTGCCCAGCAGTTGCCTGAAGGCTTCATTGAAGCCACTGAGCGACTCATAACCTGAATTGAAAGCGGCGGGCGCAATGGACGAGCCCTGACGTATTTCAGTAAGCGCCATCCCCAGCCTGCGGGCACGCGCATAAGCATGAAAGGTCATGTTGTGGTGCTGCTTGAACCAGCGTCGCACTCGATCTGGGTGGAGACCCATGTTGCGCAGGTCGCTGTCGCGCCAGCGATACGAAGGATTGCTGTCAATCTCATTAAGAAGCTCGGCAAGCCAGTTGGGAGGCGAGCCGACTGCTTCCAGGGGGTGACAACGCTTGCAGGGACGGTAGCCGGAAAACAGCGCATCACGGGCAGTTGGAAAAAACTCAACATTCTCCGGTTTGGGTTTTTTTGCCGTGCAGGTCGGCCGGCAAAAAATACCAGTGGTGCGTACCCCGGTAAAGAAAATACCGTCATAAGTGATATCCCGGTCCATAAAGGCGGTCATCATGTCGTCCTGTGTCGGGAGTTGCGCAGTCGTCATATTGAGTAAGATACAGCCTGGCGCGACCGGGCTCTACCGAAAACTTCGCATTGAATTTTTATATTCAAGAAAACACTAAAGCTTGCATCTGTATCATCAATTATTTCGGGATACTCAAGTATTGGGTGCCAAATGCATAATCCCGCATGGACGGTGGTTTTCGCGTGGCCAGGGTCTTGATAAGGTGCTGATAACCGTGTTGTTGTCAGTCAGAAGGTAGAGCATCATTACCTATATTTAAATTTTTCTTGATACGGAGACAGTGTTATGCCAATCAGCGCAATACGGGAATTCTTGCGGCTTGAATCAGCGAGTGGAATTCTACTGTTGATCGCCGCAGTTCTGGCGATGATCGTTGAGAATTCGGCGGCCAAACCGCTCTATGATGCATTGCTTGGTACGCCCGTGCAGATTAGCGTTGGTGAGTTCGAGATCGCCAAGCCCTTGTTGTTGTGGGTCAATGATGGACTTATGGCTATTTTTTTCTTTTTGGTTGGACTTGAACTGAAGCGTGAGATCGTACAGGGCGAGTTGTCCAATCCGGCTCGAGTAGCTTTGCCGGTCATTGCTGCGATTGGTGGTATGGCTATACCGGCTGCGATTTACACCTTTATTAACTGGGGCGATGAGATTGCGCTACAAGGTTGGGCGATCCCTGCAGCAACGGACATTGCATTTGCGTTAGGTGTACTTTCACTCCTGGGAAGCAGGGTCCCTAATGCCTTGAAGTTGTTCCTGCTGACGTTGGCAATCGTGGATGATATGGGTGCGATTGTCATTATCGCGATTTTCTACACCAGTAACCTTTCCTTAACATCACTAATATTCGCTGTGGCGGCTATTGTTGCGCTGTTTATTCTTAATCGCAGGGGGGTGCTCGATATTGCGCCCTATCTGGTCGTGGGCCTGGTGTTGTGGGCGGCGGTGCTTAAATCCGGTGTGCATGCCACCCTGGCGGGAGTGGTGTTGGCCTTTTTTATTCCTATCAAGAACGCATCTGATGCCGAGAGTTCGCCTCTGGAAAAACTCGAACATGATCTCCACCCGACGGTGGCCTATGGAATATTGCCGTTATTCGCGTTTGCCAATACCGGTGTATCTTTGCAGGGCGTGTCTTTGAGTTCCTTGCTTGAACCTGTGCCATTGGGTATCGCCGCTGGACTGTTCTTTGGTAACCAAATAGGGGTCTTCAGCTTTAGCTGGATGGCGGTCAAGCTTGGGATTGCGCGTTTGCCGGAAGGCGTGAATTGGGTGCAGATTTACGGTGTGGCGCTGTTGTGTGGCATAGGATTTACCATGAGCCTGTTTATCAGCTCTTTGGCATTCGAACAGGGAGGGGGTAATTTTGCAGTCGATGACAGACTGGGTATTCTGTGCGGCTCAATATTATCGGCCGTTGCGGGGTATGCCTTATTGCGGTTTATATCCAGAAATGGTGCTGCGGCATCAAATGGTGGCTAGTCGTATTGCTTGCTGCGTTTCATGGCGGAGAAAAGGATGCCAATGAATGCGGCCATGCACGTGCTTGCTATATATGCCGCTTACACTCGTATTCGAATTTAAATTTGACCATTATATGATGAAACAAGACTGGACCCGGTTGTTTGCTGATTGCAATATACTTAAAGGCAGGGCTTGGTCGTTATTTCTGTTACGTATATTACTGATGCCCTGGATCGTATACAAAATAAGGACTTAAACATGATCGCAAAATATTTGATGATAGGACTTATTGCCGTACTACTCATGGTGGCCTGTTCGGAGCGAGATACCAGTAATGACAAGGCGTTGCTGGAAGAGGTGAAGAGGCCGTTAGACAAAGCCGAACAGGTGCAGGATGTGCTTGATAAGGCGGCAGAGGAGCGGCGTAAACAGATCGAGCAGCAAACGCAGTAGATCTGTGCTCAATGTGGATTAATGTTTATTCAAGCCTGGCCATGATGGCGTTGCTGCGGAATAGTTTTTCAGAGTAAAAAACGGTTAGTATCTTTTATCATTAAACATAAAACTGCCAATGATACGACTCACTAAAGTATTAAATGCATGGGGAGTGTCTGATTTCAAAGAAACCCTGAAGCATGAAGTTGAAAGCATGGATGCCGATCTGCTGCCTTTGCAGCAGGGGCTGTCGCAGAGTAGCTATACCAGTGGCGAAAACTTCTGTGTGATTGTTCTTGACGTTTCTGAAGAATCGGATTTTATTCGTGCAAAAACAGGTATTTTCTACACAGGGATTATTGCCGGTTGCAGTTGTGCAGATGATCCCACGCCTGTTAATGAAATCACTGAGTACTGTGAAGTGCAGTTTGATATCAATAAAAAGACGGCCGATACGGTGGTAACGCTTCTGCCGGGATAAGTGCCGCTATATTTTCCTGGCCGGCATTAAATTTGTAGTGAAAAGTATGTTGGATTGTGATTGTTGGCGCGTCGATGGTCCGACATATCCAGTTTGTCTCACTAACTTCATTCGGCGCAATACGCTGCGCTATTATGGCCTGCTTTGTTTGAATAAATTTTATAGCCATTTTTTCTTTTTGAAATATGTAATCAATACTAGAGGTACCACGATAAAGGCAGCCCACAACGTTGGGTAGGCCCATTTCCATTTGAGTTCTGGCATATATTCGAAATTCATACCGTATATACCAGCAATAAACGTCAATGGTATAAAAATAGACGCAAACACGGTCAACACTTTCATGACTTCGTTCATCTTGTTGCTGACACTGGATATATAGATATCCAGCAATCCGGACAACATGTCTCTGTATGTCTCAATTGCCTCTGTTATACGTAAAACATGGTCATACACATCTCTGAAGTAGATGTGTGTTTTCTCATGTATTATTTGGGTCTCGCTCCTGAGGATTGCGGATACTAGTTCTCTTAATGGTGAAGTTGATTTCCTTACATAGATGAGTTCACGTTTGATTCGTTGTATAGTCGCCAGCGTTTCTGAGGTCGGATTGATCAGCAACTCATCCTCAACCGAATCAACGAATTCCTCAAGGGAATCCAGGAGGATAAAATTCTGGTCTACGATCATGTCTATAATTGCGTACGTCAAGTAATCTGAACCCATTCCTCTGAATCGACCTTTATTGTTTTTAAGTCGCTTCTTTAGGGGTCGGAAAAGGTTGTCGTTTCTTTCTTTGAATGTGAAAACAAAATTATTGAAAGCCAGGATGCTTATCTGTTCGTAATTGACAGTAAATTTATCACTTTCCAGTGATAATCCTTTAAGGACAATATATATATGGTCGTCGTATTCTTCGAATTTTGGTCTTTGATGTGTGTTTAATATATCTTCGAGCACAAGTGAATGGATATTGAAGGTTTGCCCGATTGACTCAATTAATTCTATGTTTCTCAATCCTTCGATATTAACCCAGGTTACTGTGTCTTTTTCTTTGTATTGAAGGATATCCTCTATTGACTGGACAGTTAGCTCTTCAATATGCTCTTTACCGTAGTCAATGATTGATATTATGGATTCGGTTTCCAGAATATTGCCAACGTGAATAAGGGAGCCAGGCGGCATTCCTGTTTTTTCAGATATATTGCTTAAAGAATCTGGCATTTGAAGTTACTCGCAGGCAGTTTGTCATGAATTAATCAAACATAATTCATGCAATTTTTTTCTAGAAATTATATCGCTATCAGTAGCTTAGTGGTTTGCTGTCAGCCTGGCAAGATCAGTAAATGCAAATGCGGTGTCGCAAGTTGCAATTGAGTTGTGTATGGACTGATTTATTGGCCATCTGATTACGTCTGTAGCTGTGATGGCTCAGAGCAGGATCAGGCGTCAAAGTGAGTCTGGGTCGGTAAGCATCATTATTTTACTTTCGAGCTACCTATTCCGCGTGGGTCTGCGGCGGCTGATACAGTATTGTTGCTTTTGTCCCAGACCACGGTGTGCAGATTGCCGTAGGTGTCCTCGAGCTGATTGATGTTATGCCCCATCGACTGAAGTGCTGCGCTGCCTTCAGGATCAAGCATGTCGGGTTCAACAAAAACCATGTCGGGAAGGTATTGATGATGGAAACGCGGCAGGCTGACCATGGTGTCGGCGTCGCCACCGGCAGCGAAGTCGAGCGTTGCCAGCAACACCATGGTGATGATGCGGCTGCCGCCAGGTGTGCCGACGATGGCGATACGTTCGCCGTCATCGAGGAAGGTGGGCGTCATGCTCGATAACATGCGCTTGCCGGGCGCTATGGCGTTGGCTTCCGCGCCGACCAGCCCATACGCATTCGGTGTGCCGGGTTTGGCGGCAAAGTCATCCATCTCATCATTGAGTAATACGCCGGTGCCGGGTGGTATAAAACCGGAACCGAATGGATAATTAATTGACAGTGTTGCAGCGACGCGATTGCCTTGTTTGTCGATAATAGAAAAATGTGTCGTATCATTACCTTCACTGCGTTGTTCTACTGCGCCGGGCAGGGACGCGCTGGGGGTAGCCTTGTCGGTGCGGATGCTGGCGCGTAAGCCGGCGGCGTATACTGGGTTAGTCAGCATTTCAATCGGCATGTCGATATAGTCAGGGTCACCCAGGTATTGTGCACGGTCACGATAGGCGCGGCGCATGGCTTCGCTAATGACATGTTGGCGCGTGCTGTCATCCATGTTGTCCAGATCGTAGCCTTGCAGGATATTGAGCATAGTCACCAACACCGCTCCGCCAGACGAGGGTGGGGCAGCGCTGGTGATTTTAATGTCATGGTAATTACCACGGATCGGCTCGCGTTCTACGACCTTGTACTCTTCCAGATCCCGTAGCTGCCAGATTCCACCAGCCTTGCGTACACCTTCGACCAGTTGTTTTGCCAGCTCGCCACGATAAAAACCGTCGCGTCCTTGTGTCGCTAGCAGGCGTAATGTGTTTGCAAGTTCGGGCTGGCGTATGAGGCTGTCCAGTTCAGGAGGCTTGCTATCTTTAAGGAAAATGCGTTGTGCTTCTGGTGATGCTTGTAGGGCTGCGAGACGAAAACCAGCCAGGCGCTGATAGATTGCATCGACCGGAAAGCCTTCTTCAGCAAGTTTTATTGCGGGTGCGAGGCTTTTTGTCAATGGCAGGCGCCCGTATTTTGCAGCGATGTGATCCAGTGCGGCGGGTTCGCCGGGGATGCCCGCCGCCAGTGGGCCGTTGATGGAGAGTCCTTCTACGACCGTGCCCGATTTATCCAGATACATGTCGCGCGCTGCCGCCAGTGGCGCACGCTCGCGTCCGTCGATCATGGTCTCAAAACCATCATCGGCGCGATGTACTAACCAGAAACCGCCGCCGCCGATACCGGAGCTGTAAGGTTCAACTACTGCAAGCACTGCGCTTACCGCGACCGCAGCATCGAAGGCGTTACCGCCCTGCTCAAGGATTTCAAAACCGGCCTCAGTGGCCAGCGGATGTGCGCTGGAGATGGCGGCAGCGGAAGGCGTTTCAGCTGCAGCAACGATAGCCGGACCGGCGCAGAACAGGGTAACGGCGATAACGGCCTGAGTGAAAAAGGCCCGCACACGGGGCCTTATGGATATGTCGGTATTAAACATGGGTGCATCAGGCGCTTTCATGCTGCGCCATCAAGCTCTCATACTTCAGCTGTAGTTGTTCTTTGGTTTCTTCGTGTTCCGGGTTCACAATGATGCACTCTACCGGGCAGACATCGATGCACTGGGGTTCGTCGAAATGCCCGACACACTCGGTGCAGAGATTGGGTGCGATTTCATAGATTTCCTCTCCGGGGGAGATGGCTTCATTCGGGCACTCGGGCTCGCATACATCGCAATTGATACATTCATCGGTAATCAGTAGTGCCATAACGTCATCTTCAATTGTGCCTTAAAATTATTCCCAGGGGGGTTATCCCCGTGATAAATACACGCTGGTGTTATTGCCCTGATTCTATCGCATGCGTTTGCTTAGCGCAGCGGCTACTGCGGGATCCACAAAGGCGGAGACATCTCCACCAAGCACTGCGACTTCGCGTACCAGCGAAGACGACACAAATGCATATTCTTCAGCAGGTGTTAAAAACATGGATTCCAGTGTGGGTTCCAGTTTGCGATTCATGCTAGCCAACTGGAATTCAAATTCGAAGTCCGAAACAGCACGCAGGCCACGCAGAATCACCAGTGCGTTTTGCTTGCGCGCGAATTCAACCAGTAAGCCCTCGAAGCCGCATACTTCGACATTTTCGATACCACTTAGTGCCGTGCATGCCAGTTCGACCCGCTGCTCCAGATCGAAGAAGGTGCTTTTTCCGGAATGCGCGGCCACACCCACAACCACGCGATCGAACAGGCGTGCGGCGCGGCGTACCAGATCGGTATGGCCATTGGTGATGGGATCGAAGGTGCCTGGGTAGATCGCTGCTGTCATGGGCTAAGTATCAGGTGCTGCGCTGTGAGTGGCAAGCGTGAATACGTGTTGAGTGTGGGGGAACAGGCCTAGATGGGGCTGTTTTGCTGCGACTCACCAGGGGCAATCACAAGGTGGTACCCTACGTGACCGGCGCGCTTGCTGTGTTTGATCTGCCAGCCGGCAGGCAGTTCTGGCAGGCCGTCATCGGCATCGGTTTCCATATAGATATATGCGCCGGGTTTAAGGAGTTTATGCTCGTCGAGTAGGGCGCAGGCCTTACCGAGCAGCTGCTGGGAGTAGGGCGGATCCAGAAA
The DNA here is from genome assembly GCA_947258875.1 of uncultured Gammaproteobacteria bacterium. Lineage (GTDB taxonomy): Bacteria > Pseudomonadota > Gammaproteobacteria > CAMYKB01 > CAMYKB01 > CAMYKB01. Next base: position 20,831 of record CAMYKB010000012.1, on the reverse strand, counting down.
AACGACATCGAATTGGCATGTGGATGCTTGTAGATAACTGAAGGCATTGCTTTGCACCACTTCGATCTTTTCAGCACCCAGCACCCCAATTTGTTGTTTGATCTGTGCAATCACACGCGGATGTTGGTCCACCATGACAACCGCGTCGGCGCCGCGAGAGGCTGCCTCAAAACCCAGTGCGCCGCTACCGGCGAATAAATCCAGGCAACAGGCGCCCGGCAGCAGTCCCAACAGCCAGTTGAAGGCGGTCTCGCGTACCCGGTCGGGCGTGGGGCGTAAGTCGGGCAGGTCGGCAAACTGCACCTGCCGGCCGCGCCACTGTCCACCGATGATGCGGATACGTTGCCCGCCCCTACGATTCTTCGTCGCCGTCTTGATCTGCTTCACCACCCACGATAACCGTGATCATGCGTTCCGGATCCAACCGTTTGCGGAAGGTCTTGCGTATGGTTTTCGCATCGACAGCACTGACGTTGTGGTTGAAGGTCTGCAGGTAATCGAGCGGTAGATTGTAGAAACCGATGGTCGCCAGATAATTAAGAATGTCGGCGTTGCTGTCGATGCGTAAAGGGAAGCCACCGGTAATATTCTTGAGGGACGATTCCAATTCATTCTTATCAGGGCCCTTGTCAATGAACCTCTTGATAGTGTCGTTGGTCACCTCGATGGCTTCTTCGGCCTGGTCCGCGCGGGTTTGCATACCGACCATGAAGGGACCTTCCAGGGTTTGTGGCAGGAAGTAGCTGAAAGCGCTGTACACCAGGCCGCGATTACTGCGCAGTTCTGTGAGTATGCGCGAGGAGAAACCACTGCCCCCCAGTATATGGTTGCCGACATAGAGCGTGAAGTAATCCTCGTCGCCGCGTTTCATTCCAGGCTGGCCGATATAGATATTGGCCTGCTGTGACGGGAACGCGATGCGGATGGTTTTGGCTTCCTGTAGTGGCGTCACTGGGGGTAAGTCTGCCGCGGGCTCGCCCTGCGGCAGGCTGGTCGCAATCTGTTCGGCGATCTCGCGAGCTTCGTTCTTGCTCAGGTTACCCACCATAGCCAACACCGCGTTATCGGTATTGAAGTAACGCTTGTGGAAATCAGACACGTCCTGGCGGGTAATCGCAGTAACCGCTGCCTCGGTGCCGTGAATTGGATTTCCATAGGGATGCTTACCATAAAGCGCGCGCATGAACGCCTTTTGTGCCACATCGCCCGGGCGTTGCGCTTGCAGTTGTAGGCCGACCAGTGCCCGTTTTTGGGCACGTTCAAAATCACGGTGCGGGAAACTTGGTTGTGAGGCAACACGGATAAAGGTTTCCAGTGATTGTTTAAGCAACGCCGGTTCGATCAAGGTGCGTAGCGAAACACTGGAGTTATCCCTGTTACTGCTGGCGCCATATTGTGCGCCAACCTCTTCAAAACGCGTGGCGATATCGTCGGCTGTCCAGTTCAGACTACCATCATCGAGTAGTGTAGTGGTGAGTTGTGCTAGTCCGGGCAACGCGCCATCACGTGCGCTACCGGCGTCGAATACCAGTTCGATATCGAGCATGGGTATTTCGTCAGCGGCGACAAAATATACAGGCATACCGTTACTGGTTTCCCAGTGCTCGATTGCCAGCGAGGCGTGCTGGTCATCAGACGAGCACGCGCCCAGCAGCAAGCTAATCAGGAACATGGGCAAGAGTAATAGTTTCATCCCTTATCCTCCGTGGTGTTGCTGCCGATGCTCGGTGTCGTGTTTTCGGCCTCATGTTGACGGGGTTGCGGTTGCAGCACTGCGATGGTTCTGCCATCCGCTATCAGGTACTTGTTGGCTACCTCGCGTATCTGTTCCGCAGTTACCGCCTGGATGGACTCCGCGTAGCTCTCCAGCATTTCCCAGCCTATGCCGACGGTTTCCAGTGAGCCGATCAGAAATGATTGATGGCTGATGGAGTCCTGGCGGTACACTTCACTGGCAATCACCTGAGCCTGAATCCGTTTGAGTTCATCACCGCTTACCAGGGTTTTCTTTAGTTCAGCGATTTCATCATGGATCGCTTGTTCGACCTCTTCAATGCTGCGGCCTTTTGCGGGTGTGGCGTCGATGGTAAATAAATCCATGTAACGAGTGGTCTCGTTGTAGTCGGCGCTGATCCGGGTAACGAGTTCACGCTTGCGTACCAGACGTTGTTGCAGGCGTGAGCTTTGGCCGCCACTGAGAATGCCCGCCAGCACAGACAGCGCATACGGTTGCCAGTCTTCGTCTGCAGTAGTCAGTGACGGTACCTTGTAGCCGATGGCAAGATATGGGACCTCGGCCGGCGCCTTCACGACCACCAGTCGTTCGCCGCGTTGTTTGGGTTCAAGACGCGGCTTGCGATCTGCTAAATCCTGGGCCTTATGCTTGCCGAAATAACGTTTGGCGAGTTTATAGACGTCTTTGGGGTTGACGTCACCAACCACCACCAGGGTTGCATTATTGGGGGCATACCATTGCTCATACCAGGCGCGCAGGTCAGCGGCAGTCATGCTATCGAGGTCCTGCATCCAGCCCACAATGGGGTGGTGGTAGGGGCTGGTAGTAAAGGCCGTGGCGTAGAGTTGTTCCTGGGTGAGCGCGTTGGGGTTGTCCTCGGTGCGCATGCGGCGCTCTTCCTTGACAACCTCGATTTCCTTGTTGAATTCTTCTTCCGGCAGCAACAGGTTACGCATCCGGTCGGCTTCTAGTTCCAGCGCGATCGGCAGGCGTGATTTCTCCAGTATCTGGAAATAGGCCGTGTAATCCTGACCGGTGAAGGCATTATCCTGGCCGCCGTTTTCCGCGATGATTTTATCGAATTTACCAGCAGCATAGCGCTTGGTGCCCTTGAACATCATGTGCTCCAGCACATGAGAGATGCCCGTGATACCACTGTATTCGTCAGCCGCGCCTACGTTATACCAGACCTGGGAGATCACTACCGGTGCGCGGTGATCCTGTTTGACAATGATATTCATGCCGTTATTCAGCACATACTCATGCACGGCCGGCCCCTTTTTAGCCGCGTGCAACGGGCTGCCGGCGAGGCAAGCAAGCGTGATCATGATCAGAATAATTTTGTGCATCGGTTAATGCGCTCCTGTAAGGATGTTAGGATTAGCGCCAGTTGTTAATAACGCGACGATCATTATGTTCGGTTTCGGAAAAAAATCGCAAGACAAAAAGACGCCAAATGATGCCCAGCCGGAGGTTTCCAAAGCTGGTCTGTTCGCGCGCCTGCGCCAGGGTCTGTCAAAAACCAGCAATACCCTCACCGAGGGCATTGGTAATGTGCTGTTGGGTAAGAAAGAAATCGATGACGAGTTGCTCGAGGAACTGGAGACACGCCTGTTGATGGCTGATGTGGGTGTCGAGGCGACCCGCGAGATCATCGACAAACTCACCGCGCGTATTGCGCGCAAACAACTCACCGATGCAGAGGCCTTGTTTGCCTCGCTGCAGGAAGAGATGCAGGCGATTCTTGCGCCTTGCGTACATCCGCTGGATGTCAGTTCTCCGGGTAAGCCATTCGTGCTCCTCATGGTGGGTGTAAATGGTGTGGGTAAAACCACCACTATCGGCAAGCTGGCCAAGCGTTTGCAGCAGCAGGGTAAATCGGTGATGCTGGCAGCGGGCGATACCTTTCGTGCCGCGGCTGTGGAACAGTTACAGGCCTGGGGTGAGCGAAATGATGTGCCAGTGGTTACCCAGGGGCAGGGCGCTGACAGCGCCTCGGTTATTTTTGATGCCCTGCAAGCGGCGCAATCGCGCGATATCGATGTGTTGATTGCCGATACTGCGGGACGTCTGCACACCCAATCTAACCTCATGGATGAACTTAAAAAAGTCCGGCGGGTAATGGGTAAACTGGATGAGACAGCGCCGCATGAGGTGATGTTGGTGGTGGATGCGGGTACCGGACAGAATGCACTCAATCAGGCGCAACAATTTCATGAGGCCGTTAACCTCACTGGTCTTACCGTGACCAAGCTCGACGGTACGGCAAAAGGCGGTATTCTTTTCGCGATGGCAAAAAAACTGGGGTTGCCGATTCGCTTTATCGGTGTCGGTGAAGCGGTGGATGATCTGCGCGAATTCGATGCTGGTGATTTCGTCAAGGCATTGTTGGCGCGGCCGGACGAACAAGGGAATTCATAATGACAATAACGCATGATACTGTTACAGAACGTCAGTAAACGCTACCCGACCGGACATGAAGCGCTCAGCCACCTGAGCCTCAGACTCGATGCCGGTGAGATGGCATTTCTTACCGGACATTCGGGTGCCGGTAAGAGCACCTTGCTGAAACTGATTGCCGCCATCGAACGGCCGACCCGCGGTCAGATTCTTGTCGACGGCAAGAACATCACCAACCTGAGCCGCCGGCGTATTCCCATGTTGCGGCGCAAGATCGGCGTAGTGTTCCAGAATCATCAACTGCTGTATGACCGGCCGGTATTCGATAACGTGGCCTTACCCCTGGTTATCGCCGGTTACCGGCCGCAGGAGATCGCCCGACGCGCGCGTGCAGCGCTGGACAAGGTGGGCTTGCTGAACAGGGAAAAGGCCTACCCGATTACGTTATCCGGAGGCGAGCAACAACGTGTCGGCATCGCGCGTGCGGTGGTCAACAAGCCCTCCATGTTGCTGGCCGACGAACCCACCGGCAACCTCGATCCTGAATTGTCTGCTGAAGTGATGGATTTGTTCTTGCAGTTCAATCAGGTCGGCGTGACGGTACTGGTGGCGAGCCACGATCTGGAGCTGATCAGCCGCCTGGATAAGCGCATGCTGTGCTTGCAGGCGGGGCGGCTGGTGGATGCCAATGAGGCGCTAGGTCACGTAACTCATGGCGCGTAATACCTCTTCGCAACCGCAGGTGCAAAGCCGTTTAATGGCGTATGTGCGTAATCACTTTCGCAGTTTCTTCTTTAGTCTCGGCAAAATGTATCGTGCGCCTGTATCCAGCTTTATGACAATGGCGGTGATCGGTATTGCACTGGCATTACCCTGCGGATTTTATGTGATGCTCAAAAACCTGCAAACCGTCGCAGGGGGCTGGGATAACACAGTACAGGTTTCGCTGTTCCTGAAAAAGGAGACCAGTGAAAAGTCGATGGATAGGTTGGCGTCCCGACTTCGGCAACGCGATGATATCAGCCAGGTGGTGGAAATCGATGCCGCTGAGGCGCTCGCCGATTTTCGTCAGAACTCCGGTTTTGGCAAAGCCCTGGATACTCTCAAGGAAAATCCCTTGCCACCGGTATTAGTGGTGTTTCCTGTTCACGAGCAACGTGAAGCCGGTAGGATTGAAGCCTTGATTGGCGAACTGAATAAACTGGAGCAGGTGGAGCAGGCGCAACTGGACATGGAGTGGCTGCAACGCCTGTATGCCATCATGGATATCGCGCAACGAGTGCTGGCGCTGGTGGCAGTGATGTTGGGGATAGCGGTACTGCTGGTGGTCGGTAATACCATCCGCCTGGATATCCAGAATCGGCGGGAAGAAATCGAGGTCACCAAGCTGATTGGTGCCACCAATGCATTCATCCGACGGCCTTTTTTGTATAGTGGATTCTGGTACGGCGCAATCGGAGGCTTGTTGGCCTGGTTGATTGTGACCACAGGACTGGGCTTGATCAAGGGTTCAGTCGAACGCCTTGCCGGGTTGTATCAGGCTGATTATCAGATCCTGGGACTCGGTATTAGTGGGACGCTGCTCTTGATAATGGGTAGTATCCTGCTCGGGCTGCTTGGTTCCTGGCTGGCGGTAGGACGGCATCTGGGCAAGATCGAGCCTTCTTGAGCCAGTGCCCCTGGCAGCCACTTACCGCTCGTCGCTGCTGGCTACCATTAATCTCCTTTTGGGTGCTTTAGGGTAGTCCCGGCAGTATAGTCATCTACTTGATAATAATATTATTCCAGTTGTTACTACGGCGGGGCGATGGGCAAATACAACATCATGTTAGTGGATGGCTCGGATGCCAGTCGTAAAATGATCGCGCGATTTTTGCAGCAAGCCGATGACATCAATGTGACCGGCTGCGCAGAAATCAGTGAGGCGCTGATTGAGCTGGAAGTTGGGAAGTATGACCTCGTGAGTACCGCATTGAGGCTTCCTGATGGTGACGGCATAGGTCTGACGCGCCGCTTGCGTGCATTGGACAACTACGGTGCTGTACCCGTGGTGTTGGTTTCTGGTGACGCGTGCGACGCGTTGTTGAAAAACAATCACGATATTGGTGTTACCGCATGCTTTGATAAATCAAAGGGCGTCAAACCACTGGTACAATTTTTGATCGATTCGTTGCATGGCGTTTCGCAGCCCAGCGAAAATCCACTGCCTAGTGATAGTGCTGGACCTGAAGTGGAAGATGAAGCTCAGGATACAGCTTTAGAGGATACTGCGGCATTCGAAGTGGCGGCTGCAGAACCCTTGGTAGAACCTATCGCAGAAGTGCCAGCTGGCCCTCAGGCGGGGCCAGCTTCGCCCGAACTTGAGCTTGTCGCCATGGACGCTGACGAGGTGTCGGTTGTTACTGAAACTGCATCCCAGGAACAGGCGGACCCGCAGCACAACCCTTCAACCGAAGCCAAAGCAAAGCCCGCGGTAGATGCGGACAGGGAGCTTTTGCAGATCGGTGACACTGCTCCCGCAGTGACATCCGGTGATGATTCAGAGTTTGGCCCGGAACCCTTGCCACAGGACCTGCCGCCGCGGGTGCTCTATATCGAGGACAGCGCGACCGCCGCCCTGGCGATGCGCATGACCTTGGAAGAATATGGTATCGATGTCACGCACCTCACCGCTGCCGAGGACGCATTGGAGCAACTCAAAAAACGGCTGCCCGACCAGGAGAACGGTTTTGATCTCGTGGTAACTGATCTGCACCTTAGTGGACGCATGCATGGCGAAGGCCTGATCTTTGAGATACGCCAATCGTTAGGGCTCTCGCTGAACGAGTTACCGATCCTGGTGGTCACGACCTCAGGGCATTCGGAATCAAGCTACGCCAAGCTCATCGCGAAAGGTGCCAATGATTATTTCACCAAACCCGTCATCGAAGAGATCCTGATGGCGCGTGTCAATGTCTGGATTGCAATGAAGAAATTCTATTACCTTCATAAAAAACAAAAGCTTATGTAGAATGCCCTGGCTATGCCGATTACTCGGCGCCCAGGGAACCATTGCGATATTTAGCACTCTTATCACAAGACTGCTAATATACTGGCCATGACTAGTGGAGGCCCCAAATTAATGAATACCTCGTTGATCCCGACAACATCGGCGTTGGCTGTACCTGTAGGCAATCTGGATAGCTATATCCAGGCGGTTTATCAATTGCCCATTCTAAGTTTAGAGGAAGAAAAATCCCTGACGCATCGCTACCGCGAACAACAGGATCTTGAGGCCGCGCGTGCATTGGTGACACATCACCTGCGTTTCGTGGTAAAGGTCGCGCGCGGTTACAGCGGTTACGGGTTGGCGCTCGGCGACCTGATCCAGGAAGGTAATATTGGCCTGATGAAGGCGGTAAAACGCTTTGATCCCGACTTCAATGTGCGTCTGGTTTCATTTGCCGTGCACTGGATACGCGCCGAGATACATGAATTTATTTTGCGCAACTGGCGTATCGTTAAGGTGGCGACCACCAAGGCGCAACGCAAGCTGTTCTTCAACCTGCGCGGCGCTAAAAAACGTCTCGGCTGGTTGAACCATGAAGAAGTTGAGTCCGTTGCCAATGACCTGGGTGTTAGCCCCAGTGATGTGATGGAGATGGAAAGTCGCCTCAGTGGCCAGGATATCGGTTTTGACCTGGATGCCGATGATGACGAGGATAATCACCATGTGGCGCCGGTAGGCTACCTGGAAAATGGTGTGGCCGATCCGGCGCAGCAGCTGGAACAGGATGACTGGAGCGAACATCATAAACAGCGCTTGCTGAGTGCGATGCACTCGCTGGATGAACGCAGCCAGGATATCCTGCAACAACGCTGGTTGGATGAGGACAACAAGGCCACCTTGCATGAGCTGGGCGCCAAGTACGATATCTCCGCCGAGCGTGTTCGTCAGCTGGAAAACAATGCGATAAAGAAGCTCAGGAATGCGATTAACAGTTAAGGATATTCTTGATCCTCGCGCATAAAAAAAGGCCGCTCAGCGGCCTTTTTTTATGCGAACTGCTGTTGCATCAAAGGCAGGTAGCGATCGAATAATAACAACGCGAACAGCAGCATCAGATAAACAATCGAGTACACGAAGGTCTGTATGGCCAGTTCACGCTGGCGTGTGATTTTCAGCTTGACTGCATAGTAAAGAAATACCGCGCCCAGTAGCAGCGCACCGCCAAGGTATATCGGGCCGGACATGCCGGTTAGAAACGGCATTATGGTGATCACCACCAGCAGGATGGTGTAAAGCAGGATGTGCAGTCGGGTGAAATCGTCGCCATGTGTTACCGGTAACATAGGGATATCGACCTTGGCGTACTCTTCCTTGCGGTAGATGGCCAACGCCCAGAAATGCGGTGGCGTCCAGATGAAGATAATCAGGAATAACAGCAAGGCATTGGGGTCGATTTGCCCGGTCACCGCGGTCCAGCCGAGCAGCGGCGGAGTCGCGCCGGCGGCGCCGCCAATCACGATATTCAGAGGCGTGGCGCGTTTCAGGTACAACGTATACACCATCGCATAACCAATCAACGATATCAGGGTCAGTACCGCCGTCAGGGTATTGACGAGGACTACCAGGATTGCCATGCCGGTAATGCCAATGACGCCCGCAAAGCTGAGCACATGCCAGGCCTCGAGTGTACCGCTGGGCAGGGGGCGAAGATGGGTGCGCCGCATGATGGCATCGACATGGCGGTCTGCCAGGTGGTTGATAGCGGCGGCTGAGCCTGCCATCAGGCTGATACCGAGGGTGCCGAAGACCAGGGGTGTGAGGCCAACCTCACCCGGTGCAGCCAGGAACATACCGACAATCGCAGTGAACACCATGAGGGCCACCACCCGGGGTTTACACAACTCCAGGTATTCGGGCCACTGGGTGAACAGGCCGCTGCTGGCGGTCAGGGATTTTGATGTCTGTGTTCCCAAGGTGTTTTGTTCCTGCTTAGGCGGGTTCGTGAGCGGGCGATTTTAGCATATATATCACTGCCAGTAGCGACAGCAACAACAGTGCGGCCGTGCCGTTATGGGCTACCGCAACCGCTAAAGGCAAATGCAAGACCACATTGGAAATGCCCAGCGCAATCTGTGTGGCCAGCAGCGCCAGTATCATGCCACTGGCGGTGCGCAGCCCACCGTTGGAGCGGAGCGCGGTGGCGAGAGCGAATACTGCCAGGTACAGGCCCGTCACTGCGGCCCCAATTCGATGCACCATGTGGATGGCGGTACGGGCCGGATTGTCGAGAACGCCGAATTCATAGTTGATACCGAGCCCCCGCCACAACACAAAGGCCTCACGGAAGTCCATCTTCGGCCACCAGGCTGCCTGGCAGGTGGGAAAATCTGGGCAGGCGAGTGCCGCATAGTTTGAGCTGGTCCAGCCACCCAATGCGATTTGCCCGACCAATACCAGCAGTCCGAGTAGCGCCCAGTGATAGCCCCCGGTGGTGTACTGGCCGGGCTGTGACCAGCGGGCACCGCGGAGATTCAGCCACCATAACAATGACAGGGTCGCAAAACCGCCCAGCAAATGGGCCATCACAATGAGGGGTTTGAGTTGCAGCGTTACGGTCCACATGCCGAGCAACGCCTGGAAAATGATAAGCACCAGTAACAAAATGGGTAGGGTGACCGGTTGTTGAGGATTGCGGCGGTTGCGCAATGCCAGCACTGCAAGTGCCAGCACCAATAACCCCAGGGCACCGGCGAAATAACGGTGGGTCATTTCTTTCCAGGCGGCGTGCACCACCACTGCGCGTTGGGGATAGTCGCGTTCGGCCTGGGCCAGTTCTGCGGCGTCTTCGGGTACACCCAGTAACTGGCCATAACAACCCGGCCAGTCCGGGCAACCCAGCCCGGCATCGGAAAGGCGAACATAGGCGCCCAGTACGATCACACAGAAGGCCAGCAGCAGCGCGATGCGGGTGATGAGTAAGAACTGTTGATAGCGGTTGTCGTTAGCCAATTTTCGATACCTTGAGTACACGTTTGATGTCCTTCAATATGCCTCTGGAGGTGGCGTCAGGCGGGTACTGCATCATGAGATTCCCCAATGGATCTACCATGTAGATGTGTCCTTTGGGGAGTTCGCCGAAGGTTTTGTTAACAATGGTGGCGCCATCGCCGTCCAGTACCGCGGCACGCATACCTCGGTGTTCGCCGAGCAGTTCCTGTAGTGTGTCCAGGTCACGGTTATCGGTGAGCAGGTAGAGGCGCTGCACTCGGCTCATTTCACGTCCCAGTCGCAACCGTACCTGGCGCATCTTGAACAGGCTGGCCTGGCAGTAAAGGTCGCATTCGCTGCTGCCGAGATAGAGCAGCGTCCAGCTGCCCTGCAGGTCAGCGAGGGTGTAGGGTGTGTCGTCCAGGCCCTGGAGCGTGAAGTCATCGAACGGGCGTGCGGGGTGCACCAGCTGGCCGTGTGTCTTGGCGCCAGGGATTGGCAAGTTGTCATGGTTGGCAAACAGGAACCACGCCAGCAACAGCGGGCCGATAAAGACGGCCATTAACAACAGCATAGTTTTGCGCGAGCTGCTGACCGACGTTTGGGGTTTTTGTTCACTCATTTTTTTGTACGCGTTTTGTGTTAACCAAAATGTATAAAATCAATACCGCCAGGGCCATTGCAAACCATTGCGCCGCATAGGCAATATGCCGGTCGGCAGTAAATTCAGTGAGCGGCCAGTCACGCACGAAGCCGTTCGCCTGGTCTGCATCCAGGCGAACGATTACGCCAGCCAGTGGATATCCGAGGCGCTGCGACAACAATTCAAAATCGATGAATTGTATCAAGCGTGGCCAACCGTATTCGCCCTCATCGATGCTGCCCAGGCTGTAGCTCTCGCCGTAAGGCGCATACAACGTTCCACTCAGTCGCACTCTGGACTGTGCCAACGAGATATCCGGTCGTTGCATACGGCTTGCGCCCAGGGGTACCCAGCCTCGGTCGACCAGTACTGCGAGTCCCTGTGAGCTATTCTTCAAGGGCGTCAGTACACGATAACCTGCTTGCCCCTGGTATACCTGGTTATCCAGCAGCAGCTGGTGCTCAATATCGTATGTGCCGGATACCTTTACCTTGTAGTAGCGCCATTTCTCCGGCTCATCCAGAGGTAGCATCAGTTCCATAGGGGCTGCTTGGCTGCGGGCATCACGTTCCGTCATCAAATTGCGCTTTTCCGTCGCCCTGCCAAGCTGCCAGTTACCAAGCCCTATAAATAAGGCGATCAGTGCTAATGCCGCGATGCTCGGCAACAAGGCAGGTTTGAATTCCAGGTGTTCATTGCGGATCAACATACAAATCGTTTTGCGACTGTCTTATACTGCCTGTCTCGTCCTGGTAAAGGCTGTTTCCATGCTTATCAAAATCATCGTTATCGCGCTGCTGGTCGTTATCATGGTCAGCCTGGCCTCCGGGCTTGTGTTTCTGGTCAAAGACAAGGGTGAGACCAGGCGTACCTTGACCGCGCTCAAGTTTCGCATTGGTCTGTCGCTGCTGGCGTTTGCTATTATACTCATCGGCTTCTTCAGCGGCATGATTCCCATGAATAGCTTTTATTAACCGTGTAACAATTTTTGGCTGCGCGTGATAATAAAAAGGGCGCTGCTTTCGCAGCGCCCTTTTCGTTGTTACCAGGCGCTTTGGTTATACCAGATAGACAAAAATAAACAGTCCTAGCCAGACAACGTCCACAAAGTGCCAATACCAGGCGGCCGCCTCAAACGCAAAATGGTGTTCGGCATTGAAGTGGCCTTTGATACATCGAAACAGGATTACGGTCAGGATGATCGCGCCGATGGTCACATGCATGCCGTGGAAACCGGTCAGCATAAAGAAGGTTGAACCGTAAATGCCGGAACCGAGTGTCAGCCCCAGTTCGTGATAGGCATGGATGTATTCCTTACCCTGAAAGAACATGAAGATCGTACCCAGTGCAACGGTCATGGCCAGGCCGATAATCAATTGGCTGCGATGCCCCGCCTTGAGGGCGTGGTGCGCCCAGGTGATAGTGACACCACTGGAGAGCAGCAGCAGGGTGTTGATGAGGGGGATACCGGCCCAGCCCATGGTTTTGAATTCACCACCGATCTGACCGGGGCCGTTGCCATGTGCAGGCCATACGGCCTCAAAGCCCGGCCAGAGTACGGCATTTGTTGATACCCCGTGGCCTTCGCCTCCCAGCCAGGGCATAGAGTAGTTGCGGGCATAGTAGAGGGCGCCGAAGAATGCTGCAAAGAACATCACCTCCGAGAAGATGAACCAGAACATGCCCCAGCGGAACGAGGTGTCGACCTGGTCGTTATAAATGCCTGTCTCGCTTTCCTTAATGACAGTGCCAAACCAGCCGAAAATCATTACCAGCGTGATGGCAAGGCCGATCATCAGGATGGCGGGACCGGAGCTGTCACCGTTCATCCATTTGGCTGCGCCCACCATGAGTGTGGCGACGCCGACCGAGCCGACGATCGGCCAGTGGCTGCCATGTGGTATGTAATATGAGCCTTGTGCGTGTGCCATGATTACCTTCCCTTCTTTACTCTTTAATTAAGATTAAATTTTGTTATAGAAAATGTGATTGAAATTATGAGCCCTGCTGCTCGCCGCTGCGTTGTTGCGCTGGCGTAGCCCCTTTCATTGCGGTGTCTGTTACATCAAAAAAAGTATATGACAGTGTGACGGTCTTGATGCGTTGGGGTAGTAACGGATCGATCATGAAACGTACCGGCATGGAGCGGCCTTCACCTGCTTCGAATGTCTGATTGGTGAAACAGAAACATTCGGTTTTTTTGAAATTACTGGAAGCCACCGGCGGTTGAACATTGGGAACCGCCTGGCCGATCATTGACTTCGATGAAGTGTTACGCGCAAAGTAATTGACCGTGTAGGCCTTGCCGGGATGAACCTGCATCTTGTGGATCTCGGGTTTGAATTCCAATCTCAGATCCTGATTCAGGTTCGATATGAACTCCACTGTAATCAGGCGGCTCTCATCAGCTTGCATGCTGTTGGCGACCTGCTGTTCGACACTGCCTTTATCGGTCAGTCGAATACCGGTAATGTCACAAAATACATTGTATAGAGGCACCATGAGGTAGCCGAAGCCGAACATCGCCAGCGTGATCACGCCAAGTTGTAACAACAGGCGCCTGTTGGCGCTAGTGTGGGCTTTAGGTTCGCTCATTTATTTGCCATCACAAAATAAAAGCCGGCATAAAACGCCAGCGCAACCAGCGCCAGAAGCAGGGCGGTGCGTTTGGCGGCGGCTTTCTTGTGTTGCTGTGAGTCGTTCATGCTTTCGTTCCGGTGATTGTGCCGGCGGCACTGCCGCCGGCACCTCAGTGGCGTTTACTTTATCTCGGGCGCCGTTGAAAAACTGTGATACGGCGGTGGCGATGGCAGTGTCCATTCCAGGCCTTCAGCGCCTTCCCAGACCTGGTCGGTGGCTTTCTTGCCGCCACGGATGGTTTGCACAACCAGGTACACGAACACGATTTGTGCCAGGCCAAATCCGAAGGCACCAACAGTCGCCATCATGTTGTAGTCCGTGAACTGCAGGTTGTAATCCGGAATGCGGCGCGGCATACCCGCAAGGCCTACAAAATGCATCGGAAAGAAGGTCAGGTTGACGAAAATGGTCGACAGCCAGAAGTGGGCCTTGCCCAGGGTTTCGTTGTACATGTGGCCAGTCCATTTAGGCAACCAGAAGTACACCGCCGCGATGATGGCAAAGATCGAGCCTGGTACCAGTACATAGTGGAAATGGGCCACCACGAAGTAGGTATCGTGGTACTGGAAGTCTGCCGGTGTGATGGCAAGCATCAGGCCGGAGAAACCACCAATGGTAAACAGGATAATAAACGCGATGGAAAATAACATCGGCGTCTCAAAGGTCATTGAACCCTTCCACATGGTCGCCACCCAGTTGAATACCTTCACGCCGGTGGGTACCGCGATCAGCATGGTGGCGAGCATAAAGAACAATTCACCCGCCAACGGCATGCCTACGGTAAACATGTGGTGTGCCCATACGATGAAGGACAGGAAGGCGATCGACGCTGTTGCATACACCATGGAGCTGTAACCGAACAGCGGCTTGCGCGCGAAGGTCGGGATGATGCTGGAGACCACGCCGAAGGACGGCAGGATCAGGATGTAGACTTCGGGGTGACCGAAGAACCAGAAGATATGCTGGAACATCACCGGGTCACCGCCGCCAGCGGCGTTAAAGAAACTGGTGCCGAAGAACTTGTCGGTGAGCAGCATGGTGACACTGCCGGCCAGCACCGGCATTACCGCGATCAGAAGGTAAGCGGTGATCAACCAGGTCCACACGAACAGCGGCATTTTCATTAGCGTCATACCCGGTGCGCGCATGTTCAGGATGGTGGCGATCACATTGATCGCGCCCATGATGGATGACAGGCCCATAAAGTGAATCGCAAAGATCACGAACGGGAAGGCCGCGCCAGTTTGTAGCACCAGCGGCGGATATAGCGTCCAGCCGCCTGCCGGACCGCCGCCGTCCATGAACAGCGTCGACAGCAGCATGGTGAAGGCGAACGGCAGGATCCAGAAGCTCCAGTTGTTCATACGTGGCAGCGCCATATCCGGGCCACCCACCATCATCGGGATCAGCCAGTTGGCGAGCCCGGTAAAAGCCGGCATCACCACGCCGAAGATCATCACCAGCGCGTGCATGGTGGTCATCGAGTTAAAGAACTGCGGGTCCACGAACTGTATGCCAGGCTGGAATAACTCGGCACGAATCACCAGCGCCATTGCACCGCCGACAAAGAACATAATCAGCGAGAACACCAGGTACAGCGTACCGATGTCCTTGTGATTGGTGGTAAACAACCAGCGGCTAATCCCTTTCGGGTGTTCCTCGTGGTGATCTTCAGATGTCATGACTGCACTCATTGTCAAACTCCTTATTCTTTAAGGCCGCTGTTTAGCGTAAACCTTTAACTTGATCGGCTGTGACCAGGTCGCCGGTGTTGTTACCCCAGGCGTTGCGTTCGAAGGTCACGATGGCGGCGATGTCTGCGTCGCTAAACTGCGGGCCAAAGGCACGCATGGCGGTACCCGTCTTACCGTTCAGCACCATGTCGATATGTGCGTTGACATCGCCAGTAGCGATGGCGCTGCCCTTGATGGCGGGGAATACGTTGGGTATACCTTCGCCATTGGCCATATGGCAGCTCAAGCAATGAATGCGGTAGAGTTCATCGCCCTTGGTCATGATGGCTTTCATATCGGCGCCCGAGGTAACCGCTGCTACAGGCGCCTTAACGGCCTCGGTGGTGGATGACATCATCTGCTTGGCGTTATCGGTTATCGTGGCTGCGGTTGCGCCAGCAGCCGTGACCGCATTGTCTGTAGCAATGCTCGCTGCAGTTGCTACGGAACCTGCCGCATCACTGGCCTGCTTCATGACCGTTTCCGCTGCGCTGGCTAGCGTCGCTGTTGCCGTCTGCGGCGTGTCGGATGCCAGTGTGGTTGTAGAAGCAGAAGCCGGCATGGCACCGCCATTATTTGCAGCGACCCATTTGTCGAATTCGGCTTGTTCCACTGCGCGCACCACGATCGGCATGAAACCGTGATCACGGCCGCATAATTCGGCGCATTGGCCGCGATACACACCGGGTTTGTCGATCTTGGTCCACATCTGGTTAATAAAGCCGGGAATGGCGTCCTTCTTGACGGCCAGGTCCGGTATCCACCAGGCGTGATTCACGTCATTCGAGGTGAGCAGTATGCGAACCTTTTTGTTAATCGGCAGCACCACTTCATTGTCGACCTGTAATAGATAGTCTTCACTTTTGGCGGTCTTGTTATAGATTTCACTACGCGGTGTTGCCAATGTGCTGTAGAAGTTAACGCCATGATCCAGATAATTGTAATGCCACTTCCACTGATAAGCGGTTATCTGCACGGTCATGTCGGCATCACTGGTGTCCTCCATGGCAATCAGTGTTTTGGTGGCGGGGATCGCCATGCCGATAAGGATAATAAAGGGGATCACCGTCCAGATAATTTCCACTGTAGTGCTTTCATGGAATTGCGCGGCCTTATAGCCCTTGGATTTGCGATGGTTGATGATGGAATAGAAGATTGCACCAAACACGACAAGCCCGATCAGGCAGCAGACGATCAGGATGATCATATGCAGGTTATAGACGTCATGACTGATGGCGGTTACACCTTTCGGCATATTCACAGATGACCACGAAGCGTGAGCATTGCTAACCATAAATGGTAATAACAGTGCTACTAGCCAGCGCGTTGTAGTTTTCATTTTCGTAAGGCCCATGCCTCTTCCTCCAAACATACAAATAGTAATCAGTTAACAGGCTGTCAGCTTATTGTGGCCAACACCCTTTCTAGGGCAACAGCAAATTGTTGCCGCTTATCGTTATTCAAATAATTCCCTACTTCGACCTGCTGTCCACACGAGCAAATTAATAAACGGCTTGGATGTCCCCTGATGGCCGACAATTTAATAATAATTCTTGCCCGGTTTCTGTTCTGCTAACACAGCTACGATCTCGAAATTAACGCCGGAAGTAACAACATAGAAAATTCAGATTGTCGCGCCGAGATAGCAAACTAATCGGCTGGACAATAAACATAGTCTGTGTTGTTCCACGGCAGATTTCGGTCACCTGCATCCCGAAATCAAAATCTCGTGCCATGTTTAGCGTGTGTGATGCTACCTTATGCGTTGTACGCACTCAACTGCGCAGGGGTTTATTAGTCATTGTTAATACACAGATGAATTTGTCCGGGTCTTGCTGTGTTTTTGAATTTTGGATTTAAATCGCGGTTTAGTGTTGTTTTGCTTGGATAAATGCAAATGCTGTCGTGTTGTTACACGGCAAAGTAAAGTGATATGGATAATGCCGGCTTATGTAATGATTCGGAGCTTCTATTTTAGAATATTATGATTTACTAACTTTTAGGTGTTTTTCTGCTGATCCCGTGTATTGGTATCGCTATTTCGGTTTTTTGTGCCGGTGTTAATGCCGGCGCCCAGGCATGCCCATACACCACTTCGTAAGTGGCGGGTAATAAGCCCGCGGTGTTGCGGAATGCTTCATAAGCAGTTTGCATATGCTTAATTTGTCCTTTACCCGTCAGGCCCTTGCTGCGGCCCCGTGTTTTATTTTGTGCGCCGATGTTTTTTAAGTCCCTCAAGAGTGCGGTGACCTGGTGGTATGTGATGTTCATGATCTCCATGTCCATCACAGGCTCAGCAAAACCGGCGCGCAGCAGTCCGTCACCGATATCGTGCATATCCATAAAGGTATTGACATGTGTGTGTTGGTCGACGGTCGCCCAGCTTGCACGCAGTTCCTTTAATGTATCGGGGCCGAAGCTCGACAACATTAACAGCCCACCGGGTTTGAGGATGCGTTTGAAGTGATGCAATGTGTTGTCAAGGTCGTTACACCATTGCAGTGTCGAGGTGGTAAAAATCACATCGACACTGGCGTCAGCTAAAGGCAGTGCCTCGATGTCGGCACACAGCAGTGACGGGCGCCGCAACCAGCCGCAGCGCTTGCGGGTTTTTTGCAGCATCGGTGTGGCGATGTCGGCTGCGATGACACGGCTGCCTGGATATTGCTTTAGTAACGCCTTGGCGGCAAAACCTGTGCCTGCACCGACATCCAGCACTACTTGCGGTTTGATACTGATGTATTGCAGGCGCTCTAACACCCGTTTGCTGATTTCTTTCTGTAGTACCGCAGATTCGTCATAGGTGGCGGCAGCACGGGCAAACGACTGGCGTAACAGCCGTTTGTCGATCTCATAGGGGTTGGACTCAGTCATGAAGATAACGCAATACGATGTCGTGGAACTGTTCGGGGTGCGATAAAAAAGGCGCATGGGCTGCGCCCTTGATGATCGCATAGTTTGTATCCGGGCAGAGCTTGCCGATATCAGCGGCAACAGCAGCCGGCGCAAGTGTATCGTATTCGCCAAGGATCAGGCGCATGGGGCAGGCCAGCTGCGGCAGCTCGCTGCGCAAGTCGGTATCACGCAGCAGTTGCAGTCCGGCGCGCAGACCCGCAGCCTGCGGTGGTTGTGCCGTGAGTATCTCGCGTAAGCGCCTCAGGGTGGTCTTGCCGTGCTCGCTGCCTTGCAGTTGCAGCGCCAGGAAGCGTTTCAGTGTCCCCGTATAGTCTTGCTGCAGATTGTTGGCGAACATCGCGAGTACCTCGGGCCTGATGGCCTGCGGCCAGTTATCCACTTGCACAAAACGCGGACTGCTGGTGATCAGCAGCAGGCGTTTTACGGCTTGCGGGTAACGCAAGGCATAGGCCTGTGCAATCAGCCCCCCCAGCGACCAGCCCAGCCAGATTGCCGGTGAGGAGAGCCACCGGTTGAGTTCATCGCAAAACGCGCCGAGATCGTTAAAGGCATCTGAGAACGGGCTCGATCCATGTCCCGGCAGGTCGACGCGTACACAGCAGTAGCTGGATTTGAGCCGGCCAACCAGATCGTCCCACACAGCAGAGTGCAGGCCCCAGCCATGCAGCATGACCAGCTCGGGGCCATCACCGTCGCGCTGGATAGACAAGCTCATGAGGGATTAATACGCGTTGATATTACGCAGCGAGCAGGCGAATTGTCGGTTAAGATGCAAAACATAATCAGTATATAAACGAGACCATAACATGTTCATCGACGTCACCCTGGTGGTTGCCGCCTATTTATTGGGCTCCCTCTCCTCCGCCATTATTACCTGCAAACTGATGGGCCTGCCCGATCCGCGGGGACTGGGCTCCGGCAACCCGGGTGCTACCAACGTGCTGCGCACCGGTAGCAAAACGGCCGCCATCATCACCCTGTTGGGCGATTTGCTCAAGGGCCTGGTCCCGGTCGCCGCCGCGCAGGGGCTGGGGCTGGGCGCGATGACCGTTGGCGCCGTAGGCCTGGCCGCCTTCTCCGGTCATTTATATCCGTTGTATTTCAAATTCAAGGGCGGCAAGGGTGTCGCCACCGCCATGGGCGTGATGCTGGGCTTCAACTGGTTGATTGGCCTGTTATGGGGTGTCACCTGGCTGGTTATGGCGGCGCTGTGTCGTTATTCGTCGCTGTCGGCGCTGGTGGCCACAGCATTTGCACCGGGGTTTGTGTACTGGCAAACGGGTTCGTCAGTGTTGACGGGGTTTATGGCTGTTATTGCGGTGCTTATCTATTGGCGGCATCGGAGTAATATTCGGAATTTGTTGAATGGGGATGAGACGAGGATTGGGGCGAAGGGGTAGGGTTGTGCTTTTGTCATACCCGCGCAGGCGGGTATCCAGTTAGATAAGCGGTTTTGAAAATAAATAAATTGTGTCGCTAACGCGACGATTATTTTATGTGGGTATTCGCACCCACAGGCGAGGTACTTTCTTTGTCAACAGCAACAAAGATAAATTCGTAGGGAACGAATTTGAATAGCTTCAGGCTAACCCGAAGGGCATCCATGCTGCACCCCCTCGGGCTTCCAGCCAAAGCCTTACGATGCTCGGGCACGCCTGAAGGGGGATTTAAAACCTGCACGGTGAGTTACATGGCCTGGGTCAGTTATTAAGCGTACGCTAGGGGCGAGTGAAGCGAAGCCCAACTTGTCAAGTCTTGGAAAGAATCAATGACGCCAGCTGCATTGAATCTCCTTTGGGTCGCGCTATTAAGTGAAAAACCCGATAAGAATCCAAAACAGCCCTTCGCTCGCTGCATATGTACCAAAGCCCATTTTATTTTCCGGCATGTGTGAGTCGGGAAGTACTGCTTTCAGTTCGCCCTCATCGAAGAACAGGCCGTTACATTTAGGGCATAAATCCAATTCTATGTTATGCGCATGAATAATTTCTAATTGAGTGTTTTCGCATCCAGGGCAATGCCTGGCTGTACCTCCCTCGTTTTGTGTATGAAATGACTCAATAATGTCACCTATATTTGGCGCATCTGATTCTTTGCTTAGTAATTGCGTGAGAGAGTTTTTGTTTAGCCAGGCGCCTCTACAATAGAGGCAGGTGTGAGTATTAATACCACTGCTATTTGTTTTCGCCATTTTTTCATTGCAGCGTGGACAATTTATTTCATTTTTTTCTTTCATGAAAGGATCAATGGATCAGAATCAATGGTGTCAGGCTCATTGCTGTCCTGCTAATAATGATGTTATCTCGTTTCAAGCTATTAGTAGAGTATAAGCATTCCATGGTGGCTATCGACATGAAATCTGAAAAACAAAAGTCGTCATACCCGCGCACACCTACATGGAGGTAGGTGGTAGGGCGACGCAGGATGCCAAAGCCGAGGCGGGAATCTAGTTTCGTGGTCCGGGCAAAGCGCGGTGCAACCCGGGAATATAGCCTTTAATGTGTCGCTAACGCGACGCTTGTCTTATGCGGGTATTCGCACCCGCGGGCGAGGCACTTTCTTTGTCAACAGCAACAAAGAAAGTACCCAAAGAAAATGCCGCCCCCAAGTCACGCTATTCCTGCGCTTTGCATTTTTCGCTCGGCAGTTGAACGACAGCACGTCCCTGTGCTGACGTTCAACGCGCAGCATCCATGCTGCACCCCCTCGGGCTTCCAGCCAAAGCCTTACGATGCTCGGGCACGCCTGAAGGGGGATTTAAAACCTGCACGGTGAGTTACATGGCCT